>NZ_CP010777.1:4112195-4820793 GCF_001078055.1 Rufibacter radiotolerans | reverse complement strand
GGGAGGAGTAACTCGTAGGCTCATTATGCAAAAGGCACGCCGTCACCCCACGAAGGGGCTCCGACCGCTTGTAGGCGCATGGTTTCAGGTTCTATTTCACTCCCCTATTCGGGGTTCTTTTCACCTTTCCCTCACGGTACTGGTTCACTATCGGTCTCTCAGGAGTATTTAGCCTTACCGGATGGTACCGGTGGATTCAGACGGGATTTCTCTGGTCCCGCCCTACTCAGGATACCACTAGGGCCAAGAAGCTTGCGCTGACGGGGCTATCACCCTCTATGGCCTACCTTCCCAGGTAGTTAAGCTTCAATTCTTGGTCCCACGTCGTGGTCCTACAACCCCAGCGCTGCCTTGACAGCCCTGGTTTGGGCTCTTCCCCGTTCGCTCGCCACTACTTAGGGAATCATTGTTATTTTCTCTTCCTGCGGGTACTTAGATGTTTCAGTTCCCCGCGTTCGCTCACCCGAAGGTGTGACTGGTCTTCAACCAGCCGGGTTGCCCCATTCGGATATCCCCGGATCGAGTCGTATGTGCCGATCCCCGGGGCTTTTCGCAGCTTATCGCGTCCTTCCTCGCCTCTGAGAGCCTAGGCATCCTCCATGCGCCCTTCTTTACTTTCTTCCGCCTGCATGATCGCTCATGCGGCGCGTACTCTACTTTTGTTTTCTCTCTTCCCAGTATGTCAAAGAACCCCCCGCCAAGTATCCCCTATATCGCTATAGGTGCTCCCTGGCATGTGCGGCAGAGACCCTGTCGGTGCCTGCCAATGCATTGATGCTTTCTATTGTTCCTTTAGGTCAGGCGAAGTGGAGAATAACGGAGTCGAACCGTTGACCTCCTGCGTGCAAAGCAGGCGCTCTAGCCAGCTGAGCTAATCCCCCGTGCGCCATGGTGTGGGCCTGCGTGGACTCGAACCACGGACCTCTACATTATCAGTGTAGCGCTCTAACCACCTGAGCTACAAGCCCTACTACTTGGGGTAGGTGTCCGTACTGACCTAAAAAAACCGTAAGTGTCTGTTGTGGTTTTAAGTAAAGGGAAAGAAAGGAGGAAGGAGGCGAGCCCTCGGCGGGCGGTCTCCAGAAAGGAGGTGATCCAGCCGCACCTTCCGGTACGGCTACCTTGTTACGACTTAGCCCCAGTTACCAGTTTTACCCTAAGCCGCTCCTTGTGGGTGACGGCCTTCAGGTCTCCCTGACTTCCATGGCTTGACGGGCGGTGTGTACAAGGCCCGGGAACGTATTCACCGCGTCATTGCTGATACGCGATTACTAGCGATTCCAGCTTCACGGAGTCGAGTTGCAGACTCCGATCCGAACTGAGACGCACTTTCTGAGATTGGCATCCTGTCACCAGGTAGCGACCCTCTGTATGCGCCATTGTAGCACGTGTGTAGCCCTAGGCGTAAGGGCCATGATGACTTGACGTCGTCCCCGCCTTCCTCACTCCTTGCGGAGGCAGTCTCCCTAGAGTCCCCACCTTGACGTGCTGGCAACTAGGGATAGGGGTTGCGCTCGTTGCGGGACTTAACCCAACACCTCACGGCACGAGCTGACGACAGCCATGCAGCACCTTGCTTTGTGCCCCGAAGGGAAGTACCGTCTCCGGTACCGTCACGCGCATTCTAGCCTAGGTAAGGTTCCTCGCGTATCATCGAATTAAACCACATGCTCCACCGCTTGTGCGGGCCCCCGTCAATTCCTTTGAGTTTCACCCTTGCGGGCGTACTCCCCAGGTGGATTACTTAACGCTTTCGCTAAGACGCCGACAGTCTGTCGCCGACATCGAGTAATCATCGTTTACGGCGTGGACTACCAGGGTATCTAATCCTGTTCGCTCCCCACGCTTTCGTGCCTCAGCGTCAGTTATGGCCTAGTTAGCTGCCTACGCAATCGGTGTTCTTGAGGGTATCTAAGCATTTCACCGCTACACCCTCAATTCCGCCAACCTCGTCCATACTCAAGCCCACCAGTATCAATGGCGGTTCCGGGGTTGAGCCCCGGGCTTTCACCACTGACTTAATGGGCCGCCTACGCACCCTTTAAACCCAATAAATCCGGACAACGCTTGCACCCTCCGTATTACCGCGGCTGCTGGCACGGAGTTAGCCGGTGCTTATTCCTCAGGTACCGTCAGTTCCCCACGCATGGGTGTTTTCTTCCCTGATAAAAGCAGTTTACAACCCAGAAGGCCTTCATCCTGCACGCGGCATGGCTGGGTCAGGCTTCCGCCCATTGCCCAATATTCCCTACTGCTGCCTCCCGTAGGAGTCTGGCCCGTATCTCAGTGCCAGTGTGGGGGACCATCCTCTCAGACCCCCTAGCCATCGTCGCCTTGGTGGGCCCTTACCCCGCCAACTAGCTAATGGCACGCATGCCCATCTTGAACCGATAAATCTTTAACAACCCTCAGATGCCCTCAAGTTGTCTTATGCGGTATTAATCTCCCTTTCGGAAGGCTATCCCCCAGTTCAAGGTAGGTTGCATACGCGTTACGCACCCGTGCGCCACTGGGTATTGCTACCCCGTTCGACTTGCATGTATTAGGCCTGCCGCTAGCGTTCATCCTGAGCCAGGATCAAACTCTCCATTGTAGTAGATTCGTTTGACTGGTCTCAATTAATAATAATAAAGACAGTCGATGTTGTAAAGACGTCGACCGCCGATACGCTTGCTTCTCTTCCTAGACAGACACCAGGGTGTCTGCCTTGTTTTCCTATCTTTCCCATTCACTCAAAGAACCTCCCACTAACCTGTCGTTAGTGACTAGCGGTAAACAACGCTTACCGTTTCCCTCCCTTCCGGTAGGGGCTGCAAAGGTAAGGAGAATTTCTTCGTCTCCAAGCCCCCAGGCAACTTTTTTTCTCTTTTTTTATCCCCTCGCCCTGCCGGCTTAGGTTCCTTCCCTCCAGAAGCGGGTGCAAAGGTAAGAAACATCTTTCGCTTTGCAAGCAATTATCTTAAACTTTTTTTTCTCCCTCTCCCGCCCTGCCGGCGTAAGAGGCTTCCTTCCGGAAGGGGCTGCAAAGGTAAGAACAAGTTCCCTTTCCGCAAGCGATCGATGAAGTTTTTTTTCTCTTTCCCGTCCGCCCTTTCGGCTTCCGGGACCCTCGCTGGAAGGGAGTGCAAAGGTAAGGAAGATCCTTTTCTGTGCAACACTTTCTAAAGATTTTTTTCCTCTTTCATCTTCGCCCTGCTGGCTCGGAAAACCCCTCCGTGGAAGGGAGTGCAAAGGTACGAAAGCTTTTGATATCCGCAATAGGCCGCTCCGAAGTCTCCTTCCCAAGCAGCCTTTCCCCCGGGGCGCTTGGAGGTAACCGTGTTCATACCCAAGAAGTTCCGGAAGAGATATTTTTTTCAAAAAAATAGGGGAGCCCAGGGTATGATGCCTCTTCTCCCCTTAAAGG
Source organism: Rufibacter radiotolerans (assembly GCF_001078055.1). NCBI lineage: Bacteria > Pseudomonadati > Bacteroidota > Cytophagia > Cytophagales > Hymenobacteraceae > Rufibacter > Rufibacter radiotolerans. The sequence continues at coordinate 4,817,387 of NZ_CP010777.1, read as the reverse complement.
TATATATAATGACCGTTTCCCTTTATTCCGCTACCGCTGTTTTCTCTTTGGGCTTCTTATATATAGGTACTGTAGAGCAAGGTTCTCCATACATGATACTACTTACTACCGGTAATAGCTTCTGCATTATCTCTACATAGGCATAGGTTGGCACCGGGATCTGACCGCAACCTTTGATTACCACCTTAGCGTCCTTGTAGTCTTCGGCGTTGATTTTAGAGATAGCATCTTGTAACAGGGCCTGCTCCAACGCCTTTAAATCGCCAAACACATACCGGTTCACATATGGCTGCAGCTTACTTGCCAATAACATATAAGCCCAGGTAGGCACAATGGCCTCTGTGGAACAAATGATAGCCACGTTCTTTCCTTCGTACTGTGACCAGTCATGCTCTTTTACAAAAGCCCGGAAATCTTTCTCCCGCAGCATCAGCTCCATGAAGAGGTTATCCTTTATATCATAGACTACTCTTTCCCCGGGGTGTAGGTACTCTTCCAGGTTAAGGGTAACAAGCCCACTATTGGCTACTCGGTTTACAAATTCTTCCATCTCTATTTCCCTTGCGGCTTTGTGATGTATACTTCTTTTAAATAGAACGGCTCATAATAGGCCACGTTCTCAAATGCTGCTGCCTGCCACTTTTCCCTGGCTAGTTCACCTATGGCTTTGGCTGTAGGTTTAACATTGCTCAGATAAAAAGCGTTCGGGTGAGAAGCCAATAGTTCCTGGGCTTTTGCCGCCCCACTCCCGAAGAAGATTATGGGCTGTTTTTCCAATTCCGGGGCAAAACTGGAAAGCTCCAGAATAACTGGCTCCACCGGAAGTCGCATCTCCAGTTCATGGGTAAGTAGACAGGTGTAGACTTCTGACCGGCGCGCATCTATCATGGGGCAGAACAGGTAGCGTTCCGGGTGAGGGGTAACGGCAATGATCTGCTGCGCCATAGCTGACAGCGTATCTACTGCAATCAAAGGTTTATCCAGGGAAAAGCAAAGCCCTTTGGCGGTGCCTGATCCTATACGCAACCCAGTGTAAGACCCCGGGCCACCCGACACGGCCACCGCACTCAGTTGCTCTAAACTTACACCGGCATACTCCATTACCTGCTGCACCATGACTGTGATATGCGAGGAATGTGATTTCTCCATCTGCAGTTCAGAATAAGACAACAACTGTTGGTCTTGGTGCAGCGCTACTGAGCAAACAGTGGTAGAGGTTTCTAAGGAAAGGATGTAGGCCATGTATTAAAAAGGCGATGCCGCCATTACTCTACAAAGCTACGCTATTCTAAAACAAAAGGGCAACTGGTTACCAGTTGCCCTTACTATACTATATATATAGAGTGTCCTTATATATAAGGAGTACTTTCTACTTTTTGCCGGTGGTCAGGAGACCCTGGTATTTAGCGGGGTTATTCAGGACATCAACAGCCGCCAGAATATTCTTATCATCATTGAAGGTAGCTTCCACTAATCCTTTTTGCAGATAATACCTAGACACAATCTCCTGCTCCAGCATCTCTCTGATCTCAGGCTTGAACCGGAGAAGGTCATTGCTCTTATTGGTGGCTACCTTCTTCTGGATTTGCTCAATGTCTGCCTTTACCTCATCATAGTGTTTGTCTTCCTTGGCTTTCTTAATCATGTTCTCCAGGGCCTTCTCCACATCTGTGGAATAAGAGATGTCCTTGCCGTTGAGAAAGGCCACGAACTTCTGGTACTCCGCATCTGAGAGATGAAAGTCCTTGGCACCACCAATGGTAGGATTGGACGCCCTGAACCGGGTGGCGTAATCAAAGATATAGTTTTTGGAGACCAGTTTCCGGATGATGTCTGGCATCGGCTGCTCTTTCACTTCAATGTCTGGGCTAATGCCACCGCCGTCATACACCACTCTTCCGCTGGCAGTCTTAAAGGCCACGCGTAAAGAGTCTGGGGTTTTGTGCAAAGAGCCATCTGCCGCGCGGTGGGCATAATCAATGGCCTGAATACACCGCCCGCTGGGGATGTAGTATTTGGCTGTGGTTACTTTTAATTGCGAGTTATAGGAAAGCGGACGGGTCATCTGCACCAGGCCTTTGCCGAAGGTTCTCTCCCCAACCAGTACGCCGCGGTCATAATCCTGCAACGCTCCGGCCACAATCTCTGCCGCCGAGGCACTGTTGGAGTTGGTCAACACCGCAATAGGCATCTGTAGGTCCAAAGGCTCATCCAGGGCTTTGTACATTTTGTTCCAGTCGGCTACTTTGCTTTTGGTGCTTACAATGTCATTGCCGCGGGGCAGAAAGAGATTGGAGATGTTGACTGCCTCGTTCAAGAGGCCGCCCGGGTTGTCGCGCAGGTCTAGGATTACCTTTTTGGCTCCTTGCTCCTTCAGTTTAGCCACGGCATTGCGCACCTCGCGGCCCGCGTCTACCATAAAGCCAGACAACTGCAGGTAGCCAATCTCTGGGGTGACCATGCCATAATAAGGAACATTGTTGATCTGGATGTTAGCGCGGGTCAGTTCCACCTGCATAGGCTTCTCCTCGCCAAAGCGCTTGATCTCCAGCTTCACCACCGTACCGGCCTGGCCCTTGAGCAGCTTGCTTACATCACCGTCGGTTTTCTTGGAAAGGTCTACGCCATCTATCTTCAGGATCTCGTCGCCTATGATCAGGCCAGCCTTCTGGGCCGGGGAGCCCTCATGCGGCAAAGAGATAATGGTACGACCTTCGCGCTTGCCCACCAGGGCGCCAATACCGCCGTACTGCCCGGTGGTCATGGTGCGGAAATCCTCAATATCGTCTTCGGGAATGTAGTTGGTGTAGGGGTCCAGAGACTTGAGCATGGCGTCAATACCCGTGCGCACCAGTTTGGTGGGTGCCACATCATCTACGTAATACGTGTTCACCTCTTTGAAAAGGGTAGCGAAGATGTCCAGGTTCTTGGCTATGTCAAAATAGCGCTCAGAAGTGCCGGAAGTAAAGGAGAAAAGGCCCCACGCCGCGCCAGCCACTAAGAGGCCGGCAAAAGATTTCTTCAACATATCCAGACCAGTAAAAACAAAAAAAAGGGGAAGGCTATTTAGTAAACAAACGCTCCAATCCGGAATTTAGTTTTTTATGGATAGTATTGAAAGGATTTTTTTCTTTGCCGATGTACAAAACCCCAATGTACCAGGTACCACCCTGCGTGTTTAGCTGAGTAATAGTGGGTTTTGACAACCGGTAGGCCTCTTTTATCTGGCGCTTGAGCCGGTTACGGTCAACGGCCTTCTTGAAGTTTCTTTTGGAGACAGAAACCAACACCTGAACCGGGGGCTCAGAGGCTTCGGGCACGTGGAGTGCCACAAAACGCAGGGGATACGAATTAAAAGAAGAACCTTCACGGAACAGCTGTTCAATCAGCTTTTTGCTCCGTAAACGTTCTTCTTTTGGAAATCTATAAGAAATCGGTGGCTCTTCTGCAGAATGTTCAGTGAAGGTACCCATTCGCGAGGCGCCTTGCAGCGAGCTACTCAGAAAAATTAGGCTTTGTGTCTTCTTTCGTCAGAAACGGTCAGTTTGTGACGGCCTTTAGCTCTTCTGCTAGCTAATACTCTACGACCATTGGCAGTTTCCATTCTTGAGCGGAAGCCGTGCTTATTTCTTCTTTTGCGTTGCGAAGGTTGGAATGTTCTTTTCATCTTACACTAAACATTATATTAAGGGTTGCAAAATTAGACATCAATTCTGAAAAATCAAACCAATGCTGCTATTTTAATTTGATTATTTGCACGTTACCCCACTTTTCTGAAAGCTGCGCTGCACCTGCTTGGCTAAAACCTGCCGTTTTGGGCCTGTTTTTAGGAAAACAGGCCCAAAACGGCAGGCCTTCCAAATGGCTCCCAATCGTCTACATGTGCCCTAGGATGACCGCAAAGAACGCTACTACGGTTAAGACAAAGCCCACCATCATCACGTTATAGGCCATGCGCAAGTAATGGTATTTGCGGGCAACCGAGACCCCTAACCCGTGCAAATCACGCATAAGGGCGTGGCGCGAACGCGTGCCGCTCTCCAGTAACTTGTCCATGGCCTGTTCATATTCCTTAATAGACATTCTGTGGAAGTTCTCGAAATGAAGCAGGTTCACGTCTTTGCTGGCCACCTCATCTAAGGTATAATAGCCCCGGGTGCGGTCTGGCCGGGTAGAGAAAATGGCCAGCACCAAGGTGATGGTACAGGTGATGATCAACGTAACCCCAGGTATAAGGTACGTGCTGATGTCTTCAAACTTGCGCAGGTAAAACGTAAAAATAACAGAGATAACAAGCGTGCAAATACTAATGAGAATGTTGGCGCGGCGGTCTCCTATGGCAATATAAGAAACATGGTTTCTGGCAGCGGTGCGGTACATGTTGGTAAGTCCGCTCAGACGCTCTTTGGCTATGATAGCCTCTAGCTTAGCGGTTTTCTTTTCCTGTTTCTTCGCGCTCTCTTTCTCCTTCTTCCTTTGATTTTTAAGAGACACCTCCTTTTCTTCTGTTACATTCATGGTTTAGTTAAAATCACAGATAACCATTTACTTACGGCTAGCCTACTTGGCTTAACGCGGCAGGCCAATCTTCGTTCAAAAGGAGATGTTATACATAGCACAAGGCCTTGCCCCCTTTGGGCAGTTGACAGAGAACCCAAAATATTGCAACTTCCAGCCACTTTCCCTGTAAGGCAGCTTCCGTTACTACGTTTACATGTTACACTACCACCTTTCCGCCCAGAATCCCCTCTCCGGCTATCTCCAAATCCGGACGGTATTAGAGAATATCAACACGCCAGAGCTGTACCTGCAATTGCCCGCCTGGCGCCCCGGCCGGTATGAGCTCCAGAACTTCGCGCAGAAGCTGCAGGATTTCAGGGTGGTTACGCCAGAGGGCACACCCCTGCCCTGCCGCAAAGTCAGCAAGGACCGCTGGCAGGTAGAGACCCAGGGCCAGGCGCAGGTACACGTGCACTACAACTTCTATGCGCGGCAGATGGACGCCGGCGGGTCCTGGCTGGCCGAGGATTTTCTCTACGTGAACCCCGTGAACTGCCTGCTCACCGCCGAGGGCCAGGAACAGGAGCCCTGCCTGGTTTCCATGGCCATTCCAGACCACTGGCAGATTGCCTGCGGATTACCAACCGTAGCGCCCAAGACCCTGCAGGCCCAGAACTTTGACCAACTGGCAGATTCGCCGTTTATTGCCAGCGCCACCTTGCAGCACCAGGTGTATGAGGAGCAGGGCATTCCGTTCCATGTCTGGTTCCAGGGCGAGTGCCAGCCTAACTGGGAGCAACTTATCCCGCACTTCAGGGCCTTTACCCGGGAGCAGCTGGCGCTGTTTGAAACGTTCCCGGTGCCCGACTACCATTTCCTGAACATCATTCTGCCTTATCAGCACTACCACGGGGTAGAGCACCTCAATTCCACGGTCATCACCCTCGGCCCCGCCGAGTTATTGATGTCGCCGGCGCTGTATAAAGAGCTGCTGGGCGTTAGCTGCCATGAGCTTTTTCACACGTGGAACATCAAGCAAATACGTCCTATAGAGCTGCAGCCCTACAATTTCACCCAGGAGAATTACTTCAGGACCGGCTATGTGGCCGAGGGCGTGACTACCTATTACGGGGATTACCTGCTGGCCCGTGGTGGCGTCTTTACCGCTGACCAATACTTTCAGGAACTGAACACCGTTCTCAAAAAGCACACCGTAGACCAGGGAGAACAACACCTCTCTGTAGCCGATTCTTCTTTTGACACCTGGCTGGACGGCTACAAACCCGGCGTGCCCGACCGTAAGGTGAGCATCTACCACAAGGGCTGTATTGCCGCGCTGGTGCTGGACCTGGAGATACGAAGGGCCACCCAGAACCGCCGGTCCCTGGACGAGGTGATGCGCCGCCTATGGCAGGAATTTGGGCAAACTGGCAGGGGCTACCGCGAGGAAGACTATCAGGATCTGGCCCAGCAGGTGGCCGGCATTCCGTTGGAGGATTACTTCCGGGAGATGATCTTCGGGACGGTTTCCTTTGAGAAGTGGCTGGCCCCGGCCCTAGACTACGTGGGGTGCACGCTGGAGAAACTGCCGTCTGCGTTGCCGTATGAGAGCTTTTATGGATTTAAGGTGAACCCTGCCCTTCCGGCGGCCGCCGCTATTGGTTACGTTGCCCCGGGCTCACCTGCCGCGGCGGTAATGGCTGTAGAAGACGAGCTCATTGCCGTGAACGGCCGCAAAGTAGAGAATGGCAACTTGGTGAACCTGCTGGCCAAGCCAGAACCTATTGAACTTACCTTGTTTAGGCAGAAGAAACTACAGACGGTACGGCTAGCCCCAGATGGCCTGCTGCACCTTCCGCAATATAATGTGCGCAAAAAGCCAGAGGCTAGCCCTGAACAGCAGGCTAATTTCAGGGCCTGGCTGAAGCAGGAGTTTTAGGCGGTCCTTGCGTTTTAAGCCTGTTTTTGAAAAAACAGGCTTAAAACGCTTTTGTAGGGTTCTGGTATTTCAGCTGCCCTTCTTTAACTTACAGGCAAACCCAATAATATATGAGCACCAGGCTTACCTTTTTAGCGCTGGCCATTTGGCTATGTGGCTGTACGGCAACCAAACAACAAGCCAGAATGAACAGCTTAAAAGAACAGATCACCACTGAACTCAGCAAGCAGAAGGGCACTTTTGCCGTGGCGTTCAAAGACCTGAAAACCGGTGAGGAACTGCTGATCAATGAGCACACGTCCTTCCACGCGGCCAGCACCATGAAAACCCCGGTGCTTCTGGAAGCCTATAAGCAAGCCGCCGAAGGAAAGTTTTCCATCACGGATTCTATCTTGGTCAAAAACGAGTTTAAAAGTATTGTGGACGGCAGCCTCTATAGCATTGCCGCCGAGGATGACAGCGACCAGGAACTGCATAGACTTTTGGGGCAGAAACGCACCCTGTATGATTTGCTTTACCGCATGATCATCCAGAGCAGTAACCTGGCCACCAACATAGTCATAGAGAAGCTGGACGCTAAGAACGTGACCCAGACCATGCGCAGCTTGGGCATGAAGGACATGCAGGTGCTGCGGGGCGTGGAAGACACCAAAGCCTACCGCCAAGGCCTGAACAACACCGCCACCGCGTATGACCTGATGGTGCTGTTCCAGCACATAGCCCAGGGAAAGGCCGTGTCTAAAAAAGCCTCTCAGGAAATGGTCAAGATCCTGCTGGACCAGAAGTTCAAGGATATTATACCGTCTAAACTGCCTACAGACGTGAAGGTGGCCCACAAAACCGGCTGGATTACTGGCGTGCGCCATGATTCTGGCATTGTTTTTCTGCCAGATGGCCGCCAGTATGTACTGGTACTCTTATCTAAGGAACTGCAGGATGAGCCGGCTGGCATTGCCGCCATGGCCACCGTGTCTGAAATGATTTATAAGCACATGATGAGGTAGTCTTGAGTTCTGAGTGAAGAATAGGATTTATATCTAGGCCTAAAGCTTATCAAAACCCTATAAAAAAGCGAAGGCTGCCTTGAGTAAGGCAGCCTTCGCTTTTTAGTGCTTTATCAGCAATAGTAAATCTTATTTACCTCTGTCCACTTGGTTGTCAGATGGGTTACTGCGCGGGCGGTTGCCCTTGTTGCCGTACCCCTGCGGAATGTCTTCCCGGCTTGGGTTACCGCCTTTGGCCAGATTCCGGTTAGGGTTCTGCACCTTGGCGTCATCGGCCTGCAGGCCTTTGTCTACCGGGTCGTTCTGGGTTTGATGGGTGGGGTCAAACTTCTTGTTGGCATGCTGCTGGGTTTGGTCTTCTAAACCTTTTCCTACCGCATCTTTCTCGCCTTTCGTATTGGAGTTATTCTTTTTATCGCTGCTCATAAAGCCTCCTTTTAGTTAAGTGATACCCTCTATACGAGACCTCGTGGTAAAAGTATACCAATGGGTCAGCTAAAAGCCAGCATCAGGAGTACGAGGAGCATGGGCAACGAGAGGTAAAACCAGAACATGACGTGCCCTCTATAGCCCCTTGGCACCTGTGAGCTGGCTATCAACAAAGCTCCTACCACTACGCCCATATACACCAGAATGAAGTACATGACCTTGTTCCAGTTGCGCACAATAGAACCACCAGCGGCTTCTACCTCTGGGTCTGTAGGGATGAGCCAGGTTACCAGGCTGTAATACACCGCCACCTCCAGCGTCAGGAATATAAGCGCGCCCATGGCCAAGGCCATCACTGTATTTTGTTTCTTCTCCATTCTATGGTTGGGTCTTAGTTTTTAACCCAGACGAAAAGTTAAAGGAAATTACCGGTATTGGGTTTATGCCTGCCTATTTTCCTTTCTCTAAAGCCAAAAAGCCAGCGGGCCACCCATTTTCAGGAGTAGCCCGCTGGCTTTTTCAATCTCTATTTTGAGGCCGTTTTCTGGAAAACAGCCTTAAAACAACTTATACCCTTTCCGGCTGGAAGTTCACCAGTTTCACGAACTCCAGTACGCGGGTGACAATCTCATCTGGCTGCAGGTCTACCAAACGCTCAGTGCCGAACTGCTCTACGCAGAAAGAGGCCATAGCCGACCCATGGATCACGGCGCGTTTCATGTTTTCAAAGCTGATGTCATCTGTGCTGGCCAGGTAACCAATGAAGCCTCCGGCAAAGGTGTCGCCGGCGCCGGTGGGGTCAAACACTTCTTCCAGCGGCAAAGCCGGCGCGAAGAACACTTCTTCCTGGTGGAACAACAGGGCGCCGTGCTCGCCTTTTTTGATGATCAGGTACTTCGGCCCCATGGCCATGATTTTCTTGGCGGCTTTCACTAATGAGTATTCCTTGCTCAGTTGGCGGGCTTCCTCGTCATTGATGCTCAGGACGTCTACCATGCCAATGGTCTGGATCAATTCATTCAGGGCAATGTCCATCCAAAAGTTCATGGTGTCCATGACCACCAGTTTAGGGCGGTTTTTGAGGCGCTCAATCACCTGGCGCTGTACTTGGGGGGCCAGGTTGCCCAGCATAAGGTACTGGCAGTCTTGGTAACTTTCGGGGATAATCGGGTCGAAATCGCCTAGCACGTTCAGCTCTGTCACCAGGGTTTCACGGCTGTTCATATCATTGAAGTAGCGGCCAGACCAAAAGAACGACTTCTCGTTTTCCTTCACCTGAAGGCCTTCGGTGTTGATGCCCTTGCCTTCCAGCATGGCAATGTCAGACTTCAGGAAGTCGCCGCCCACCACAGACACCAGGTTCACGGGCTGCACAAAGTTGGAGGCAGACATAGAAATGAAGGTGCCGGCGCCGCCGATGATTTTTTCCCGTTTCCCGAAGGGGGTTTCCAGTGCATCAAACGCTACTGATCCAATAACTAATAGACTCATGTGCTTTCTTTATTAGAGTTCTTACCTGTTGCAGCCATAAAGCACCAAAGGCCTTACCGCTGCCTTAAACCAAAGTTCTTTCCGTTTTAGTCCCGTTTTCTGAAAAACAGGCCTAAAACAAAAAAAGCCCCTGATTTCTCAGGAGCTTTTTGGGTGATCGATGGGGTTCGAACCCACGACTTCCAGAATCACAATCTGGTGCTCTAACCAGCTGAACTACGACCACCGTGTAATTTGAGAACAAAATTAGCGCATTTGAGCATTGAGTGCAAGTATTTTGCTTTAATTTTTATTGAAAGTTATATTGAGCGGCCTTGCAAGCCTCTTCAAAACTCTCTGTCTCAAGAGGATATTTGAGTATTCTGGATAATAATTTTCTTTAAATCATTGACCCCACAAATCTTTGCTTTAAGCCTGCTTTGGTAAAAACCCAGACCACTTGGTAAGCACCGGCGCCATCACTATTCCATTGGTAGACAAAATAGGTATCTGCGCTCTTGTAAACCTTAAAATCATTAGTGCATTCATAAATATCTGCATACAGGGCCTTGCCAATTGGAATTGCTTTCCCTGCAACGTTTACCTGAATGCCTTTGACTTGAATCTTTGGAAAATTGCCGTCTGTGCCCCAAACGTTCCTCCCGCCAATGGCTTTCACCCATTTACCATCTTGCTTTTCTACGCTTCGGCCACCAAGTTTAAAAGGCTCAATTACATACTTGAAACTAAAGTCTGAACCTTTATAGCTTTTAATTTGCTCTAGCGGTTGAAGTCTGGAGGTATGAATAAACCCCTCTATGTAATCATTCTCTCTGGTTTTTAAGCTGAAGGCATCAGTGGGGATATAAACCTTAACCCAATCACTGCCATCTTGAGCTTGCTCTAAGTCATACCAAAAAACTTTATTGTTGGTGATTTTGTGAATTATGGAAGACTGGGCATTTGGCTCTTTCCTTACATTAGTGAAACCATCCTTGTCATTGATAATAGCTACTTGCGCCCTAGTGAGGAAGGCTACAAAAAGCACTAAAATCAAGGTAAATAAGTATTTCATTTCACTCATAGACTGAAATATAGAACGGCCTACCTGCTAAACAACACCCTCTCCCCTTTCTTACTCTCATCAAAAGCCCCATTCTTATAAGCCAAATGCCCAGAGACGATGGTATGCGTCACCACGCCTGGTAGTTCCTGCCCTTCCAACGGTGACCAGCCACACTTATAGTAAATATTGTCTTTGGCCACCGTCTGGCTTTGTTCCAGGTCTACCAAAACCAGGTCAGCCCAGTAGCCTTCACGCAGGAACCCACGCTTCTCAACTTCAAAACAGATGGCCGGGGCATGGCACATTTTCTCTACTACCCGTTCCAGACTGATTTTACCCTGTTTATGGAAAGCCAGCATCACCTGCAAGGAGTGCTGTACCAGCGGCAAGCCCGAAGGTGCAGCTTTGTAGGTTCCCGCCTGTTTCTCTTCCCAGGTGTGCGGGGCGTGGTCGGTGGCGATGATGTCCAGTCGGTTGTCTAGCAAGCCTTGGAACAGGGCTTCTTTGTGCCGGGCTTCTTTAATGGCGGGGTTGCATTTGATCTGGGCGCCCAGCGTTTCATACTGCGCGGCGTCAAACCAGAGGTGATGCACGCAGACCTCGGCGGTGATGCGTTTCTGCTCCAGCGGAATATCTTTTCTGAACAGCTCCAACTCTTCCTGGGTGCTGATATGCAGGATGTGCAGGCGCGTGTTGTGCTTTTTGGCCAGCTCCACCGCCATGCTGGAGGATTTGTAGCAGGCTTCCACGCTTCTGATCTGGGGGTGGGCACTCATGGGAATGTCCTCGCCGTACTGCTCCGTGGCGCGCTGCATGTTGGCTCTGATGGTGGCCTCATCCTCGCAGTGGGTGGCAATGAGCATGGGGCTTTGCTTGAAAATCTCCTCCAGGGTGTGCACGTTGTCTACCAGCATGTTGCCCGTGCTGGAGCCCATGAACAGCTTTATGCCGCAGACGGTGCGGGGGTCGGTCTTCAGGATCTCCTCCAGGTTATCATTGGTGCCGCCCATAAAGAAGGAGTAGTTGGCCAAGGATTGCTGGGCGGCGGTGTCGTATTTCTGCTGCAGCAATTCCTGGGTGGTGGCGTTGGGAACGGTGTTGGGCATCTCCATGAAGGTAGTCACGCCCCCGGCCACCGCGGCCCTTGGTTCTGTGTACAAGTCTCCCTTGTGGGTAAGGCCCGGGTCCCGGAAATGCACTTGGTCATCAATGATGCCGGGCAGCAGGTACTGGCCTTTGGCGTCTATGACCTTGTCTGCCACTATGTTCAGGTTCTGCCCGATGTTATAAATATAGCCGTCTTTCACCAGCACATCGGCGGTCATGATGCGGCCTTCGTTCACGAGTTGGGCGTTCTTGATAAGGATGCTGTTCATGGTGCTAAGATAAAACCGCAAGGCAGAAGTGTCGTGGTTTTGAAGTTTTTTTCTGAAACCGAGCAGCTAAATCAAATCTCTTTTATTGTTCCTTTTGGTATCTTAACAAATGCCACATCGCTTAAAACAAGTAAAGTCCTTATTTGCTCCCCAAGTTGAGTCAAGCTATAAGACTTCTCATCAAAAACAATTAATCCTCTTTCCTCTAAATATTGCAATGAATCTTCATCAGTAACTTCAGCAGGAATTGGTCTTACTTTTTCATCTAATGGCATATCATTTATTAGAGTAAAGAAAACATTAAGGGGAAATGGTTGATTTAAAATCATGTTCATTACACTTTCTAAATAAGAAAGCTTATCTGGGAAAAGTTGAGGCTTTATTGATTCTAATATCTTAATCTTAGCAGAATACAACCTGTGCATCTTTCTTAATTCTTTTTCAGCTATACCTCTTTGCTTGATTTCCTCGTTTCTAGATTTATGAAGTTCTTCAATCTGATGCAGCTGCATATTAATTTTTTCTCCAAAACTATCCCGCAAATTACTTACAGTCAGTTCAAACAACCCTTTACCTTCCTCTAATTGAGTATTTAGTGCTATAATCTTTGCCTCCTTCTCTTTAAAAAGCCGGTCTCTCCTCTCTTCCTCCTTTTCGATTCTCTCATATAAAGCAATTGCATCATCATGAGGAATAGGTATAGTCTTTTGCACTTTAAAGGATAATTTCTTAACAATTGAATCTATCCAAATCTTGAATATAGCAACCAACCCTGAGCTAACAGGAAAAAGCAGGAGCATGAGCAAACTAAAGGCAAGAGGCTGCCAAAAGTTATAATCAATGTCAATGTAATTCTCCTTTACAAAACTGAGCCTAGTTTGTACCGGCACTTTGCTATCAACCGTTAAAACATAATATATCAACTCGTAGTTAATGATACTCCAAGAGATAGCAAAAGCTCCGAATACGGGACTAACTAGCCTCTCTTTTAAAACTGAATTAACTGAGTCTTTAAAATCTTCTAGCATAAATTATTTGAATTCGTCTTTTGAGGAAGATAAGAAAAATATTCAGCTTTTCATTTTTCCCCTGTTTTCCCAAAAACGGCTCCAAAACGTATTATCTCTCAGGAGGAAAGACATCAAAATTCAAATCCGTACCTTTGCTGTAATGATAGAAGAAGAAAACAAAAATTCTGCCCCGGAGCAGGATGCGCCTATACCCGCTCAACCCGAGCAAAACCCTACCGATGAAACGGATGAGGAAGCTATAGACCAGGAGGAAGAAACCGAGCAGGAAGAAGAGATTGCTTTGCCCTCATTTGAGGATTTTAAGCTGAACAAACAGTTATTGACAGCTGTGGCCGATTCTGGCTTCACTAAGCCTACGCCGGTCCAGGTACAGACCATTCCCCTAGCCATGGCCGGGCATGACGTGATGGGCATCGCGCAGACGGGCACGGGTAAGACTGCTGCCTACGTGCTACCCTTGCTCATGAAAGTGAAATACGCGCAGGGCAAACACCCCCGCGCCCTCATTCTGGCCCCTACCCGCGAACTGGTGATGCAGATAGAGGAGGCTGTGCACAACCTGAGCCACTACACCGACCTCAGAACCGTAGGTATTTACGGTGGCGTGGGCCCCAAAACCCAGATTGACCGCATACGCGAAGGCGTAGATATCATCGTGGCCACCCCAGGTCGGCTGGTAGACCTATACCGCAAAGGCGAACTTCACCTGAAGGAACTGAAAACCCTGGTGCTGGACGAGGCCGACAAAATGATGGACATGGGCTTTATGCCCCAGATCCGCCAGATTCTGGAGATTATTCCGCGCAAGCGCCAGAACCTCCTTTTCTCGGCTACCATGCACCAGAAAGTACTGGTGTTGTCTGAGGAGTTCCTGGAATTCCCGATGAAGGTAGAGGTAACGCCGCAGGCCACGCCGGTAGAGACCGTGACCCAGATTCTGTACCAGGTGCCCAACCTTAGAACCAAGATTGCCCTCATGGAGCATCTGTTCCGGGACAGGGAGACGTTTAACCGCGTCATGATCTTTACCCGCAGCAAAACCAACGCCGACAACGTGAGCTCCTTCCTGGACCGCAAAGGCAGTGGTGGCGTACGCGTGGTACACGGAAACAAAGGCCAGAACACCCGCATTAATGCCGTTGAGGCGTTCAGAGACGGGGAAGTGCGGTACCTGGTGGCGACAGATGTGGCCGCCCGCGGCATTGACATCCAGGATGTGAGCCACGTGATCAACTTTGACGTGCCCATTATCTATGAAGATTACGTGCACCGCATTGGCCGGACGGGCCGGGCCGAGCAAAAGGGGGCCTCCATTACGTTCGCCAATGAGGCCGAGATGCACCATATCCACCGCATTGAGCAACTCATAAAGATGAAGATCCCCAGGGCTCCCATGCCCGAGCAGGTGGAAATCCATAAAACGTCTTTTGAGGAGCAGCAGGAAATCAACAAAGAGCTGGATCTCCAGAAACGCCGCGACGACCCTGACTTTAAGGGCGCCTTCCATGAGAAGAAAGCCCGGCCCAACTACGAGAACAAAGGCAAAGGCGAAAAAACCCGCGATGCCAAGAAAGCCGGTTGGAAGAAAACCAAAGCCGGCGGTGGCAGCAAGCGCAAGAGTAGGTAATTGTTGATTGCTAGTTGTTAATTGTTTTAATAGCTAAAACGTGTTTTGAGGCTGTTTTCCTTAAAACACCTGTAAAACAGAAGAGCCGCTTAGGAAACTAAGCGGCTCTTCTGTTTTACCTTCTCAGGCTGAAAAGAACAAACAACAACCAGCAATTTATCTTTGAAGAAACTGCAGGAAAGGCAGGTGGCTGAGTTTAAACAAGGTTAACGTCACCGCGAAGCCCCAGAAAACGGCGCTCCAGAGCATATGCAGCCAGATTCGGCTTTTAGAGACGCCTAATACGGTGGCCAGGACAGTCCCCACAATGGGCGTAAACAGGATGGGGGTGAGAAACGCGATGCCAGACATGCCGAACTTGGTCCAGACAGAGACAATCCGGCGGTTTTTCTTACTGAACATGGGTTTGTTTTTGGCTTTTTGCCTTACCACGTACCGGTCATGCACCGCAGCCCCAATAATGGAGAACAAGAAAACGCTGGTCATCATGCCTCCAATGGTTAAGCCCAGGGTAGCCCAAAAGGGTAGCCCCATGGAAACCCCCGCAATAGGTCCGCCAAAAAACTTAATTGAGCTCAGAAGAAAGACAGAAATATATTTAGCTACGGCTGCAAGCATACTGCCTAAAAATTAAAAGGTAATACGGGCAAAATAGACAAATTACACGCAGATACAAGAATACAACAGCCTCAGGACCCTTTAGTTAGAATCATTCTGTATAACTCTAACGAAAAAAGAAATGCCCGTTGTATTTCTTAAGAAATTACTTTTTGGATTTTTCTCACCTTTTTTCCCCGAACGACAGATCACCGGCATCGCCCAGGCCCGGCACAATGTAGGCTTGCTCGTTCAGGCGCTCATCCAGGGCGCCCAGCCATAGTTCTGCCTCCGGAATCTCGTTATGGAGATGCTCCACCCCCTCGGGGCTGGCAATGACGGCCGCAATGATAATGCGCTTGGGCTTGCCGTAGCGCTGCATGTCTTTGTAGGTAAGGGCCAGAGACCGGCCAGTGGCCAGCATGGGGTCTACCAGAATTAGGATCTTGTCTTCCAGGTGCGGGGTGGCCATATAGTCTAAGTGCACCGAAAGCTGTCGCTCGCCTTCTACCCGGTACGCTCCTACAAATGCGCAGGTGGCGTTGTCAAAGTAATTCAGGAAGCCCTGGTGGAACGGCAGACCGGCCCGTAGCACAGTGGCCAGCACCGGCATCTCCTGCAGCAG
Source organism: Rufibacter radiotolerans (assembly GCF_001078055.1). Lineage (NCBI taxonomy): Bacteria > Pseudomonadati > Bacteroidota > Cytophagia > Cytophagales > Hymenobacteraceae > Rufibacter > Rufibacter radiotolerans. Next base: position 4,801,723 of record NZ_CP010777.1, on the reverse strand, counting down.
CGTCTGTTGGGTAGTCGCCAGCGGGGTCTGGATGGTCTGCGGGGCGTAGTGAAGGGTCTCCGAAATCTTAAACGCCATGATCTCCCCTAACCGCTCCAGGTTGCGCCGGAAACGCAGGCTGTCTTTCTGCACGGTGACATCGCGCAGCTCTGCGATAAAGTGATTGGCTAACGAAGGCGTTTGGCTAAGGATGTAAAGACGTTTAGAGTCCATTGAACGGTGGTTCTTTTAGATTGAAGACTTAAAGATAGGTAGGGAACGGGCTGTGCACCAAAGCCGCTATAAAATTTAGCCACGCCCGGCACTTCGCTGCCCTCAAAGTCAAAGGTTTTGCCCGAGCCCGCCTCCTGCCTGATGATCTGGTCCAGCAAGAAGGCAATGGCGTTGCGGCGCCGGCCCTCCAAGGAGCTGGCCCCAAAAAGAAACGTGACCCGATGAGGCGTATGGAGCACAAAGGCGGCGGCCAGTAATTCCTCTTCCTGGCGCACTTCATATACTTGCCCCACTCCTTGCCTTTGAGCGGCTTGGTGAAGCTGTTCCAATTTCTGGTAATGCCGTGGCCTGAGTTCAGGGAGTTCCCGCCCTTTGGTGCGCTGGAACAGGGAAAGCAAGGCGTCTATACTGTCTATCTTTCCTACTTTAAGCGAAGTGGCGGCAGTTTTTTGCAGGTTACGCCGCAAGTTTATGGAATACTGCTGCTGAATATCTGGGTATGCCGGCGCTAAGGAAAGCTCATAGTTAGGCCGAAAGCGCCAATGCCATGGTTCTGGGAGCGTTACCGGAAGGGCCGTCGGCCACGGTAATTGATACTGCACTGCGGCGTAGGACGAAGGCAAAAGTGCCAGGTAATCTTCAATAGTGGTTTCCTGGCTGGCGGGGGTGGTAATGAGTCCCAGTTGCTGGGTAAACAGTGGCTGGTACACGCGTTTCTGGACCAGAAGCGTTTTCACCGGCAGCGGAAAAACAGAAACATAAGCCTCGCCCTGAATCTCCACCAGGGCCTCCCAGTTGTTTCCGCACACCACGTCAAGATACCAGGCCTGCGCATACACCAACGGCTGGTATGCCCGGGCCAGGCAGTTGGCCCAACGGGTCTGGTCTATCTCATGGTGGCGTAGCAGCTGTATCATTCTCTTGGCAAGATAGGGTTTTCAGAGCCGTTTCCTGCCATACCGGCGCCAAGGCCTTACTACTAAGCCTGTCTGTTTTGGGGCTGTTTTCCGGAAATCGGGCTTAAAACAGAAAACAGACCTGAAACACAATTCCTCTTACTCACTCAGAACGTAAGACTCAGAACTCTTTACAGGCAACCCCGAGGGCCGGTGTAGAGTACACGCACAAAATTCCAGTATCTTTAGCCTTTCCCTTTTCCGTTGTTCCTATGAGAAACATATACCGTCTGTTACTGGTGCTTCTGAGTCTGACCACCCCGGCCCAGGCCCAGGATGCCACCGTTCCCCTGAACCCGGACGTGTACCGGGTCATTGACCGCTACCATATCAAGCACAACACCGAAACCCTGCATACCTCTTTCAAGCCCTACGGCCGGGCCCGCGTGGCTACGCTCGGCGAGACGGCTAAGCAGGAATCTATGTCCCAGGGCTCAGCGGCAGATGAGTACAACATCAATTACCTGCTCAACGACAACTGGAACTACACCCGCAATGACCGCGACAACGAGAACCAGCGCCCACTCCTGCGTCACTTCTATACCAACAAAACCGACCTTTACCATTATGAAAGCCCTGAGTTTACGTTGCGTGTGAACCCGGTCATCGGCTTGCAGGCCGGTAAAGACAATGAGACCGATGGACTGCGCTACATTAACTCCCGCGGTCTGCAGGTAGAAGGCTCCTTGGATGAGAAACTGGGCTTCTATACCTTTTTATCTGATAACCAGGTTAAGCTTCCGGGCTACGTGAACAACCGCATAGCAAGGGACACCATAGTGCCCCATGAGGCCTATTGGAAAACCTTCGGGAAGGGGGGCTATGACTTTTTCTCGGCCAGAGGCTATATTAACTACGCTGCCACCAAACACATAAGCGTAATGCTGGGCCATGACCGCCATTTCATTGGTAACGGTTTCCGGTCGTTGATTCTGTCAGATTACTCGGCGCCGTATTTCTTTCTGAAACTACAGACCCAGGTCTGGAAACTGCAGTACACCAACCTCTACGCCGAACTCACCGCCGACCATGAGCAGCGCGACCAGCTGTACCCTAAAAAGTACATGGCCCTGCATCATCTCAGCCTGAACATTCTGCCTAACCTGAACGTGGGCGTGTTTGAGTCTACCATTTTTGGGCGGAGCAAAGGCCGGTTTGAGTTACAGTACCTGAACCCGCTTATTTTCTACCGGGCCGTGGAGCAAGGTTTAGGCTCGGAAGACAACGCTATTCTGGGGGCAGATGCTAAATGGAACATCCTAAACCGCGTGCAGTTGTACGGGCAGCTGGTGCTGGATGAGTTTTTGATCAGTGAACTTCGGGCCGGTAATGGCTGGTGGGCCAACAAATACGCGCTTCAGGGCGGGGCCCGGTACATTGATGCCTTCGGGGTTTCCAACCTGGACCTGCAGGGGGAAATCAATTACGTGCGGCCTTTCACCTACTCCCATGAGCAACCCTACACCAACTACCAGCATTACCAGCAGCCCCTGGCCCACCCCATGGGCGCCAACGTGGCCGAGGCCATTAGCATTATCCGGTACCAACCCCTGCCTAAACTCACGGTCACGGCCAAAGCCATCGTGAGCCAGTATGGCCAGGACCCCGAGGATACCTTTGATTCTGAAGGCAACCGGACCCGGTACAACTTCGGGGGTAACGTGCTCAAATCCTATAACACCCGCTCCGGCGACTATGGGTATGAGGTAGGCAGCGGCATCAAGACCAACCAGGTGTACGGCGAGGCCACCGCATCTTTCCAGCTCATGTACAACATGTTCCTGGACGTGACCCAGGTAGTGCGCCGCGCCGAGGCCAGCGATCCCCGCTTTGACCAGAAAACTTCCTTCTCCGCGATTTCTTTCCGGTGGAACATTCCGCAGCGCACCCACGAGTTCTAGAACATACTACCTTTTTACCAGCATCGCCCGCTTTCCAACAAGAGAGGCGGGCGATGCTGTTTTGGCCCTGTTTTCCCAAAAACGGCCTCAAAACGGGTAGCCTCCGGGAAAGCAGGGTTTTCCCCGGCAAAGCCTTACCTTTGCGGCAATGAAAACTTATTTCCGTCTTCTCAACTTCGCGCGCCCTTTCAGCCAGTACGTTCCCACCTACGCCATTGCCACCTTGCTGGCCACGGTGTTCGGGATCATGAACTTTGCGCTGCTGGTGCCGTTGTTGAATATCTTGTTTGACCAGGTGGCCCTGCAGGAAGTTTCTGTGATGCAGCGCCCTGAGTTTACCTTCAGCTTTGGCTGGGCCAAGGACTTTTTCTACTACTATTTCGGGCAGGTGATCCAGAACCAGGGGAAGCTGGGCGCCCTTAAATTCATCTGTTTGATTTTAATCGCGTCTGTCATGCTCACCAACCTGTTCCGGTACATTGGCCTCAGGATTGAAGGCGTGGTACGGGCTAAGGTGGTGAAGAACCTCCGCATGCAGGTGTATGAGCGCCTCACACAGCTACAGTTGGGTTTTTTCTCAGACAAGCGCAAGGGCAACATCATGTCTACCCTCACCAATGACGTGCTAGAGGTGGAGAACTCGGTGGTGAGCACGCTCAACGTGCTGTTCCGGGAGCCCTTTCTGGTCATTGGCTATTTTGGCGTGCTGTTCTACATGTCGCCGCGGCTTACGCTGTTCAGTTTGCTGGTGCTGCCTATCTCAGGTTTGATTATCTCAAGCATCTCAAAGAAACTGAAACGCCAATCATCGCAGGGGCAAGACGCGCTGGGGTCTATTTTAGGCATTATTGACGAGACCTTAGGCGGCCTGCGGGTAGTGAAAGGCTTTAATGCGCAACCGTATGTGATAGATAAGTTCAGGGAAAGCAACAGCCGGTATGCCCGCATCATTACCTCTATGAACAACAAGCGCAGCCTGGCTTCGCCGATGTCTGAGTTCATGGGCGTGACCGTGGTGGCCGGTATTCTATATTATGGCGGTTCCCTGGTATTAAGCGGCGAATCTGACCTGGAGGCGGCGGCCCTGATTGGCTATTTGATTCTGTTCTCGCAGGTGTTATCGCCGGTGAAGGCCATCTCCAATGCGTTCAGCAACATCCAGCGCGGCCTGGTAGCCGGCGAGCGGGTTCTGGCGTTGGTTGACACCCAGCCTTTGATCAGAGACAAGCCCGATGCCAAAGTGCTTCCGCCGTTCTCACATGAGATTGAGTTTAAAAACGTAGGCTTTAAATATGCCGCCGACCCTATTCTGCAAGACATTAACCTGCGCATACCAAAAGGCAAGACCATCGCGTTGGTAGGGCCCTCGGGCGGAGGAAAATCTACGCTGGCAGACTTACTACCGCGTTTCTATGACCCCACCGAAGGCGCCATCACCATTGACGGCCTGGACCTGCGCGATTGTTCGTTATTCTCCATTAGAGAGCAGATGGGCATTGTCACGCAGGAGTCCATCCTATTCAATGATACCATTTTCAACAACATCGCCTTCAACAAAACAGATGCTACCGAGGCTGAGGTGATTGCCGCCGCCAAGATTGCCAACGCCCACGAGTTCATCACGCAGAGCCCGGATGGGTACCAGACCATGATTGGCGACCGCGGTGGCAAACTCTCTGGCGGCCAGCGCCAGCGTCTGAGCATTGCCCGCGCTATCCTCAAGAACCCACCTATCCTGATCATGGATGAGGCCACCTCTGCCCTGGACACCGAGTCTGAGAAACTGGTACAGGAAGCCCTCACCAACCTCATGAAGAACCGCACCTCCATTGTCATAGCCCACCGCCTCAGCACCATTCAGCACGCAGACGAGATCATTGTATTGCAAGGCGGCCGTATTGTGGAACGCGGCAACCACCAGGAGCTGGTCCGCCAGAGTGGCCTCTACTTCAAGCTCACCCAGATGCAGACTACTTAGGTGATTGCTCAATTGCTAATTGTTGATTGTTTTAAGGCCTGCACAGTAACTGGAGCAGCATTGAGAAACAATCAACAACCAGCAATCCTTTTGAGGCTGTTTTCTGGAAAACAGGCCCAAACCAGAAGCCGCTTTTCAAAAGAAACAAACAGAACCACAGCTAAATCTTGGTTTTCCCGTAAAGGTTAGAATATTCATAATCTCTAATGTTTATTCAACCTCTGCTTATATGGAATCTCTGAAAAAGGTCTTAAATGTTCTGGTGATGGTGTACCTCATCACCGTCTTTCTGTTTCTGCTGCGCATTTTAAGCGTGTCTAAGTTTGTGGCTCTGTTTGACATGACCGACAACGCCGAGTTCTTCAACCGCATGCTGTGGGCGGGCGCCATCTTGCTGCTGGCAGAACTGATCGTGGAAAACGCGTATATTGCCACCTTAAAGCGGGGCCTGGACAAAGAGCACCGGCAGATCACCGAGCTGAAGGCGCAGTTGTATGACCAACGCCTCAAGGCAACGCCTCCGCCCGTGACCACCGTTCCTGATCCCACCTGGACCAAACCAGCAGACACTACCTATACCCAGTCAACCAGTCACCACCGGTTAGATGACAACATAGAGGAGGACCAGGGACCCATTATTACGCCGGCGCCTATTCCGCCCACGCTTAACCCAGACGAGAACCCAAACCTGCCGCCGACAGACCACCGGCCTCATTATTAAATGGAAACCACCCCTTCTTCCCTTATTCTGCAGGAACTGCAACAAGCCCAAGAAGTACTTACCAATTTTATAGCCCAACCCAGCTCCCTCCAGGTCATTGAGGAGGCGGCCCAGGTCATGGCTACCTGCCTGCAGAATGGGGGTAAGATTTTGTCTTGCGGCAACGGCGGCTCCATGTGTGATGCCATGCACTTTGCAGAGGAACTCACCGGCCGCTACCGCGATGACCGTGCCCCCATGGCCGCCATTTCCATCTCAGACCCCAGCCACCTGAGCTGCGTTTCCAATGACTATGGCTATGACCAAGTGTTCTCCCGCTACGTGCAGGCCCTCATCCGCCCCGGCGATGTGCTCCTGGGCATAAGCACCAGCGGAAACTCCGGCAACGTGTTAAAGGCCGCCCAGGTAGCCAAAGAAATGGGCGCCCACGTGGTCACGCTCACGGGCAAAGACGGAGGTCAACTGGCTTCTCTCAGTGAGGTAGAGATCAGGGTCCCCCACTTCGGCTACGCCGATAGAATACAAGAGGTACATATCAAGGTCATTCATATTTTGATCTTGCTGCTGGAGAAACACATGGCCTATTCCATTTCTCTTTAATAAGCAGAAGAAACGATCATTTAGAAAGTGAAGCCTGTGGGCTTCATTTTCTGTTTTAGGCCTGTTTTATGAAAAACAGCCTCTAAACAGAAACGGTCCTTAAAGAAAACAGCCTTTCAGAACGGTAACGGAATTAATTCCAACACTTTACTGTTGGCCCCCTCAAGATAAATACAATATTGGATCTGGATATTCTATGCTGGTAAAGACCTTCGGTAGTGCGGTGCAGGGTGTGAACGCCTATACCATTACCATTGAAGTAAATGTATCTGCGGGCACCAAGTATTATATGGTGGGCCTGCCAGACAACGCGGTGAAAGAAAGCGAGCAGCGCATTGAGTCTGCTTTGAAACACAATGGCTACAAGATGCCGCGCCTGAAGGTGGTCATCAACATGGCCCCGGCCAACGTCCGGAAAGAAGGCTCTGCCTATGACCTGCCCATTGCTATTGGTATTCTGGCGGCCTCAGAGCAACTGCCTCTACAGAACCTGGAACAATATGTGATCATGGGCGAGCTGGCCCTGGACGGCGAACTAAGACCCATTAAAGGTGTCTTGCCCATTGCCATACAGGCCCGCAAAGAAGGCTTTAAAGGCTTTATTCTCCCTACCCAAAACGCACAGGAAGCCGCCATTGTCAATAACCTGGAAGTGATTGGCGTGTCTAACCTGAAAGAAGCCATTGATTTTCTGAGCGGAAACCTGGCCATTGACCCGGTCAAGATAGATACCCGCGACATCTTCCAATCTACCGTACACCAATACACCGCCGACTTTGCCGATGTTCAGGGCCAGGAGAATATCAAGCGCGCCTTGGAGATTGCCGCCGCCGGTGGCCATAACGTGATCATGATCGGTCCGCCTGGCGCGGGTAAAACCATGCTGGCCAAGCGGCTTCCCTCTATCTTACCGCCCCTTACGCTGCATGAAGCCCTGGAAACTACCAAGATTCACTCGGTGGCTGGCAAACTGGGTGCGCAGGGTTCTTTGCTGGCACAACGGCCTTTCAGGTCACCGCACCACACTATTTCAGATGTGGCATTGGTGGGCGGCGGTGGCAACCCACAACCCGGCGAGATTTCCTTGTCGCATAACGGGGTGTTATTTCTGGATGAGTTACCGGAGTTCAAGCGGTCGGTGCTGGAGGTGATGCGCCAGCCACTGGAAGAGCGCAGGGTCACCGTTTCCCGGGCCCGCCTCACCATTGATTTCCCGGCGAACTTTATGCTGGTGGCCAGTATGAACCCGTGTCCGTGCGGCTTCTACAATGATCCTAACAAGGAGTGTGTCTGCGGTCCCGGCGTGGTGCAGCGCTACCTCAATAAGGTAAGTGGGCCTTTGCTGGACCGCATTGACCTGCACGTGGAGGTGACGCCGGTTTCGTTTGACCAGATGACCGAGACCCGCAAGACCGAAACCAGCGGTGATATACGGGAACGGGTAGAACGGGCGCGACAATGGCAGGCAGAGCGGTTTAAGGAGTTCCCCGAGATCCATTCCAATGCTATGATGCCGCCCCAAATGGTGAAGGACCTGTGCCGCATTAATGAATCAGGCCGACTGCTCTTAAAAGCCGCCATGGAGAAACTGGGCCTCTCGGCGCGGGCCTATGACCGTATTCTGAAAGTGAGCCGCACCATCGCTGATCTGGCCGGCTCAGAGGAAATAAAGATTGAGCACCTGGCAGAGGCGATCCAATACCGCAGCCTGGACCGGGAGGGCTGGGCCGGGTAATAACCTTTCCCTTTAACTTTTCTTCAAGCACAAATGCACCGCCTTCCACAAGGGCGGTGCATTTGTGCTTTATAGCCTGTAGGTAGCGGCAGTTTGTTAAAAATGATTCTCAGATAGGGGTAATCCAAACGAAAACGGTCTCATAATAAGGCCTTTAGATTTAAAATCCTGGAAATACCAAGCGGTGTGTAGTAGCAGAGAAACAAACCTTTTAATTCTTTTATCTAACACCATAATAAAACGTAAACAAGACTTAGTATCATCATTCAAATAAAGAATAGTCCTTAATCCCTATACTTCTTTCCGAAGCACTTGTACCTCCTTAAACTTTACGCCTATTGAAACACTAGTACCACTTAAACTATTTACCATGAAAAAGTTAGTCTTCTTATTAGCAGCGTTGTTCACCACCTACTTCGCGCAAGCCCAAGGCGGCATCTCATTAGGCCTCAAAGCAGGCGCCAACTACAGCTCCCTTACCGGCGACAACACCGATGATTATAAGCACCAGTTCGGCTTTCATGGCGGAGGCTTTTTAGACTTTGGCCTTTCAGACATGGTCTCCATTAGGCCTGAACTTCTGTTCTCTGTGAAAGGATACGCCATTGAGCTCACAGATGATGACGATGACAACCAGACCTTCAGTTATATAGACGTGCCCATTCTGGCCCATGTGAACGCCGGCGGAATTTTCTTTGAAGGCGGCCCTACGTTAGGGTATCTGGTGGCCGTGAAAGATGGCGACACCGATGATTTCAAGAAACTGGAGTTTGGCTATGCCGCCGGGCTGGGCTATGAAATGGAAAGCGGTATGGGCTTTGGGCTAAGGTACCAGGGCGGCCTCACCAGCCTAAGCGACAATGACGATGCCCCTAAAGTAAAGAACTCTGTCTTCCAGCTGTATCTGAGTTATCTCTTGGGAGGGCGGTAATATATTGATACCTCTAAACAAGAAAAGGCCTGGTTGCAGGCCTTTTTTTATGGGTAACGCTGCAACGGCGCCCTGCCCCCGCGTATTTCCTCTTCCTGACTGTCAGCGGTTTCTATCCGCTGGCGGCTTTTTCCTTTCTTCTGTTTTAGGGCTACTTTTCAGAAAACAGGCGTAAAACAGGTTCCTGTTTTTTAGGTGGTCCGGTAAAAATTTTACGCCCCTTTAAAAAGCTCAAAACCGTTTCATAAGCTATTGAATACCAATATACAGCTAAACCTAATTTATCTTTTTTAAAGTTCTTGCCCCATAAACGGCATCATCTTTTTTTCTTACCCATATAATAAATCCGAACATTTATCGTCTTAGCCGTATAACGGGGAGGTTTTACCCGGCTTGTTGTCATGACAAGCATTTTACTTTACCAAAATAACATTATGAAAAAGATTGTATTATTTGTAGCAGCAGCATTATCCTTCAGTTTTGCCAATGCGCAATCTGGTCCACGTATTGGATTAAAGGCCGGTGCAAATTACTCTAATCTTTCTGGCGCAGAAAACCAGGACATCTATGACTACAAACTCGGTTTTGTAGGCGGTCTTACTGGTAACTTCAGCTTGAGCGGCGACAACTTCCTGTCTGTGCAGCCTGAGCTTCTTTTCTCCCAACGCGGCTACCAATACCGTGACGAGGAGTACACCATTGGCAACACTACCTACAAAAGCAAAGGGGACATCAACTATAACTACCTTGATTTACCTGTAATGCTGAGAATCAATACCGGTGGTCTGTTCTTTGAAGGCGGTCCGCAGGTGTCTTACCTGTTAGGTATCAAAGACAACACCGAAACCAAAATCAACAACCAGGACTATGACCAGTCAAGAAGAGTGAGCAAAGATGACCTGGCTGAACTGGAGATTGGTTACGCGGCCGGTCTTGGATACCAAATGGAGAACGGCTTGAGCTTAGGCTTACGTTACACCGGTGGTATTAACAAACTGGCTAAAGAAGGAAATGATGAACTGACCAACGCCCGTTCACAAGCCTTCCAGTTAACCTTAGGATTTTTGTTCCCAAGCAAATAATCCCTGGTTATCAATTCAATAGCACAAAGGGGCTTCATGCAAATGAAGCCCCTTTATTTTTGCCTTTCTCAGGGCCCCAAAAAATATTCTCCTTTTCTCCATCCAAAAAAAATTCTTCCCGTATAGAGGGCAATTGTTCCAAAAACAGGCACAGTGTTTGAGTAGGGTCTGCAAACATTGGAACCGATTTTAAAATTCTAAAACATGAAAAAATTATTCTTCTCTCTGGCCGTGATCGTAGCTTCTTTCACCGCACAGGCGCAGTCTTCTTTTGGGATCAAAGGTGGGGTAAACTATTCTAACCTCTCCGGAGATTTAAAGGACGAGTCTCGTTACAACAATAAAATAGGCTTCGCCGGCGGTATCTACTTCAATGCCCCCGTGGTAGCCGACTTTTTCTCCATTCAACCGGAGATCCTGTACTCCAACAAAGGGTACAAGTATGATGACAATGAGCAGACTACCCTTCTGGGCCGCGAATACCGCTATGAAGGCACCTCTAATTTCAATTACATAGACGTGCCGGTATTGGCTAAAATCAAAGCGGGTCCTTTGTTCTTGGAGGCTGGTCCGCAGGTGTCTTACCTGATCAATGTGAATGACAAAACCAAAACCTACGTAGACGGCAAACTGCAGGACCGTACGGTAAGCGAGAAAAGCAAAGAAGGTTACTCAGACTTTGAGGTGGGTTACGCCGCCGGTATAGGCTTCGCAACGCAGGGTGGGGTAAGTTTAGGCCTTCGCTACAACGGTGCCTTCACAGACCTGGCAGATGATTCTCCCGCCCGCGGCGATTTCAAAGATGCCCGTCACTCTTTGTTCCAACTGTCAGTAGGCTTCCCGCTGAGCAAGTAATCTTTGCCTGGTAGACACCAAATATAAGACACAGGACGCAAGCCTGATGTCATAAAAAAATCCCCGGTTCTCATTAAGGAACCGGGGGTTTCTGTTTTAGGGCCGTTTTGGCTAAAACAGGCCTAAAACGGGAGAAAGACTTAGTAGGCTTTCGCAACAGGAAAGCCCTGTGTGCAGTGTCTTACAGCCTGCATCCAGAAAATTAACCTTTGCCGTGCAACTCCGTGAAGTGCTGGTAGAACAACGGAATGGTCTCAATGCCTTTCATGAAGTTGAAGATGCCAAAATGCTCATTGGGGGAGTGGATGGCGTCTGAGTCCAGCCCGAAGCCCATGAGCACGGTGTCTACACCCAGCTCAGATTTGAACATGGCCACAATAGGAATACTTCCGCCACTACGTACCGGCACCGGTTTCTTGCCGAAGGTGTCTTCCATGGCCAGGGCCGCGGCCTTGTAACCCGCCGAGGTGGTTGGGGTCACTACCGGCTCACCGCCGTGGTGCGGTTTTACTACCACTTTCACGCTGGGCGGCGCGATAGACTCAAAATGCTTCTGGAACAACTCACTGATCTCTTCGGAACTCTGGTGCGGCACAAGGCGCATAGAGATCTTCGCGAAGGCTTTGGAGGCAATCACTGTTTTGGCGCCCTCGCCGGTATAACCTCCCCAGATGCCGTTCACATCTAGCGTAGGCCTGATGGAGTTGCGCTCCATGGTGCTGTAACCGGCCTCGCCGTGCACGTCTGACAAGTCCAGGGCTTTCTTGTAAGCGTCTAAGCTGAACGGGGCGCGGGCCATCTCGGCACGTTCTTCGGGGCTCAGTTCGTCCACCTTGTCATAGAAGCCTGGGATGGTGATGTGGTTGTTCTCGTCATGCAAGGAGGCAATCATCTTGCAGAGCACATTGATAGGGTTGGCTACCGCGCCGCCGTAAAGGCCGGAGTGCAGGTCACGGTTAGGGCCGGTCACTTCTACCTCATGGTAGCTGAGGCCGCGCAAACCGGTGGTCACCGAAGGCACGTCGTTGGCCAGCATGCCGGTGTCTGAGATCACGATCACGTCGCATTTCAAAAGGGCTTTGTTTTGCTTTACAAACGTGGCCAGGTTCACAGAGCCTACTTCCTCTTCGCCCTCAATCATGAAGCGCACGTTGCAGGGCAAAGTGTTGGCGTGCATCATGGTCTCAAAGGCTTTCACGTGCATGTAGGTCTGGCCTTTGTCATCACAGGCACCACGGGCGTATATTTTCTCATCTTTGATCACCGGCTCAAATGGCGGTGAGTCCCAGAGTTCATACGGGTCGGCGGGCTGCACGTCATAGTGGCCGTACACCAGCACCGTGGGCAGGTTGGGGTCTATGATTTTGTCGGCGTACACAATGGGGTTACCGGCCGTCTCAAACAGCTGGGCATTGTCTGCGCCGGCGGCTTCCAGTTTCTGGCGCAGGTAGTCGGCAGCTTTTAAAACGTCTCCTTTAAAGGCGGCGTCTGCACTCACCGATGGGATGCGCAATAGCTCCAGCAGTTCCTGGATAAACCGGTCTTTGTTTTCTTGGATATAGGCTTTCATAGGGTGCGATGGTTGAAAGTTGAAGTTAAAACAAAAAAGCTATTCTCTCTCAAGAATAGCTTTTCAACGCGGCAATGTTCTTAAAACTTATGGGCTGAGGCCCTTCGTCCAGCTTTTTCGAGCGCCCCTATCTGTTTTGAGCCTGTTTTTAAGAAAAGGGCCCTAAAACAGCTTTTGAAGCCACAGCGGGTATCAGGAGGATGGTCCTTAGATGAAACGTTACTTGCTCTTGAACGGATTGATGTTGGCCTTGCTTTCTACCCCGCGTAGCAGCCGGTCAATGTTTTTCTTGTGCGTGAGCACCACCATGAGGGCAATCAACACGCCAAACACCAGCAGCAGCGGGTCTTCTGGCCGGAACATAGGCAGCAACAGCAGCAAGGGAAACGAGATGGCCGCCAGCATTGAGCTCAGAGACACATACTTGGTCAGCAGCAGCACTACCACAAAGATGCCCAGGCACAGCAGCGCTACCGGCAGGTCTACCGCCAGCACCATGCCCATGAGCGTGGCCACACCCTTGCCGCCCTTAAAGCCCACGTATACCGGAAAGATGTGCCCCAAAACGGCCACCACCCCCAGTAGTAATTTAAATTGAATAAGGTGGTCCGGGGAGATAGCGCCCCAGTTGACCAAAAGGCCCGCCAGTGAGCTAGCCAACCAGCCCTTGAAGATATCTACCAGCATGACAATGGTACCCGGCTTCTTGCCCAGCACCCTAAAGGTATTGGTGGCCCCGGCGTTGCCGCTCCCGTGCTGGCGCACGTCAATGCCGTAGAAAGATTTGCCCACCCAAACCGCCGTGGGGATAGACCCTATCAAATAGGCCAACAGAACTATCCCGCCAATCATAACTATGTCCATTGCTTTTTTTCTTCCTTTTACGGGCAAGTTTGTGTGCCGGCGCCCTTTCCTGACAGATAAATATATTTCTTCAAATATAGCAAAAACCCACCAGCAATGGAGAAGCCCCCATGGCTCTTAAAGCAACATCCCGTTTCGGGGCTACTTTCTGAAAAGTAGCCCCGAAACGGGATGCGCAATGCAAGAGCGTGGTTTGGCAGGAGTTACCAGCCTAAGGCAGATTAGTTTTTAACAGGGTCAATGTCTGTCCCGCCTTCGCCTTTCTTCTTCTTTTTCTTAGACTTGGATTCTTCCTCCTGAGTAGTAACCGGTGGCACGCCAAAACCGGCGTCTGTTACCTCGTCGCCTTTTTTCTTCTTCTTGCCTTTCTTGCTGTCTTCCTCGCCAAAGGTATCAAAGGTATTGTTGGCGGGTTGCGGTGCGGCCTTGGTAGGTGCCAGCCCCAGGTAGGTTTTCCGGAAGTAGTTCACAAACTCCATCTTGTCAATATCTTCAATAGGGTAGAAAGAGTAAGAACCGGCTATGCCCTGCCCTTTTGACTTGGAAGACACTGCCGCGTTGAACGCCCCATCTGACGAGGTCATGCCCAGGCCGCCTTCATAGAAGTGGAAGTAATACCAGATGTACGGATTCACCTCCAGGTACATAGACACCACATCACTGGACGCCCCGCGCTTGATCTCTACATAGCCCGTGATCTTGGCGTTAATGTCTGTCTTGTCAATACCGGCAACACTTATTTGCCCCACACTGTGCCAGGCATTGGTTTTGGTATTCCATTTCAGTTTCACCTTATTCAACACCAGGGAGTGGATGAGCTTAGGCGATATCTTGGAGAAATGCACGTAGCCGTTGCGGGTCTGGGTCTTGAAGTCTTCCACGCCTTTGTCACCAATGAAGGCGGCCAGTTTGTAGAGCAGCGTAGGATCGTTGAGGTCAACGCCTTCGGCAAGGCCGCCCGATTCTTTGGCTACTTTCTGGCCCATGCTTTCCAGGGCCTGGGACGGCACGTCAAAGTCAAACGCCATAAAGGTGTCCAATTCATAGGTGCTGCTGTCTGTGCGCCCGCCGCCAGTTCCAGAGGCTTTCAACTTGAAGTCCTTCACAGACTTGATCAGGTTGAACTCCCCGTCATACGTTACGCGCTTGGTGGCGTCATTGTACTGCATCATGTTACCGGTGTAAGACGTGCCATAGGCCCGGCCCTCATCACCCAGTTTGTACTGCTTGGTTTCCTTGTCAAAGGAGAGCAGCCCTTCCACGTCAAAGACGGTGAGGTCATCATCAAACTGCTTTTTGGAGACGAAGGTGTTGTAGATCTTGCCGTTGGTGGTATTGATGTGGATACCGGTTTTAAGAGGCGTGCCATCGGCTAAGGCCGGTTTCTTCACCTCAATGCGTACATCCTCGGGGTCTACGTCTTTTCTAACGTACGGGAACCAGTCTGCGCTCTCCGCGCCCTTGAAGAGGAGTTTGGCGAAGCCGTCAAAATTCACCGTCTTTTTATTGGAAGACAGGGCCAGGTCACCGTAGTACCGCACTTTAGGGATGATGAACAAGGTATCTGTCTGCTTCACGGTGGCCTCGGCTAACCAGAAAGCGGTGCCTTTTTCGCCGTTGCGTTCGTCTCTTTTGCTAACCTCTGGTTGCTGCCAGGCAAACTTGTTGAACTTGATCTTATAGGCGTCTCCGCTACCATTGGTATATTTGTAGATAGCGTTACCCGTTAAGCCCATGCGGTCATCAATGTGAATTTCGCCTTTAGAGAGCTGGTGGTATTTCTGCAGGGAGTCCATCAAGAGCCCGGCGTTCCGGAAGGTCCTGAGTTCAGCGTCTTTCAGGAACTGCACCTTGCCGCTATCTGGCACCAAGTAACTGTCACCTACCGGAATGTAAGGCACGCCGGAGGCCATCAAGGTATAATTCCCGAAGTCATACACCGCCTTGGTGGCTTTGAAAGCCAGGGAATCCTGCCCGGACTTCATGGAATAGAAGTATGAATCTGAAGTGCTTTCCTTGTCACCGGTCAACGTCAGTTTTCTTGACTTGAAGTCCCACCGGCCCGAGCTAAGCGATGATTTGTATTTGGCGAAGGGGAATTCCGTAGAGACGGCGCCTTTCTTTTCGGTGCTGTACTGGGCATACCCTTCATCCATGTAGAAATCAAGGAACACGTCTGTGGTGGTGAGCGCCGGCGTTGTTTTGTCAGCGGAGGCTACCTCCATAGACGCCTGGTTGCCATGGATCAGGCCTTTCTTGAACACAAACTTAGGTGACTTAATGGCCACCTCTTTATTTTCGGCCACGCCGCTCCCAAACAAGGAGAAAGGCGTAAAGCCCAGCATTCCTTTGTAGGTAAACCGGTCACTGAAAATGCTCATCAACTCTTTGCCTACGGTCTCAATTCTGAGGGTGTCTTTGTAGGGTTTCCAGTCCATGGTGAAGGACTTGAAGGTACCGCTGGGGTAAGAGCCCTGCGCCACAGAGCCCGCCGTGAAATTTCCTTTCTTACCTACTTTGGTAATGGCAGAATCTACAAAGAAGACAAAGGCCGGGGAGTACATAGAGGCTGTCTGGTAGGTGAGCGTTCCCTTACCTCTTAGGCCTTTGGTGTCCATGGTGAGGGTGTCTGTGAAACGGCCCTTGCCGCCGTACAAAGAAAACCCGCTTTTAGGCACCACATAGTTGAAGCCCAGGGCTCCGTCTGGCTGAATGTTCAGCTTGGTCTCAATGGGCGGGAAAATGCCCCCCGAGTTGAAGGTGCCCTTGAACCCGATCACGTTGGTCTTGGATTTGGAACTGGCCAGGCTGTCTATCTTGAACGGCGGAATGCTGAAATACACGCTGGTGTCATACACCCCACCCAAAATTTCTGGCTTGTTGAAGTACACGGTAGCTCCTGAGATTGCATCCAGGGCCGGGTACCCAAGCGATTTCTTACGACCCGATTTGTTGTCTGGCCGGTTGAGGTACAATTTGGCCTGGCCCTTACCCCCGCGGTTTACCAGGGTAAACGGCGTCTCTTTGTCTTTGCCGTCTTTCCCTTTGGTTTGGGTGGTAAGCACGGTAGAGTCAATTTTAGCCAAGTCAATAAAGAAGCCGTCATAGTCAAACAGGAATTCCTGGCCTTTAAAAGTGAAGTTGGTGGCCTTCACCTTTCCGTTGAACAAGATATTGCGGTTTTTCTGAATGCGTACCGTCTGGCTGTCTGGTTCGGCTATCACGGTAGAGTCTGTATGGAAGGCAAAACTTTTCACCCCCCGCAGCACCAGATCTCCGGAAGCCAGGTCCAGGGTGGCGTTCTTACCGGCCGGCGACAAGGCGTTTAAATGGATATAGTCAAAATCTTTCTTGTTGCGGGAGGCATCTACGTAGTGGTAGGCCTTGTCTAGCAGGCGCACCTGCCCGGTAGCGGGGTCATACTCCACAAAGCTCCCCTGTGACAGGGTAGTCATGGCATTATGCAGCACCTCTGGCTTCAATTTCATCTCTTCGGCCATATTAGCCAGGAAAAACGAACGCGACCCGCTCTTTAACCCATAGGCCACGGCGGTGTACAGCGGGTGGAAATTAGAGATGGTCTTGATTTGCTGGAACTTGGTCTCGGTGAAGTACTCCTTGGAGTTCACCTGGGCCGGTACCTGGTTCTTGGCCGTGAGCATACCAAAGTTGATAGCAGGCTCCGTGATCTTCCAGTCGGCCATATCAGTGGTAAGCTCTACTTTGTTATAGGAGTGCGAGTACGGGGTGAGTTTGTAGAGCCCTTCGGGGTTGAGGAGCACCAGGCGCTTGGAGTCCCGGTTGTACTTGAATTTCACCCCGGGGTGCGTGATGGAGTCCTTGCCTTGGTAAATAGTGATTCCGGCTTCAGGAGCGGTAAGCAGGGTATCACCAATGGTGTAGTTACGCGAAGAGGCCCGGAACTTGCGCTCGCCTTTGTCTGACACCGTGATAGAAGACGGGCTTCCGTCCAGGGCGGCGCTCATGAGCGTGTTGCCGGCCAGGGAAAGCCCTCCCACGTACTGGATGTCTGTACCAAACCGCTTGATCTTGGCATCATTGGTGTGAGAGATAAACTTAGGGAAACCGTTATCGCCGTTGGGCTTGGGCTTGGTGAGTCTGTATTCCAGGTTCCCATTTATGGTATTTTCTAAGACCGCCGGAAAAGTAAGGGTGACGTCTTCTGCCTTAAAAGCAGGCTTGGCCACCTCAAAAGAGAAACCGCTGAGCTCAGCGGTGGCGTCTCCGCCCAGAGAGTTCCAGACCAGTTTACCTCCTTTACCCACAAATATACCGTTAGACAGGGCCACTGCTCCATTCACCTCTTTCAGGTTCACAGAGTCTGCCGCCGAGGTAAAATACAGGTTCACTTTCTCCAGCACCACCACTGGCCCAGCCAACGTAGGCAAAGGCTGCGCGAAGTACTTCTGCTTTTCCACCGGGGCTGCTTTTACCGGTTCCTGTTTTAGGACCGGAGTTTTGGTAGTGGTAGTGGTTTTCTTGGCGGTGGTAGATTTTTTAGCCGCCGGTTTGGTGACTTTCTTAGGGGTTTCCCAGGCTGCCCACGGGTCTTCCTCTACTTTCTTCACCTCTTTTTTAGGGGCTGGCTTTGCAGCAGGTGCCGGGGTGGTCTTGGCGGCTGTCGTTTTAGGGGCAGCGGTTGCCGGGGCGGCGGGTTCGTTTCCCCAATCAGCCCCTGAGGCAGCCTCTGCCGTGCCGTCACGGTACTCAAAGGCCATGGTTCCGCCAATTACCTGCAAACTATTGGTAGGGCCTTTGTACAGCATTTTGGTAGCCAGAAACTGGTGAGCATTCAGCAGGAACCGCTCATATACCTTGGCATCCTGCTTCTGCAGGGTCTGGGTCATTACGTTCAGTAACTGGTCCAGCTTGGCCCCGGTGAACTGGTGCACGTTCACGCTGGAGCCCAGGGCCCCCAGAAAATGCTCAAAGTGCGGCCGCGCTTTGAGTTTTTTCTTGAGCATTTGCTGCGTCAGGTCCATGATCTGGGCCTTCTGCGGATTGCTCACTTTACCGCTGCTCCAGGCGGTTTCCAGGCCGGTATAGGTCTGTAAGGCCGCCTCGTTTTTAGCGCCCATCATCATGGCCCGCATGTCCAGCAGGTACTGCTGCGGGTCATCTGCGCTCACTTTGTAGACCTGGGCCTGCCCTACGGACACGCTCAGGAAGAAAACCAATAGAAAGGGGAAAAGATGCTTCATAAGGAAAGATGCTATCTGTTTATTGGCTGTTTTTCAGGAAAATGGCTGAAACCCAATTGTTTTTACTTCTGGAATTCTGGAAAGAGAGGCCGCACTCCGTGGCTTTCTCCTGCAGTACGGGGAGGTCTTCGGTATAAAAGCCGCTTAGTACCAGCGGGCCACCCGGCAAAAGCAGTTTGCTGTACACGGGCATGTCTTCCAGCAGCACGTTGCGGTTGATGTTGGCCAGGATCAGGTCAAAAGGCGCCTCGCCCTGCAGTACGCTGGCGTCGCCTAATCTTACCTCAAGGGTTTTGCAGTTGTTGCGCTCGGCGTTTTCGCGGGCGTTCTCTACGGTCCAGTCTTCAATGTCTACGGCCAGCACCTCGCGGGCCCCTAGCTGCTCGGCCATGATGGCCAGAATGCCGGTCCCACACCCCATGTCCAGCACCCGCTTTCCGGTGTGGTCCAGGGTGAGCTGGTTCTCAATCATGAGCGTGGTGGTTTCATGGTGCCCGGTCCCGAAAGACATTTTAGGCGTGATCACAATATCGTAGGCAATGCCCTCGGGCTTGGGGTGGAAATCGGCGCGCACCGACACCTTGTCCGCAATGAGCAGGGGTTCAAAGTTCTTTTCCCACTCCTCGTTCCAGTTCTGCTTGGCAATGCTCTTGGTCTGGTAAGGGAACTCACCGGCGAAGCTGTAGCGCTCCAGAAGTTCCTGCAGGGCTTCCTCTGAGAATTTATCCTCTTCGGTATAGGCTTGGAAGCCTTGGTCGGTTTCCTGAAAAATATCAAATCCCAGTTCACTCAGTTCCGCGATGAGGATCTCTGAATATTCTGGGGACGCGGTAATGGTTACTTCAATAAAACTCATAAATAGCTGTAAAAAGGACCTGGCTCAACGGCGGCAGATCTTGAAATAATTTAACGAAAATACAACATAACAAGTACGTATCTGCCCCGTTTTCTAAAAAAGAGACAAAAAAGGGTTAACTTCCTTACAGAAGCGGCCCTGCCACGGCAACAATTGAAGTTTTTAGTGGTGCCTGGTTAATCCAGAAGCAGAACCATCTCTCTCCAACACGCTGCTTATTCCTGTGCCTTAACCTGTTACTGCCAAGTGGCCTTCCACCACTACCCGCAGCCATTACCGGGCCAAAAAACAAGTTGCTCTGGCTTTTAGGCTATTAACAGGCCCGCACCTTTTGATCTCATACCGTCCCCTCAAAACACCAAAAGCGTTTTGGGCCTGTTTTACGGAAAACAGGCCCAAAACGCTTTTAATCGCCCTAAGGTTATTCCCTCAGAAACCTTGGCAGCAAATTCCTTAGAAGGACTTGATAATGTCTGTGAAGTCTCTGGATTTCAGGGAAGCCCCTCCAATGAGGCCGCCGTCTACGTCTGGTTGCGAGAACAGCTCTCTTGCGTTGGCCGGGTTGGCGCTGCCGCCGTACAGAATGGTCTTGTTGTAGGCAGCCTCTGCGTCAAACAGGCGGGACAGTTCTTCTCTGATGTAGGCGTGCATTTCCTGGGCCTGCTGGCTGCTGGCGGTTCTGCCGGTTCCAATGGCCCAGATAGGCTCATAGGCAATCACAATCTGGTCAAACTCCTCGTTGCTCAGGTGCCCTACGGTTTCCCTAAGTTGCTGGCCCACATACTCAAAATGCTTTTCAGACTCGCGGACCTCCAGTGGCTCGCCGCAGCAGAAAATAGGCTTAATACCCTGGCCCAGGGCCGCTTTCATTTTCTTCAAGAGCAGGTCAGCATCCTCATGGTGGTACTGGCGGCGCTCTGAGTGGCCCACTAACACGTACTCCACGCCCACAGACTGCAGCATGGCCGCCGACACTTCGCCGGTATAGGCGCCGCTCTCATGCGCGCTCACATCCTGGGCCGCCAAATGAAGGCGGTCATTGCCCTGTATCAACTTGCCTACCGACTGTAAAAACGGAAATGGGGGCGTTACAATCACTTCTACATTATCTCCCGTGACTTCGTCCTTCACCATGTTGTCAATCTCACTTACCAGCGCTAGGGCGTCTTGGTAGGTTTTGTTCATTTTCCAGTTTCCGGCAACAATCTTTTTTCTCATAGCTGTATTATAATGAAAAAGGCCACTCAGGAAGTGGCCATGTTTATAGGTTCTTTTTAGAAAAACAGGCCTAAAACGCTTTCTGCCATTTCTAACATTCTGCGTGCAATGGCCGCTAAGTTAATGATTTAAGACAGAAGTCTTAGGTTGGCTGAAAATTCTACCGCTGTGCCACCGTCACCAATACATCTGAGGCAAACAGGCTAGCCGGCGAAATCACGTCCTCGCCGTACGGAATGCGATTGCCGTAGCGCTCTTTCATTTTGGCTTGCACCGGTGGTGCGCTCAGGTCAAAGTCTCTGAGTTTTTCCAGCCTACCTATCTCCACGCCCGTGGCCCGCTGGTACATTTTATAAATCAATTCTGAGCAGTAGATTTTGTCATCTGACCATTCAAAGTACAAGTCGTATCCCTTGCCCGTAAACTTCCCCCCTCTTTTTTTAGGCGAGCTAACGCCGAAGGGGTCAATACTTGCTTCGCGTTCTTGAGCCGTTTCACTACAAAATGCCCGCCTTCGCCCCGCGCCACCCACTTGTCTAACGGTGTGGAAGAAACCGGCTGTACCGCCTCAAATACCTGATACCCGCCAGCTGTTTTGTAGATGATGCCGCAATGGCTGTAGGCTGATTTGGTGGCCAACTGGATAGCCTTACTCTGCGCCGACCGGGAAGTATGGAAAATAAGGTCACCATCCTGGAACTCGCCTTTCTGGATGAGTTGCCGCAATTGCTGAGATTGATGCAGCTGGTTTGGTTTGCCGTAGCGCTTTTCCAGGAAAAAGCCCGCCACTAAAAGTGGAACCAAAAAGAGCAGCAGGAGAATGTATCTGGTGCGAAGCATGACACAAGATATTGAAAATCCTGGCATTTAGGTAGGGGCACTTTTGATTGCCTTCTGGTATAGTAAACGGAAAAGGGCAAACACAAGGGATTGCCCCTACGTTTGAAACACCAGAAACAAAAAGCCCTGCGAGGATTGAAACCTCGCAGGGCCAGTAAGAATTTCCGTTTTGAGCCTGTTTTCTTAAAAACGGCCTCAAAACGGATTATAGTTTCGCTTTCAGGTACTTGGCGGTGTGGTTGTCTTCTTCCTTCACCATATTCTCTGGGGTGCCTTCAAAGAGCAGGTGGCCGCCGTTGGTGCCGCCCTCCGGGCCCAGGTCAATGATCCAGTCAGCGCACTTGATGATGTCCATGTTATGCTCAATGATGAGAACCGTGTTGCCGTTTTCCACCAGTGCGTTCAGGGCGGTCAAGAGTTTAGAGATGTCATGGAAGTGCAGACCGGTGCTGGGCTCATCAAAGATGAACAGGATGTTGCCGTTGTGCGGCGTGGCGCCTTTGGTCAGGAACGACGCCAGTTTCACGCGCTGGGCCTCACCGCCCGATAAGGTGTTGCTGGATTGCCCCAACCGAATGTAGCCCAGGCCCACGTCTTGCAGCGGCTTGAGTTTCTCCAGAATCTTAGCCTGGTCTTTGAAGAAAATAAGGCTATCATCAATGGTCATGTCCAGCACTTCAGAGATGTTCTTCTCATGGTACTGAATGTCCAGGATGTCCTGCTTGAACTTCTGACCAGCACAAGCCTCACAGGTGAGGTAGATGTCGGCCATGAACTGCATCTCAATCTTCACCTGGCCTTCGCCCTGGCAGACTTCGCAGCGGCCACCTTCAATGTTGAAGGAGAAATGCGATGGCTTGAACCCACGGGCTTTGGCCAAAGGTTGGTCAGCATACATGGTCCGGATGGCGTCATAGGCTTTCACGTAGGTCACCGGATTAGACCTGGAGGACTTGCCAATGGGGTTTTGGTCCACAAATTCCACGTGCGCCACCTTGTTGAGGTCTCCGCTCAGTTTGTCAAACTTACCGGTAGCATCGGCGTGGCCGCCGAGGGATTTGATCAAAGCCGGGGCCAGAATCTTTTTTACCAGCGTAGACTTACCCGAGCCGCTTACGCCTGTCACCACGGTCATGACATTGAGCGGAAACTTGGTGGTCACGTTCTTGAGGTTGTTCTCACGCGCGCCATGCACTTCTATGCAATTGCGCCACGGTCGGCGCTGGGCAGGTACCGGAACTTCCATACGGCCACTCAGGTAACGACCGGTGTAGGTGTCGCTTTTAAGCAAATCCTGGAATGTGCCCTGAAACATAAGATTTCCGCCGCCAGAACCGGCTTCCGGACCAATGTCCAGGACCTGGTCGGCTACTTCCATCATGCCTTCCTCGTGCTCCACCACAATGACGGTGTTGCCCATTTCCTGCAAGGTGCGCAGTACGCCAATTAACTGGTCTGCGTCTTTGGGGTGCAGGCCAATGCTGGGCTCATCCAGAATGTACATAGAGCCTACCAGCGCGCTGCCCAAGGAGGTAGCCAGGTTAATGCGTTGGCTCTCGCCGCCAGACAAGGTATTGGAAAGACGGTTCAAGGTTAGGTAGCCTAGGCCTACGCGGGTCAGGTAGCTCAGGCGATTGGTCACCTCGGTCACCAATCTATCGGCCACGGCCTGGTCATGGGCACTTAGTTCCAGGTTCTCAAAGAAGCCCAGGGTTTTGGTGACGGGCATAAGCACCAGGTCGGTGATGCTTTTACCACCCACCTTCACGTAGCTGGCGTCCTTGCGCAGGCGCGAGCCTTTGCAGTCTGGGCACGCGGTGCGGCCACGGTAACGGCTCAGCATGACGCGGTACTGAATCTTGTGCGTCTGCCCCTGAATATGCTTGAAGAAGTCGTTAAGGCCGCCAAAGTATTTGTTTCCGGTCCATAGCAACTCCTGCTGCTCCTCGGTTAATTCATTATAGGGCCGATGTATGGGAAAATCAAAGCGAACGCCATTCTTGAGCAAAGGCTGTAGCCACTCGTTCTGCTTTTCGGTGCGCCAGGGCGCAATTGCCCCTTCATACACCGTCAGGCTTTTGTCTGGGATGACCAGATCCGGGTCAATGCCTAGCACGCTGCCCCAGCCCTCGCAGGTCTGGCACGCGCCGTAGGGGTTGTTGAACGAGAAGAAATTGACGTTCGGCTCCTCAAACACCATTCCGTCTAGCTCAAAGCGGTTAGAGAAAACACGGGTCTCCTCTCCTATTCTGATGTGGCATTCCTCATGGCCCTCATAGAAAGCGGTCTGCACTGAGTCTGCGAGGCGCATCTGCAGGCTTTCGTCTTCCTCATCTTGCTTAATGACGGTACGGTCAATCAGGACATGCACCTTGCCTTTGGGCTCGGGCTTGCCTTCACTAATGAGTTCTTCAATAAAGAAGGGCTCATTGTTGAGCATGACCCTGGAATAGCCTTTCTGCAGAAGCAGGTCAAGTTCTTTGCTGAGCTTTCGGTCTTTGGTTTGCTGCAGCGGCGCCATGATCATGATGCGGGTACCGTCTGGCAGCGTCATGAGAAAGTCTACCACGCTGCTCACGGTGTCTTTTTTCACCTCATTGCCAGACACCGGCGAAATGGTCTTGCCAATGCGGGCGTACAGCAGCTTGAGGTAATCATAGATCTCAGTACTGGTACCAACCGTGGAGCGGTTATTTTTGATGCTTACCTTCTGCTCAATGGCAATGGCCGGACTGATGCCCCTAATGTAATCCACGTCGGGCTTGTCCATGCGGCCCAGGAACTGGCGGGCGTAGGAGCTCAGGCTCTCCACGTACATGCGCTGCCCCTCGGCGTAAAGCGTGTCAAACGCCAGGGAGGATTTACCGGAGCCGGAAAGGCCGGTCACCACAATGAACTGGTTGCGCGGCAGGGCCACGCTCAGGTTTTTTAAATTATGGACGCGGGCCCGTTTGATGATGATGTTCTCACGGGCGTCTAGTGCGTCTATTTCTGAATCTTGTAGGAGATCTTCTGTCATAAGGAATTATAGCCTCTCTGTAACAACAACCGCGGCAGAATAATTCTGTTTATACGGGTATTCTACAGCGCCAGACCAAGCCGCAAAGGTACGCATACGCAACGGGATTTAGAAGGGTAGCCCATATGCCGTTTTAAGGCCGTTTTGCCCGAAACCCGGCAGAAACAGTGGCAGAAACTTGCGCTTATTTGGCATTGTGTGTAACTTTCTAACCGCAGTTCTCGCTTGAGAGTACCTAGCACTTATTTATTCACTTACTAAACAACAAGTACTACCATGGGAAAAGGAGATGTTAAAAGCAAAAAAGGTAAAATCAGCAAGGGTTCATTTGGCAACAGCCGCCCTAAGAAAGCAAAAAACGTTGCTTCCAAAGCAGCTAAGCTGGAAGTAAAGAAAGCGTAGTCTTTTTTACATAAAAGCAGCGGGGCCCGCCAGAGATGTTCTCTAGCGGGCCCCGCTGCTTTTGGTCTGTTTTTGGGAAAACGGGCTGGAAACTTGGAATGATCTGCTAGAGTGCGTCATCCCGGGCCTTCAAAGGGGGACGAAATGCGTGCTCTCCTGTGTAAACACCCCCCTTTACCCCCCTCAAGGGGGGAGTCTGCGTTGAAGAAGCGGTTCTGTGTTTTGAGGGTGTTTTCCGGAAAACGTGCTTAAAACGCAATCCCCATTTCCCCACGCATTTCCCGATTCCAGTCTTTACCTCGAGCGCCTCGCTTGTGGCCCTGGACAGACCCTAGCTAAAAGAGAAAGGCAAAGGTAGGCCGCAAGGGCAGTGCGAGGGGGAAAGACGGGCCCCCGCGGCCGTGAGCGCTCGGAGGGAAACCATGAAACATGAAAGCATAAGGACTCAGGCGACAATGCATGCCACGCCAGCAACAGCCAACTGCATGCACCAAAGCGAAAGCACAAAAATCAAAAACTCAGCTTCCGCAGCTTATCCGCTTTCCAGGCAGTAAACCCCACAATCAGCAAGGTCATAGACCCGCCAAACACTACAGACGGCACCACCCCCAGCAACTTCGCCGCCAGGCCCGACTCAAAAGAGCCAATCTCATTACTAGACCCCACAAAGATGTTGTTCACGCTGGAAACCCGGCCTTTCATGTGCTCCGGGGTAAACGTATGAATGAGCGTGGACCTTATAATCATGGAGACACTGTCCAGCAGACCACTGATCAGCAGTAACCCAAACGAGAGCCAGAAAACGTTAGACAACCCGAAGCCAATCATACAGGCCCCAAACCCGGCCACGCACCAGAGCATTTTCTTGCCGGCGTTGTGGGTGATCGGCCGGTAGGCCAGGAAGAGCGCCATGCCCACGGAACCAATGGCCGGGGCCGAACGGAGAATACCCAAGCCCTCGGGGCCCACTTTCAGAATATCAGAAGCAAAGACGGGCAGCAGGATCACGGCGCCGCCGAAGAGCACCGCAAACATATCAAGGGCCAGGGCGCTCAGGATGATCTGGTTACCGAACACAAATTTGAGTCCGGTCTGCAGGCTTTCCTTGATGTTGAGTTTGGGGCCTTCGGTGGCAGGCAGTGGCCGACCGGCGATGAAACTGTAGAAGAGAAACGAGCACAGCACCAGCGCCGCATCTACGCCAAAGGCCATGGTCACGCCGCCAAACGCGTACACCAATCCGCCAATGGCCGGACCCGCCACCGAGGCCGCCTGCCAGGTAGTGCTGCTCCAGGTAATGGCGTTGGCGTACAGCTTGCGGTCTTTCACCAGCTGGGGCATAAAAGAAAAGACGGCCGGCCCCATGAAGCCGCGGGCAATCCCACTGAGGAAAATAATGGCATAAATAGGTAAGGTTCCCCAGACCCGCAGCACGTGGCCCACATCCAGGGTATACGCCAGTAGCGCCAGCGAGCAGAATAGCAGCACGGCCAGCACGGTCATGATAATGCGCTTGCGCGGCACCATATCGGCTACGTGGCCGGCATACAGGGCTACGGTGATGGAAGGAATGGCTTCGGCCAAGCCGATGAGGCCCAGGGAAAACGGGTCTTTGGTGAGGTCATAGATCTGCCAGCCCACCACCACGGCCTGAATTTGCATGGCCAGGGTAATACAGAAACGGGCCGAAATGAACCGCCGGAATTCCGGGAGGCGCAATACGGCGTAGGGGTCATGCCGTTCTTCAGGGGCTGGGAAAGGTGTCGTCACAGAGAGTAAATAAGAAAGGCAAAGGTAGGGGTATTTCCGGGAGGGGAAATTAATCTTGACAAACGGAACGTTTCGCTAAAATAGGTGTTGGCTATATAGATTTTGCCCTGCATAGTAATGTATAAGGTCAAACTCAGTAAGTTTACCACGTCAATACACTACTTATGTCTCCTATATTTATAGATGCTATTGCGCTTACCTACCGCCCGGATTTAGACGTGCTGTTTCTGCGCTGGCCCCAGCCGGTGTATGCCTTCCCTACCCGTGACGTGTACCAGCAAGTGCTGGAACTGGCCCAGGAGACAAAGTCCCGCTTCTGGCTGTTTGATATCAGGAGCCGCGGCCCACTTTCTCAGGAAGACGCCCTGTGGGTGCAGGAATCTTTCTACCCCCAGTTACATGGGCAGTTGGGCCGGTCTATCTACGTAGCCTACCTGCTTACCCCGGCGCACGCCGAAGATCCGGACACCATTGCTTTTGGTGAGCTTTTAAGAACCAAGGAATGGTATGGCCAGGATGCAGATTTTGAAGGCTTCACCTCTGAAACAGACGCCCTACAATGGCTAACCGAACGCCAGAATGTAGAGATACAATCTTAATTTAGAGTAAAAATAAAAAGAGAAGGCCCGGTAGTTGAAGCTACCGGGCCTTCTCTTTTTTATGGTTCTGTAACCTGAGCCTAGGCTCTGCGGGTATGTTCTTCCACTATACCGCGCAGCCACTTGATCATCATGAAAATGGCCCCGGCCGCCGCCAGGGTCACGGCAAAGTTAAGCAGGAAGAAAAACGCCTTGTTATCATAACGGTCCCACATACTAGCCAGTACCCCAGACAATTTGTTCCCGATAGAAGTCGCCAGAAACCAGCCGCCCATCAATAAGGCCGTCAATCTAGGCGGGCTCAGTTTAGACACCAATGAAAGGCCCATGGGGCTCAGGAAGAGTTCCCCCACCGTTACCACGGCGTAGGTTCCAACCAGCCACCAGCCCGCGCTTTTCTCGGTCCCGTTATCGCTGGCGTACACGGCGCCCACCATCACCAGGGTAGAAAGGGCGGTAATGAAAAGGCCCCAGCCAATCTTAGCCGGCGTGCTGGGCTCTTTGCCCCGTCGGCTAAGAAACCCAAAGAAGGACACTACCACCGGGGTCAAAATTACTACAAAGAACGGGTTCACCGATTGGAAGAGCTCCGTAGAGATAAGGGCTAGGGATTCTCCGGCCTTCGGCCAGAAACCTTTCTCCAGGTTGTTCAGGTAAGGGTCAACGCCCTGTTTGGTCACTACCTTGCCGTCGGCATCGGTGGTGGTCCGGAACATGGGGTCGTAGGCGGGAACGGTTTTGGGCTCGGTGTCTACGCGCTGCACCATACCCAAGGTCTCGGCGGGTTTGGCAATGACGGCCGGCATGGTACGGTCGGTGTAGCTTTCGGCCCAGGTGGTGAGGGCGGTACCGTTCTGCTTGAAGACGGCCCAGAACACCACTACCACCCCAAAGATGGCCAGGAGCGCCGCAATGGGGCGTTTGTCCTCGGCAGAGGCTTTGGCGTACAGACTCACGTAGAAGAACACGATGGGCAGCGCCCCGAACAAAAACGCATCAGTAGAGTCTGACCCGAACACGTTACCCGGAATCAGGAACCAGCTGGCAATGCCGCACAACACGGCCGGTAACAGCACAATCCCGAAGATCTTCCCCAACGACATGTCATTGGCCTGCACGGGCTTGCGCACATCCGCCTCGCGGTACTCTTTGTTGCCCATCCAGAACACCAGCACGCCTATGAACATACCAATACCGGCGGCCACAAACGCGTAGCCCCAGCCGTAGTTGTTGCGCATGTAGGCCGCCACAAAGTTGCAGACCATGGCCCCAATGTTAATGCCCATGTAGAAGATGTTGTACCCGGCGTCTTTCTGCGGCAGGTACTCGGGCTTAGAATACAGGTTGCCCAGCAGCGTGGAGATATTAGGCTTAAAGAAGCCGTTGCCCAGAATGATAAGCCCCAGGGATACATAGAAAGCGGTGTCTCCTTTTATCGCAAGGCCGCAGTAGCCTATGCCCATTAAAATACCGCCCAGCGAGATGGACAAACGGTAGCCCAGCACCCTATCGGCTAGGAGACCGCCCAGGAATGGGGTCAGGAAGACCAGGGCAATGAAGGTTCCGTAGATGTCTGAGGCCGTGCCCTTGTCCAGTTCCATGCCGCCCTTCTGGGCATCGGTCATGTATAGGAAGAAAATACCCACCATGAGGTAATACCCGAAACGCTCCCACATTTCAGAGAAGAAAAGGAAATATAACCCCCGCGGGTGTTTTGCAGCTGGTTCAGACATCTAGGAAAAGAAATTACGTGGTTAGAAGCTTTGAAAATAGAGAATTCTCCATCACCAACCAACTAACATGCGTTTTCAAGCCGTTTTTGCCCAAACTTGCCCAAACTGATGAATGTCATTTCAGGGCCTGGCACCATTCTTTAATCTTGCACTGTTATAGCCAGAGAAGAAGCACAGGAGAAAAAGAAATGCAGGAGAATACCAAGCCAGACATTACCACCGAAGAAGACATTAAGACGCTGGTAGATACTTTTTATGGGCACGTAAACCAGGACGACTTGCTGAGCCCGGTGTTCAATGAGTTTGCGCAAGTGGACTGGGAACACCACCTTCCCAAGATGTACCAGTTCTGGAGCACGGTGCTGTTCGGGTCCATGGCCTACAAGGGGCAGCCGTTCCCCAAGCATTTTTCCATGCCCATTGACCGTACCCACTTCACCCGCTGGATTGCCCTGTTCAACCAGACCGTAGAAGAACTTTTTAAGGGCCCTATGGCCGATCAGGCCCGGCAGAAAGCCACCAGCATCGCCAACATTTTCCAGATGAAAATGGGCCTGTACAGCGCCCCGCTGGTAAAGCCGTAAAGCTGTTTTAGGGCCGTTTTACAGAAAACAGGCCTGAAACGGAATGTTTTTTCCGGGGCAGGCGTTTCTTTTTTGAAAACCAATCGTATATTTACGATAAACAATTACGACCCATGGCCTATACCAAGACCGAAGCCTTTGATGTGGAGAGCGTAGAGCTGGCCAAGCTAGCTAAGGCCCTGAGCCATCCGGCCCGCATTGCCATTCTCCGGCTGTTGGCCCAGCGCCAGAGCTGCATCTGCGGCGACATTGTGGCCGAACTCCCGCTGTCTCAGTCTACGGTGTCACAGCACCTGAAAGAACTGAAGCAGGCCGGCCTCATCACCGGTGACATTGATGGCCCCCGGGTCTGCTACTGCCTTAATGTAAAGCAGTGGCAGGTGGCCCGCACCTTCTTTGAGAAATTGTTCACAGATTTAAATTCATGCACCGCTTCTAACTGTTGTTAATATGAACACTACCGCTGTTTTCCCAAGAATGCACGTGAGCTACTACGTGTCAGACATTTCCAAAACCGTAGCCTTCTATACTTCCTTCTTCGGGCAGGAGCCCGTGAAACAGAAAGCCGACTATGCCAAATACGTGCTGGACTCGCCTTCTCTGATCATCTCGTTTGTGCAGAACCCAGAGCGCGTGAAGGCTAATTTCGGGCACCTGGGCTTTCAGGTGGAGACTGAGGCCGAGCTGCACACTAGATTGGCCGCCATTAAGGAACGGGGCCTGCCTATCTTAGAGGAAATGGGCACCAACTGCTGCTATGCCACGCAAGACAAGTTCTGGGTTACCGACCCAGACGGGGTGCAGTGGGAAGTCTATTATTTCCACGCCGATGCCGAGTTCAACGACCCGCATTACGCCTCTGAGGAAGCCAGCGCTTGCTGTATGCCGCCGGCCCAGGCCACCATTGAGATGCCGGCCCAGAAACCAGAGAAAACCTTTATGCCGCTCTCGTCTTTAGGCGTGATTGAGACCGAAGGCGCCAGCTGCACCCCGGGTGGCGGATGCTGCTAGGCATATAGATTGAATGAGTGAGTGGACAGGTGAAAGGGTACGTTAACAGGTTTGGCATTTCTTTCATCTACTACCCTAATTAAATAAAATGCGTTTTGAGCCTGTTTTCATAAAAACAGGCCCAAAACGTTTCTTCCTTCTTTTGCCAATGGGGAAGCCCCTATTCTTAAAAGCAACCTATGAAAATAGCTTTCTTCTCTGATATTCATGCGAACCTACCGGCTCTGGAGACGGTATTGGCAGACATTGACGCCCAGAACCCAGACGCCGTCTATTGCCTGGGCGACCTGGTAGGCTATGCTACCCAACCCAATGAGGTGGTGGAACTGATTAAAAGCCGCCGCATCCCTACTATTGCCGGTAACTATGACGAGGGCATTGGCCTGGCCAACGGCGAGTGCGGCTGCGCCTACAAAACCGACCTGGACAAAGACTTGGGAGTCCAATCCATTGCTTACACAGATTCAGTAATCACCCCAGAGCACCGCCAGTACCTGCGCATGCTGCCCCGCCACATACGGTTAGAGTTCCAGAACCCAAACCTTAACTTAATGCTGGTGCACGGCAGCCCCCGCAAGATCAATGAATACCTGTTTGATGATCGGCCGGAGGCCAGTTTGCTCCGCATTATCAGAGATGCCCACACAGATGTGCTGCTCTTCGGGCATACGCACAAGCCTTACCACCGCGTGCTGGCTTATGAAGAAGCCGGCCAGACCCGCTATTGCCACGCCATAAACCTGGGCTCGGTGGGCAAACCCAAAGACGGAAACCCGCAGGCCGGGTATGTGCTGCTGCATCTGAATGAGAACACCTCTACCACAGACGCGCAAAGCCTGCAGGTGGAGTTCAGGCGCGTAGACTATGATGTGGAAAAAGCCGCCCTGGCCATTGAAGCCAGTTCCCTACCCAATGACTTTGCCCAGATGCTGCGCACAGGCGGAAAATAATGGAATGATTGAGTGATTGAATGATTGAGAGAATAGAAATTAGGTCTTACTAATCATCTTCAAATCATTCCATCCCTCAACCATTCAATCTCTCAATCATTCAATCATTCAATAAAAAATGGCTCAAACCGCTACTCCCCGGCTTTCTTTCCTGGACCGTTACCTTACCCTCTGGATCTTTCTGGCCATGGGCGTGGGCGTGGGCATCGGGTATTTTTATCCTACCGCCACTAAGGGCCTGGACCGGTTCCAGAGCGGAAGCACCAACTGGCTCATTGCCGCGGGCTTGATTCTCATGATGTATCCGCCGCTGGCGAAGGTGCGCTATGAGCAGCTAGGCCGGGTTTTCAAAGACGTGAAGATTCTGATGCTGTCATTGGTCCAGAACTGGCTGCTGGGTCCGTTACTTATGTTTTTCCTGGCCATTACCCTGCTGCCCGACAAGCCGGAGTTTATGGTGGGTCTGATTTTGATCGGGTTGGCGCGCTGTATAGCCATGGTGCTGGTCTGGAACGACCTGGCCAAAGGCGACCCTGATTATGTGGCGGGGCTGGTGGCGTTTAACAGCATCTTCCAGATTGTGTTCTACAGCGCCTACGCTTATTTGTTTATTACGGTGCTGCCTCCGCTGTTCGGGTTGGAAGGCAGTTTAGTGGAAATTAGTATTAGTGAGGTAACCAAGAGTGTCTTGATTTACCTGGGCATTCCGTTCGCGGCCGGGGCCCTTACCCGGCTGGTGCTGTTGCCCCTAAAAGGAAAAGAATGGTATGAGAAAAAATTCATTCCGGCTATTAGTCCCATGACGTTGGTAGCGCTACTGTTTACCATTGCCGTGATGTTCAGCCTGAAGGGAGATTTGATTGTGCGCTTGCCGCTGGATGTGGTACGGGTAGCCATTCCGTTGTTCATCTACTTTATCATCATGTTCTTTATTGCATTCTGGATGGGCCGCAAAGCCGGCGCCGATTATGGCAAAACGGTTTCTCTGGCCTTTACCGCCGCCAGTAACAACTTTGAGCTGGGCATTGCCGTGGCCATTGCCGTGTTCGGGATTGACTCTGGGGTAGCATTTGCCACCGTGATCGGCCCCTTGGTAGAAGTGCCGGTGCTTATAAGCCTGGTGAATGTGGCGCTGCGCTGGAGATCTAAGTTCACGCCTTCTACTTTGCAGTAGATACAGAAGAAATGGGTAAAAACCAGAAGCGGCAGCCTTTTAGGGCTGCCGCTTCTGGTTCTATATATAATTAAGATGGAAGTCGTTTTGTACTACAACCGGTTGAAGCAACTTCCATTCTGGAGGAGGGGGAAAAGAAATGAGGGGCTCTGCATTCCAACAGCACGACTCCTATCCGCCGCCTCACTTCTTTTTGCCTTTATAAGCAGCTTTCTACTGCTTACTACTAATAGTAACTCCCTATTAAAATCATTTATGCGGCTAGTCATTGATGCACCTTGCAGCGCTATCAAGCTTCTTCGCCGACGCGTAAGCTTGTTCCTTCTATAAAGGAAAACCGCCTATCACTTTATTTTCACGTCCTGCCCCTTCAATCAAAAGAACCAGCTGAATTAGCACTATTGCTATTTGCCTTTAAGCCTGGTTCAGGAGAAAACCTGCAACCCAATTGGGTAATTAGCAGTTCTCAAGAAAGTCAAGAGATTTGTTTTCATTTGAAGGAGGGCCTTTTTATAGCCTTAACCCCTTTATTTCAACGTTCCTCTTATTCAATCGCTTACTTTTCCTGGTTTTAGTAGCCTTTCTGTTTCCTTCAGGCTACCCTTGTATATACGCCCTCCTTTTCTGAAAGATGTGCCATTAATTGCACTATTAAAAGAAGGTGTCTGTATCTTAATAATTCCCTGAGTCTCTGGGCCTATTAATTCAGGAATAAGCCTCCATCATAGAAAGGACAAATGCGTATAAACAGGCTCACAACTATTTTGCACTACTATGAAAAGCCTTTTCCTTTTTGTTTGCCTGCTCCTGGGTACCTGGGTTTGTTTGCCAACCGCTAGCTGGGCCCAGCAAGGCCAGGACACTATGATTACGCGGTCCACTATCAAAGACAACACCATCTTCTGGCAACAAGGCAAGCTGGTACAACATAAAGGCGGAAAGCTTTACGCCGTAGAGGCCCCTATCCAGTACAGCAACGGCACCACGGTGTCGCCAGACGGGCAGGTGCGTATGCCAGATGGCAAAACCTATACCCTTAAACAAAAGAATGCAGTAAGCCCGCAGGGGCGCGTGGTGCTGGTAGCCGATGATATTTTCACCTACAACACTATTATAGAGCAGGAGAAGAAAGTGGTAGGCGACACGGAAACCCGCATTACCACGGTAGACGGCAAGATAGTATCCGTAGGGAACAACAAAGGCAGGACCACCTATCCTTTAGGCCAGGTTAAACGCACGCAACTGTTAGAGCAACGGGTGAAACTGCTGGAGGAACGTGCTGCCCTGCTGGAGAAAAACCTGACCGCTCAGGAGCGCAAAAGCATTGAAGCATATTATAATGGCCTCAACAAACAGCTGACGGCCCTAGACCAGAAACTCCAGGCACTGCCCGCCCAAGTCAAATAAGTGACCCCTTAAAGCTTACAGCCCTTTGAATCCTTCGCTGCCTTCCCTTCCGTCTTCTTTGAAAGTAAAGCGCCCCTGGGGCAGATTCAGAGATATAGTCCTTATTCTTATTGGCATTGGTTCTGCCGCGGTGGGCCTGAAAGGCTTTCTCATTCCTAACCATTTCATAGACGGGGGCGTGACGGGCTTGTCTATGCTGCTCTCCCGCAGCACGGGCATCCCGCTGCCGCTCCTTATCCTGGTAATCAACTTGCCCTTTCTGCTGGCGGGGTATAAGCAGGTGGCCAAATCGTTTGCCATCAAAAGCCTTTTTGCAGTGTTGGGACTGGCCACGCTACTCATTTTCCTGGATTTCCCGTCTATTACAGATGACAAGCTGCTCACGGCGGTGTTTGGGGGCTTCTTTCTGGGGGCGGGCATTGGTCTTTCCATTAGGGGTGGCGGCGTGCTGGACGGCACCGAGGTGATGGCCCTGCTCCTGAGCAAGCGTACCAGCCTCACCATTGGCGACGTGATTCTGCTCATCAACCTGATTCTTTTCATGGGCGCGGCCTTTCTTTTAGGCGTGGAACCGGCCATGTACTCGGTGCTTACCTACCTTACCGCCTCTAAAACCATTGACTTTATTATACACGGTATTGAGGAATATACCGGCGTGACCATTGTCTCGGTGCATAGCCAAACCATCAGGCAGGCCATTCTTACCCAGCTGGGCCGGGCCGTGACCATCTACAAAGGTCAGCGGGGGTTTTCAGGCGATGAGGTAGACATTCTGTACTGCGTGGTGACTCGTCTGGAGGTACAGCGGCTAAAGGTGTTGATCTCAGAACTGGACCCTTCGGCCTTTTTGATCATGCACAGCATCAATGACACCTCGGGCGGGATGATCAAGAAGCGGCCCCTGTCTCATTAATTTTTTGCCTTTCACTACTTTTTTATCCACATGTCCCTATTTTTGCCGACCACCAACAGTTTAAAAACTTTTTTGGTGCAGTATTTGAGGATTATTTTCTACCGCAGGCTTCTGTTTTAAGCCTGATTTTGAGAAAGTAACCCGAAACCAGAAAAAATTTAACAGTCAAAGAGCTTTCCACCCTTTGCTTTTGAAAGGCTCGTTTTCTATATTTGATCATAATAAAACCTATCTAATAACGCTAACCTCACAATATGGCCTAGACCTCTACGTTACCTTATTTGTAGATTTAGATGAATACAGTACAGCTTAACGATTCGGCATTAGTATCGTCGTATATCGCTGGTAACGAGAGCGCATTTGAGGAATTGGTTAGCCGCCACAAAAGCAAAGTTTATACTACCGTCCTGCTTATAGTAAAGGATACCTACACAGCCGAAGACCTGCTACAGGAAACGTTTGTGAAGGCGATCCATACCATGAAAGGCGGCCGTTACAACGAAGAAGGAAAATTTTCATCCTGGATCTGCCGTATCGCCCATAACTTGGCAATTGATTATTTCCGCCGGGAGAAACGGAGTCCGTTGATTACCCTGGAAGATGGCAGCAATGTGTTTAACACGTTGAGCTTCTCTGAGGAGTCTGTGGAATCTGTGAGGATCAAAGAGGAAACCCATGCCCACCTGCGTGAACTGATTCAACAGTTACCGCCGGCACAGAAAGAGGTGCTGATTATGCGCCACTATGCAGACATGAGCTTCCAGGAGATTGCAGAGGCTACTGGTGTTAGTATTAACACCGCATTGGGCAGAATGAGATACGCATTAATCAATTTGCGGAAAAAAATGTCCATTGATAAAACAGCCTATGACCAAAACCTTTACTCAACATGATCTTGTACAGTACCTTTACAACGAACTGCCCAAAAAGCAGCGTCTAGCCCTGGAAGAAGCCTTAATGGTGGACCAGGATCTGGCCGAGTGCTGTGCCGACCTGCTCCTCACCCAGCTACGCCTGGAGGACGCCCTGACCCAACCTAGTGACCGGGTCACCAACGCTATCATTAGTTACTCCAAATCTGTGAGTTTGCATCCGTAATTGTACCCTTCTTATCAAAGAAGCCCTGTCTACAACTGTAGGCAGGGCTTCTTTGCTTTTAGTCTGTTCTGGGTACGGTTTCCCGCTGAGGTAAGGTAACAGGATTTGAATAGGTGGGCCTGAACCGGTAACCGCCAGTCTGGGCACTGCTATGCCTTGAAATATACTTTAAAGGTGGAGCCTTGACCTAAGGCAGTCTCCACCTCAATCTTACCGCCTTCCTCTTCCACCATGTTCTTTACTATATACAACCCCAACCCGCTGCCGTCCTCGTCCTCTTCCAGCCTGGTGTGGCGTTCAAAGATCAATCCTTTCTTGTCTTCGGCAAAGCCACGCCCGTTGTCGGTTACGGAAAGCACGGTGTATTCACCGGCACTCTCCGTTTTAATGCACACCTCTGGCGGCCTGCCTGGTGCCTTGTACTTGATGGCATTGCTCAGCAGGTTGTAGACAATACTTCTTACGTTCTTGCGGGAAAGGTTTACCTCTGATTTGTGGATGTCGGTACTGACCTTGGCACCGGAGTCGTGGATCTTGTCTTTGAGGGCAAGCTGCGCTTCTTCTATCAGGTTCTCAATATTCACGCGCTCAGCGGCATTGGCAAAATCAGTGTCGCTTTCCCTGATGTCCGTTAGCTCCGTTACCGTTTTCAGGACATTCTCTGCCGACCGGCTCAACAGGTCCAGTATCTCCCGGGAGTCTTCCTTGCTACAGGAAGGGTCTTTGAGGAGGCTTACCAGGTTGCCCATACTTACCAGCGGCCCCCTTACATCATGTGAGACAGAAAAGATAATGGTCTGGTAACTCTTGTTCAGCTTTTCATACCCGGTTAAGACCTGGACACGGTCGTCTATGTCTACAAAGGTGATGATGACGCCATTCGCCCGGTTCTCTTTCCTGATGAGGTAAGGCAGGATGTTCATCTGGTACCATTTCCTGTCAGTGGTCTGGATGTCCTTTTCCAGGCTTTTGCTGCTGGCTATCACCTCCTCTATGTTCTCAATGATGGTAGGGAAGCGGATATTGTTCGCTACCTCATTTATGTGCCTGCCTACATCGCTGTCTGAGAGGCTAAAATGGGTCATGGCGGCTGGGGTGAACTTCCGGAGGATCATATTGCCATCCACGAAAAGTTGCGGGATGATGGTGTTGCTGAAATAGTTCTCCAACTCATCATTCAACACGATTATCTTATTATGTGCCTCCGTATTCTTGGCTGGTTTCCCCATGGGTGATCCTGGATATGTATCTGATTATAGGTGTGGCTCCTTGTAGGCCCTACTACTGCCAAGGTTCCCGTATTCGAGTTCAACTCAAATTTGGTTGCATGGGTTATTAAACGTTTTTAAAACTTTGACGGTAATGCGGTTACAAAGCTTATTCTTATAAGCCATTTGTAGCTGAATGGAGTGTTTGCGACATTGGTATATGTAACGCTGTTGGGTTAGGTCAAGAGCGCCTTTTACCTGGTAAGGACCAGACCTTTTTTGCGCCTATCTTTGCGTTAAACCCTTTGGTGTTTGGGCTAACGCGTATAGCGCTTATCATTACCTTTTTGGACCGGCTTCTGTAGGAGCGCTGTAAAGGAATAGCTTCTCTTTATAAGATTAGAAATACTTACTATCCGTTTACAGGGAAATAAAGACAGGATATTAATCAAACATAGTATTCATCAACACGCTTTAGATACCACTTAGGCAGGTTTTAAAGATGATCTGAATACGTAAAGGATAAATTTTTTTATATGCGAAAGCCAGAACGGTACCGGCACCTCATCTCCTATTTCACAGAGCATTTTCCAGAACCAGAAACGGAACTGGACTACCGCACGCCCTATGAATTGCTCCTGGCCGTAGTCTTAAGCGCCCAGTGCACCGACAAACGGGTGAACCTGGTCACGCCGGCGCTGTTTGAAGCCTACCCCTCGGCCGAAGTATTGGCCTCCGCTACTTCTGACGAAATCTTCCCTTTTATTAAAAGCATCTCTTACCCTAACAACAAGGCCAAGCACCTGGCCGGCCTGGGTAAGATGCTGGTAGAGCGCTTCGGCGGCGAGGTGCCCAGCACTATGGAAGAACTCCAGCAGCTGCCGGGCGTGGGCCGCAAAACCGCCAACGTCATCTCGTCGGTGATCTTTAACATGCCTGCCATGGCCGTAGACACGCACGTGTTCAGGGTCTC
The DNA here is from genome assembly GCF_001078055.1 of Rufibacter radiotolerans. Taxonomy (NCBI): domain Bacteria; kingdom Pseudomonadati; phylum Bacteroidota; class Cytophagia; order Cytophagales; family Hymenobacteraceae; genus Rufibacter; species Rufibacter radiotolerans. The sequence goes on along the minus strand of NZ_CP010777.1, from coordinate 4,763,340 downwards.
TAAACGGTTGGGCCTGGTGAGCGCCAAAGCCCGCACCCCGCTGGAAGTAGAGAAAGAGCTGCTCCAGCACATACCCGTAGACCTGGTGCCCAAAGCCCACCACTGGCTTATTTTGCACGGCCGCTACATCTGCTTGGCCCGCACCCCACAATGCGAACGCTGCCCCCTCACCCACTTCTGCTCCTACTACCAAAAGAACTGGCCCAACAAACCAGATGACCCAGAGAACAAGCTGTAGCTGTTTTAGGCCTGTTTTTGGTAAATCATGCTCAAAACAGGAATAACCTTTTCTCTCAAGGGATAAAGGGTTTTATTCAGTTTATCTGTAGATTATGGCAGGCAAACCGAATACAATTCTGTTTAGCAGCTAGTTGAGTGGTATTATAAAATTCTTAATGAAAACAACACTAATCCTCATCTTGGGTCTTTTAATATTTCAAATAGCCTATTCACAAGAAATATCTAAGGAGGAAATTCTGAAGCATGGAATTGAAACTATAACTGTGGTAGACGCAGATGGCAAGAGACTAATCGAGTTTTTCAATGAGAAGGGTGTAAAAGTCAAAGCAGGCGAAATAGAGAAAGATGGTACTTTTATCCTTAATGAAGAATACCTATACAATGCTTCAGGCCAACTAGATGAAGTCATTAGATATAATACTGAAGACGGAGTTCACTCAACAAAAAAACACCAATACAACGCACAGGGACAACTGATAAAAGCCGAGCTTTTTGATGGTGCTGAAGTTGATATTACCTGGACATATACTTATGATACTGCTGGGAACAGGATAAAAGAAACAACAAAATCAGGCACCTCTGGCAATTCTGTCACAGTGTACCAGTATGACAGCAATTCTTACTTAACTCAAGAGGACAAGTCCAATAATACAATTGGAAAAGAAGAGAAAGTCAACTACAAGTATAATGACAGAAGACAGCTTATTGAGAAGAAAACCAAGGACTACTTTAGCGGTACTACCATAACACAAAGTTACGAGTACAATAATGAAGGAAAGCTAAAACAGCTAAAGGATAAATCATCAAATGGCGTTTCTATGGTTATAGATTATGCCTATGATGAAAAAGGTCTTTTGGTAAGTGACACTTGGAAAGGCTCATTAAGCAAGGAAGCTTACACTACTCTTTATGTAGTTAAGAAAAAGTAGAATTATAACACCTAGCCGTCAGATCCATCCTACGGCTGTCACCGGCGGTTACACAAGTACATTGGTAATTAAAAAACAGAATTGAATAAAGAAAAAGGCAAGTTCAATTGGGCTGCTATTGGCTGGCTAACCTTCTCTACCCTATGGATATTAGAAGGAATAATCTTCATCATCAAGGACAAAGCAATAATTGGTCTTCATAGGGATTCAAGCCTTAATATAGTTGGGGGCTGGCTAATAGTTCTGGTTGGTTTAGCTTTCCTTTATGTAGCTTTCCATTCTCTCTCGCCATTCGGCAGTGTCAGGAGCTTTATGCGAGGAATTTCGGAAAACAAGAAGAAAAGGTCACACAAATCCGGCTGACATCATTTTCGTCGGATAAATTTACAAGGTTAAAGGCGAAGTAAATTGAAGAGATCTTTCGCTAAAATTAATTAGAGTACGTTTTTGACCTGTTTTTTGTAAAAGTGGCCAAAAACAGGAAATCATCAATTAAAATTAGTGGCGGTACAAAAGAACAACTTTTGCCAGCATTGCACTAACGCCAGCCTCGGCTCAAGGACTTACCGCCATTTACACGTGTTCGTTAGTGGCAACCCAAATTAGTTAAAGGCATGGCTTCTAATCCAAAGCTTATCCTACTAAAAATCATCCATACGCTCATATGGGTGTTTTTTAATGTAGTCATCTTTTACTTGCTATACGCGGTTATAGCAGATAAAATAGACAAGTGGGTTTGGATTTGCGTAGGGCTGGTAATTTTGGAGGGGGTGGTGTTATTGATTTTTAACCGTTTCTGCCCTATTACTTTAATAGCCAGGAAATATTCAGATTCCCAACAAGACAACTTTGATATTTACCTTCCTAATTGGCTAGCCAGGTACAACAAAGAAATTTACACCACTATTTTCCTGGTGGCCTGCGCCATCTTAGTTTACCGGTTGCTGACGTAGCCAAACCAAAAAACCAAGGGCGAGCCTGTGGCCGCACACTTTACTGCTGCCGCACTACTTTCTCAAAGATGTCTTCCAGCTGAGGCACCATCTGTAGCCGATCAAACTGGTCTTTTGCTACCTGCGCAGCCTGCACCCGCATGGCCGCCATCTTCTCCCCATTACCCAGGTGTTGCACCAAAGAAGTAGCCAGGGTCTCAGCGCCGCCAGCCGGAACGTACCAGCCACAGTGGTGCTCTTCCACCAACTTTTTGGTCCAGCCCGGGTTGGTCACCACCACGGGCGTGCCCACGGCCAGGCTATCAAAAAGCTTGCCCGGCGAATTGGCCTCCAGCACGGGTAGGTCAATAAACGACACCACAGACACCGCCGCTATAGAAAAGAGGTTGAACACGGCATGACGCGGTTGCGGCGGAAGGAGAACGATGTTCTGCTGCTGCCGGGCCGCTTCCTCTAGCAAAGGCGCATCATACCCCTGTCCGGTAAACACGAAGCAGATATGGGGGTGGTCTTGCAGGAGTTTGGCAGTTTGTACCAGCATAGGAATATCATTGGCCCGCCCGTAGGTACCGGCATACAACACCACCTGCTTGTCTTCCAGCCCCCATTGCCTGCGCAGGGCTTCCTGTTCTAATGGGGCCATAGGCTGGGCCGGAATATCCGTGCCGTTTACCAGGATGGTAAGCTTATCGCGTGGGATACCTTTGTCTACTATATACTGCTCCATATCCGGGGAAAGCGGAATGATATGGGCTGCTTGCCTGTACAAAGAGGCTTCCATCTGGTATAACTGCCGCTGCGCTAATTTGGAAGGAACGGCTCCCATTTGGATAGGGAAAGATGGCCATAGGTCCTGCACCTCAAATACCCAAGGCACCCGTCTTAGGGCTGCCACTTTACCAGCCGCCCAGGCCGTAGTCAAGGGCGTAGAGACGCCCCAGATCACATCGGGCTTGGGCATTTTGAGTCCTTTCACCAGCGCCTGCGCCGCAAAAGACCCGAACGACTGCAGCCGCTGCACCACGCCCATTTTGTTATGGTAGGGCCCATCAATAGAAATTAACTCCACGCCCGGCGGCACCCAATCATACAAGTGCGTGAGGCGTTTACTTTCCCAGGCGTTGGAGGTGATGAGCGTGATCTGGTGCCTTTTCGCCAGTTCGGCCATAAACGTATAATGCCGGCACGTAGCGGGGCAGTCTGGGTTATGGTGGTACTGGTGAAACAGCGCGATGTGCATGGATTAGCTAACAGGAAAAAGAAAGGTGTTTTGGGCCTGTTTTCAGAAAAACAGGCCCAAAACGGAAAATTTGACTCTAAAGCCCATTTCCGGAGACCGCAAGAAATAAGCATTACCCAAGAAAAAAAGAGGAGCGTTGATAGATATCGTGCTACTCGATACGTGCTACCTGCTACGCTCTTACTTCTTCTGCGGCTTGTATTTAGACTGCTCAAGGATCTTGCGGGCGTTCTTTTCCCGCATGAGTTGCTGCAGTGTGACTTCAGGGTTGTTCTCCATGTACTTGCGCACAATCTGCCAGCCAACCCAGGCTCCTACCCTACCCGGGCAGCGCTCACTTATCTCGGGCACGTTAGGCCGTTCGCCAATATATTTCCTGATGGTAAACTGACTGGTTTCATACAACAGGCCCTTCTCAATAAAGTGCGCCCAGATCTTGCCCTCATTGTACTGCACATCGGCCAGTTCATTGCTGGAGTACCACATAATCAAGGAATCTGGCGTGCAGGGAAGCACCTTCTCCACAAAGTAGTAAGACTTGCCGTAGTCAATCATCTCATCCAGCATCTCCTTGTTCACAAAATCAGTTTTGTTGAATTTGTTGGACACCAGCAGCATGACAGACGGCACCAGATTCTCTTTCTCGTAACGGTTGAGAATGTACTGCGGGGCCTGCGGCCGGAAGGAGGCTTTTTTACCGATGAAAAAGTCCAGACCCAGCACTATCAGGCTGTCGCTCACCAGAAGATCACGGCTAAGGCCGGAGACAAAGGTCTGTACTTTGGGAATCTGAAAGGCGGGGTAGTAATGTTTCACGTGCTTGAAACCGGTCTCCAGTTCCTGCTCCACGTCTTTGAAATCGCCAAAGCGCTGGTCGCTCTCCTTTACCAGTTTATGAATGCTGGTGTCTGTTGCCAGACGCAGCAGGCTCTGGGCCATGAGCTCTTCAGAAGGGTACCTGTCTTTGAGCAAAAACTTATTGGCAAACAGCGGTTGCTGGCGCAGAAAGGTCTGCATTTCAGGAACGGTCTTTACCTGGAAGAAAGGTTTTTCAAGCCGCTCCACCTGAATCTCAACTGGAATTTTTGCTATTTCCTCCGGAATCTGACAGCCTTCTTTTTTACAACCAAAAAATAACAATACTGTTAGCAGCAATAAGTAGCCTCGCATCCTTTTCTTCCTTTATCTTTAGGACAAATTTAACGTAACATTCATTAATTCCTTCTTTCCTCATGAAGATGATTCGCATTAGTTCCATGATCGTGGTCATGGCCACCGTCCTATTCTGCTCCCAGGAAGCCGCTGCTCAGGTAGAGATTGGAGTAAAAGTATCCCCCTCGGTTACCTCTACCCGCACCATTGCCAAAGACCAATACAATTTCAAGAATGAAGGCGCCGGCGTTGGGTTTGGCTTGGGCGTGATCGCTGACTATTTCTTCGGGACCAATTATGCGTTCAGCACTGGCTTGCTTTACAACGTGAAAGGCGGCGAGGTATCTTATTCATACAAAGGGCCGAATGACCTTGATAAAAAGCCTTACTCCGATGACATTAACCTGCAGTACATAGAAATACCCGTAGCGTTGAAGCTATTCACCAATGAGGTAGCCACCGATACCCGCGTGTATTTTCTGGCAGGTGGCTCGTTGAATACCTTGCTGGCAGCTAAGGTAAACGACAAGAAAGTAGACAATGACTCCGGTGACAAATTCACCAAGCGCTTTAACACCTTTGAGATTGGGGCCTTATTGGGCGCCGGCGTAGAGTGGCAGTTAGGCGAAAGCACCAAAGTGTTTGGCGGTCTTTCTTACCAGCGCGGCCTTACCGATGTGGATGATGATTTCTACTCCGGTATTTTTGAGGACAACAAAGTGGAGTTGAAAAACAATACGTTCTCTGTAGACCTGGGCCTTAAGTTCTAAACCTGTTTCGGGCTTGTTTTGGCCAAAACAGGCCCAAAACAGCAGAAAGCCTTTTACATGAAAAAGCCCCCGTTTCACAACGGGGGCTTTTTATTTTCAGGTTAGAATAAGGTCTTACTCAGTTTCAACGGCGCGGTCTTGCAACCCGTTTACTTCTGTGTACGCTGATTTCAGCTCAATCTCGTCGCCGTGCTCATCCATCACTTTGAAATCTGTGAGGGCAAGGGCCGTATCTTTCATCACGTGCACCCACTTAAAGTGTTTCAGGAACCATTTCCGCTGTTTGGAAATAAAGCCCTTGGTGTAGTACGCGTGCAGGAACGGATGCACGTACAGCGTAATGTTTTTCTGGTTCTGGCGGGTGAGCAGATCTTCAATGGTCTGATCTATCTCATCGGTTACCAGAATGCTGGCGGATATTTTGCCGCTGCCTCCGCAGGTAGGGCATACTTCTCCGGTGACAATGTTTTGCTCAGGCCGTACGCGCTGGCGGGTAATCTGCATGAGCCCGAATTTGGAGATAGGCAGCACCGTGTACTTAGACCGGTCTTTCTTCATCTCCTCTTTCACCACATCCTGCACTTTTTGCCGGTTCTCGGCAGACTTCATGTCAATAAAGTCTACTACAATGATTCCGCCCAGGTCCCGGAGGCGTAGCTGACGCGCTACCTCTTTTGCCGCGGTAAGATTCACATTCAACGCGGTAGCTTCCTGGTCCGTCTCGGTGTTGGATTTGTTACCGCTGTTCACATCTACTACGTGCAGGGCCTCTGTGTGCTCAATGACCAGATAACCGCCGCCCGGTATGCTCACTGTCTTCCCAAACAGGGACTTCAGCTGCTTTTCAATGTTAAAATGCTCAAAGGTTTTCACCTTGCCCGTGTAATGCTTCAGAATCTTCAGCTTATCCGGGGCTATGGTCTCAATGTAAGTCTTGATCTCATTGTACAACTTCTCGTCGTCTACTACAATGCTGTCAAAGCTTTCATTTAAGATGTCTCTCAACATGGAGGAGGAGCGTCCTAGCTCCCCTATCACTTTATCCCGCTCTTTGGCGGTACGCAAAGTGGCAATACCTTCTTCCCAAGTGGCCACCATGGTGCGGAGGTCTTTGTCTAACTCCGCCACTTCGCGGCCTTCGGCCACAGTACGGATGATCACGCCAAAGTTTTCCGGTTTAATGGAAGTAATCAGGCGCTTTAGACGCGTACGTTCCTCTTTGCTCACAATTTTCTTTGACACGCTTACCGTGTTAGAGAAAGGCACGAGCACCAGGTAACGGCCCGCCAGGGAAATCTCGCAAGAAAGCCGGGGCCCCTTGGTTGAAATTGGCTCTTTTACAATCTGTACCAAGAGCTGCTGTCCTTTTTTGAGGACATCAGCCATCTTACCCAGTTTGTCTATTTCGGGCTCAAATTTTATCGGGCCAAGTTTAGAGGTGGTGTTCTTCTGGGTCTGCACCAGCTTCACGTATTTATTGAGAGTCTTGATGTTCTCTCCTAAATCATGATAGTGCAGGAACGCGTCTTTGGTGTAGCCAATGTCTATGAACGCTGCGTTCAGACCGGGCATCACCTTTTTAACGGTTCCCAGAAAAATATCCCCTACTGAGTAGTTGGCATCATCTTTCTCAAAATGATACTCTACCAAGCGCTTGTCCTGAAGAAGGGCTATTCGTTCTCCATCTTGAGTAGAATTAATAATTAATTCGTTACTCAATGTCTTAGATGCTTAAGTGGAAGAATATACCAAAGCCCAGCATTACCAAAAGAGGTAATGTGGGCTTATAGAATCAAAGGCTAGGCCTTATTTTTTCTTATGTCTATTCTTTCTAAGACGCTTCTTTCTTTTGTGAGTAGAGATCTTATGTCTTTTTCTTTTTTTACCGCAAGGCATAGTGTTGATTTTTTATAAGTGAATAATGTTTTAACTCTCTTTTAGTTGGCGCTCTTGAGTTTCTCCAGGTAACTGTCTACAGAGGCCTGCACTTCAGGCTCTTTGCTGAGTTCTTTTACCCGCAGAAACGCCTTTTGAGCCTCCTGCTTTTTGCCGGTTTCTGCCAGGGCCACCCCAAGATAGAAAGTACCGTCTACGTGCGCCGGGTTTACTACCAGTAGTTCCCTGAACCGGTCAACCGCCTTGTCATACTGGTTAGACTGCATTGACAGTACCCCCAGGTTAAACAGGGCTTTCTCGTTTTTAGGGTCCGTGGCAATCACTTCGCGCAGCAAGGTAATGCCTTTCATGGGATTACTGCTGGAAATAAACGTCATGGCCAGGTTGGTCTTGGCATCCAGGTTGGCTGGGTTGTTCTTGAGCACCTGCTCATACAACACCTGCGCCTTGTTGCCTAACGCCTGAGAACGCTCCTGGGTGGCGGCAAAGGTGAACGCCTCAAAGTATTGGTCGGCGGCTTTCTGGAAGCTTTTCTCACCGGGTCTTACCTGGGCAGCCTGCTCATAGTAATAACCGGCACTGTCATGTCTGGCCAGGGCAATGTACTCTTTGGCCAGGTCATCAGCTACCTTCACTTTTGCCTGGGGGTTGCTCTCCTGGTTGAATTTGACCCGCAGCTCTGCGATCTTTTTCAACTGGGCCGGCGAAGCCGCCGCGTGAGCATCTTTTGGAGCAGCCGGTTCCTCGGCGTGGTCTTCATGGCCCGGGTGATTAGGGTCATGCGCCGGTTGGTCGCGGTTGGCGGCAACTCCGTCAGTGGCAAGTCCGCCTTTGTCTTTGTTTATGATTACTTTGGGCAATAAAGCCATCAGAACAGCCAGCACCACGGCAGAGACAATAAGCGCTATCCTTCCTTTAGACATAAAATTTATAACCCGAAATAATTAAAACACAATACGTTAAGACTGCAAAGGTACAAAAAACTAAGAAACTACGGCTTCTTTGATCTTTTTGCTGTTTTTAATCTTCGCTACAAACGTCTTAGACGGTTTGAAGGAAGGGATAAAATGCTCATCAATGATGATAGACGTGTTCTTGGAAATGTTACGGGCTACTTTCTTAGCGCGCTTCTTATTCACAAAGCTGCCAAAGCCACGCACGTAAATGTTATTACCATCGGCCATTGAATCCTTCACCACTTTGAAAAATGCTTCTACTGTGGCCGCAACATCAGATTTCTCAATCCCTGTCTTATCCGCAATTTCTGATATAACTTCTGCTTTAGTCACTTGATTAAACGATTTAAGTAATTAAGTAAAGATGAATATGTTTGTACAAACGTTTACCGTATTGCTACAGCACCCTGAAATCGGGGCACAAAGGTAACCGGGCTTTTCGGAAAGTAAAACTATTTATTTAAAAATCTGTTGGTTTCACGGCAGCGTAACAGCAGCAAACCAACACGTTAAAGCCTTTTCATGGCCACTAATCCTCCCTTATTCTTTAGCAATACCCTTATTGACTGGTACCACCGCCACCACCGGCCTTTGCCCTGGCGTGAGACCACAGACCCCTACGCCATCTGGCTTTCTGAGATTATTCTCCAGCAAACCCGCGTGCGCCAGGGCCTCCCCTACTACCTTAAGTTCATAGAGCGGTTCCCTACGGTGCATGACTTAGCAAACGCCCCCGAAGACGAAGTATTGCGTCTCTGGCAAGGTTTGGGCTATTACTCCCGGGCCAGAAACCTGCACTTAACCGCCAAACAGGTGGCTTCTGCGTTTGGAGGCCGGTTTCCTGAAAGTTACCAGGGCTTGTTACAATTAAAGGGAGTGGGCAGTTACACGGCCGCCGCTATTGCCTCTTTTGCCTACCGCGAGCGCGTGGCCGTGCTAGACGGAAACGTGTACCGGGTGCTGGCCCGGGTGTTTGGCCGGCATGAGAACATTGCTGCCCCGGCCAGCAAGAAAGTCTTTGAGGAACTGGCCAATTCCCTTATTCCGGCAGACCAACCCGACACGTTTAACCAGGCCATTATGGAGTTTGGGGCTATCCAGTGCACCCCGGTGGCGCCTGACTGCCTGTTCTGCCCGCTGCAGCAGGAGTGCTTTGCGTTTCAGCATGGGCTGGTGAATGTATTGCCGGTGAAAGAGAAAGCAAAAAGCTCGCGCGAGCGTTTCCTGCACTACCTGGTGCTGCAGTACAACGGCCAGTTGTACCTGAGAAAGCGCCCCGGCAATGACATCTGGCAAGGGCTCTATGACTTCTTTTCTGTGGAGACCGACACGCGGCAGCCAGACCCGCAACTCTTGCAGCAAGCGGCCGCGCAACAACTGGGCCTCCCGGAAATCACCCTTTCCAGCACCGGCAAGGTGTATAAGCACATTCTGAGCCACCAGAAAATTTTCGCGCAGTTTTATCTGATTTCCCTCCATGACCGTTTAAGGGAGGAAACCGAGGAGTCTCTGGGGCTTGGCTTATATACCCTGGCGCAGGCCGAAGAAATTCCTAAACCGGTTTTGATACTTTCTTTTTTAGAAGAGCACTTTTTTTAGTATATTTATAAGCTAAAGCAACATTGAACCACCAGATTATATTCTATGGCAAGCATTAATAAAGTTATCTTAATTGGCAACTTGGGCAAAGACCCGGAAGTGCGTCACTTAGAAGGCGGCGTGGCTGTGGCCCGTTTCCCGTTGGCTACCTCAGAAACGTTCAAAGACAAAAACGGCGAACGCCAGGAACGTACCGAGTGGCACAACATTGTGGTATGGCGCGGCCTGGCCGAAGTAGCCGAGAAATATGTAAAAAAAGGCCAGTCTGTCTACATTGAAGGCAGAATACGCACTAACAGCTACCAGGACAAAGACGGCGTGCAACGGTACAGCACCGAGATTGTAGCCGACAACATGACCATGCTGGGCGGCAAGCCGGAAGGCGGCGGAAACCAGGGTGGCGGAAGCTATGCCAATGAGGCAGCTTCTAACACCGCAAACGCTGGCGCCAGTGCAAGCAGCGCCGGAGCCAGCAAAGGTGCCAGCTCAAAGCCACCGGTGTATGAAGAAGAGCCAGATGATCTGCCCTTCTAATTAATTGTTGAACCAAACGTAGCGTTTTGCGAAGTATACCATCTTTAGGAGAGCCCTCCAGTTGGGGCTCTCTTTTAAACCTCTCTCTTGTAACATTGCCTCCGGCAGAATGGGCTCCCCCTTCTGCCCTTTTTCTGCTCGCTTTCGTGGGCAGCCTGGCCATTGCCGCGGCCTTATCCGCATTCCAGACCTTTATCACTACCCATCCTGCTGAAGCCTCCAGGCCAGACGCCGCTTTTGCTTCCTTTTCTTTTTTCAGGAAACCTGAGCGGCTATTATTAGCCGGGGCTTTTTTAACCACCACCCTTCATTTGCTGCTGGGCATCTTGGGCTACGTGCTCATGACGCGGTTCTTTACCTTTGCCAGAATTGACAAATGGTTTGCTTATGCCGGCACTACAGTGGTGATGACAGTGCTCTTGCTGGCTGGCCGCTTATATTTCTCTGACTGGGGCAAGCGCAGACAGCAAGCCTCGGCTACCCCTGTCCTGCTTTCTCTGCTTTCTGGCATTTATGCGGTGGGCAGCCCGTTTGTATGGCTCATTTTACCATTGCAGAAAATGGCCTGGCGTACCCGGGCCGCTTTTGGTGCGCCTTCCCCTACAGAGGAGCTTTCGCTTTCTCTGGAACAGACACCGACTGAACCTGCCTCTCCTCAGGAAAAGGGGTTATTGAAAGCCATTGTGAACTTCAGTTCTATTACCGTACGGCAGATCATGCGCGCCCGGGCAGACATGATTGCGTTCCAGAGACGCATGCCTTTCCCGGCGCTGCTCAAGCAGATTCAGCAGTGGGGCTATTCCCGGGTGCCGGTCTATTCTGAAGGGCTGGACAAGATTGACGGCATTTTATACGTAAAAGATATTCTGCCTTATTTAAATGCCCCCGCTGATTTTGTCTGGCAAAACCTGATCAGAACCCCGTACTTTGTACCGGAAACCAAGAAGATAGATGAGCTGCTGCGCGAGTTTCAGGAGCGCCGCGTGCACATGGCCATTGTGGTGAACGAGTACGGTGACACCACCGGCCTGCTTACCCTGGAAGACGTAATTGAAGAGATTGTGGGCGAGATTCATGATGAACTGGACGAGGAGGAAGACCGCTACTACACGCAACTGGACGAGCACACGTTCCTGTTTGAGGGCCGCACCTCGTTGCATGATTTCAGCAAGATAGTAGACCCGCCCACCGACCTCATGAAAGACGTAAAGAACGAGGTGGAATCGGTGGCAGGATTGATGTTACGGCTGTTTTCCCGCATTCCACATACCGGGGAGGAGATCCAGTTTGGGCCCTATCTTTTCCATATTGAGTCCGCAGACAGTAAGAAAATAAAGAAAATACGGGTGCATGAAATTGTGACCCATCCGCAGAATGAAAAAGAATAACCCGCTTCTCCTTTTTACCGCCCTTTGCGGACTTCTTCTGTTCACCGGCTGCGCCGAAGAGTACACGCCCAAACCCAAAGGCTTTAACCGCATTGACTTACCTGTTGCCAAATACCAGCCCCTGCAGGAGCGGCACCCTTACACCTTTGAACATTCGGTCTATGCCAAAGTCCTGAAAGACTCTTCGCGCATAGCAGAGCCACATTGGATAGACCTGTATTACCCACAGTTCAAGGCCAATATCCAGATCACGTACAAGAATTTTAACCAGGACCCCAAGAAGTTCAATGACCTAGTAGAAGATGCCCGCAAGCTTACCAGCCGCCACCAGATCAAGGCCTACGCCATTGAGGAAAGCCAGATCAAGACGCCTACCGGCATTACCGCCAGCGTCTTTGAGCTTCAAGGCGAGGTACCCAGCCAGTTCCAGTTCTACCTCACTGACAGCACCAAGCACTTCTTTAGGGGTGCTCTCTACTTCAGAACCGCTACCTCTAATGACTCTTTGGCGCCCGTGATTGAGTACCTTAAAAAAGACGCTGTGCATTTGTTGAATACGCTGCACTGGACTGATCAGGTGAAGTAAAGACTTTCTGTTTCAGGCCTGTTTTTGGAAAAACGTGCTTAAAACAGGTTTACTGCGAGAATCGTAATTTAAACCGCTTATGAAAATCATTAGTGACCATATCAAGCAAATAAGAAAGCTCTGCGATCAACATAGCGTGAGAAGCCTTTTTGCTTTTGGCTCTGTTACGAATGATAAATTTAAGCTGGAGAGCGATATAGATTTGGTGGTAGATATTGATTCGCCAAATCCTTTAGAGTATACAGACCATTACTTCGAGCTGAAGTTTCAATTGGAGAAAATCCTTAAAAGAAATATTGATCTGCTAGAACAGAAAGCCATCAGAAACCCTGTTCTAAAAGAAGAGATTGACCGCACCAAACTTCTTGTCTATGGCAGATAACAGAAGGTTGTGGCTTACAGATATAAGGGGGGCTATTCTGGAAATTTATGACTTTCTACCAGAGGAGAGGGGCTTTCCTTCCTTCCAAAAGGATTTAAAATCTAAGAAAGCGATTGAGCGCAACTTAGAAATAATAGGTGAAGCTTTAAACAGAATCATAAAACCGGAACCCGATATTGCCATTACCAACGCTCGCCGAATTATAAATACCAGAAACAGGATCATCCATGGCTATGATACGGTATCTAAAGACATAATCTGGGCCATTGTCATCCAAGACTTACCAAAACTGGAAGAAGAAGTAAACTTTCTACTCTTTTCTACTCTCATAAAGGAATTTCTTAGTTTAGCTGGGTATATAAGGTAAACCATGGGGTCTATTTAAGATTCTCCCCAATTATTCTGCTTGCCTAATCAATATTTATAATAGCCTTACCAAATTTCCCGCTTACCCCTTTCGCTTGATCTCTTCTTCTTCTCCCCAGCCTACCCTTTTCACGCCTTTCACCGCCTGTATTGCTGCTTACTCGCTGCCTGAAGAGTTCACCAACCCTTTCAATGAGGAGCCGCACCCGCTTAGCCTTTTGGCCGCGGAAGAACTGCAGCATCACCTACAGACGCAGCAAGACTGGGAGCATAATTTCGGGTTACAACCAGAGCAGGAAGGCGCAGTGATTGGAAAGATGTTTGGTGTGTTGGTGGTGAGAAACCAGCTGCAGGAAATTGGGTATCTGTCCGCTTTCTCAGGGAAGTTGGCAGGAGGTTTTCATCATAAACGGTTTGTGCCGCCGGTATTTGACAGCCTTACCCAAGGCAGCTTTTTGAACCGGGGCATGCAAGAACTCTCCCACCTTAACGCCGAGATAAAATCATTGCAAGCGCAGGAAAAACTCGGTCACCAACCCCAAATTGAAGCCTTAAAAGAACGGCGAAAAAACCACTCTATCGCCCTGCAGGGCCAACTGTTTGACCAGTTCCATTTCCATAACAAAGCGGGAAAGCAGAAAAGCCTTCGCCAGATCTTTAGACACGCTGCCAATGGGAACCCACCAGCCGGGGCGGGTGAGTGCGCGGCGCCGAAATTGCTGCAGTACGCCTTTCAGAATAAACTAGAGCCTTTGGCCTTGGCCGAGTTCTGGTGGGGCAAGTCGCCAAAGTCTGCTTATTGGAAACACGGCCAGTTTTATCCGGCCTGCCGGGAGAAATGCGCGCCTATCCTGAGCCATATGCTGGAAGACGTGGTATTGGCAGCGCAAAGCCATTAGTTACGCTCATAAATCAACACTGAAGAATAGGCAAACCCTGTTATCTTTACCTGCTACTAACACGCAACTTAACCACACATGAAATTTATAAAACAACTTACCTTTCTGCTGCTCTTTACGGGCGGGCTGTTTGCCTGCCAGAAACTGAGCAAGTCAAACCAGGAGAAGACGGCCTTCAAAGTAGACTATGAGAAATTCACGCTGGCTAATGGCCTGCAGGTGGTTTTCCACGTGGATAAATCTGACCCGGTGGTGGCCGTGGCGTTGACCAGCCACGTGGGCTCAGCTAGGGAGAAAGAAGGCCGTACGGGTTTTGCGCACTTATTTGAGCACCTGCTGTTCCTGGAGTCTGAAAACCTGGGCAAGGGCGGACTGGACAAAATGAGCGCCCGCATTGGGGGTTCCGGCGCCAACGGCTCTACCTCCCGTGACCGAACCAACTACTACCAGACCGTACCCAATGATGCCCTGGAGAAAATGCTCTGGGCCGAGGCCGACAAACTGGGTTTCTTCATCAATACTGTGACCGAGGAAGTGGTGAACAAGGAAAAGCAGGTGGTGAAAAACGAGAAGCGCCAGAGTTATGACAATGCGCCTTACGGCCACACCTCTTACGTAATTGACCAGAATCTGTATCCGGCGGGTCACCCGTACCATTGGCAGGTAATTGGCTCACTGGAAGATTTGCAGAACGCCACCCTGGCCGATGTGAAGGAATTCTACAACCGGTGGTACGTGCCCAATAACGTGACGCTGGTAGTGACCGGCGACTTTGAGCCGGGTCAGGCCAAGGCTTGGGTAGAGAAGTATTTTGGCGAGATTAAGAAAGGCGCCGAGATTCCGCGCATGGAGAAGAAAACGGTGGTGCTAACGGAGACCAAGAAACTGTACCACGAAGATAACTTCGCGCGCTTACCAGAACTGACCATGGCCTGGCCTACGGTGCACCTGTACCACCCGGACTCCTACGCCCTGCGGGTGCTTTCCATCTATTTAGCAGATGGCAAAAAAGCACCGTTCAACCAGGTGATTATTGATGAGAAGCAGTTGGCGCCCCGCGTGAACATGTACAACAATAACTCAGAGATTGCCGGTCAGTTTATGCTTAGCGTGCGGGGCTATGACAAAGTAGACCTGAATAAAGTCCACAGCGCTATTTCTGAAGCCTTCCTGAAATTTGAGAAGGAAGGTTTGTCTGAAGACGATTTGAACCGAATCAAAGCCGGACAGGAAGTAGCCTTTTATAACGGTCTGGCCAGTGTACAGGGCAAAGGGTTCCAGTTGGCCCAGTACCAGATTTTCGCCGGTGACCCGGGCTTCGTGACCAAAGATATTGCCAACATGATGGCCGTTTCTATTGACGATGTGAAGCGGGTGTACAACCAATATATTAAAGGTAAGAATTATGTAGTGACCAGCTTCGTGCCCAAAGGTCAGACCAACCTGGTACTGACCGGTTCTAAGAAAGCCAGCGTGGTAGAAGAGAAAATTGTGGAAGGCGCCGAAGGCAAGATTGACCTCAGCACCAAGACTGCCTATGAGCGTACGCCCTCCAGCTTTGACAGAAACAAAGAGCCAGTCTACGGCAAAAGCCCCGAGATTACCGTGCCGGAAGTTTGGGAAACTAAATTGGACAACGGCATGAAGGTACTGGGCATTGAGAACCGCGAGGTGCCGCTGGTGCAGTTCAGTCTTCGCATAAAAGGCGGCTTGCTGCTGGACAACCCCGCCAAGGTGGGTGTGGCTAACCTACTGGCCGAAAGCCTCACCAAGGGCACCAAAAACAAAACCACAGCCCAACTAGAGGAAGCCATTGATGCCTTGGGCGCTTCTATTAGCGTAAACGCCGATGACGAGGACATTACCGTGAACGGCAGAACCCTGGCCCGTAACTACGCCGCCACCATGGCCCTGGTGCAGGAAATCCTTTTGGAGCCCCGTTGGGATACCAAAGAGTTTGAACTGAGCAAGCAGCGCGTGGAAAGCCAGATCAAAGGCCAAAAAGCCAACCCCAACTCTATTGCCGCCAACCAGTTCAAGGTTATTCTTTACGGCAAAGACCATATCCTGTCCAATAACATTCTGGGCACCGAGGCTTCTTTAAAAGCCATTACGTTGCAAGACCTGCAGAACTACTACACCGCCAACCTATCGCCATCTTTGGCGGCGTTCCACGTGGTGGGTGCCATTGAAAAAGACCAGGCGGTGGCCGCTTTGAATGGCCTGGCCCAAAACTGGAAGGCGAAAGAAGTGTTTATGCCTACATTTGACACCCCAGCCGCGCCTACGGCCTCTAAGGTGTATTTCTATGACGTACCGGGCGCCAAGCAGAGTGTGCTGCGGTTCGGGTATCTGGCTTTGCCGGCTACGCATCCAGACTATTACTCACTGCAGGTGATGAACTACGTGCTGGGCGGCGGTGGTTTTGCATCTCAACTGACCCAGCAACTGCGCGAAGGCAAAGGCTACACATACGGCATCGGTTCCTCTTTTTCGGGCACCGCCCTGCCAGGGCCGTTCACCATCCAAAGCGGGGTGCGTACCAACGTGACCTATGAATCTGCCAGCCTGGTGAAAGAGATTCTGCAGAACTACGGTCCTACCTTCTCGGCCCAGGACCTGGATGTGACCAAGGGCTTCCTGGTGAAAAGCACCGCCCGGTCTTTTGAGACCATGGGCGCCAAACTGGGCATGCTGCAGAACATCAGTGCCTACGGCTGGCCCTATGACTACGCCAAGCAACGCGTGAACCTGGTCAATGGCATGACCGTGGACAAGATAAAAACCCTGGCCAACCAGTACGTAAACCCCAATAAGATGCACTACCTCATTGTAGGCGATGCCGCCACCCAACTCAAAAAACTGGAAGACCTTGGGTTTGGCAAACCAGTGTTGTTGAACTAGCCTTTCTTCTGTTCTAGGCCTGTTTTCTGTAAAACAGGCCTAGAACGATAAGTGCTGAAAAGCCGAACAGTGTTGAAAGCTGTTTAGCTTTTTGCGTTTTGTATTGAACACCAACAACAAGAATAACTTACGCCCCCTTAGGGATAGCAAAAGAAAAATCTTTTACCTTAGAGAATATTTAAATATATAAAATATACTATTTAATCATTTATACCATAATGAAGTTTCCCTTCCCCCTCCTCTCCTTTTTCGCCTTTCTATTTCTTTTTACTTCCTGCCAGGAGGACCTTGACGACCTGGAGGTAAAAGCGCGCCCAGCTAACCTGGAAAGTTTAAGTGATTCCTGCTCTTACCGGTTAAATGGAAAGCTGTATACTCTCAACAAAAGAATTGGGGAGGGCTTTCAAAATGCAGAAGTGAAATTAGATAGTATAACGCATAAGGGGCACCCTGACTCAGTTTTATATTCTACTCTATTTAGTCTAGGCAGCCCGCGCCGTGAGTATCTTGATATCAGGTTTATCAAAAAGTATGGTAAAAACCAAATGACAAAACCTGATATGTTTCTCATGCATCCAGGAAATAAATCAGACTTGTATGCAAAAGGACAACATCCTTATGCTGTGGATTACACGCGGTTTAATACCCAGAATGGTATTGCTATTGAAGTATGGAATCCAGGCTATCCCTACCTGACATCTCACCTTCCTTGGAGCAAGAATTGGTTAACCACTATTGGGTATGACTGCCAGAGCAATTCAAGTTTTGAAATAACCAGGCTACAAAGATTACGGAATGGCAATTTCTTAATGGAAGCCAAGTTTTCCGTGAATTTGTATTCATATGATGCCTCAGGCAACACTCCTCCGGGCGAAAAACCTATTGAGGTGGCAACCCTGCATAGGATTGAGAATGGATTCATAAGACTTCAAGTAGATCTTTAAGGTTAGCCAGCATTGAAAAGTCGAAAAGCTGTTTTATTAGCACTTCTTCTTATAATACCAACGCTCTCCTTTGCGCATGGGGAAGAAATCATCTATACCTTGCTCATTGAGGTAATCGTCTTCTTCGCTTTTATAATTGTCCTTTTTCTGGTCAGACTGAACATAAAAGGGAAAGGAATTTTAGCGGCAATCTATGCCCTCACCACTTTAATCATGTTTTCTAAAATCAATAACATTCCCTTTATACAAAACATGAACCTAATCAATTGGGCATTAGTCCTGGTTCCTTGTGCCGTCCTTGCTTTGTCATACGTATGCTTAAGGCCAAAATTTTATAAGCAAAAATAAAGGCCTCTTCTACTAACAAAGCATAATCCTCTACCCAGCAACTTTGCCCCACTTACATTGGGCTGTTTTGTCAATTTAATAAATGAAGCCATTTATCATTCTCCTTCTATTCCTTCCTCTTAAGCTCTTTGCACAACAAGAAACTGCGTGGATCAAGAAGCTTGAGAACCCAGAATATCCAGTATGGGCACTTAAACCTCAAAACGTAAAGGACAATTACCTAAAATACGACTTTTCTCGTGCTCTTAGGCCTAAAACCGAGTTCCTTGGTTTTATTGGCCCCCAATACAGAAGACTCAAAATTGATTTCAACTCCGTAAAGCAGATTGGAGATCAGGGTACATATAAAGTAAAGGGCACCTCAACAGTTGGTACTACCACATGTTCCTTTGAAGGTGAGATTGTCATTGAGCAGATACGTGAATTCAAGAGACTCCATTATGGAGTAGATGAGATGTATCAAGATTCTGGATTGGTGAAACAAGGTATTTTGATTGGGCGCTATGTATTGAAAGAGAATCCCAAGCAAAACCATTCCGGGGTTTTCAAAGGCATCATGACTTTATGGTGGTACTTGGATAAGACAGGGGAAATAAAATACGATGCCATAGAGGCTCATTCTGACAGCTACAGAAATAACCAATATGTTGGCTCATGGTCTGAATACAGAAAATCTACTCCCAAAACTTGCAACTGGGGAGAATACAGAATACCCTTTTCAGGCGATTTGGATATAGGAGCTGGGGAATTCTCAGCTAACCCTAAATACTACAACAAAGGCTGGAATGCATTTAAAGCAGAATAATTCTTCAGAATGCATTTCATGCTTCAACTGAACATACAAGCTTCTTAAACTAAGCTGTCAAAAGCTTTCTCACAGCACTCTTCCCTACTTCTCCCCATCCTTCACCTCCACCCACACCGGGCCATGGTCACTGGACTTTTCCCAGCCTCGCACTTCATGGTCTACCCCAGCCGCCACTAACCGCTTTTTCAAATCAGGGCTCAGCAGTAAGTGGTCAATGCGCAGACCGGCGTTGCGGCCATAGGCATTTCTAAAGTAGTCCCAATAAGTGTAGATGGTTTCTGTAGGATGAAGATGGCGCAGGGCATCTGTCCAGCCCTGGCCTAGCAGGTCTTGAAAAGCGGCGCGGGTTTCGGGGCGGAACAGCGCGTCTTCCACCCAGCGCTCGGGCTTGTAGGCATCCAGTTCCGTGGGTATCACGTTGTAGTCGCCGGCCAGCACCACCGGCGTTCCGGCGGCCAGCAATTCGGCGGCGCGGGTGGCAAACCGCTTAAACCAGGCCAGCTTGTAGTCAAACTTAGGGCCGGGGGCCGGATTCCCGTTGGGCAGGTAGAGACACACCACCAGCACGCCGTTCACCATGGCTTCCAGGTAACGGCTTTGCTCATCTTCAGGATCGCCGCCCAGGCCGCGGCCTACTTCCTGGGGCTGTACACCCCGCGCCAGAATAGCCACCCCGTTATAACTCTTCTGCCCATGCCACACGGCGTGGTAGCCCGCCTCCAGCAACGCCTCCTCCGGAAACTTCTCCTGCGGGGTTTTCAATTCCTGCAGGCACACCACATCTGGTGCCGTTTCTTTGAGCCAACGGAGTAAGATGGGCAGTCGGGCATTGATGCCGTTCACATTGTAGGTCGCTATTTTCATGGCCAGGCCGAAGGGTAAGATTGTTTCCTGAAAAGTTTCCAATAGCATACGGCTGCGGCGCTTACAAGGCCAGGCAGGAGAACAGAAAAACCTGCCAAACCCGGCTCCGAGGCTTTTCTGTACCAAAATAAAAGACCTGGCTGCAGAGAAGCAGAACCCTCCTGGAAAACACAATCCCGGCGAACGCTGTTAACCTGTATAATAGCACCTGCCATCAAACCCGCTCTTACTGCTAAAGCCCCATGTTCCAGCTTTTAGAAAAATATATCAAGGACCGTGCATCCGTAGAGCCCGCCATGCTGGACTATATCTGCTCCCATTTCAGTCTTGTAAAGACCAGGCGCAACCAACTTTTACTACAGTACGGCGACACCTGTCAGCATTATTATTTTGTCAACAAGGGGGCTATTCGGTTGTTCACGCTTAACAAAGAAGGGCAGGAAGCTTCGCGGTATTTCGCGTTTGAGGGTCAGTTTGGTACAGCTTTGCCCAGCTTTATAGAGCAGAAGCCCGCTCTGGAATACATGCAGACCATTGCGCCCTCCCAACTGCTCCAGATCTCCAGGAAAGACTTTTTCCTGCTGGTAGACACCATTCCAGCCTTCGCGGCTATTTACCGGCAGATAATTGAGACGGGCTTTATCACGGCCCAGAAAAGAATCTATGGGTTTCAGGGGTTTGATGCCCTGGAAAAGCTCCAGTGGGCCCTCCAACAGCAACCCGATTTCCTGGCCAGGGTCTCCAACAAAATGGCCGCCTCTTACCTGGGCATTTCGCCCTCCACGCTCAGCCGGCTAAAAGCCCGCCTTTGAAAACGTTGCCCCAGGTCAATGTTTGGCAGGAAACCCGCGGGTACCTTTGCTAAAAAAACATGAGACACGCGCTTTTCCTTATCATATTCTTCCTTCCCGGCTTTGGCTGGGCACAGGCCAGCAAGCCACCAACTGCTCCGGTGGCGCAAGCCTGGGTTTCTGAGGCTTACCAACTTCCCCTTAAAACCGCCCAGGAAATAGCCGCGCGGGCCCGCCTAAAAGCCGCGGCCTTACAAAAAGAGGTTTCCATTGCCATAGTAGACGCCTCCGGCGAAGTTATTCTACTGAGCCGCGGCGACGGCGTGGGTCCGCATAACACCGAAGCGGCCAGACGCAAAGCCTATACCTCGCTCTCTACCAAAACCACTACCCTGCTGCTGGGCCGAAACGCCAGAACCAACCCAGACACAGAGAACCTGGCCCACCTGCCAGAGTTGCTGCTCCTGGGCGGCGGGACTCCTTTATGGCACCAAGGCAAGGTAATAGGAGCCATAGGTGTAGCGGGTGGCGGCGGCCCCGAAAACGATGATACCATTGCCGCTGCCGGCCAGTTATCCGAAGCCGGCATCACTACCACCAAAATTCAGCTTAACTAAAAACCACATGAAAAAATTACTGCTTAGCCTGGTGCTATTCGTCTTCACGACAATGGCCTACGCGCAAACCAACACCCACCAATTGTCCAGCCACATTCTGGATATCTCTACCGGACTCCCTGCCCCCGGCGTCACCGTCAGGCTGGAGAAACAGAACGAAAAGACCAAAACCTGGATCACTGTAGACTCAAAAGTGACTGATGAGAACGGCCGGATCAAAGACTTTCTGCCCTACGCCAGTGCCCAGCCGGGTATCTACAAACTCACCTTTCTGGTAGCCGATTATTTCAAAAAACACAAGACCGAAAGTTTCTACCCCTTTATTGAGGTAGTCTTCCAGATCAAGGACAAGAACCATTACCATGTGCCCATCACGCTGTCGCCGTACGGATACTCTACCTACCGAGGCAATTAAAAGAAGGAGGGCTACCCTGAAGTAGTCCTCTTTCTTATTTTCATGGTAGGAGGAAGGAGGCGACGTGAAAATGACCAGTTTTCAAGAAATCAATATCAAAACAGGTTGCCCACCAGGCTTGGGCTTCCCAACACCACATTCCAAAGAAAATCTTCCCGTTGGGCTTGCGCAAGGATAAACCTATTACTCCATGCCCCTCCCAAACCTGCTATCCCTATTAGCCTCCCTCCTTTCTTTTCTGTAATTTTGCAGAGCGGCTTGGCTGGCGTTTTGGGGCTATTTTCCCAAAAACAGGCCTAAAACACGGTTGCTTCCCTTTTTACGTGTCATCCGGTTTCTTCCATACCAAGATAGAGTTTCTCAAGGGCGTAGGGCCCCAGCGGGCCACGTTGCTGCAGACCGAGCTGGGCATATTCACCTACGGCGACCTGATCCAGCACTACCCGTTCCGGTACATGGACCGCACGCAGTTCCATGCCGTGGCAGACCTCACCGAGGACATGCAATACGTGCAGATCAAGGGCCGCATGGTGGAGAAGAACCTGATAGGCGAGGGCCGTAAGCAGCGCCTGTCGGCTGTGATCAGGGATGCCTCCGGCGAGATTGAGCTGGTCTGGTTCAAAGGCGTGAAGTGGCTGAACGTGCAGCTCAAGGTGAACCAGGAATATATTGTCTTCGGGAAGCCCAGCCTGTTCAACGGCAAGTTCAACATGGCCCACCCCGAACTGGAAGAGGCCACCGAGGTGAAGCAGGACCAGAGCTTCCTGCAGCCCGTCTACCATACCTCAGAGAAACTCAAGAACCACCGCGTAGACAGTAAGGCCATTAGCAAGATGATGGCCGAACTGCTCAAGCAGGCGCCCACGCACCTGCCCGAGACGCTCACCCCTGAACTGGTAGACCAATACCGGCTGGTCTCCAAGCGTGAGGCTATGCTGCAGGTGCACTTTCCCAAGAACTGGGACACCCTGCAGGCGGCGCGCTTCAGGCTCAAGTTTGAAGAACTGTTCTACACCCAGCTCAAGCTCCTGCGCACCCGCACCAAACGTAAGGCCGAGCTGGCCGGGCAGATCTTCAGCAAAACCCCTACCCTTACCGAATTCTACAAGAACCACCTGCCCTTTGACCTCACCGGCGCCCAAAAGCGCGTGGTGCGCGAGATTTACCAGGACGTGATTGCGGGCAAACAGATGAACCGCCTGTTACAAGGCGATGTGGGCAGCGGCAAGACCATTGTGGCCTTCGTGACTATGCTCCTGGCCACCGACAACGGTGCCCAGGCCTGCATCATGGCGCCCACCGAGATCCTGGCCGACCAGCATTACCAAGGCCTGAAACAGTACGCCGATAAACTGGGCATCTTGCTGGGCAAACTCACCGGCTCTACCAAAAAGGCAGACCGCCGGGTGCTGCACGAACAACTACGCTCTGGAGAAATGCAAATGCTGGTGGGTACGCACGCGCTTTTAGAAGATGAAGTACAGTTTCAGAACCTGGGCCTCTGCATTGTGGACGAGCAGCACCGTTTTGGCGTGGCTCAGCGCTCTAAGCTCTGGCAGAAGAACCCACGTATCATTCCGCACGTGCTGGTCATGACGGCCACGCCAATCCCTCGCACGCTGGCCATGACCCTGTACGGCGACCTGGAAGTTTCGGTGATTGATGAGCTACCGGCCGGCCGGAAGGAGATTATCACCGTGCACCGCTATGACAGCAACCGCCTGCGGGTGTTTGGGTTCATACGTGAGCAGATAAAGCTGGGCCGCCAGATCTACATGGTGTACCCGCTCATTGAAGAATCTGAGGGCCTGGACTACAAAGACCTCATGGACGGCTTTGAAAGTGTGAGCCGCGCTTTCCCAGAGTACCGCGTGAGCATGGTGCACGGCAAGATGAAGCCCCAGGACAAAGATTTTGAGATGCAGCGGTTTGTGAAGCATGAGACCCACATCATGGTGGCCACCACCGTGATTGAGGTAGGCGTGAACGTGCCCAATGCCAGCGTCATGGTGATTGAGAATGCCGAGCGGTTCGGTTTATCGCAGCTGCACCAGCTGCGGGGCCGCGTAGGCCGGGGCGCCGACCAGAGCTATTGCATCTTAATGACGGGCTACAAAATCAGCAAAGAAGGCAAGACACGTATTGAGACTATGGTGCGCACCAACAACGGCTTTGAGATAGCTGATATTGACTTGAAGTTACGCGGACCGGGAGATTTGATGGGAACCCAGCAGAGTGGGGTATTGGATCTGTTGATTGCGGATCTGGCCAAAGATGCCACTATCCTGAAGGCGAGCCGGGCGGCTGCGCTGGAGATAATAGAAAAAGACCCGGACTTAAGTCTTCCGGAGCATGCCAACCTGTTGCGGCACATCCGGTCGCTGAGTGCCAACGCCGTTAACTGGAGCAGGATCAGCTAGACTTAAGTCTGGGTCTTTCTGGTAAACTAAATTAGTTGAGGGAGTAAGTAAAGGTTCTTTCAGTTTTCTCTTCTACGTTTTCTGTGTCATGTACATTATGTACCGGCTGGGTCAGGGGGGAATTTGCTTCTGAGTTTAGGGAGTAAATATCCCCGGTTGTAATATTCTCTTTCTTTCCAACGGTACTGGCATCAGCTGCTTCTTCTTTGTAGAGCTTTCCTACCACAATCATTCCCACTAAAAGGAACATCTTAAAAATAAATTTCATAGATAAACAATTATTTGTGCGTCATTTACTTCCTAGCAAAAGTACAGGATCAACTTTCTTAAGTCATTAACAGATAGTGATATTACTGTTAAGGAATGATAAAGCTATTCACCGCAGAACCCTCCTTCACAACTCACTAACACATTGGGCAAGCCTAGGTGTTTACGAGCGCTGGGGGCCTTAGTTCAAGCTTTATCTATAAAAAGTTATCCACAGGCCGGTTGTAAATCGTTTAGGTGACCTTAAATGTGAAATAAATAAAATATATATCTTATTTTTTATATCTATCTAAGCGGATGCAAAGATAGTGATAAAAATGGCAATTAGCTTACTATGAAATATTTAATCAATAGCGCCCAAACCAAACCATGGTCAGGTGATGGCTTCCTGCCGGTTTAACGGTATATTTGTGGGGTCTATACTCTTACTATTATGCGTCTTACTACTCTTTTTCTTTCCTGCTTCTTTCTGTTGGCCTTACTCTTTCAGCCCCGTGTAAGCCAGGCCCAAAAAATTAAGTCTTCCGCCTTTGCCTATGCGCCAGAGGCCAACGGGGACCAATACAACCAACGCATTCCTAAAAAGGCCTTCGCGGTAAGCCCCACAGACTTTGTGATCCTGAGCCGCAAGTCTGACAGTACGTACGCCATTGAGCGCTACGGCGCAGACCTCAAAGCCGTTTGGTCTACCCCGGTGCCCATGCTAAGCCAGGAAACCGTAGAGGCTTTTTCCCAGAACAAAGGCACCGCCCTGCTCATTACCCACCAGGTGTTACCAGACCAAGGCAGCCAGGCCCTTTTTGGAAGGCTATTTGACGTGGCTACCGGCAAGGAATTGAAACGAACCAAACTGCAGGAAGCCCCCAGCCGTGGCCGCCGCCCTGCCGTGGCCATCTCCGCCGATGGCTCCAAACTGGTGACCTATCACGCCAACACCCGCAATGAGCAGCTGCAGTCTATGCAGGCCAACGTCTATGACGGCTCGCTCACCAAGATCAAAGACAGACTTTATGATTTTAACGGCCTAGGCAACCAGGTAAGCGCCCATGTGCAGATAGACAACCACGGCAACCAATTTGTGAGCGTGCTTACCAACCGGTCTATGCGCCTGAGCGTACGCCGCTACAACAACCGTGACAATGAGATTAAGGTCATGGAAGTGATGCTGGGTGGGGTGTTTGACGGCGAGAAAATGTACGTGCTGGACACGCATTTCAAAATTCACCAAGACAGCAGCCTGTACGCCGCCGTGTTGGTGGCCGAGGAAAAAACCGGCGACTACCGTAGCCTTAAAATGGTTAGGTTTGATTACAAGGCCGGCAACATGCGCTTTGCCGAGGAGTTCAAGTTCACCCCAGACTTCACCAAAACCCTGGCCCAATCTACCGGCTCTACCCGCCTGGCAGACATTTACCTCTCAGATATTCTGGTAAGCCATGAAGGCCAGATTCTGGTCATGGCCGAAAAGAAATACACAGACGGCGGTGAGAACAGCGACTTCCACGCCCAGGAATTGCTCCTGTTCGCCTACAATGAGTACCTGCAACCTACCTGGAACTCTGTTATCATCAAAAACCAGAAAGCCCCTGCCTCTGAAGGCTTCGCCGGAATCTCTTACAGCGCCCACCTCATTGGCAACCGCCTGCAACTGCTCACCCTGGAAACTATCAAAGGCAAAACCGACCTTTACTCCCGGTCTATCCATCTTTTGACCGGCGGTGCCGAGCCTCCCAAGGCAGTAGGCCTCAACGTAGCCAATGACCAGCGGGTGTCTTACGTAAAAGACTTCACCACCTGGCTGGACGAACGCACCATCACCGCCGTGAACCGACCCAACAAAGCCTCGGCCGGCCTGCGCCTGAGCCGGATCACATTCAAGGATTAGTCAGTCTGTTTCGGGCCTGTTTTTGAGAAAACAGGCCCGAAACAGACTCATGCTTATTAGCAGTTGAAAGCCTCCTCTGGTTTTCGCCAAATGGAACAAGTTTAAAAGTAGGGGCAATCCCTTGTGGTTGCCCTACCACGGTGGCAAACGCAAAAGGGCAACCACAAGGGATTGCCCCTACAGATTCTAATTAAAACAGAAAACCCCGCTGAATCAGCGGGGTTTTCTGTTTTAAGGTCGTTTTGGCAAAAACAGGCCTAAAACGCTCGTTCTACCATTTAAGAAAAGTCTTGCGTCTTATGTCCTGAATCCTGTGTCTAAACATTAGTACACAAACTCGTTTTCCTTAATCATCTCAGCGGCAATACGGCGGCGGGCTTCCTTGGTGTTGAACGGCTCCAGTTTAGTAAAGCGCTTCAGGCCAATGAGTAACAGTTTCTGCTCGTCACCAGGCTCGCTCATGGCAGCGATGGCTTCTTTGCCGGCTTTGTTGATGCGGTCGGCGGCGTCATTGATGATCACGCGTACCATGTCCAGTTGGCGAGCGTGGGCTTCTTCACCGCCTTGGCCTACAAGTTTCTCTACCCGTAGCAAAGCAGACTCTGCTAAGTAGGTCTGGATGGCCATATCAGCTATGTACATCAAGACTTCCTGCTCTTTTTCTAGGGTCATCATGAACTTTTGCACGGCGGTACCGGCGGTGAGCAAGGTGGCTTTCTTGAATTTCTCCACGGCTTTTTTCTCTGCGGCAAACAGCGTGGTGTCCTCGTCACCGAAGTCAGGGATTTCCATGAGTTCCTGCTGCACGGCGGCGGCCGGGCCCATCAGGTCCAGTTCGCCTTTGAGGCCTTTCTTCAGAATCATGTCCACAATAAGCATGCGGTTGATCTCATTGGTGCCTTCAAAGATGCGGTTGATACGGGCATCGCGGTATGCGCGGTCCATGGGGTAATCAGCGGAGAAGCCGTAGCCTCCGTAAATCTGCACACCTTCGTCTACCACATAATCCAGGGTTTCAGAGCTGTCTACTTTCAGGATAGCGGCTTCTACGGCAAACTCACGGGCGGCTTCCAGAACAGCTTCATTGTAGTTTTTACCAGCGGCCAGCAGCTCC
This sequence comes from Rufibacter radiotolerans, assembly GCF_001078055.1. Classification (NCBI taxonomy): domain Bacteria; kingdom Pseudomonadati; phylum Bacteroidota; class Cytophagia; order Cytophagales; family Hymenobacteraceae; genus Rufibacter; species Rufibacter radiotolerans. Next base: position 4,736,073 of record NZ_CP010777.1, on the reverse strand, counting down.
TGCTCTTTGTTATGAATGTCATGTCCGCAACGGTACAAAGCAGACTCCACGGCGAAAATCCGGATGGCCTGCTCGGCTAGTTTATGACGGATGGCGCCAAACTTGGAGATTGGAATCTTGAACTGAATACGCTCATTGGCATACTTCACTGACAAATCTGTGACTGCTTTACAGGCGCCCAGACAGGCAGCGGCCAGCTTAATACGCCCGATGTTCAAGATGTTGAAAGCAATCAGGTGGCCTTTGCCAATCTCGCCCAGCACATTACTCATGGGTACTTTGCAGTCGGTGAGGAAGACCTGGCGGGTAGAGGAGCCTTTGATACCCATCTTGTGTTCCTCGGGACCCAAGCTCAGGCCTTCATAGCCTTTCTCCACAATAAAGCCCGTGAACTTGTCGCCGTCTACCTGCGCGAACACAATGAAGACATCGGCGAAGCCGGCGTTGGTGATCCACATCTTCTGGCCATTCAGCACAAAGTTCTCGCCTTCCACATCCAGAATGGCTTTGGTCTTGGCGGCCAGCGCATCTGACCCCGAGCCTGGCTCGGTTAGGCAGTAAGAAGCGGTCCACTCCCCAGTGGTCAACTTAGGAAGGTATTTGGCTTTCTGCTCCTCCGTACCGAAGTACAGGATAGGGAGCATACCAATACCCGTATGCGCCGCAAACGCCACCGGAAACGAGTGCCCGGAGCCCACGGACTCGGTCACCAGCAAGGACGAGTTGAAGTCCATGTCCAGCCCACCATATTCCTCAGGAATGGCCACCCCGAACAGACCTAGTTCCCCGGCCTTCTTCATGAGGTTCTCCATGAGGCCTTCCTCATGGTTATCCAGGCGCTCCACCAGGGGCATTACCTCAGACTGTACAAACTGCTGGGCCGTCTCGGCCATCATGCGCTGCTCCTCAGAGAAATCCTCCGGGATGAATATGTCCTGGGCGTTGGTTTGTTTGATGATGAACTCACCGCCTTTGAGCGTTCTAGATGCTGATTCTGTATTTGCCATTTTGCTACTATTTTATCTGTTTAGACATAAGACACAGGACATAAGACTCAGGACTCTATTTTAAATCACTGAGCAATTTGTCTTTAAACCTATTTATCATTCGTTGCACCATGCTTACTTGCTGAAGCAATGGCTGTAATTGTTCTTCACTTACAAAGCCAAGGCTTTGGGCAAGTAGCAATTGTGTTTCTATTTCAAAGGCTGAGCCTCTTGCAATATTTAGGAACTGAATAAATTCTTTATTACTGCCTCTCCCTGCTCCTTCCGAAATATTTGAGGGAACAGAAACAGCGGCCCTATTAATTTGTGATGTAAGACCATATCTTTCATTGGCTGGAAAGGTAGCTGACACCTCATATACCTGCTTGGCCAACTTCATTGCCTCCTGCCAAATCTTAAGCTCTTTAAAATTATGCATGAAGAGTCTTGCGTCTTATGTCTTACATCTTGTGTCAGGCGCGAAAGCGCCTAGCGCAACAGTTCATAAATACCTGCCACACCCTGGCCGCCGCCTACGCAGGCGGTCACCATACCAAACTTCTTGTTCTGGCGGCGGAGTTCGCTAAAAAGTTGCACGCTGAGTTTGGCGCCGGAGCAGCCCAGTGGGTGGCCTAAAGCGATGGCGCCGCCATTAGGGTTCAGTTTCTCCGGGTCAATGCCTAGTTCGCGCTGCACGGCAATGGATTGGGAGGCGAAGGCTTCGTTCAATTCAAAAAGGTCAATGTCTTGCAGACTCATGCCGGCATTTTTCAAGGCCTTCGGAATGGCTTTAATGGGTCCCATGCCCATAATGCGCGGGTCAATGCCTTCGGTGGCGTAAGACACCAGGCGGGCGATAGGCTCCAGGTTCAGTTCTTTCACCATGCGCTCGCTCATGACAATGGTAAAGGCAGCCCCGTCTGAGGTCTGGGACGAGTTACCGGCGGTCACGCTTCCGTTGGCGGCAAATACCGGCCGAAGTTTAGCCAGTTTCTCCAGAGAGGTGTCGGCGCGGGGGCCTTCATCGGTGTCTACCACGTATGAGCGGGTTTTCTTTTTGCCGTTCTCGTCCAGGTAGGTTTCCTCCACGTTAATGGGCACAATCTGGTCCTTGAACCGGCCTTCTTCAATGGCCCTGATGGCTTTCTGGTGCGAGGCGAAGGCAAAGGCATCCTGGTCTTCGCGGCTTACTTTAAAGTCATTGGCCACGGCTTCGGCGGTCAGGCCCATGCTCAGGTAGTATTCTGGGTGCTCCTTGGCTATTTTGTAGTTAGGGGCGGTTTTCCAGCCAACTACCGGCACCATGCTCATAGACTCGGTGCCTCCGGCGATGATACAATCGGCCATGCCGGCCTGAATCTTAAAGGCGGCGGTAGCGATGGTCTCAATACCGGAGCCGCAGTAGCGGTTCATAATGGCGCCGGGCACGTTAATAGGCAGGGCCAGCAGGGAAATCATGCGGCCCATCTGCAGGCCTTGCTCGGCCTCAGGCACCGCGTTACCCACCAACAGGTCATCTACGCGGGCGGGGTCCAGTTGCGGCACCGAGGCAAGCAAATGCTTGATCACATCGGCGGCCAGGTCATCGGGCCGGGTAAAACGGAAGACCCCACGGGGCGCTTTCCCCACGGCTGTTCTGAATCCGGCAACTATATAGGCAGTTTGCATTTTCTTTTCTGTTTTTGAGGTGTTTCAGGGAAAAGAGGCTTAAAACACATCCCCTCTTATCTTCCTGAACAATAATTATTTACGTCTAATTCCTTAGCGGATTACCGGTGGTTAAGATGCTCTTGATGCGCTCCAGGGTCTTGCGTTCCCCGCAGAGGCTCAGGAAGGCTTCGCGCTCCAGATCCAGCAGGTATTGCTCAGACACTTCAGATGGCATAGACAAGTCACCGCCGCACATCACGTAGGCCAGTTTCTCAGAGATCTTGCGGTCATGCTCAGAGATAAACCCGGCGGCGTGCATGGCGTGGGCGCCGGTAATGAACATGCCTAACCCGCCTTTGCCTTGTACCTTGATGTTGGTCTTGGGAATGGGTCTTGTGTAACCCGCCTCAGCTAAGAGAATGGCTTCGGCCTTGGCCTCTGCCAGTTGGCGGTTGTTGTTGAGCGTGATGCCATCGCCGTGGCGCATGAAGCCCAGGGCGTAGGCCTCTGCGGCCGAGGTAGAGACTTTGGCCGTACCAATGGTCAGGAACACGTTGCGCAAAGCATTGTACTCGGTGTCGCCTTCTTCATAGGCCGCCGAGGTGCGCAAGGTCATTTCCTTGGTACCTCCGCCGCCCGGGATCAGGCCTACGCCAAATTCCACCAAGCCAATGTAGGTTTCGGCGGCCGCCTGTACGCGGTCTGCGTGCAGGCAGAGTTCGCAACCCCCGCCCAGGGTCAAGCCATGCGGGGCGGCCACTACCGGGATGGCCGAGTAGCGCATGCGCATCATGGTGTTCTGGAATTGCTTGATCATGAGGTTGAGCTCATCATACTCCTGGTCCAGGGCATACATGAACACCAACCCTAAGTTGGCTCCCGCCGAGAAATTGGCGGCTTCGTTGCCTACTACCACACCCCGGAAATTCTGCTCCGCCAGGTCAATGCCTTTGTTCAGGCCCTGGATGATCTCACTGCCAATGGCGTTCATCTTGGAGTGGAACTCCACGTTCAGGATGCCGTCACCGAGATCAATGATAGAGCAGCCGGCGTTCTTCCAGACCACGTTGGTCCCGCGCAACACATCCAGGAGCACAAAGTTCTCGGTGCCCGGAATCTGGCGGTAGTCTTTGGTGATGAGGTCATAGTACTGGCGCTGGTTGTTCTGGCTGCGGTAGAAGGTCTCGTGCCCTGCCTCCAGCATTTCATATACCCAGTCGGCGGGTTTGTAGCCGGCGGCTTCCATGGCGCTCACGGTTTCGCGTACGCCAAAAGCGTCCCAGGTCTCAAACGGACCCAGTTCCCAGCCAAAGCCGGCGCGCATGGCGTCATCTATGCGGTACAACTCATCTGAGATCTCCGGAATGCGGTTGGTCACGTACTGGAACAGCCCAAAGGAAGTCTCCCGGAAGAACTCACCGGCTTTGTCCTGCGCCTGGCTGAACACCTTCAGGCGCTTGCGCAGGTCATCAATGGGCTTGAGCATTTCCATACTCTGGAACCGCACCTTTTGCTTAGGTCCGTATTCCATGGTTTTCAGGTCCAGGGTCAGGATCTCGGTGGCGCCCTCGGCGTTTTTGGTTTTCTTGTAGAAGCCCTGCCTGGTTTTATCACCCAGCCATTTCTTCTCCAGCATTTGCTCAATGTAGCCCGGCAACTGGAACAGCTCGCGTCTTTCATCGGCTTCGCCGGTCTGGTACAAGCCCTGCGCTACTTTGGCCAGGGTATCCAGACCTACCACATCTGAGGTTCTAAATGTGGCTGACTTGGGGCGGCCCACTACCGGTCCGGTGAGGCGGTCTACCTCGTCCACGTTCAAGCCTAGTTTCTCCATGACGTGCAGCACCTGCATGATGCCGTAGATACCCACACGGTTGGCAATGAAGGCCGGCGTGTCTTTGGCCAGCACGGTGGTCTTACCCAGAAACAGGTCGCCGTACTTAAGCAGGAATTGGGTTACCTCAGGATCAGTTTCTGGGGTGGGGATGATCTCCAACAGCTTGAGGTACCGCGGCGGGTTGAAAAAGTGGGTACCGCAGAAATGCTTTTTGAAATCATCTGAGCGTCCTTCCAACATAAGGTGAATGGGAATGCCCGAGGTATTGGAGGTGATCAAAGTGCCCGGCTTGCGGAACTGCTCCACGCGCTCAAACACAGATTGCTTGATCTTGAGGTTTTCTACTACCACCTCAATGGTCCAGTCACAACCGGCAATGTCTTTGAGGTCATCATCAAAGTTACCCGTCTGGATTAACCGTACGTCTTCTTTTTTGTAGAGTGGGGCCGGGTTGGAGGTAACGGCCGTTTGCAGGGCGGTGTTCACAATGCGGTTACGCACGGGCTTACTTTCCAGGGTGAGGCCTTTGGCTTCTTCCTCGGGGAGCAGCTCGCGGGGCACCATGTCCAGCAACAGCACCTGCACGCCAATATTGGCAAAGTGGCAGGCAATGCGCGAACCCATTATGCCCGAGCCCAGCACCGCCACTTTCTTAATGATTCTCTTCATAATTACTCTTTTTATGTATCAAGATGTGCGTACCAGGTACGCACGATTTTTTCTCTTTAGCACTTTCCGTTTTAGGGCAGTTTCCAGGAAAACAGGCGTAAAACAGGTATTATTTAGCTGGCTTGCCTTCTTCGGCAAACACTTCCTTGGCCTCAATCAGGTGGTTGATCTGGCCAATCACCTTGAAGAACACGTCCAGCTGTTTCTCCGGGATCACCTCCCGCACCTTCTGGTTGAACTGCTTTACGGTAATGCGGCTTACCTCCCGTTTTTCCAGACCCAGGTCGGTGAGATGGATGCGCACCGACCGTTTGTCCTGGGCATCAGCTACCTTATAAATAAGGCCTTTCTCTTCCATGCTCTTGAGAATGCGGGTAAGGCTTCGGGCCTCCAAGCCCAGCAAAGGGGCAATTTTAGTGGCCGGGGTACCTTTCTCGCGGTCAATGTTCAGGAGCACAAACCCAATGGAAGTGGTAATGTCATTTTTGGCGGCCTGGGTATTATACATACGCGCTATGGCATGCCAACACACCTTAATGTTAAAGTCAACGGTTTCCTCTGCTTTCATGGGTTGGTATAGGTGTCTCTTACCAAATTTAGAAAAATATGTTATGCTTGCATACTATTATTTGAGATTTTTTATTCTTTCCCTCAAAGAAGGGCCCTGCCTTGCGTTTTTGGGAAAGGGAGACAGGTTATTTTGCGAAGCTTCCTATAATATCCAATCCAGCCGCTGTAGTACGTACTGCCAAAAGCGAAAAACCGTTTTAAGCCTATTTTCCGGAAAACGGCCTCAAAACGGTTTTCTCTAGTAAGCCGCTACGCCTGCTGCGCAAAACCTTTCCGCCAAAACAGGGTGACAGAAAAAACAAGCGCCGGTGAGTCCTATTCATTACTCTGACCATTTTCCTAGTATCGGCCTTAGGCCTGATTTAAAACTGTACCTTAAAGTTGGAGAGCCCTAAAAACAGAAGAGGAGACGCTTTCCTGCGTCTCCTCTTCTGTTTCATCCTATTCTAGGCGGTGCGGTACAGACCCTCTATCAGGTCTTTGTTGTTGGCAGTGATCACCTTGCGCTTGATGCTGAGCTTAGGGGTCATTTCGCCGCTTTCAATGCTCCAGGCCTTGGGCAGCACCACAAACTTCTTAATGCGCTCATACTGGGCCAGGGTTTCATTGGCTTTGTCTATCTCCTTCTGGAACTTCTCCAGCACCTCGGGCTTTTGGATCATTTCCTCATTGGTGGTGTAGGGAATGTGGTGAATCTTGCACCATTCCTGCAGGCCCTCAAAGGCCGGCACAATGAGGGCACCCGGGAATTTCTCGCCTTCACCTACGACCATCACCTGCTCAATCACCAGCGACTCTTTGAGTTTGTTTTCAATGAGCTGCGGGGCCACGTACTTACCGCCGGAAGTCTTAAACATCTCCTTTTTGCGGTCGGTGATCTTCAGGAAGCGGCCTTCTACCAGTTCGCCAATGTCCCCGGTGTGGAACCAGCCGTCCGGGTCAATGACCTCAGCGGTGAGTTCGGGGTGTTTGTAGTAACCTACCATCACGCTTGGGCTGCGGGTAAGGATCTCGCCGTCTGCGGCAATCTTCACTTCCACGCCGTCTATCACGGGGCCTACGGTTCCAATGGCATTGTCTTCGGGCTCATAGCGGTTCACGGCAATTACCGGCGAGGTTTCTGTTAGGCCGTAGCCTTCCATAATCCGGATGTCGGCTCCCCAGAAAACCCGGGCCAGACGCGGTTGCAGGGCAGCCCCGCCAGACACAATCACTTTGATGTTACCGCCCAACGCATCTTTCCATTTGGAGAAGATAAGCTTGCGGGCCAGCTTCAACTGCATGTCATAGAACGCGCCCGGCGATTTGCGGGTATCATATTTCTGCCCCAGGTTCAATGCCCAGAAGAACAGTCCTTTTTTGATACCGGTCAACTCAGAGCCTTTGGCCACAATCTTGTCGTAGACTTTCTCCAGCAGGCGCGGCACGGTCACAAAAATGTGCGGCTTCACTTCCTTGAGGTTATCGCCTACCTTGTCAATGCTCTCGGCAAAGTAAATCGATACCCCCACAGACAGGTAGATACAAGACACCATGCGCTCATAGATGTGGCACAGCGGCAGGAAGCTCAATGCCCGGTGTTCCGCGCTTACCGGCACAAACGGCTTCACGGCCGTGAAATTACTCACCAGGTTGTTGTGCGACAGCATCACGCCCTTGGGCGCGCCGGTGGTACCAGAGGTATAGATAATGGAGAGAAGGTCTTGCGGGGTCACGGCGGCCTTGTAAGGCTCCAGGGTTGCCGCGTCTTCGCCCTCAGCCAACTTCAGGAGCTCAGACCAGTGCTTGGCCCCGGGCACCTGGTCAAAGGTGTAAATACCCTGTATGCCGGTCAGGCCTTCAGCGGCTTCTTTTACTTTGTTGTAGAGGTCCTCGGTGGAAACCAGAATAAGTTTGGTCTCAGAGTCTTGTAAGATAAAGCGGTAGTCCTCCACGGTAATGGTGGGGTACATGGGCACGCTCACCGCCCCGGTCTGCTGGATACCGTAATCGGCGAACACCCACTCCGGGCGGTTCATGGAAATGAGCGCCACCTTATCATCTTTTTTGATGCCAGATTTGATCAAGGCCAGACTTAGCGTATTTGCCGTGTCAATTACCTGCTGGGTGCTATATTTCACCCATTCTCCATTGATTTTGGCGGCCAGGCAATCGGGTTGGGGAAATTCCTGCACCTGTTGCGTAAGAAGGTCAAAAACGCGTGTCACTTTCATAGTGTTGTCTGTGTAGTTCGTTCGGTTAAGATAAAGCAAAATCCGGTTAAAAAAAATTAAGCCAAGGGGCCTATCCCCTCATAATTGCTAAAAATCATATCTTCTGGTGCCCAATAATTGCCTAAATTTGATTTTTGCCTTACGCACCACATGAATTTAGCCATCTTTTTCGAGCCCCTTCCAGAAGAGCTTTTCGGGCAGGTAACCAACCCCAAAACGGTGGGAGCCTACCTGGCGCCGTTCATCCATTCGTTCCCGGACTGGCGGTCTGCCGAGGTGGTTTTGATTGGCTTGCCGGAATACCGCGGCACCGTTGATGCCAGCAACCTGACCTATGAAGGCCCTAACCGCATACGCAAAGAGCTGTACCGCCTGATTAAAGGCACGGGGCAATGGTTGGTCATGGACCTGGGCAACCTGCTGCCGGGCATTCATCTGGAAGACACCTACCTGCGCCTGAAGGAAGTGGTGGAGATGGTAGTGGACTCCGGTAAATTCCCTATTCTGCTGGGCGGGTCGCATGACCTTACGTACGGGCAGTTTCTGGGCTATGAGCATTTATCCAAAAGCGTAAACCTCACCCTCATTGACAGCCAGCTGGACGTGGCCATTGAAGATGACGCCCTCCCCGAAGCGAACCACCTGCAACGCATTTTGTTGCATGAGCCCAATTACCTGTTAGGCTTTACGCACCTGGCCCACCAAGCTTACCTCACCGATGCCTCTATGCTGGGCGTGCTGGAAAAGCTCCACTTTGAGCTTTTCCGCATTGGCCAGGTACGGCAGCAGATGCAGGAAATGGAACCTGTGTTACGGCAAGCCGATCTGATCAGTTTTGACGTCTCGGCTATCCGGCACCAGGACGCCCCCGGCCAGCTCCAGGCCAACCCCTTCGGGCTTACCGGCGAAGAGGCCTGCCAACTGTGCTGGTACGCTGGCCAGAACGACCAGCTCAGTTCCATCGGTTTCTACGGCTACCGCCCCGAACTGGACCACCGTGCCCTCACGGCCACCACGCTGGCCACCATGATCTGGTATACCATAGAAGGTTTCTACCAGCGCCAGGGCACCCTTGATTTCCACAGCAACCACTTCCTTAAGTTCTCGGTGGGTTTCCATGACAACCCCAACAAGATGTTCTTCTACAAAAACCGCCACACCCAGAAATGGTGGATGCAGGTAGACGACCTTTCGGGCCAGCGCCCTCCCCTCATTGTGCCCTGCAGCTACCAGGACTACCTCACCGCCGCCGACGGCGAAGTGCCTAATAGGTGGATATTGATGCAGACGCGGTTGTAATTGAATGTGCTAATTTGGAAATGTGCTGATGTGCTATTTTTAAGAAGAATTCTTAATGAAATATGGGTAAAAAGGTCTACAGGGCAATGGGGCTGTTATTAGGAAAACATCTTTTAAGGCCTTTCCAACTCCCACTGCTTTTCTGTCAAGCATCCTTCCTCTTTTGTCATCCTGGAAGGATCTCGGTGGCGAACTAGACAGGCAGCAGCGGTGAAACAGCATAACTACTTCGTCTACATCACGTCGAACCCGACGAAGACCGTTTTCTACGTGGGAATCACCAATGACCTGCAACGCAGGTTGGTTGAGCACCGGGAGAACCGCGGAAAGCCCGAGACGTTCGCCGGGAGGTATTACTGTTACAAACTGTTGTACTATGAACGCTTCACTTACGTACAGCACGCCATTGACACCGAAAAGGAGCTGAAGCTGATGAGTAAGGAGGAGAAAGTGGCCTTGATTAAAAGCTTGAACCCTAGGATGCTGTTCCTGAAGGTAGTCGACTGAACTACCGTTCGCCACCGAGATCCTTCCAGGATGTCAAAGGAGGGGTATAAGACGACAAAGCCAGAAAAAACACTTCAAAATAATTTTTCCCGTTCTTCATTCTCTCAATCACTCAATCTCTCATTCACTCAATGCTACCAGAATACACCCGCTCCCAGCTAGCCCTCCGTAACGGACAGGACCGTGATGAGATTTGGGTCGCCTACAAGGGGGAGATTTATGATGTGACCAAATCACGGTTGTGGCGCCGGGGAAACCACTATGAGCACTGGGCCGGCCAGGACCTAACGGAGGAACTGAAGGACGCACCGCACACTGAATATGTGTTTGACAAGTTCACCGTAATAGGAATCTTAAAAAAATAGGGCTTCTTTGGGCAGATTTTCAGAGATTTGAGGCCGTTTCTTTCCCCGCCCGCTTATGATCCTTATTGCCGACAGTGGCTCAACGAAAACCGCCTGGCGCCTCTTAAACGCCCAGGGCGAAGTGGCCCAGGCCCTCACCGTGGGGTTCAACCCCTACTACCAGAATACCCCTGAGATTGCCCAAACCCTCAAAGACAGCCTGCTGCCGCAATTGCCCGGTGCTACTCCCCAGGAGGTTTACTTCTACGGCGCGGGCTGTAGTGCCAAAGACAAGCAGGACATTGTAGCGGCCGCGCTGCTGGAGGTGTTCCCTTCCGCCCAGGCACACGTACACCATGACCTGGAAGCCGCCGCCCGGGCGCTTTGTGGCCACAAAGAGGGCATTGCCTGTATCCTGGGCACCGGCTCCAACTCCTGCCTGTATGATGGCGAAAAGATTGTGCAGAACCTCCCCAATCTGGGCTTTATCTTGGGTGATGAGGGCAGCGGCGGGTACATGGGCAAGCACATTGTGCAGGCGTTCCTGAACCAGGAGTTACCCCCAGACCTGCACCAGGCCTTTGAGGAGCGCTACCATACTAACCGTGATGAGATAGTAGACAACGTGTACCGCAAGCCTTACCCCAACCGGTACATGGCGGGTTTTGCCCGTTTCCTCTCAGACCACCGCGACCACCCCTTCATCTACCAGATGATCTGCAAATGTCTGGGCGATTTCTTTGAGAAGGCCGTGATCAAATACCCAGACTATCAGAAGAAAGAAACCCACTTTGTAGGCTCCATTGCCTATTATTTCAGAGACATTCTGCGTACGGTAGCCAAACAATACGGCGTCACCGTATGCACTATCTTAGAAAGTCCCATTGAGGGGCTTAGCCAGTATCATCAGCAAAAACTTACCCTATGAGTACAACTGAAACCGCCTCGCACTATGACCATCTGGAAAAGATGAGCGTGCATGAACTCCTTACCAACATCAACAAAGAAGACAAAACGGTGCCCCTGGCCGTGGAAAAAGCCATTCCGCAGTTAGAGAAGCTGGTAGCCGCGGTAGTAGCCAAAATGCGCGAAGGCGGCCGCCTGTTTTACATTGGCGCCGGCACCAGCGGTAGGCTGGGCGTGTTAGATGCCTCTGAGTGCCCCCCTACCTTTGGCGTGCCCTTTGACATGGTCATTGGCATTATGGCCGGTGGCGATACCGCCATTAGAAGGGCCGTGGAGTTTGCCGAAGACGATGACCAGCAAGCCATCAGAGACCTGGATGCCTATGGCGTAAACGAGAAAGACGTGGTGGTAGGCATTGCCGCCTCGGGCCGTACACCCTATGTGATTGGCGGCCTGCAGGCCTGCAATGACCGGGGCATCACCACCGGCTGCGTAGTCTGCAACGCAGACAGCAAAGTAGCGGCCGTGGCCAAGTTCCCAGTTGAGGTAGTTACCGGCCCTGAGTTCTTGACCGGCAGCACCCGCATGAAAGCCGGCACCGGCCAGAAGTTGGCGTTGAATATGCTCACCACCTCGGTTATGATTCAACTGGGCAAGGTGAAAGGCAACAAGATGATAGACATGCAGCTCACCAACTACAAACTGGTGGACCGCGGTACCCGCATGATCATGGACGAGCTGAACATCTCTGAAGAGAAAGCCCGTGAACTGCTGGACCTGCACGGCAGCGTGCGCGCCGCCATCACCTCGTATTACAATCAATAGATTTCCCGTTTCGGGGCCGTTTTCCGGAAAACAGGCTCGAAACGCGCATAAAAAAAGATTCGCCTCTAACGGGCGGATCTTTTTTTATGCCGTTCCCTCATCCCGCCGGCCAGTTTCTCCGTTACTTCTTTTCCAGCTATTTTATTTTACCATGCATACCATAGAACCCTTTTATAACTGGATTGAAGCCTATTCTGCCTCTGAGGATGAGCGCTCGCCGCTGTACGGCGCGGAGTACAATGAATTGGAGTACATGAATACCATTTACGGCTACTACATCCATCCGCAGTGGGATGACATGGACTCTGAGACGCTGTTCCTTAAGATTCTGTACGCAGACTATAACGAGGGCTACGCCATCATTGAATTCATTGGCGAGTGGAATGACACGCTCCACAATGACATCATGAGCCTGAAGCGCAATATCCTGGATCTGATGGTGGGCGAGGGCATTAACCACTATATTCTCATAGGAGAGAATGTCTTCAACTTTCACGGCTCAGATGATTCTTACTATGAGGAATGGTTTGAAGACGTGGAAGAAGGCTGGATTGCCGCCATTGGGTTCCAGGACTTTGTGGTGCAGGAGATGCAGCAGTTCAACCTGGATTATTACATCAACTTCGGGGGTGACCTGGACAAGATCCCGTGGCGCACGCTTGCCCCGCCCCAGCTTTACATGCTGGTAGACCGGCTCATACAGCGGCGGCTAGGCGCTTAGTCTGCGTTTTGAGGCTGTTTTCCTTAAAATAGCCTCAAAACGTATCACCCCAATTCCCGGCAGGCGCTCCCAGGCTACCCGGTTAAGCAAAAAAAGAAGGGGCGCCCAATTGGACGCCCCTTCTTTTTTAAACTTGTAGTTGGCTTATTTAGGATCAACAGCATCAACGCTGTCTTCCAGTTCTTCAGCAGCTTCTTCAGCAGCAGGGTTGTCAGCATCATCAGCTACATCTTCCATTTGCTCTGCTTTTTCTTCTTGTTGGTTTTCTTTGGCAGAATCACAAGAAGCGAAACTCATCATACCGGCAGCTAAGGCCATTACAAACAATGTCTTTTTCATAGTTTTATTTTGTAGGGATTTAAAAACAATTTAAGATACTCAAAAAATAGCATTCTATTATATAGAACACCGCACTTATTTTGGGTCCACTTCGTCAATGCTATCTTTGACTTGTCTGGCTTCCCGCGCTAACGCAGTGTCACCGGCCATTTCAGCGTGGGTTTCCACAATCTCAGCTTGCTCTTCCATTTTGTTTTCAGTCTTGGAGTCACAGGCGGTAAAGCCCAGAACACCGGCAAGCAAAGCAGAGAGAAACAGCGTCTTTTTCATGGTTATTTTTTCAAGCATTTTATTCAACTTCCCTAAAAGGCCCAGAGTAAATATGGCTTTTTAAGGTTTATGGAGTCTTGTACGCAAGCATGGAAGAATGGATATATTTTCTTCCATAGATATACAAATTATGCAACAAGTTCCTTTAATTCACACAAAAGCGCAGAACAAACTCACCTTAGGCAAGCCTATTCCGCGCTTTTAAGAATAACACCGGCACATTCTGCCGGCTTGGTAACTACTTAATAGAATCTGTAGCAAGTGTATCTACCAAAACCCCTTGGGTATCAATGGGAGAAGCAGTTGTTTCAGCTATGTCTGTGGCGTTAATAGCTTCCTCTGTGGTAGTGGAAGCAGACGCCTCATCTGCTTTCTTAGAATCACAGGCAGTAAAAGCCATAAAGCCCGCCGCTGCAATTAACGTTAAAATAGTCCTCATGATGTTAATAAAGGGGTAAAGGGTGGAGCGTGTAAGGTCTTGGAAAAGAAAAAACCAGGCCGAACCTATTTTTTTCTGAACACTAAGTTAACAGGCACTCCTTCAAAACCAAAATGTTCCCGTAACCTATTCTCCAAAAAGCGCGCGTACGACTCTTTTATGTACTGCGGTAAGTTGCAGAAAAAGGCGAATGTAGGCGTGTTGGTAGGTAATTGGGTCACGTATTTAATTTTGACGAATTTCCCTTTAATGGACGGCGGCGGATAGCGCTCAATCTCCTTGAGCATGGCATCATTCAGCTTGGAGGTAGGGATTTTCATAGACCGGTTCTCATGCACCTGAATAATGGTCTCAATGGCCTTGTGCACCCGCTGCTTGTTCTCCACGGAAATGAAGACGATAGGCGGATACGCAATGGGGGCAATGCGCTCCAGAATAGCCTTCTCCATGTCACGCACGGTGTTGGTTTCCTTCTCCACCAGATCCCATTTATTCACCAGAATCACCAGGCCCTTCCGGTTCTTATCGGCTAAGCCGATGATATTCATATCCTGGGCCTCAATGCCGCGGGTGGCGTCCAGCATCATCACGCAGATATCACTGTCCTCCAGGGCTCTGATAGAGCGTAGCACCGAGTAGAACTCAATGTCTTCATGCACCTTGCTTTTCTTTCTAAGGCCGGCGGTGTCAATGATGATAAACTCCTTCCCGAAGGCTTTGTAGTGTGAGTGGATAGAGTCACGGGTGGTACCGGCAATATCGGTCACAATGTTTCTATCCTCGCCCAACAGCAGGTTCACGAAAGAGGACTTGCCCACGTTAGGGCGGCCAATCACGGCAATGCGCGGAATACCGGCCTCTGGGTTCTCAATGCCTTCTTCCTTAAAGTGGGAAACCACCGCGTCTAGCAACTCACCGGTACCAGAACCGTTCTGGCTGGAAACCGGGAAGATTTCGCCTTCAAAACCCAGCGCGTAAAACTCACCGGCCAGGTGACCGCGGGCGTGGGTGTCTGCCTTGTTGGCAACAATGTAAATAGGCTTTTTGCTGCGGCGCAGCACATCGGCAAACTCCTGATCCAGGCCCGTTACGCCGGCATCTACGTCTACCATGAACAGAATCACGTCTGCCTCATTGATAGCCAGGTCTACCTGCTTCCTGATTTCGCCTTCAAAGATATCATCAGACCCGCGTACGTAGCCGCCGGTGTCAATAACGGTGAAGTATTTACCTGTCCAGTTGCCATGGCCGTAGTGCCGGTCACGGGTCACGCCGCTCTCATTGTCCATGATGGCTTTGCGCTCCCCTACCAAGCGGTTGAACAAGGTTGATTTGCCCACGTTGGGGCGTCCTACAATGGCGATTGTATTTTGTGCCATATCAATTGAAATGTGCGTTTTGAGGCTCTTTTTTAAGAATCACTCCCAAAACGCGGGTGAAGCCCTGCGGTGTCGCCTCCGTGGCGCCGCTAAAAGGGTACTATCTTTCAGATACAAGATGTAAGACGCATGACATAAGACTTTTTCTTCTCTCAGTCTTGTATCCTATGTCTTATATCTTGTGTCTCTTTCTAAATGCTATTATATCCGAACCGGTCCAGCAGGCGCTTGTCAGTGCGCCAGTTTTCGTTCACGCGTACGTAGAGATCCAGGAACACTTTTTTCTGGAAGAACTCCTCCATGTCCAGACGGGCCTGGGTGCCTACTTTCTTAAGGGCGGCGCCTTTGTCTCCTATCACAATGCCTTTCTGGCTTTTGCGTTCCACGCTTATCTCGGCGCGGATTCTAATGATGGTCTCGTCTTCCTTGAACTCTTCCACCACCACTTCACAGCTGTAAGGAATCTCTTTTTTGTAGTTCAGGAAAATCTTCTCCCGTATCATCTCGGCCGCAAAGAAACGCTCGGGCTTGTCAGTTAGTTCATCTTTTGGATAATAGGGCGGGTGCTCCGGCAGCAGGTCCAGAATCTTCTGGAAAACCCCGGGCGTGCCCTGGCTGTGCAGCGCCGAGATGGCCATGTATTCCTGGGCCGGCAACTGCTCTTTCCAGTACTCTACTTTGGCTACCACTTCTTCCTGGGTGGCCTGGTCAATCTTGTTGATGAGCAGCAGAATAGGTGCCTTGGCTTTGCGCAGACGCTCTACCACTTCGCTCTCATCATGCTTCTCATAGATATCTGTCACGAACAGAATCACGTCTGCATCCTCTAAAGAGGCGTGCACGAACCGCATCATAGACTCATGCAGTTCATACTGGGGCTGGATGATGCCGGGGGTGTCTGAATACACAATCTGGAAATCCTCTGAGTTGAGGATACCCATAATGCGGTGGCGGGTAGTCTGGGCTTTGGAGGTGATAATGGAAAGTTTCTCGCCCACCATCACATTCATCAAAGTAGACTTACCCACGTTGGGCTTGCCAATGATGCTTACAAACCCTGCTTTGTGTGGCTTCTCTGCCATTTTTCTCCTCCTTTTAAAACAATTTGCAAAGGTAACGTTTTTAAACGAGTTCTGAGGCAGGAGTTATCCATTGCTGCTTGTTAGTTCCTGATTATTAAGCTACTTGAGACTATAGTAGTTAAATGAAATGGTCTTAGATTTATCTTTGACCTCATTGCTTCTTCTTTCTTGAGCTTGTAGCTTTTTATGTCTACTTTTTAACACCGCCTTACGTTAACCTGCCATTTACTACAGATGCGCCTTCACTACCTGCTCCTTGTGTTTTAGGCCTGTTTTATCAAAAACAGCCCTGAAACAGAATGACCTTTTATCTGTTAGGCCCATGATGCGTATCATCTTTACCAGATGCTAGCCGTACCTATCAAATCTGTATCTTTGCACCTCAATTGACTGCCTATGAAAAGTGGAGCCACTGGCAAAACAGGAGTATTACTAGTGAATCTGGGTACGCCGGACTCTCCCAGCGTACCGCACGTGCGCAAGTACCTGCGCGAGTTTTTACTAGACAAACGGGTGCTGGACATTGCCGCGCCTAGTAGATATATGTTAGTGAATGGCGTGATTGCGCCCTTCAGGGCCCCAAAATCTGCTAAGATCTACGCCCAACTCTGGACCGAACGCGGCTCGCCGCTGCTGTTCCACGGGCTGGATCTGCAGAAGCTGGTGCAGGAGAAACTGGGCAAAGACTATCACGTGGCCTTTGGCATGCGCTACCAGAGCCCCAGCATTGAGGCGGCCTTAGCCGAGTTGCAGGAGAAGGTAGTGGACCGCATTGTGGTGTTGCCGCTGTTCCCGCAGTATGCCTCGGCTAGCACAGGCTCTGTGCAGGAGAAAGTGATGGAGTTGGTGAGCAAATGGGAGGTGATTCCAGACATCAGGTTCATTAGCACGTTCTGCAACCACCCGGGCTTTATTGGCACGTTTGCAGAGATTGCCCGCCAGCACATGTCCAAGCGTGACTATGACCATTTTGTGTTCAGCTACCACGGTTTGCCCGAGCGGCAGATCCTGAAAGCCAGCACCAAGGGCTATTGCCAGTTGGGCGTCTGCTGCAACACCTACCACAGCCGCAACCGCTACTGTTACCGCGCCCAATGCTTTGAGACCTCAAGACAACTGGCCAAGGCGTTGAATATACCAGAAGACAAGTACTCAGTCACGTTCCAGTCACGGCTGGGCAAAGACCCGTGGCTGAAACCGTATACAGATTTTGTCTTGAAAGACCTGGCGGCCGCGGGTATCAAAAGCGTACTGGCTTTCAGCCCCGCCTTTGTCGCCGACTGCCTGGAAACCACCATTGAGGTAGGCAAGGAATTTAAAGAGGAGTTTGAGGAAGCCGGCGGCAAGCACTGGCAGCTGGTGGAAAGCCTGAACACGCACCCCATGTGGGTAGACACCGTGGCCGAGATGGTTCAGGAAGCCTGAGCAGGATTTCCTGGATTAATTTGATTTTCAGGATTGGTTAGATGTGCAGAAAACCAAGAAGGCGTTTTGAGGCTGTTTATGTAAAAACAGCCTCAAAACGCCTTCTTGGTTTTAGCCGGCACCAGGTGTCTAACCCGTGACTCTAAGAAACGAGAACCTCCAGACTCGCATGAATCCGTATTCATCCATTTCTGATTTATACTTCCGCACCGCAGCTTCAGCCGTTAGAGTGGAACGAAGATCCTTTCTCCTGCTTAATCCTGAAAATCAAGTTAATCCAGAAAATCCTGCTTCTAGATGCGGTCAAAATCTACCCAGTCAGAGCCGCCTTGGGCTTGGCGCTGGAGCTGGTCCAGCAGTTTTTCGGCCTGGTCTTCCACCAATAATTGCGCGCGTTGATCAGCTTTGATGAATCCTTCGGTTACGGCATGGTCAATCATGGACAGGAAGGAATTGAAATAGCCGTTCACGTTAAAAAGAGCCGCTGGTTTCTGAATGATGCGCAATTGGTTCCAGGTCACAATCTCACACAGCTCATCAAACGTCCCGAAGCCGCCCGGCATGGCCACAAAGGCATCAGACTCGGCGGCCATCAAGGCTTTGCGTTCGTGCATGGTTTCTACCACGTGCAGTTCGGTGAGGCCCTGGTGCGCAACCTCCATGTCTACCAGGCTCTGCGGAATCACGCCAATCACTTCGCCGCCGCCGGCCAAGACCGCATCAGCTATCACGCCCATCAGGCCTACCTTGCCGCCGCCAAAGACCAGCCGTATGCCGCGCCGCGCAAAAAGGGTGCCCAGGGCTTGGGCCGCTTCACGGTAAACGGGGTTATGGCCAGTGCTGGCCCCACAGAAAATGGCAATGCTTTTCATACAAGAAAATATTTAAATGCTAGAAGCTATAAAAGTACAAAAGCCCTGTGAGCACACGAAAGCGCGGGCCGGTTTTGTTTTAGGCCTGTTTTCCTGAAAACGGCCCTGAAACGCCTTTCTAAACCTTCCGTCATAAAACAGGTATTTTAAATTACAAACGTATAAGTACTTACCCCTGTAACCCCGGCCTACTAAGAAGAGAAAAACTGACCCTTACCGTTCTGAATGCCTGTTGTTTCTTACCTGACCCATGCCAGCCGCCACTGAAATACACCTTCCCGCCTTAATCTCAGACCTGGCATTCATTCTGGCTACCGCTGGCGTTACCACGCTTATTTTCAAGAAGCTCCGGCAGCCGCTGGTACTGGGGTATATTATTGCCGGGGTACTTGTTAGCCCTAACTTCAAATTCCTGCCCTCGGTCACTGACCGGGAAACCATTAGCGTGTGGGGCGAAATAGGGGTGATTTTCCTGCTCTTCAGCCTGGGGCTGGAATTCAGTTTCAAGAAGCTGGCCAAGGTGGGCGGCACAGCCTCTGTAACGGCCATGACCGAGGTGCTGGCCATGATCTTTTTAGGCTACGTGACCGGTCAGTTGTTGGGGTGGTCTTCCATTGACAGCATCTTTCTGGGCGGCATTCTCTCTATTTCCTCCACCACCATTATCATTAGGGCCTTTGACGAGCTGGGCATCAAGACCCAGAAGTTTGCGGGCTTTGTGTTTGGTATACTGGTGGTGGAAGACCTGGTGGCCATTTTACTGCTGGTGTTCTTGTCTACCCTGGCGGTAAGCCAGCAGTTTGGCGGCGAGGCCATGCTCCGGGCCATGCTTCGGCTGGCCTTTTTCCTGTCTATCTGGTTTCTGGGCGGCATTTACCTTATTCCTTCTTTTTTGCGCCGGGCCCGCAAGCTCATGAACGAAGAGACGCTGCTCATTGTCTCTGTGGCGCTTTGCCTCCTCATGGTGGTTATTGCCACCCAGGCCGGGTTCTCGCCTGCCCTGGGTGCGTTTATTATGGGCTCTATTCTGGCGGAAACCGTGTTCAGCGAAAAGATTGAGCACCTGACCAAGTCTGTGAAAGATCTGTTTGGGGCGGTGTTCTTTGTGTCTGTGGGCATGCTCATTGACCTTCGGCTTTTGATCCTGTACATTGGCCCGGTTTTTCTGCTTACGGTGGTGACCATTCTTGGCAAATTTCTCTCCAGTACCTTTGGCGCGCTGGCCTCGGGGCAGCCCTTGAAACAGTCTATCCAGGCAGGGCTGAGTCTGGCCCAGATTGGGGAGTTTTCCTTTATTATTGCCACGCTGGGTATGTCGCTTAAGGTCACTAGTGATTTTCTGTACCCCATTGCCGTGGCGCTCTCGGCGGTGACCACCTTTACCACGCCCTTCCTTATCCGGCTCGCCGACCCCCTGAACGCTTTCATAGAACGCCGCCTGCCTGACAGGTACAAAGCCGCCTTTGCCACCTACAGCCGAAGCACCCAATCCATCAAAAACAGGAGCGACTGGCAGATTGTGTTGCGCCGGTTTGCACAGATTGTGGTCTCCAACTCCGTGGTGCTCATTGGCATCATCCTACTGGCCACCCAGTACCTGGCGCCTACCTTTTCAGAGGCCCTCTCAGTGGAGTTCTGGAGTAACCTGGTGACGGTAGGGCTGGCGCTGGTGCTCATGGCGCCCTTTATCTGGGCCCTGGCTATTAGAAGGGTGAGTTTGCGGGCCTACTCCCGGCTGTGGCGCTACAAAAAATACGCCCGCGGTCCTTTGGTAGCACTGGAAACAGGGCGTATTCTGCTGGCCCTCCTGTTTGTAGGCCTGCTGCTGGACCGGGTCTTCTCCATACAGGTGGCGCTGGTGATAGCCGCCATTCTGCTGGGTATCATCTTCCCGCTTCTCACGCAGCGCCTGCGTAAAACCTACAGCCGTATTGAGCGCCGCTTCCTGAGCAACCTGCACGCTAAGGAGCAGGAAAATGAATCGCCGGTAAAGAAACTACTGCCCTGGGATGCACATTTAGCGGAGTTTAAGATAAGCCCCGAGTCTGGGGTAGTGGGCAAGACTCTCTTTGAGCTGGCCCTGCGGGAGAAGTTCGGGATAAATATTGCGCGCATTGAAAGGGGCAACCTGATCCTGCCGGTGCCCCGCGGCCACGAGCGACTCTACCCCGCAGACAAAATCACGGTGATTGGTACAGATGAACAGCTGGAACAGTTCAAGCCGTTCGTGGAGGCCTTCGCCCCGGAGCACCCACCCCTGTCTGTGCAGCCCGATATCTCCTTAAAGCAACTGATTGTGAACGCCAAGTTTCCCTTCCAGAACCTCAGCATCCGGGAATCTGGCATCAGGGAAAAGACCAACGGGTTAGTAGTGGGCATTGAGCGCAGAGGCAAGCGCCTGCTGAACCCAGACCCCTCCACCGTTTTCACCCTGGGTGACATTGTCTGGCTGGTGGGCGACACCCGCCTGATCAGGAGCATTGACCCAAACTCTTAGCCACTTATCGTTTAGGGCACGTTTTAGCCAAAATGGCCCTAAAACAGAAATCGGGGACCGCCCTAAGGCAGTCCCCGATTTCTTTTAAGCAAGACAGCTTTTGGTAGTAGTTGTATTAGTACGCCCTTGCAAAGTACACGCGGCGCTTAGAGGGCTGACCAGTCACCATGTCCACGCCGTCTTCCTCCGGAGAGTCCAGCGCGATGCAGCGGATAGTGGCTTTGGTTTCCTCTTTGATGCGTTCCTCGGTTTCCGGGGTACCATCCCAGTGGGCCAAGATGAAGCCTGGTTTCTCATCCAAAAGACGTTTGAACTCTTCGTAGGAATCTACCCGGGTAGTATTGGCCTCCCTGAAATCAAAGGCTTTCTTGTAGATGTTCTCCTGAATCTCGTCCAGCAGGGCCGGGATCAGGTTCACCAGGTCATCAAACTGTTGCGAGCTTTTCTCTTTGGTGTCGCGGCGGGCTACTTCGGCGGTGCCGTTCTCCAAATCTCTTCCGCCAATGGCAATGCGTACCGGCACGCCTTTCAGTTCCCATTCGGCAAACTTGAAGCCGGGGCGCTCGGTGTCACGGTCGTCAAACTTCACGGAAATGCCTTTGGCCTCCAGTTGCTTTTTCAGGCCCAACACTTTCTCAGAGATCTGGGCCAGTTGCTCCTCGCCTTTGTAGATAGGCACAATCACTACTTGGATAGGCGCCAGCTTGGGTGGCAACACCAGACCTTCGTCGTCTGAGTGGGCCATCACCAGGGCTCCCATCAGGCGGGTACTCACGCCCCAGGAGGTTCCCCAAACGTGTTCCAGGCCGCCTTCTTTGGTCGCGAATTTCACGTCAAAGGCTTTGGCGAAGTTCTGCCCCAGAAAGTGGGACGTACCGGCCTGCAGGGCTTTTCCGTCTTGCATCAAACCTTCAATACAGTACGTGTCCAGGGCGCCCGCAAAACGCTCATTGGCAGATTTCTTACCGCGTACCACCGGTAGCGCCATGTAGCTCTCGGCAAACTCAGCGTACACATGCAGCATACGCTCGGTTTCCTCTATGGCTTCCTGAGAGGTAGCGTGGGCGGTGTGTCCTTCCTGCCACAGGAACTCAGCGGTACGCAGGAACAGGCGGGTGCGCATTTCCCAGCGCACCACGTTGGCCCACTGGTTAATGAGCAGGGGCAGGTCACGGTAGCTCTGGATCCAGCCTTTGTAGGTGTTCCAGATAATGGCCTCTGAGGTAGGGCGTACAATCAGTTCCTCTTCCAGGCGGGCATTGGGGTCTACGCGCAGTTTACCGGGCCGGTCTGGGTCGGTTTGCAGGCGGTAGTGGGTCACTACGGCGCATTCCTTGGCAAAGCCCTCAGCGTTCTGCTCTTCGGCCTCAAACAAACTTTTTGGTACAAATAGGGGAAAGTAGGCGTTGGAGTGTCCTGTAGCTTTAAACATGTCATCCAGCACGCGCTGCATCTTTTCCCAGATGGCGTACCCGTAAGGCTTGATGACCATACAGCCGCGTACGGCGGAGTTTTCTGCCAGGCCGGCGCGCTTTACTAACTCATTATACCAGAGGGAATAATCCTCACTGCGTTTAGGCAACCCTTTGCTCATTTTTTGTATCTTTGGTAGAGGAGAAAAATATATCTAAATCTTTATAAACGGCATAGATTTTGCTCTCATTCAAGCAATAACCCATACCTTTTCGGGTCAAAAATACGTTAATATATCTGAATAGAAACGTTGGCGAACCGGATACTCGTGTTTCTTGGCTCGTGAATTTGAATAAGCATCCTTAACCAACTACTTTACACCCATGAGATATTATACCCATAAACTGCTCCTGTTACCGCTCCTGGGTTTCCTGGCGGCAGGGTGCAGCACGTCTTCCAACTTGCAGACCAGTGAAACGGATGATGTGTATTTCTCCTCCTCTGACAAGGTTACGTATGTAGAACCGGTGCAGGCAGAGGAGCGGCTAAGAAACGGAGAAGAAGTAACCCGTGATGATTCTCAGGATATTTCTGAGCGCGTGAGCGACCCAGAGACCTACGCCAGAGAAAACAGGCGCAGAGACAACACCCCCTACCAATACTCCTACTATGATGCCCCTTTCGGGAACCCGTACTGGGCGTACCAAACCCCTTTCTACTCCCCGGGCCGCTATTACTCCCGCGCCATGTACATGGATCCGTTCTATGACCCATGGTATGACCCGTTCTACGGCCCAAGCATGGCTATGTATGACCCTTTCTGGCCCCGCACCGGCATCTCTCTTAGCATTGGTTTAGGCTTTGGCCGGTTCTATAACCCCTGGGGTTATGGCTATGGCGCCTATGGCTACGGCGGACACGGGTACGGCTACAGCCCTTATCGGTATTACGGCAACAACTATTACGGCGAGCGCGTGATCGCGAACAGGGTATCTTATGGCCGCCGTGATGATAGAAGCTCTAACACCGCTGGGCGCAACCCCAACATCTCCCGCGACGGACGCAGCAACGTGGTGACCGGAACCAGCAGATCAAGAAATGCGGTCACCAGCCCCGGCGACATGAACCGTTCCAGAAGCTCTTCCAGCCAGACGTACCCAGAGGGAACTACTCCCCAACCGAGACGCCGCCAGATAGTGACGCCTTCTGAACAGAACCAAGGAAACCAGACTACCTCTCCAACGCCTACCAGAACCAGAAGCAGCAATTCTGAGACGGCACCGCCGGTAAGACGCCAGAGAACGGAATATACGCCTACGCAGAGCTCAGAATCACGGAGCCGTTCCTATGAGCCAGCCCCCAGCAGGTCTTATGAACCGTCCAGGTCGTCTACTTCTGAAAGCAGCTCAGGCTCCAGTTCCGGTTCAAGCTCAGGCAGTGGCCGCAGAGGCAGAAATTAACCCCCATTTTTTCAAGACTACATGAAACGATATAGCTTTCTTTTGGCCTGCCTGGCCTTGCTAGGCAGTGCCGGGAAGGGCTTTGCTCAGAACGAGGTAGATGCCCTTAGATATTCCCGCACAGATTTTGGAGGTACCGCCCGCACCCTGGGGCTGGCCGGCGCCAACATAGCCCTAGGCGGTGATGCCGGAAACCTTTCCACCAACCCGGCCGGGCTGGGGCTTTTCCGGCGCTCAGAGGTGACTGTTTCTGGCGGGCTCAGCTTTAACGAGGTAAACAGCACTGTGTATGGCTCTCAGGCCATGAATAGCCGTAACAACCTCAACATTCCGGGCTTCTCAGCGGTATTTTCTAACCGCAAAGCGGATGACGAGGAAGGCGACTGGCGCTCTGGTTCTTTTGGCGTAGGCTTTACCCGCACCAATAACTTTAACGTGCGCTCCCTCTACCAGGCCACTGGCCCCAGAGAGAACATGAAGTTTGGCGAGTATGCCGCGCAGCGGGCCAATGCCGCCGGTCTTCCAGCCAACTCCCTGCAGGAACTGGCCTATGAAACCTACCTGATTGACCAGGAAGATGATGGCTACTACATTTCGCCTAACCTGGTCGCCACTAATCCTTTTCAGGAGAACATTCAGTCTACCGGTTCCCAGAACCAGTGGGATTTTGCCTATGGCGCCAGTTTCCGGGACAAGATCTTCCTAGGGGCTTCTCTTGGGCTGAGCACCTTTAGGTTCAAACAGACCAGGACCTATTCAGAAACCTCCCCGGCCACTGATATCAACAACCTTACCCTTAGAGATGAGCTGGAGACCGAAGGCAACGGGGTGAACTTACGCTTTGGCGCTATTTACCGGCCAAGTGATGTACTGCGCCTGGGTATTGCGGTGCAAACCCCTACTTGGTATACTATGACCGACCGGTTTACCACCAGCCTGGCCGTGAACTTCAGCCAAGCCCCAGTTGCCAACGCCTCCCTTAACCAGTATTTTGCCACAGACCCGGGTGAGTTTGAGTACAACTTAACTACACCGTTCAAAGCCAGCGGGGGCGCTGCCTTCTTTATTGGCAAGAATGGTTTCCTGACCGCCGATGTGGAGTATGTGGACTACAGCAACGCTAACCTGAATTCTGATGAATCTTTCCAGGATGCGAACCAGAACATCAAGAGCCTTTACAACTCAGCCATGAACTACCGCCTGGGCGCCGAAGCCCGCTTGGATGTATTTAGGGTACGGGCCGGCTATGCGCTGTATGGCGACCCGTTCAAAGACAGTGGCGTAGACCAGAAAAAGACGTTCCTGACCGGCGGGATAGGGCTCAGACAGAACAACTACTTTATAGACGCAGCCCTGGTGTACAGCACGTATAAAAGCGTCTACACGCCTTATGTCAACTCAGAATTCAATGACCAGAACTCTGAGTTCTATCAGGTGCTTACCCCTACCGTGGAAAACAAACACAAGAACACCAACTTCGTGGCCACCTTCGGCTGGAACTTTTAATTTCTGTTTTGGGCCTGTTTTTCTAAAAACAGGCCCAAAACGCCATTAACAAGAAGGCCTCTCCTGGATCAGGAGAGGCCTTCTTGTTTCTAGAAAGTATGAAAAGATTAGATGTGCAGCGCCCGGTTTTCCGTGGCGGCCAGACAGGCTTCTTTCATGGCTTCGGTATAGGTAGGGTGCGCATGGCTCATGCGGGCAATGTCCTCAGCAGACGCCCGGAACTCCATGGCCACTACGGCCTCAGCAATTAAATCCGCGACGCGCGGCCCAATCATGTGCACGCCCAGGATCTCATCGGTTTTGGCATCGGCTAAGACTTTCACAAACCCATCGGTGTCCATAGACGCTTTGGCGCGGCCCGAAGCTTTGAACGGGAACGAACCGGTTTTGTAGGCGCGGCCTTCCTGCTTCAATTGCTCCTCTGTAAAACCTACGCCCGCTACTTCTGGCCAGGTGTATACCACGCCCGGAATCAGGTTGTAGTTGATATGCGGTTTCTGGCCGGCCATGTATTCGGCTACCAGCACTCCTTCCTCCTCGGCTTTGTGGGCCAGCATGGCGCCACGCACCACATCGCCAATGGCAAAAATGCCGGGCACGTTGGTTTCCAGGTGGTCATTCACGGCAATCATGCCGCGCTCGCCCATTTGCACGCCGGCGTTCTCCAGGCCAAGACCTTCGGTGTACGGCTTACGGCCGACAGACACCAGGCAGTAGTCGCCCTCAAACGTGATGGTCTGGCCTTTAGGGGTCTCAGCGGTCACTTTCACCACCTCGCCTTCTACCTGCGCGCCGGTTACCTTGTGGCCCAGGAAGAACTCAAAGCCCAGCGTTTTCTTAAGCACCCGCTGCAACTCTTTGCCCAAAGCACGGTCCATGGTAGGGATGATGGCATCTGTATATTCCACCACTGATACTTTAGATCCTAAGCGGGCATACACCGACCCCAGCTCCAGACCAATCACGCCGCCGCCAATCACGATCATGTGCTTGGGAACCTCTTTCAACGTCAAGGCCTCGGTAGAGGTAATAATGCGGTTTTTATCAACAGGCAAAAACGGCAGGTTCACGGGCTTAGAGCCCGTCGCGATGATGGTTTTATCTGTCTCAATCTGCTGCTCAGCGCCGCCTTCACCACCAGAAATCTTGATGGTGTTCTTGTTCACGAAAGAACCCAGACCGTTATACACGTCTATCTTGTTCTTCTTCATGAGGTACGCAATACCGTCATTGTTAGACTTGATCACGCCACTTTTGCGGGTAATCATCTGCTCCAGGTTCACCTGCAGGTTCTCCAGCTCAATGCCGTGCTCTTTGAACGTATGCGCTGCATTGTGGAAGTGCTCCGAAGAGTCCAGCAACGCCTTAGACGGAATACAGCCCACGTTCAGACAGGTACCGCCCAATACCGAATATTTCTCAATGATGGCTGTTTTCAGACCCAACTGCGCGCAGCGGATGGCCGCTACGTAGCCCCCGGGACCTGAACCAATGACCGTTACATCGTATTTCATGTTCTTTCTTTTTATGTGAAGAAAGGCTCCGTACTAACTCTACATCAGCAGCACGGAGCCTTTCGTTTTTGACCTATTTTCTGGAAAATGTGCTTAAAACGGAATTAAACCCCAAGAAGCAATCTCATTGGATCTTCCAGCAATTCTTTCACTCTTACCAGGAAGCTCACCGACTCACGACCGTCAATGATACGGTGGTCATACGACAGGGCCAGGTACATCATGGGTCTGATTTCCACCTGGTTGTTGATGGCTACCGGACGGTTCACAATGTTGTGCATACCCAGGATAGCCGACTGCGGCGCGTTGATGATAGGCGTGGACATCATAGACCCGAACACACCACCGTTGGTGATGGTGAACGTACCGCCGGTCATCTCGTCAATGCCCAGTTTATTTTCGCGGGCCCGCTTGGCCAGACGAACCACTTCTTTCTCAATGCCGTCCAGGCTCAGGCTCTCAGCATTCCGGATTACCGGTACCACCAGGCCTTTAGGTGCTGATACGGCAATGGAAATATCGCAGAAATCGTTGAAGACCATGTCGGTGCCGTCAATCTGGGCGTTGACCGCCGGCCACTCTTTCAGGGCTACGGTACAAGCTTTGATGAAGAACGACATGAAGCCCAAACCTACCTCGTGCTTCTCTTTGAACGTCTCTTTGTATTTGGCCCTGATGTCCATGATCGGTTTCATATCTACCTCATTGAAGGTAGTCAGCATGGCTGTCTCGTTTTTCACAGATACCAGTCTGCGGGCAACGGTTTTACGCAAGGAGCTCATTTTCTCACGGCGGCTGTTGCGGTCACCGGTAGCGGCCGGGGCGGAAGCAGCTTCCTTAGTAGCAGGCTCAGCGGAAGCCGGTTGCGCGGCTGGTGCAGCCGGACGGGCCTGCGCGTTCTGGGCATCTTCTTTGGTGATACGGCCATCACGGCCAGAACCAGGAACGTCAGAAGCGGCAATACCTTTCTCAGATAGGATCTTGCCAGCCGCCGGCGACGGGGTGCCGCTGGCATAGGTAGAAGCCCCACTTGCAGGAGCCGAAGCGGCCTGAGCCGGTTGGGCAGAAGGAGCGGCAGCCTGCGGTGCAGGAGCAGAAGCACCGGAACCGGCACCTACCTCAATGCGGCAGATAGTGGCGCCAATCTCTACGGTCTCGCCTTCCTGGGCGACAATACGCAGGATACCGGCAGCTTCAGCGGGTAACTCAAACGTGGCCTTGTCAGACTCCAACTCACACAGTACTTCGTCCATGGCTACCTGATCACCATCGGCTTTCAGCCACTTGGCAATGGTTACTTCTGTGATGGATTCGCCTACGGTCGGGATTTTCACGTCCAGGGTTTGGCCTGTTCCGGCACCGCCCTGAGGCTGTGTTTGGGGTTGGTTCGGGATGCCCTGGCTTGGGGTGTTCTCAGCGGCCACGGTGCTCTGCGGATCGGTTACCGTTTTAGTCTCGGTGATAGATTCCTGGGTAGCCACCGAAGTAGGCTGAGGGGCAGAAACGCCTTCTCCTCCGCCTTCAATAGAACAGATCACGGCGCCTACCGGAATAGTGTCGCCTTCCTGGGCTTTGATTCTAAGGATACCGGCCGCCTCGGCGGGCAGCTCAAACGTAGCTTTATCAGACTCCAGTTCGCAGATGACTTCATCCATGGCTACCTGGTCGCCGTCTTGCTTCAGCCATTTGGCTATGGTAACCTCTGTGATGGATTCGCCTACTACCGGCACTTTTACTTCTAATGACATATCTCTTTTTCTTAAGATGGCTATTGAAGTCTGTTTTAAGGCTGTTTTTAGAAAAACAGCCCTAAAACAGACCCTTTATCTTACTTAAATGCTGAACGCTCTTTCAATGATGCTGCGCTGCTCTTTCTGGTGGATTTTGTTGTAACCCGTAGCCGGTGAGGAGCTTGGCTTACGGGAAACCACATCTACCACACGGTGGCGCATCACGCTCAGGATATAGGTCCAGGCGCCCATGTTGTAAGGCTCTTCCTGTACCCAGTAAATCTGCGCGTTAGGGTATTTGTCCAGTTCATGTACCAACTGCACCTCTGGGAACGGATGCAGCTGCTCCATACGGATAATGGCCACATCATGACGGTTGGTTTTCTGCTGTTCCTCCAACAGGTCATAGTATACTTTCCCGGAGCACAGTAATACTTTGGTCACGGCTTTGGCATCGGCGAAGCCGTCTCCAATCACTTCCTGGAAAGACCCTTTGGTGAAGTCTTCTACCGGCGACATCACACTTGGGTGGCGCAGCATAGACTTAGGAGACATATGGATACACGGCTTCCGGAACGGCGTGGCCAACTGGCGGCGCAGCATGTGGAAGAAGTTTGCCGGTGTGGTACACTGGGTCACGTACATGTTATACTCGGCAGACAGCTGCAGGAAGCGTTCTGGGCGGGCATTGGAGTGCTCCGGTCCCTGGCCTTCATAGCCGTGCGGCAGTAACATCACCACGCCGTTCATACGCTGCCACTTAGACTCTGTGGAAGAGATGAACTGGTCAATCATGACCTGGGCGCCGTTGGCGAAGTCACCGAACTGGGCTTCCCACACCACCAGGGCATTGGGGTTGGCCATGGCGTAACCAAACTCATACCCTAACACGCCATACTCAGACAGCAAGGAGTTATAGATCTGCAGCTCATGCTGATTCTCCTGAATGTGGTCCAGGTTGGTGTAGGGGGCATTGGTGTTGGCATCCCGCAAGACGGCGTGGCGGTGCGAGAACGTTCCGCGCTGCACATCTTGTCCGCTCATGCGTACAATTTTGCCTTCCTGTAAGATAGAACCATAGGCCAGCAACTCAGCCGCAGCCCAGTTCAAGACCTTATTGGTGAAGAACATATCCTGGCGCTCTTTGACCAGTTTCTCAATCTGCTTGAGTGGCTTAAAGTTGTCTGGAAGGGTAGTAAGCGCTTTGCCTACTGCCTCAATAGCTCCTACCGGAATACCCGTTTCCGGGGACTGGTTGAAGTCTTCTGGGGTAGAGCGGCGCAGTTCCTGCCATTCTTTCTCCAGCACCTGGTAGTTGTAAGGCAAAGGCTTCTGCTTAACCATGTCCAGGCGGTCCTGCAGCATCTGCCGGAACTCCTTGTCCATTTCCTCGGCTACCTTAGCTTCCAACTCCCCGCGGCTTACCAGCATCTGGGTGTAGATTTCGCGGGGGTTAGCGTGCTTAGAAATGAGGTTGTACAGTTGCGGCTGCGTGAATTTTGGCTCATCTGCCTCATTGTGCCCATGGCGGCGGTAGCACACCATGTCAATGAACACATCATTATGGAATTTCTGACGGTACTCCGTTGCCAAGCGCACGGCAAAAACCACCGCCTCTGGGTCATCACCGTTCACGTGAATAACCGGGGCGTCAATGATCTTGGCCAGGTCTGTGCAATAGATAGAGGAGCGAGCGTCTTCAAAGTCGGTGGTGAAGCCTACCTGGTTGTTGATCACGAAGTGGATGGTACCGCCGGTGCCGTAGCCTTCCAACTTGGCCATCTGGGTAACCTCATAGCCAATACCCTGGCCTGCCACCGCGGCATCACCATGGATAAGGATAGGCAGAATCTTGTTGGTGTCACGACCATACATAGTGTCCAGTTTGGCCCGCACGAAACCTTCCACCACCGGGTTCACCGCCTCTAAATGCGAAGGGTTAGGCGCCAGTTTCAGGTTCACTTTATGGCCAGACGGGGTGTCTACTTCACTGGAGAAGCCCATGTGGTATTTCACATCCCCGTCGCCCATAGTTAAGTCTGGAACGGCGGTTCCCTCAAACTCTGAGAAGATCTGCTCATAGGTTTTGCCCATGATGTTGGCCAGCACGTTCAGGCGGCCGCGGTGGGCCATGCCAATCACAACTTCCTGCACGCCTAGTTCAGAGCCTTTGTCTATGATAGCGTCCAGGGCCGGGATAGTGGTTTCGCCCCCTTCCAGAGAGAAACGTTTCTGCCCTAAGAATTTAGTGTGCAGGAAGTTCTCAAAGACCACCGCTTCATTCAGCTTGGAGAGAATGCGTTTCTTCGTATCAATAGAAGGCTTAAAGTTGACAGACTCTTTCTCTATCTTCTCTTTGAACCAATCCAATACTTTGGGGTCCCGGATGTAGCGGTACTCAAACCCAATGGTTCTTTCATACACCTTTTTAAGGGTAGCCAGAATATCACGCAGGGTGGCATTACCTAAGCCAAGCTCGGCGCCGCTTTGGAATTTGGTATCCAGATCTGCCTCAGAAAGCCCGAAGTCAGGGAGGTCTAACAATGCCTTCCGGTCTTTGCGCGGACGTACCGGGTTGGTGTTGGAGCGCAGGTGGCCGCGGGAGCGGTAGGCGTAAATAAGATTACGAACCTGTATCTCTTTTTCTACTTCTATGACCGAAGCCCCGGCCCCGGCTGGAGCGCTAGGCTTGGCTGCCACGCCGGTTTCACCGTTTTCACCGGGGTACGTTTGGGAGAAGTCAAATCCTTCAAAGAATTTCTGCCAGCCAAAGTCTACAGACGACGGATCTTGCTGGTACTGCTTGTACAGCTCGTCTATGTACGTTCCGTGGGCGTTGGCTATATATGAGTATTTATCCATAAAAATTGATAGTACTTTCTAAAATCGGGGTAAGTTAAATAATCTCAACCAAACGGTTTAATCATAAAACCGCATAAGCAAATATAAATCTTTCAACTTAAACTGCTTTTGCATAACCTTTGGTTTAACGGTTTATAAAGCATGACGTTACTTTTAAGTTGAAATTTAGCCAAAGGCAATATTAGAGATAAATCCAGGAGCAGCAAATCTTTTTACTAAGGCTGTCTTATTCCTCTCTTTCTCCTTCTTTACCTGCTTTTTGTCATAAATATATCCCAGTTTTTAAGCCAAATTCTTCAGCAGCCTGATCAGTAAGAATCATTACTAAGGGGAACGGTGAAGCTGTGTTCTCTATTTCAGACAGGGTATGACTATTTAGCCATAGATATCTTTACCCAAAGGAAACCAGTAAAAGAAGCAAACCAAAAGAAGAAGCCGTGCCTAAAATAACCGTGTACTCAGATTACGTTTGCCCTTACTGCTTTCTAGCTGAGCAGGAGATAGTGAAGGCGCAGCAACTCCTGGGGCAGGAAATTGAAATTGACTGGAAACCGTTTGAGTTGCGGGCGTACCCCACACCTACCTTAAAGCCCGAAGATGATTACCTTAAAACCACCTGGCGAGATTCGGTGTACCCCATGGCGAAAGAGCTGGGAATTGACATCACCCTGCCTACCGTTTCGCCGCAGCCCTACACCCACCTGGCGTTTGAGGGGTTTCAGTATGCCCAGGAACAAGGCCAAGGCGCCGCGTACACCCACCGCATGTTTACCGCCTTCTTCCAGGAAAGCCAGGACATTGGAGATATAGGGGTTTTGACAAAACTAGCAGGTGAAATTGGTTTAGACACGAAGGCGTTTGAGGAGGCGGTAACCTCCAGGCGCTACAAAGAGGCGCATGAAAAAGCCTTAAGAGAAGCTACCCAGGAAATGCAGATACAGGCAGTGCCCACCATGATCATTGGCAACCGAATAGCCCGGGGAATGTTGCGGGCCGAAGACCTGGTGCGGGTGTTACAGACCACTGAATAGATAATATGTTTTGGGCCTGTTTTGCGGAAAACAGGCCCAAAACATATATCCTTACCGGTTCCGGATCCGGATGAATTCTGGGGAAGAGGGCGGCTTGGTGGCCAGTTTACTTTCAGTGGACGGGCCTTCCTGCACCAGCACTCCCCTTTCTTCATCTATGACCACGGTTTTCTTGCGCCAGCCTTCCACCTTAGATTTATCTACCACCTCATCGGCGCCGCCGCCACCGTAGATATTCACGTAGCTGCCTTTGGCGGCCACACCCTTCAGATCAAAGATATCATCGCCTTTGAGGCCGTACAGGTTAATGGTTTCGGTTTCACTGGCGAACAGCGTGCGGCTATAGACTTTGGCCCGGTTCAGGTTTCCTTCGCCCAACCTGAACACCTCTACCACGGTTCTTCCCTGGCTCAGGCGCTGCACCACAAACCGCTCCGGCTCATCTGACCCCACCACCGCTACTTCCTTGGCCAGGATCTTATAGTATTCCTCGGCAGCCTGGGGTAGCCGGCGCAACCTGGACCGCAGATGGGCATAGGTTTCCTCACCCACCAATTGATACACCGGCCCAGGGAACTGCTTCACGGCCCTTCTCAAAACAGAATCTGAAAGGGAAGTCTGCATTTCGCGGGCCAGGCGTTTGAAGTCTACCAGGGAGACTTCGGGCAAGGCCCGGGCATCCAGAAAGGCGGCGTTGATGGTAAGCCCGAACACATCTTTATAAGTAGGATGAAAAGACTCAAACTTACGGGCGGCAAACTTGCGGGTAGCCACCCACGGAATGACCCCGTCATCATAGCGGCAGAGGGCCTGGTCACGGTCTTTGGGCACGGGCTTGTACCAGGTTTCATTGCCCTGTTGGTACACCGCCCAGTCCCACTGGCCTTCATGGCGGTCCCAGTCGCTGAGCAGCAAATCTAGCAGGCGGGCTTTGGCGTAGGCCCACTGGTCAATGCGGTGGCGGCTGGATTGGTAGTGCCGCGTGAGCATCTCCTGGGTGCTCACCAGGTCTGTGGCCGCGCCAAACTCCTTGGTAAGCGAGGCTTTGGAGGTGAACTTCTCTTCCATGAGAAAAAGCTTGTTCCCGAAAAGGTCTGAGTATTGCTTAAAGTTCTTGTCTGAGGGCTGCACGTACACCAGGCGCGGAGTGGGATGGAAAACACCAGCCGCCTGGGCCAGCGGGGCCACCACCAGGGCCGCATACGGGTTGGTAGCCGATATCTGGTCCCGCACGAAACTACCTACAAAGGTTTTCCGCCAGAAAGGAGGCAGCACGGTTATGGGGTCTTTGTCCAGGGAGCGCAGGGCAAAACGCCGGCCCGAGGAGTCTGTTAACGTAAGGCTGGTGGTTTGCATGCCACCGCCCAGCTTCTCAATGGAAAGCCCGCCTTCGGTTTCCTTCATCCGGAAGACCTTGGTCTTGACGGGCACGGCCCACACGTCACGGTAATGCTCCCCCAGGAAAAACTCGCCAAAGGCGCTACGCTGGTAATGGGCGCCGGCAGGTACCAGCACGCTGTCTGGCAGTTGGGTCAAGACACTGCTACTGCCCATAAAAACCGAGGGGAGTGCCTTTTCCTGAGCCGGGTGGTCTGGTAAAAAAGAATACACCAACCCATAAAGGAATACCCCTCCCACCAGCGCCAGCCATATCCTTCTCTTCATGTAAGCGTTTTATAAATAGAGTTCAGCTTTACCATAAAAGGGCGCCAAAGGTTCAAATATGTTTTGCGCGCTTGTTTCTTCCCTCTTTTACGGAAAACAGGCCCAAAACAATTACCTTTAACCTGCGCGTGGTCAGGTTAACTTTGCGTTGGCCTCTGCGTTTAAACATGTTCCATTAAATCCCTTAATTTCTTCCTTATGGCAAACAGTGCTATCTACAACGGCATCACCCCAGATCTTTACAGTAACCTGCGCGGAAAATTAAGCGCCGCCGGTATTGAGTTAGAGGGTACCAATGGCCGGGTGTCAAAACAAGGCGTGACCGCAGACTATGCCTATGATGAGGCGTCCCAGACGCTGCAAATCAACAACGTACAGGTTGCTTTTCCGGCCAGCATGATGTTCAGCCCAGACAAAATCATCCAGAAAATTAACGAGGCCGTGCGCGGCGCCGGCGGCCAGATTGCCTAAGCCGGAAAAAAGAATAATCCTGGCGCCTGCATTTGCGTATAAAAGTCCCGGTCTGCTTTCTAAGTGGGCCGGGACTTTTATTTTTCTTTCAATAATTAGAAACGCTAGAGACACTTAATACTATGGAACAAGCAGAAAACACGTCCGCCCACCTTGTACAGCCCAAGGATTTCGCTAAAACGGTAGAATCTATCATGAATGTTTACCAGGGCAACCATGATGTGCTGCCAGATCTATTGGCAGATGCCGGCAAGCTCTTGCTGAAGGCCCGTGAGAAAATGACACCCATCCAAATGGTGCTGTCTGTGGCGGCGGTAGCCATTGGCGCCATTGTACTGGTAAGCTATAGCGCCGGGCAGTTCACGGACGCTGAGGAAGTGAAAGAGTAGCAATACCTATCAATAACAGCAACGCCCCGTTCTTTCAAGTAGAGAGCGGGGCGTTGCTATTTACACCCATCCGGCTCTCCTGCTTCTGCCAGGAAAAGTATCTCTTTCCCCTTGTCTACCTCCCTTAGCCATACATTCCGTTTTGGGGCCGTTTTCCTGAAAACAGCCTCAAAACAGTTATTTTTTTTTTGTAAAAGGGGAAAAGCCTGGCGGCACTCTCTTGCCCTTCTCTGCGTTGGTAAGGCACACCCGCTCTATGCCAAAACACAAGAAGAAATACGCCGTTGCCCCATCTGCCCCGCTCACTGCCCAGGAGCGGGTGAGCCGCTACATGCGCGGCA
Source organism: Rufibacter radiotolerans (assembly GCF_001078055.1). Classification (NCBI taxonomy): domain Bacteria; kingdom Pseudomonadati; phylum Bacteroidota; class Cytophagia; order Cytophagales; family Hymenobacteraceae; genus Rufibacter; species Rufibacter radiotolerans. The sequence goes on along the minus strand of NZ_CP010777.1, from coordinate 4,700,861 downwards.
ACAAAGGCAAGCATACCCAACCAGAACTACTGCTCCGTCGGGCCCTTTGGCAGAACGGGTTGCGGGGCTACCGGCTTCACTGGAAACAGTTGCCGGGCAAGCCCGATGTCTGTTACCCCGGCCGGCGCCTGGCTATTTTTGTGCACGGCTGCTTCTGGCACCGCTGCCCCCATTGCCAACCGGCCCTGCCTAAAACCAACGTAGAATTCTGGACCGAGAAATTCACGCGCAACCAGCAACGAGACCGCCAGCACCGCGAGAAGTTGAAGGCCGCAGGCTGGCAGGTACTGGTGATCTGGGCCTGCCAATTGCAACAAGATTTGGAAGGGTGTTTGCTAACCGTTAAGGCGCTGCACGCGGGGGTGCCGGAGAGTTATTGGCTGGAGGCGGCGTAGATTGCAATTGGTTTCTATGCCTTAAAACCACAAAACCGTTTTAGGCCCGATTTTGACAAATCAGCCCTAAAACGGCTTTAACAGAATGCACCCAAAACGGGGTAGGCCAGTTCTCAGCTCCTTACTTTACTCCCACCGCACCGGCACCCCCAGCTTACGGGCCGCGTACCCCGCCGAGGAGGCATGCAACCGGGGCAGCACCTCGTTCACCTCGTCGGCAAACTCCACGTGCAGGTCTTCATGCAATTTCTGTAGCTTCTGCACCACCTCCTCGGTGCGCTTGGCCAGGAAAAGGCTCAGCGCTTCATTGGCCCCGGAAAGAACCTGCACCATTTCCTTCTGATGCTGTAGCACCTCTTTCACCAGCAAAAGCAGCAGACTGATTTCCCCGTACACATCTTGGGTTACTTTGGCATGAGCACTGAAGAGCGGGCACAGCTGCCGGAGAGAAACAAGCAACTCTGAGGCGTTGTAGTAAAAGCCCTTCGCGCTGGCGCGCACCCGTCCCCGCAGTTCATCGCGCCTGAATTCCAGGGCCTCGGGGCCTTCCAGCAACTCAAACCGGAGCTGTTCCTGCAGCAGTTGGTTAGGTAGCAACAGTTGGAGCAGCAGCTTGTCTTTGCGGGCCGGGGGCAGGGACAGAAGGGCTTTTTTCAACTCTTTATCTAAGGCAGGCATAGGTTCTTTTTTCTGGGTACAGAACAACCAAACGCCAGGTTCTATTCCCGCGCGGGCGGAGTTATTCTTGTTTTCCTTAAAAATAAATATGGTAAATGGTCTATACTTTGGCCTTGCCGGGCAATTGGCTAACCCAAAGCAGCTAAAAATGCGTAAACAGCCGCAAACGTATTGGGGTTAACGCTTACGCTGGCTGCCAAATCTTCTGTTTTAAGCCCATTTTCTAAAAAACAGGCCTAAAACGGAAAAGGAAATTACATACCACCTACACTATGAAACAATTTTTACCCCTCTGGGTAATCCTGCTTATCTTCTGCTCTTGTGCGCTTATCCCGGTTTCTGGCCGGGCACAACTTCCGGCATTGCCTGCGGCTACCCCTTCTTACACAGTACTATTGGCCGGCCGGTGGGCCCCAGGCCAGAACACGGCTGCTCCGCTGCCCCTGCTGCAGGCGCAGCTTCGGCAGGCCGGGGAGAAAAGCGCCGTGGTTTTTATTGGCAATCCGTTTCAGCCCGCCGCCCTTCCCGGCGTTTCTGCCCCCAACCGAAAAGAACTGGAAGCCCAACTACAGACCCAACTCAACTACCTGCAAGGCTACCCCGGCAAGATCATTCTCATGCCCGGCGAGCATGACGCCAAGGGCCGCGTGGTACCCGAGGTCAGAAACCAGGAGCGCTACATTTCCCAGTACCTGAAAAACGAGAAACTGTTTCTCCCGGAAAACCATTGCCCCGGCCCCGCCGAAGTTTCCCTCACCGATGACGTGCACCTGCTCTTGCTGGACACCCAGTGGCTGATCCCGAACCGCCGCATAGACGAGGAAGAAGAGCAACGGGGTTGCCCCACCACCGGCGGTACCGCCACTCTGGCCGCGCTGGATGACATTCTACGCAGCAATGAAGAGAAAAACCTGCTGGTGGTCATGAGCGTGTCACCGGAAATGAAGAACCTGGAGCACCGCCTCATGCTTCGGCAGTTGGCACATATGTACTCCCAGCACCCGGGCATCATTCACGCCGAAGGCAATGGCGCCGCCATCAGCCACCGTCTGAAAGACAGCACCCATTACGTAACCACAGGCCTGGGCTTTTCTAAGGTGAAACCGCCTAAAGAGGCCCCTGCCCTTTTCTCCCAGGCAACGGCCGGTTTTGCCAAAATCCTCTACTTCCCTAACGGCGAAACCTGGCTGGAAATCTGGACCGCGCCTGACGCGCAAAGTGCCCAGGGCCAGGTAGCCTACCGCGCCTTGCTTTCGCGCAAGCCCACACTGGCCCAGGTAACGGAGCGCGTGAAAAACATGAACCTGAGCTTTGCCGGCCAAACCGCCTCTTTGCCCGCCAGCCAGGTCTACAAAGCCAGCGGGTTTAGGGAATGGTTGCTAGGCGCCAACTACCGGCAAGAATGGCAGACCCCGGTAAAACTGCCGGTGTTTGATATCGGCACCCAGAACGGCGGCCTTAAAGTGGTACAGCGCGGTGGCGGGTTCCAGACGGTGTCGCTGCGGCTGGAAGACAGTACCGGCCGCCAGTACGTGCTTCGATCAGTGGAGAAATACCCAGATGATGCCCTGCCCCGCATTCTGCGCGAAACCATTGCCGCCGATGTGGTAAAAGACCAGATCTCCGCGTCACACCCCTACGGTGCCCTGGTGGTACCTACTCTTTCTGATGCCGCCGGCATTTACCATACCAATCCCCAATACTTTATCATTCCAGACGACCCTCGTTTTGGCCGCTATCTCAAAGGGTTTGCCAATACCATTGGCCTTTTTGAGGAGCGCGCCGATGAGGATATGTCTGACCTGGCCAGCTTTGGCAACTCCAAGAACGTGGTGAGTTCAGAGAAGGTACTGGAGAACCTGCAGGAAGACCAGGATGACCAGGTAGACCAGCTCAGCGTGCTGCGGTCCCGCCTCCTGGACTTCTTCATTGCCGACTGGGACCGCCATGATGACCAGTGGCGCTGGGGCGAGTATGAGAAAGAAGGCAAGGGAAAACTTTACAAGGCCATTCCCAGAGACCGTGACCAGGCCTTCTTCGTGAACCAAGGCGTTATCCCCAACATTGCCAGCCGGCGCTGGATTCTACCCAAGGTGCAGGGGTTTGACGAAAGCCTGCGCGACATCAAAGGCTTCAACTTCAACAACCGCTACTTTGACCGTTACTTCCTTACCTCTCTGGACCGCGCCCAATGGATGGCCATGGCAGATTCTGTGAGAGCCGGTTTAACCGATGAAGCTATTGAAAAGGCCGTACGTCAATTGCCTCCGGAAATACAGGCTATCTCTGGGGAGCGTCTGGCCAATACCCTCAAAGCCCGCCGTGCTTACCTCAAGCGGGACGCCGAGGATTACTATGAGTTCCTGGCCCAGAAAGTAGACGTGGTAGGTACTGATAAGCCCGAACGATTTGAGGTGCAGCGTGAACCGGGCGGCGCCACCCTGGTGACCATGTACAAGAAAAACGGCAACCAGCAGCAGCAACTCTACCGCCGCCGTTTCTTACCGGAAGACACCCGCGAGATAAGGCTGTACGGCCTGGGCGGCGAAGATGAGTTCACGGTACAAGGCAAAGCCACTGACGGCATCCGGCTCCGGATTATTGGCGGCGATGGCAAAGACTTAATCACAGACAGCTCTGCCGTGGGAGGCCTACGCCGCTTTACCTATGTGTATGACACACCGGAGGACAACCAGCTGCAACTAGGCCCAGAGGCCCGTAATTTTACGCGCCTGCGCCCTACGCCCACCTATGACCGCAAGGCTTTCAAATACAATTACCTGGGGCCCCTGGGGTCTTTTGAGTATAACCGAGATGACGGCTTCCTGCTAGGCGCGGGCGTGCTTTTAAGAACGCAGGGGTTCCACAAAAACCCGTACGGCATGCAGCAGCGGCTGGTAGGCAGTTACGCCTTTAACACCCAGTCTTTCCTGGTAGACTATGCCGCCCATTTCCCGCAGTTGCGCATGGGCCTTGATTTGAAGCTGGACGTGAACTGGAAGAGCCCCGGCTATTCAGAGAATTTCTTCGGATTGAGCAATGAGAGTGCCTATAACCCAGACATTGACATTGACTATTATCGCTTCCGATCAGCGCAGTTCTACACCAATGTGTTGGTGGGCAGAAAGCTGGGCGAGTATGATTCCTTTTTTGCGGGACCGGTTTACCAGACAGTGAACATTGAGCGCACTCCGGGCAGGCTTCTGCCAACGCTTGTACAAACCTCAGACCGCCTGGCGGGCTATTATGAGCCCAAGGCCTACGCCGGAGCACATCTGGAGTATATCCTGGATTCCCGTGACCTGCCAGCCTTACCGGCCAAAGGGGTCTTCTGGCGCGTAGGCGCAGATATGCTCAAAGGCACCAATCAACAGTCAAATGACGTGGCGCGGGTAAACTCAGAGTTCTCATTGTATAAAACCGTAAGAATTCCCTTCAAGCTCACGTTGGCTACCCGCTTTGGCGCCGGCCACACATTTGGAGATGATTTTGAGTTTTTCCAAGCCCAGAACCTGGACGGCCCCACCACTTTGCGCGGGTACCGGCGCAATAGGTTCAGCGGGCAGACCATGGCCTACAACAACACGGAGGCCCGCCTGCGGCTGTTCAGCTTTACCACCTATCTGTTTCCGGCGTCTCTGGGCGTGTTCGGGTTTCATGACATAGGCCGGGTGTGGGTTGAAGACGAAGATTCCAACAAGTGGCACAAAGGCTACGGCGGCGGCCTTTGGCTCTCGCCGCTGAACCAGATTGTGATCTCGGTGGGCTACGCCAAATCAGTGGAAGATAACCTGCTGCTCATACGGGCTGGGTTCCAGTTCTAAAAACTCCCTGTGGTAGAAACAAAAAGAGAGGGCTGGCCAAATGGCCAGCCCTCTCTTTTTAAGCCGTTTTCTGGGAAACAGCCCTAAAACAGATTAGTTGAGAAAGATAGAGAACAGCTCAAACCGGTTAGAAGAAAAGCTCCAGTGCGATGGAGACGGGTGAATCTCTTCGCCCTCCTCATCAATAATGGTCACGGCCATTCCTTCTTCCTGGTTAAGCGGTTCTGTAAAGTGTTTCACCGTATATACATGCCCTTCCTTAATCCATTCTTCTGGTTCAAAATTAGGCAGGGTTGCGTCAATGCACTTGGCATACACATTCATATAGCTGGGTGGATAGATCAAATTTACCATGTCATCATAACTAAAAACAGGTGAGAAAAATTCCGGCGGCCCCACAGTCACCTCTTCTGTATTTGCAAAAACCTCGCCAAGTTCAGGTAGGCCACACGGGGAAAGTTAAGACTAGTTTACGCAACGTATTTGAATTTTCCAATGGTGCCTCACAAATTAATATGGGCAACGGCACCCTCTTGCTTCTCTGCTCGTACAACCAAAAACCGGCTCTGCCAGATTTTAACCAGTTTTTATATCTCTTAACTAATATAGAACATGGAACAGAATAATAAGTTTAACAAGAACGAAGAATTGCCCAAAGACAAAGACTCTGCCAAAGATCTCAAGCAAACCTCCCAGGAGCCAGGGGCCGGCGCCAAAGGAAACGCCAGTGCGCAGCAGGGAGGCCAGCAACCCGGCAACAGTCAGGGCGGCAAAGGCGGCAAGTCTACCGACCATGATCAGAACACCCGCCATGACATAGATAATGAAATGAGTATTTTTGGTCGTCAAGACAGCTAAGCACCGGCCAAAGATGCAAGAGCAACTAAGCAATGTCCTTAAGCAAAAGCAGGAAGCCTGCTTTGCAGTGGCACCAGGTGTCATGGGCATGGAGATCGTCTTTGTGAACCTGTACTTTGTGGAGAACCCAGACGGGTCCTGGGTGTTGATAGACGCGGGGCTGTACGGCTCCGCCGATAGAATACGCAGGGCCGCCGAAGAGCGGTTTGGCAAAGACAATCCTCCTAAGGCTATCCTCTTAACGCACGGGCACTTTGACCACGTAGGCGCCCTGCAAACGCTGGCAGACATCTGGCAGGTGCCGGTCTTTGCCCACCCCCTGGAACTCCCGTACCTCACGGGCCGCTCCAATTATCCGCCCCCAGATTCTAGCGTGGGCGGCGGCGGCATGGCCTACCTGTCTTTTATGTACCCCAAAAAACCCATCACCTTTAGAGGCAGGCTGGAACTGTTGCCTTCAGACGGCACCGTGCCCTTCCTGCCTGAATGGAAGTGGCTGGAAACCCCGGGCCATGCGCCGGGCCACGTGTCTTTCTTCAGGGAGCATGACCGGGTCTTGATTGCCGGTGATGCCTTTGTAACCCGTAAACCGGAGTCTGCGCTGGCCGTGCTCACCCAGAAACAAGAAGTCTGCGGCCCACCCGCCTATTTCACCCCAGACTGGAACGCCGCCCGCGCCTCGGTGCGCAAACTAGCCGAGCTTGAGCCTTTGGTGGCGGCCACCGGCCACGGCCTGCCTATGAGAGGCAATGGCCTGAAACAAGGCCTGGAGGAGTTGGCGCGCTTATTTGACCAGCTGGCTATCCCTAGCAAAGGACGTTACGTGCCTGAGCCCGCTATCACAGACCGCAACGGCATTGTGCATTTGCCGCCTACCATGAACAACACCGTTCCTAAGGTTCTAGCCACGGCTGGCCTGGTGGCGTTAGCGGGTCTGGCTACCTATGCCTTGACCAAGAAGCGCAGCAAAGCCAGCACCAATGCCCGCGTGAAAAGAACCTGGCCCGGTTACGCCGGCAGTTCTTCTAACCGTTCGGCTTCTGTGGTGATTGGCAAAGAGCGTCCGCTGCCCAGCCAGGACTACAGTGACACGGTTACCAACAACTACCCGTAAATCCATAGAATATACCTAAAAAGAGAGGGGCCTGCTTTTGATAGCAGGCCCCTCTCTTTTTTCAGTCAGATACCTCTGTTAAATGCCAATGGCTTTCCGCTTGAGGGCCGAGAATTCTTCCTGCGTAATAGTGCCTTGCTCCAGCATCTGGCGCAAGCGCTCAATGGTGGCAATATCTTCCTGTATGGGGGGGCTGCCGCCTACGCCTTGGCTTGCGCCTGTGGTCTGGTAGTGGGTGGTCTGGGTGTCATGCGGCCGTGACTGGGCATCGCGCCGGCTTCTGTTACGGTAGAACCGGTTTTCATCAAAATGCTCGCGGCTGTAGAAATCTGCGCTGGGGGCTGCCATGGGCGCCGCCGATGACGAGATATAGTTTTCATTGGGGCTGGTAATGGCATGCATGACCCGGTATTCATACTCAGGATCTACCGTGCCTCCCCTATAAAACGGAAACCGGGACAGTGCCGTCTGGTCCATGGCCACAAATACCTGGTCGCTGTCATCATCTAACTGGGCGGCACCAATAGGTAGTAAGATATGACGGGCATCTGTGTCTGGCAGCACCCGGTTTTTGTCTACGTCAATATCCAGGTAGCGTACTTTCATGAGTTCGCGGTCCACAATCAGGTCATCTACTTTGCCTATGCGCTGTCCGTCTGAGCCAATTACTTCCCAACCTCTTACATCAAGGTTGTCATCGGCAACTTTAAAGTCTTTAAGATCATGCAGAGCCGTAAGCCTTGCCATTGAATCGTTTGCCATAGTTTTAGATTAGGAGGTTAGAAAATTCAGGTAGTAAAGAATACGGGGGCTACGGGCAGCACCATACCGGTGGTAGGGGTCCCGGTTGTTTCTGGGTTACCCTCTTGCACTTCAAACATATATTTATACAGAAGCCATCCTATCACTAATAAGATAAGCAGTACCACAATCCATCCCCAACCGGAGCGCTTTTTGGGTTCAATGTTGATTTCAGTCATAGTTTTAGTTGTTTAGGTCATAGGTACAGCCAAGCTGCCTTCTAGCGTACGAAGCTTTTCAAGAGAGGTTTATAGTCAGGGTTTTACCCTTGCCAAGGAAGGAAGGAAATGGTTATTGGCTGTTGCTTTAGGGAATGGTCCTTTTATCTGGGCACAGACGTTCCGCTATTGCTGGCGTAGTGGCGGTTGTCGCCTGAGTCCTTATGCTGTATTGTTTCATTTGTTCCCTCCGAGCGCTCACGGCCGCGGGGCCCCGTCTTTCCCCCTCGCACTGCCCTTGCGGCCTACTATTGATTATCACTCTGAGTAAAGCTGTTGCAGGGCCACAAGCGAGGCGCTCGGAGTAAAGACTGGAAGGGAGGGAATGGACGCGATAAGCCATTAGCTCTTCCGGATTTGCAATCCGGAAGTTCCGAAAGGGGGATTTGCAATCCCCGGCGGAGGCGCCGTTCCCGATCTCAGTCCCAGGCGGATTGCAAATCCGCTTTACACTTATTCGGGATTGCAAATCCCGAACAGCATGGTTGGCTTTGTTTTGAGCACGTTTTCAGCAAAACAGGCTCAAAACGCATTCCTGCTTACTAACTCCAGCACCGCTTACTAAACGCAGACTCCCCCCTTGAGGGGGGGCGAAGGGGGGGGGTTACACGGGAGGGCACGTTTGGTGGGTAAATCTCCAAAGCCCCAAAGGCACGGAAGTAAATCCGCGCCATATTAGAAAGCCAACCACGCATTCCGTCCCCCTTTGAAGGCCCGGGATGACAAACTCCTCCAGAGCAATTCCGTTTCCAGCCCCTTTTCAGGAAAACAGGCCAAAAACAGACTATTGCCGTTCAATCAGTTCTGGGTGGTTGGTCATGACGCCGTCGGCGCCCATCTGGAAGAGCCGTTGGATATTCTTGGGCTTGTCTTCGGTCCAGATGAAGGTCTTGAAGCCTTGGTTATGGAGGGACTTGATGAAGGACTTGGAGGCGAAATAGCGGTGCACGTTGATGGCGGCCACTTCTGAGTAACGGTCAAAGCCCCCGAACTTGAGTTCGTGGTCAATGAAGATGGGCAGGAACGGGATCTTCCCGATGATGAGTTTGTGGGTGGGGATAACGAAGTCGGCTTTCCAGATGCGTTCCAGAATGGGGTCATAGAAAGACTGGAGCACGCACCATTCTTCGGCGCGGTTGTCCCGTATGAGCTGGAGGGTCTTTTCCTCCAGACCTTCGTAGTAATCTTCTTCGCCTTTCTTAAGCTCTATGAGCAGTTTCTTTTTGCCTTTTACGGCCCGCAGCACCTGCCCCAGGGTAGGGATGCGCTCTCCGGCAAAGGAAGAGTCGTGCTTGATGCCGGCGTCCAGGGCTTTCAGTTCCTTTAGGGTAAGGTCAGAGACGCGTCCGGCACCGGTGGTGGTGCGGTCAACGGTGGCGTCATGGATCACCACCACCTCCCCGTCTTTGCTCAGGTGAATGTCTATCTCAATAAAATCGGCGGAGGTTTCCAGGGCCTTTTTCACGGCGGCCAGCGTGTTCTCCGGAGCCAGCCCAGAGGCGCCCCTATGGGCGATGACCTTTACCTGGCGGGCCTGCTTTTTATAGAGAATTACTTTATCTGGGGTGCCGGAAGAACCGCATGCAGATAGAATGAGGAGCAGGAACGGCAGGGCCGCCTGCCGCCACCAAGGGTGCATCCAACGTAAGCTTTCGCGCATAACAAGGCTGGTCCAAATAGGGGCTTCAGCCATGAAAGATACTACAGTTTTTGAATTCACCCAACGGTTGCAAGGCACCGGCCCGCCAATTACAGAATACTAACCTGGCGGGTAATGCTCTCTTCCAGAGAAATAAAGGTTTCGGTGCGTTCCACCCCTTCAATGGCCTGAATCTTCTCGTTCAGGACTTCGCGCAGGTGCAGGGTGTCACGGCAGATGATTTTGGCAAACATGCTCCATTGACCGGTGGTGTAGTGCATCTCCACTATCTCTGGTACCTGACGCATTTTAGTGACCGCCGTCTGGTAGGCGGAGCCTTTCTCCAGGTAGATGCCAATAAAGGCGCAGATATCATACCCCACTGCATTAGGATTTATGAACAGGTGTGACCCTTTGATCACGCCTAAATCCTCCAGTTTCTTCATACGCACGTGTACGGTACCCCCAGAAACTTGTAGTTCTTTCGCTATGTCTGTATAGGCTCTGGTAGCATCTTGCATGAGCATGGAAAGAATTTTTCTATCAAGATTATCAATTTCTGAAATTTGGGCCATTCTATAGATCAACTTTTAGCAATTCAACAACAAAGATTACCTCTTATTAAAGATGTGTAAAGATACAAAAAATATTTTTACGAATTTGTCAATTTATTTAAATATAAAATATATAGTTAATAAAAAAACAAGCAATTCGTTATCACATTTTCAAAATCTATATTTCAACTTAACAGGTTTCAGGCCGAAACACCTCTTTTTTTGGCTCGTTTTGCCAAAAAGTGCGTCTCTTTTACCATAAATGTATTAAAAGACCGGCAGGAACCTGCAAAAATTCATACTAATGTACGTTTGGTCATGAATCTTACCTATGACCTGTAAGCCACGTAAAGGTTTAATAAAAAAATTCTGAAGTTGCGCTTACACGCCAGAAGGGAAAACGCCAAAAGCAGAAGGGTATTGGCTTGCAGCTTTGGCCACGGCAAGGCAAGAGACCAGTAATTCTTATTCTATATAGCCTCCTATCTACCGAGCATTTTCTCAACAGAAAAAGCGTTTCTGTGCCGTTTTCTTAAAAACAATGCAAAAACGCTTTTCATTTCCGCAGATACTACCCGATATTGGGGCATCAATCGTAAACGAGAAGCACTTACGGTCACCCAGTTCTGTGGCAGGCATTTGCGGCCACCCCATGTTAACCTTTTCTTCCATGAGTACGCACAAGCATTTCATCATTGATTTTGACAGTACGTTCACCAAGGTAGAAGCCCTTGACGAGCTTTGCGCCATCTGCATTCCAGACCCCGTACGCCGGCAAAAAACCCTGGCAGAGATTCAGCGCATCACAGACCTGGGCATGGAAGGCGAGATTCCGCTGGTAGAGTCCCTGGACCAACGCCTGGCCCTGCTTAACGCCAACAAAAGCCATCTCACTTCTTTAATAGAACATCTCAAAAGCCAGATCTCAGAATCCTTTAAGACCAACCGGGCTTTCTTTGAGGCCTTCAAAGACGATATCTACATTATCTCCAACGGCTTTAAAGAGTTCATTGTGCCCATTGTGCGCGAACTGGGCGTGAAGCCCGAAAACGTCTTCGCCAATACTTTCACGTATGATGAGGAAGGCAACATCACCGGGTTTGACCGTACCAATCCGCTCACCCAGAACCAGGGCAAGGCAAAGCAGATCAAAGCCCTGAACCTGCCCGGCGAGGTCTACGTGATTGGCGACGGCTACACTGATTATGAAATAAAGGAAGCCGGCATAGCCGATAAGTTCTACGCCTTCACCGAGAACGTGAGCCGCGACAGCGTGGTAGACAAAGCCGACCACGTAACGCCCAGCCTGGACGAGTTCCTGTACGTGAACAAGCTGCCCAGCTCCCTATCCTACCCCAAGAACCGCATTAAGGTGCTGGTGCTGGAAGGCATTCATGAGCAGGCCGTGAACATGTTCAAAGAGGAAGGCTACCAAGTAGAATTTATGGCCGGCGCCCTGGAAGAGGAAGAACTCTGCGAAAAACTGCAGGATGTTTCCATCCTGTGCATCAGGTCTAAAACCCACGTCACCGCCAAGGCCCTGGAACATGCACCCAGGCTAATGGCGGTGGGCGCCTTCTGCATTGGCACCAACCAGATAGACCTGGCCAAATGCACCGAGCGCGGCATTGTGGTCTTCAACGCCCCCTACAGCAACACCCGCAGCGTGGTAGAAATGGCCATTGGCGAGATCATCATGCTTTCCCGGGGGCTGGTGGAGAAAAGCAACCGCATGCACGCCGGCGACTGGGACAAATCTGCCAAAGGCTCTAATGAGATACGCGGCAAGAAACTGGGCATCATTGGCTACGGCAACATAGGCTCGCAGCTTTCTGTGCTGGCAGAGAGCCTGGGCATGGACGTCTATTTCTATGACGTGGTGGACAAGCTGGCTCTGGGCAACGCCAAAGTGTGCCACTCCCTGGCAGAACTGCTGGCCCTGGCAGATATTGTGACCCTGCACGTAGATGGCCGCGCCTCCAACAAAAACATCATCGGCACTAAGGAATTTGAGCTGATGAAGCCGGGCGTCCTGTTCCTGAACCTGGCCCGCGGCCACGTGGTGGATATTGAGGCGCTGGCCCAGAATATCAAGAGTGGCAAGATACGGGGCTGCGCGGTAGACGTTTTCCCGCATGAGCCCAAGAATAACCAGGAGAAGTTTGAGTCGGCGCTCCGAGGATTACCCAATACCCTTTTGTCTCCGCACGTGGGTGGCAGCACCGAGGAGGCCCAGGAGAACATTGCCCAGTATGTGCCCTCCAAGATGATTGACTACGTGAACACCGGCGGCTCTTACAACAGCGTCAACTTCCCTAACCTGCAATTGCCGGCTTTGGGTAATGCGCACCGGCTTATCCACATTCACCGGAACGTGCCGGGCATTCTGGCCAAAATCAACAACGTGCTGGCTGAGAATAACATCAACATTCTAGGCCAGTACCTGAAAACCAACGAGACCATTGGCTACGTGATCACCGACGTAGACACCCAGTATGACCGCTCCGTGATCAAGAAGCTGAAACACATTCCAGACACCATTAAGTCCCGGGCACTGTATTAAAGTATCAAGTAACTCGTATCACGTAGCAAGATCTTCTGTTTCAGGGCTCCTTTCAGAAAAGGAGCCCTGAAACAGAAACACGCCATCCAAGTCATGATACTTGATACGCGCTACGTCATACCAATCAGCACATTAAAAAATTAGCACATTACAACCATGGTTTACTTTACCCCCGGCCCGGCTCAGCTTTACCCTACCGTGGCAGGCCATCTGCAGACGGCTTTAGACAAACAGATCTTTTCGCAATCGCACCGCAGCCAGGCGTTCAAAGATCTGTACCAGCGAGCAGATGTGGCGTTGCGGGCGCTGTTTGGGTTACCCGATGATTACGCCATTTACTTTACGGGCTCGGCCACGGAGATCTGGGAACGGAGCCTGCAGAGCCTCACCGCCCAAAACACGTTTCACCTGGTCAACGGCTCCTTCTCCAAAAAGTACCTGGACCACGCCAAATGGCTGGGGCGCAACGCGCAGGTAGCCGAGGTGCCGTTCGGGCAGGGCTTCTACGCCCAGGACCTGCAGGTACCCGCGGGCACCGAGCTGCTGGCCGTCACCCAGAACGAAACCAGTTCCGGCGTGTGCATGCCCGTAACTGACCTCCACACCTTGCGGCAGGCGTTCCCGGAGCCCTTACTTTCTGTGGATATGGTGTCCGGGGCCCCGTATGCGGCCATTGACTTCTCTAAAATAGACATGGCGTTCTTTTCGGTACAGAAAGGCTTCGGCTTGCCGGCAGGTTTGGGCGTGTGGCTGGTAAATGAGCGGTGTCGGCAGAAGGCCGCTACGCTGGAAGGCAGGCAATACACCGGCGGCCATTACAGCATTGCTGCTTTACAGGACCAGTACCAGCAGTTCCAGACGCCCTGCACCCCCAATGTGCTGGGCATTTACCTGCTCACGCACGTGGTGGAAGACATGCTGGCCAAGGGAATTGACGTCATCAGAAAAGAAACCGAAGCCAAAGCGCAGCAACTCTACAGTTTCCTGGAAGAGAGCGAACACTTCGCCCCTTTTGTGTCTGAACCCGCGCATCGTTCGCCCACGGTGGTGGTGGCCAACGTGCTGGACAAACCCGCCTCTGAAGTGATTACCGCCCTGAAGGCGAAGGGGTTAGTGGTAGGATCTGGCTATGGCGCCTTTAAAGACAAACAAATTAGGATTGCCAATTTTCCTGCAATATATCAAGAGAAAATTGACATATTGGTTAATGAGCTGGGAATTTTATAGAATTATTCCCCTATTCGCTCTTTTACCGGGATTTAATAATTCAAAAATAAATTTGAATTGTTAAATCTTAATACTTACTATTGGGTATTACAAATCCAAACTATAACATAACCGCAGTAACGCTCATGAAAAAACTATTACTTTCTTTATTACTGTGTGCCTTTGCCTTCTCTTTTTCTCCGGTAGCCATGGCTGCAGTAGATGTAACCTCATCAACCTCAGAACTGCCCTTCTTCAAGAAGAACAAGAAAAGCAGCTCTAAAGCCAGGTACAGAAAAATCAAGAGAAACAAGCAGACCTTCTCCTTGAAGAGCTTGCTGAGCAGCAGAAACAAGAAACCTCTTTCCAGAGGATAAGACCTTTTATTCCCCGCTTACTTCCCCTATAAGGGCAGACAGACAAACAACCCAAATCTTGGCTTTCTAGTAAGTCAAACAAAAAGGCCTCCTGATTTCAGGAGGCCTTTTTGTTTGACTATGACTTTTTGGGCCGCTCTTTGCGCCACATCTCATTAAAAGATTTAGGGGCAGCCTCTAAGGGCTCCCGCCGAACGCTCCAACTGTCTTTCTGGACATGGCGGAACACATAGTTCTTCAGGGAGGCCGGCACTATGTTCAGGAGCCGGCGGTTCTGCATGCCCTTCGCCCAGAATTTAAAGGCCAGCTTCTCGTTTTTGTCTACCAGGCCTTCGTCTACACTCTGCTTGCGGTTCAAGAGCAGCAGGTTATGCAGGTTTATCTTTACCGGGCACACGCTGGTGCAGGCGCCACACAAAGAACTGGCAAAGCTCAGGTGCTTGTTCTCCTCAAACCCGGCCAGGTGCGGTGTGATCACCGACCCGATGGGGCCGCTATAGGTGGTTTCATAGGTATGACCGCCAATGTTCTTGTACACAGGGCACACGTTCAGGCAAGCGCCGCAGCGGATGCAGTTCAGGGCCTCGCGTTGCTCGGGTTGAGCCAGCAGGTTGGTGCGGCCGTTGTCCAGCAGAATCACATACATTTCCTCGGGGCCGTCTTTCTCAGTGGGCTGCCGCGGGCCGGTTAAGATGGTGTTATAAATGGTCACGTTCTGCCCGGTACCGCTGGTGCTGAGCAAAGGCCAGAACAGGTCCAGGTCCACCATAGACGGGATAAGCTTCTCAATGCCTACCACGGCAATGTGCGTTTTAGGGAACGTGGTGGACAGCCGCGCGTTTCCTTCGTTTTCCGTCACGGCTATGCCGCCAATGTCGGCTATCAGGAAATTGGCGCCGCTGATGCCAACCTCAGCCTGGGTGTATTTCTCGCGCAACAGGTTACGGGCGGTGAGCACCAGTTGCTGGGCGTCATCGGTGAGTGGAATGCCCAGTTTGGCGGTGAACAGCTCAGAAATGTCTTTCTTGGACATGTGCATGGCCGGGGTCACAATGTGGTAAGGGCGCTGGCCCGCCAACTGCACAATGTATTCACCCAGGTCAGTCTCTACGGTCTCAATGCCGTTCTTCTCCAGAAAATCATTAAGGTGAATTTCCTCGGTACTCATGGACTTTGACTTCACCACCGATTTGGCCCGCTTGCGCTTCATGATGGCGCCAATCTCGCGCAGGGCTTCCTCGGCGTTCTGGGCCCAGATGACCTTGCCGCCCCGCTTGGTGAAGTTGTTCTCAAACTCCACCAGGTACTTGTCCAGGTTATTGATGGTCTGGGTTTTGAGGAACGAGGCCCGCTCCCGCGCCAGTTCATGGTGCTGGTAGGCCATCATGCCGTTCTGCACGGCCGCATTGTACTTGCCTATGTTGAAGCGTATTTTCCGCCGGTGCTCCAGGTCAAATGCCTTGGTCTCTGAGTCCTGCAGAAACTGTTTTAGTTTAGTACCCAATGTCTTCTCTTCTGGTTCTTTTATGGTGTAAGCCTATACCCACACCGCATGGGTGATCTTCTGTTTTAGGCCTGTTTTCTGTAAAACACCCTTAAAACAGAAACCAATTACAATATTAACGACCTTCTACGCAAGAAAATACATTCGCAACAAAAAAGGAGAGGCCGGGCCTCTCCTTTTTTGTTGCAGTTCAGAGTTCTGAGTTGAAAGATGAATTACTCAGAACTATTGACTCAGGACTCTAAAAAATAAGCTTCGCTTATTTTTTGTTGCTGTCTACCTTGATGCGCTCAGTGCGGTTAGCCAGGTCCCAGGCAGTGTAGAACACCAGGCGGGCTACTTTCTCGGCGGCCTGGAAGTTGATCTTGTCCACATCATCGGTGGGCTGGTGGTAATCTTCGTGCACGCCATTGAAATAGAAGGCAATAGGAATGTTGTGCTTCGCGAAGTTATAGTGGTCTGAACGGTAATAGAACCGGTTAGGATCATTGGGGTCATTGAAGGTGTAGTCCAGATCCAGGTTGGTGTAGGTCTTATTGGCGTTCTCAGAAATAGCATGCAGTTCAGAGGAAAGCTTGTCTGACCCAATCACGTAGATGTAGTCAAAGGTACCTTCATGCTGCTTGTCATTACGACCAATCATGTCAATGTTAAGGTCGGCTACGGTGTTTTCCAGCGGGAACACAGGATGGTCTGTGTAGTACTCAGAACCCAGCAGGCCTTTCTCTTCGCCGGTAACGGTCAGGAACAGGATGCTGCGGCGCGGGCCATGTCCGTTTTTCTTGGCCTCGGCGAAGGCCTGAGCCAGTTCCATCACGGCCATGGTACCAGAACCGTCATCATTGGCGCCGTTATAGACCACGCCGTTCTTGATGCCTTCATGGTCATAGTGCGA
Source organism: Rufibacter radiotolerans (assembly GCF_001078055.1). Classification (NCBI taxonomy): domain Bacteria; kingdom Pseudomonadati; phylum Bacteroidota; class Cytophagia; order Cytophagales; family Hymenobacteraceae; genus Rufibacter; species Rufibacter radiotolerans. Next base: position 4,684,235 of record NZ_CP010777.1, on the reverse strand, counting down.
GCTTACCACCAGCAATTGGTCTTTCAGGTCGGTGCCTTCAATGTAGCCTAGCACGTTCTCAGTAGGGAGCGCCTGTTTGTTACGCGCCGTCATTATTTTCACGTTAGTGGCCACTTTGTACGGTGACGCTACGGCTTTGCCGGCTTTGGCCACGGAGGCGCTATACTTAGGCAATTGATCTGCCTTGGTGTTCAGCAAAGCGGCCGCCATGGCCGGAGAGATGAAGAAACTGGCTGCCCGTGGCTGGGTAGGCGTAGCGCCAAACCCAATAGACGGACGGGCTAACATACCCGCGTAGCGCGACGTCAATTGCTTGAACTCGTCCTCAGTAGACCCCATGATCACCAACACGCTTTTGGCGCCTTTCTTGGTGGCCGCCGCCGCTTTGGTACGGATGTCCTGTGACCAGGTGCTCATTTTATCGGTGCCACTGATGAGGTATTGACCCGCAGCGTTTTTGGGTTCCCCTGACAGCACTACTACGGCTTTGCCGGCAACATCTAAGTTGGTGTAGTCTGAGTACTTTGGGTCATCAATGCCATAGCCGCCAAATACCACCTGCACGGCTTCCTCTTGCTGGTACGGCGATGCGCCAGACACGAAGAAGTCTTTGCCCATGGTAAACTTTTTGGTGCCCACGGTCACGTGACCATCACCCCAACTGCTTTTCTCAAGGTCAAAGGTTTGGTAATACGGGTTGACGCCGGTTTTCACCGGACCTGCCAGGCCATTAGCCTTAAAGTGCTTGGAGATGTAGTCAGCGGCCATTTTCTGCCCGCGCTCACCGGTTTCCCGGCCCTCCAAAGAATCTGAGGCCAACACCCGCAGGTATTTCTCTAAGTCTGCCGCCGTAATGGTATTGGCATATTTAGTTGGATCAGCGAGCATGGTCCCAGCAGCGGCCGCGACTTTGGCCATGGCCGATGTGGAAGTACCCGCGCTGCCCGAGGCAGAAGGGGTTTGAGACGAAGAGCACGCCGACAGAAAAGCGGCGGCCATGCCCAACGTGTACAAATGCTTTTTCATGTAAAGTTGTTTGTTGTTCTGGAATAAGACCTTAATGCTAACCAAAATTTGGCGAATGCGCAAGCAAAAGCCGTTTTGGGGCTATTTTCACAAAAACAGCGCCAAAACGGCTTTTGCTTTTTGAGCGGGTTACTTCCGGTAGATTAACACGGTGGCATACGCGGCCACGCCTTCTTTCTTGCCCACAAAACCCAGTTGCTCCGTAGTGGTGGCCTTGATGGAAAGATCATCCTCCGAAATCTCCATCACTTGGGCCAGGCAGCTTTTCATGGCCGGTATGTGCGGGTTCACCTTGGGTTCCTGCAGGCAGATGGTAGAGTCAATGTTGCCTACTTCATAACCCTTCTCCCGGATCAGTTTCATCACATCGCGCAGCAGTAACTTGCTGTCAATGCCCTTGTACTGCGGGTCTTTGTCTGAGAAATGAAACCCGATGTCTCTCAGGTTGGCGGCCCCCAGCAGGGCATCACAGATCACGTGGGTCAGAACATCAGCGTCTGAATGGCCCAGGGCCCCGTGCGTGTGCGGCACCTTGATACCGCCCAGCCAGAAATCAAGCCCTTCCTGCAATTGGTGCACATCATAGCCGAAGCCGGTTCTTATATGAAAGCTCATGTATGGTTAGAGGTTAGTATGTAGATGTTGGATTTTAGATATAACCCTTAAAACGGAACTATCCCAAAATACCTGGTAGACTCAAGGATGAGGTTCCAATTTTCAAATCCGCTTGAATCATTTATAATCTCAATTTTGAAGTTGTTCCGAAAAATCAGATTTAAGTCACCTGTTAATATGTGTCTATTTATTTGAAGAAGACTAGCACTACCAATAAGTTTTGGGATTTCTACTGTTAAATCTAATGCGTCAACATGACCATAATTTTGGCCATGGTCATTTGAAGTAAATCTGATTTTGCCTTCCCTCAATATCCTCCAAAGGCATTCAACTTGAAGTGTTGCTATGCCTTCAAAATTAAAATTCCACGCTCTAGTTTTTTCAGAGAATTACAGCAGAGTGAATTGCAAATTCCCAATATACAGATTCTCTACTTCCATAACTTTTAAGTCGCCAACACATTTCCGCCCTTGTTGGTGTTCTAACCAACAAGCATGTAGGGTTCTTATACAAGAAAGCCCCCAATTAAGCCACCTTTCCTTCTCTATCCTTACGCGATAGTTATGGTGTTCTTTTTTCTGTCTTTACCAATTGAGCTGTGTCTTCGCTTGTTGGTTAGAACACCAACAAGGGCGGTAGGTTTTTGGAAGTTAAAAAGTACCACCTAAGTATTTCTCCCAAAGTTACTTTCTGTTTAGGGGCCGTTTTCCGGAAAACGACCCCTAAACAGAACTTAGATTTCGTCCTGCACTTCTTCCAGTTCCTCCTGGGTTTCTTTGCCGGGAACGGCCCGGTAAATCAACGTGGAGCAGTTGTCTGACCTGAGGATTTCCTGCGCCTGGTTGTAGATGTCTAAGGAGGTGACGGCCTGTACCAATGCGCCTTCCTCGTTCACGTGGTTAGGGTTGCCCATCAGTTTGCCCACAGCCAGGTTCATGGCGCGGTTCAGGAGCTCAATCTCTGAGAAGACAATAGAGGTCTCGGCCTGGTTTTTCACCTTTTGCAGTTCCTCGTCTGAGATATGTTCCTGGCGTACCTTGGCCACAATGGCTTCTACGGCGGCGTTGGCGGCCTGCGGATCTACGCCCACGTTCAGTTTGCCCTGGATGATCAGCAGCCCAGGCTCCATGGAACCGGTCACAAACGCCGAGATGGAGTTGAACAGCTTCTGCTCTTTCACCAGCTCATTGTACAGCCTGGACGAATCGCCGCGGCCCAGCACGTCGCTCAGCAGGTCAGCGGCATAATAGTCGGGACTGGTGCGGGCGGGCATGTGGTAGGTTTTGTAAAGGGCGGTGAGGGGCACCTCGGCTTCCACCTCTAAAAGACGGGCCTGCGTCTGGCGCGGCTCTACGGGCAACTGGCGCTCATAGCGGACACCACCCGGTATCGGACCGAACCACTTTTCGGTTAACTCTTTGGCGCGGGCAAAGGTGATGTTGCCGGCCACTACCAGAATGGCGTTGGCCGGGGAGTAGTGCTTCTTGAAGAAGGCCCGCACGTCATCCATCACGGCATTCTCAATATGGCTGATTTCTTTGCCAATGGTGGCCCACTTGTACGGGTGGTTCTGGTAGGCCAACGGCCGAAGTTTGAGCCACACATCGCCGTACGGCTGGTTAAGGTAGTTCTGCTTGAATTCCTCTACCACCACCTTGCGCTGCACTTCCAGGCCGTTCTCACTGAATGCCAGGTTAAGCATGCGGTCAGACTCCAGCCAGAAGCCGGTCTCTATGTTTTGGGCCGGCACAGTGAGGTAGTAGTTGGTGATATCTGGAGAGGTGAAGGCGTTGTTCTCGCCACCGGCCTGCTGCAGGGGCTCATCATAGCTAGGAATGTTCACCGAACCGCTGAACATAAGGTGCTCAAACAAGTGCGCAAACCCAGTGTGGGTTTCGGCCTCATCGCGGGAGCCTACATTATAGAGCACGTTGAGCACCGCCAGCGGTGTGGTAGGGTCTTCGTGCACAATACAGCGCAGGCCATTCTCTAAGGTAAATTCTTGGAATTGGATCATAATCTAAGGCACCACCTCTTGTTGATAGGCAGAGACAGTGTACGAATGTACGCAAACCCAGTTTGAAAAGTAAAGTTGCCGGTAGAAATAAGAGCTTCCCTCCGCCCGCAGCTTTCCCCAATTCTTCAGCTTACCCAGGCTCCCCAGCAAGCTGCTTCCCACAAGTGAACTTCCAGGAATATCAACCGTTATCATTAATATAAATACTCCTATTAAAAATAATTTAAATCCTTAAATAATGGCTTTTATGAAAAACTTCTTTCTAAGTATGATAGTGGTCATGGCGCTGGCCGCAACAGGCTGCAACAAGCAAACCACAGAGCAAGCCCCCGTGGATGCTACAACCTCTGAAGCCAGTGTCACAGAACTGATGGACAAGTTCCATGCCTCATTGGTAAGCAAGAATGCCTCAGCGATGACTAGTCTGCTGGCCGAAGACGGTTTGTTTGCCGGCACCGACCCCAAGGAGTTGTTTGACAAGAAGCAGTATGTAGAGCAGATCAACCAGATGTTCGTAGACTCTACTATTAACCTCAAAGACCATAAAATAGAAATCCGCAAAATAGTAATAGACAGAGATGGCACCTCGGCCACCGTGGTAGAGCAATTCAAGATGAATGTCTACACCCCCAACATTCCGTGGCGACTGGTGAGCCACTTAACCAAAGTAGGCGATTCCTGGAAAATAAACGTGCTCAGCTTTAACATGACGCCTTCCAATGAACAGACCGAAGCCATTGTCAAGGCCGTGAAATAAAGAAGACCAACCTGCTAAAACAATAGCCCCGTTGCCTTTCCATGGAGAGGGAGCGGGGCTATTTACGTAAAAGGGTCTTTGCTTTGGGAACAGTTTTTTCTACACGTTGACCCATCTTCTACTTCTTATTCTTTCCCCTTTTTACAGTCCGTCTCTATACCTACTTTCCACCAGCTTCTTGCGCCACGCTTATGCCTGGGGCTTGTACCGAAGAAGGTAATTTTCACGCTTTCCCCGCTTTAAAATAAGGTAACTGACGGGGCAAGGCAGACCAAAGGGCGGTTTCGGTTCGTTTTTCACCTGATTTGGGTAAAACAGGCCTAAAACGCGAAAAGTAAAAATAACCGGGGCAATCCTTCCTACACATGGGCTATTGCGCTAAATTTACGACTCGCCCCAACCGCGAAGACCATGAAATTTAACCGCAAAGAATACACCGACGACGACCTGCTGCACCTGTACCGCGGCATTCTCAAGCCCCGCATGATTGAGGAAAAAATGCTCATTCTGCTGCGTCAGGGCAAAGTAAGCAAGTGGTTCTCGGGCATCGGCCAGGAAGCCATCTCGGTGGGCTCCACCCTGGCCCTGGACGAGGACGAATACATCCTTCCCCTGCACCGCAACCTGGGCGTGTTCACCTGCCGCCAGATTCCCCTGGACCGTCTTTTCGCGCAGTTCCAGGGCAAGCGCACCGGTTTTACCAAAGGCAGAGACCGGTCCTTCCACTTCGGCACCAACGAACACCACATTGTGGGCATGATTTCCCACCTGGGCCCGCAGCTAGCTGTGGCCGATGGTATTGCCCTGGCCGAGATGCTGGATAAGCGCGAGAAAGTAACCCTGGTGTACAGCGGTGACGGCGGCGCCAGCGAAGGCGATTTTCATGAGGCGTTGAACGTAGCCGCCGTGTGGGGCCTGCCCGTTATCTTCATTATAGAAAACAACGGCTACGGCCTTTCCACGCCCAGCAACGAGCAGTTCAAGTGCCAGTACTTCATAGACAAAGGCCCCGCCTACGGCATTGATGCCCTGCAGATAGACGGCAACAACGTGCTGGAAGTCTATGACACCGTGCGCCAGGCGGCCTACAGCATCAGAAAGAACCCGCGCCCCATGCTCATTGAGGCCATGACGTTCAGGATGCGCGGCCATGAGGAAGCCTCGGGCACCAAGTACGTGCCGCAGGAGCTGTTTGAGCGCTGGAGCAAGAAAGACCCGGTAGAGAACTTTGAGAAATACCTGCTGGACGAGAAGGTGCTTACGCCAAAGTCCATGGCCGCCATTAGGGAGGAGTTCAAGGAGGAGATTGAGCGCGGGCTGGAGATTGCCCACAACACGCCCATGCCTACCCCAGACGTGAAGGAAGAGATTGCCGACATGTACCAGCCGTTCATCCAGACGGAGATCAAACCCAAAGACACCAGCCGCACCGAACGCCGCTACGTAGACGCCATCTCAGACGCCCTGCGCCAGAGCCTGGAGCGCTACCCAGAGCTGGTGATCATGGGCCAGGACATAGCCGAGTACGGCGGGGTGTTCAAGGTGACCGAGGGCTTCGTGGAGAAGTTTGGGAAGGAACGCATCCGTAATACACCACTGTGCGAGAGCGCCATCCTGGGCATTGGCCTGGGCATGTCCATCAAGAAAAAGAAAGCGGTGGTAGAGATGCAGTTCGCTGACTTTGTGACCGCCGGCTTTAACCAGATCGTGAATAACCTGGCCAAGAGCCATTACCGCTGGGGCCAGAACGCCGATGTGGTGGTGCGCATGCCTACCGGCGCAGGCGCCGCGGCAGGTCCGTTCCACTCGCAGAGCAACGAGGCCTGGTTTTTCCACACGCCCGGCCTCAAGATTGTGTACCCGTCAACGCCCTATGACGCCAAGGGCCTGCTAAACGCCTCCATTGAAGACCCTAACCCAGTCATGTTCTTTGAGCATAAGCTGCTGTACCGCTCCATTGCCGAGCCTGTTCCGGACGATTACTACACCCTGGAAATCGGGCGTGCCCGCCTGGTGCAGGAAGGCACCGACTTCTCCATCATCACCTACGGCATGGGCGTGCACTGGGCCAAGCAGCTCCTGCAGACCATGCCAGACGTGAGCGCCGATGTGCTGGACCTGCGCACCCTGCTGCCATGGGACAAGGAGGCCGTGCGCCAGACCGTGCACAAAACCGGCCGCGTGATTGTGCTGCATGAAGACACGCTCACCGGCGGCATTGGCGCCGAGATTGCCGCCTGGATCTCTGAGAACTGCTTCACGCAGCTGGATGGCCCGGTGATACGGGTAGGCAGCCTGGACACCGCCATTCCGTTCGCCCCTCCGTTGGAGCAGGAGTTCCTGCCCGTGAAACGCCTGCGCGAGAAAGTAGAAGCGCTTTTAAGCTTTTAGTAAAACGGCCAGCCTTTCTGTTTTGGGCCTGTTTTCAACAAAACAGGCCCAAAACAGAAACCAGCAGCCAATATTGTTTAGTCCTCGTATACAGTTAGTTGATTTACCAATCATGAAGAAAAGGTTTGCTTTGGTGTTGTGGGTTCTGGTGGTGAGCCTTGCTCTGGAAGGATGTAACTCCTCCAGAATTGCCTGCCCAGATGTGTCCGGGAAGAAGAAGTTCTCCCTCTTAGGGTTAGGCAAGAAAAGCGAACCTACTCCTGAGGACCAGGCCAACGAAGGCCGCGACCTGGGAGGTCGTGACATGGATTTCAATAAAAAGGGACTGCTTACCAAAAAGAAAACCTTTATACCGGTCCCCAAACGGAAAAGAAGTTTACTAGAACGAGTAGGACTAAAATGAAACACGCTTTACTATCGCTTTCCCTCACCGTTATTCTGGCTGTGTTAATCCTGGCCTCTTCCCCCGCTGCCGCCCAAACAGGCTACCTTACCCGCAGCCAGCAGAAAAAGGAAGTCAAAAACAGCCTTAAAGACGCCAAAAAGGTTACTTCAGATTATGATGAATCACATCTTAACGTTCATGCGTACAACTTCCGCAATGGTGAGACGGGCCGCAAGATGAAGAAGACCAAGAAAAAGGAGGAAATGCCCATCAATGAAGATGGCACCGCCATGGTAAAAACCAAGTGGTTCTCCAAAAAAGGCGCGCCGGCCAGGGCCAGAGGAAACTAAATTTACCAGCTTACTTTTACCCAGATTACTATGCAGTGGCATCATTTAACCAGTATAGATCAACTCACCCAGATAAAAGAAGAGTCTAAGGAGCAACCGGTGGTCATCTTCAAGCACAGCACCCACTGTTCCATTAGCGCCACGGCCAAAAGCCGCCTGGAGCGCCAGTGGGCAGACGCAGACCTGGGCCAAGTGAAACCCTATTACCTGGACCTTATTGCCAACCGGCCCATCTCCAATGAAATAGCCCAGGTATTTGAAGTACGCCATGAGTCGCCGCAGCTGTTGCTCATCAAAGACGGTCAGTGCCACTACCACGGGTCCCATTTGAGCATTAACCTGCAGGAGGTAAAGAAGCGCTCTGTTTAGGGTAGAAAGAAGAAATCCCGTTTTAGGCCTTGTTTTCTGAAAACGTGCCTAAAACGGGATTTTACTATATCTAATAGTCTGTTTATTACGTTCTATATCAGCGTTACGCGTACAGAAATGTAACGGTTTGGGTAGTGTCTGGGTGCAGGCTCAGGGCCACCGGGCAGGTACGGGCGGCATTTTCCAGCAGGGCCTTTTCTTTGTCTGAAAAAATTCTGGCGGGCATTTGCACCTCCAGCACAATCTCAGCGATGCGCCGTGGGTCTGCGGCCATTTTTTTGGTGATGGCCATATGCATGCCAGTCAGGTCAATGGCGTTGCGTTCGGCCACAATGCCCATAATGGTCATCATACAGCTGCCCAGGGCGCTGCACACCAGATCTGTTGGCGAGTAGGCTTCCCCCCGGCCGTTATTGTCAAGAGGCGCATCTGTGATTACCGTATTACCAGAGGCCACGTGGGTTCCCTGGGTTCTGAGCTGGCCAGAATATGTTAGCGTCATTGAACTCATTGTCGTACTTTTTAAGATTTGCAGGTGCCTGTAAAGTTACTTACTTTTAAACGAAACTTAGCCTTCTATCCTGTGCGCAGATTCCTACTTGTGCTGGTGCTGGTGAGCTTTCTTCCTGTGGGCCTGGCCATGGCGCAGACCGCAGAAGAAGAGGAAGGCTATTCCAGAGAATTCACCTACGGCCTTAACTTCAACTCAAACGGCGGCCTCTTAGGTGGGGCTATGATCAAACAGGTGTACCACATGGGCGGCAAATGGTACCAGTTCTGGGCCCTGGAGGGCGTAGAGGTAAAGCACCCCAAAGAAATACGCTACCAAAACCCCTATACCGGCGGCACCTACATTAAAGGCAAAAGCAATTACCTGTTTGTGCTGCGCCCGCAGTACGGCCGTGAATACACTTTCTTTAGAAAAGCCGCCGAGTCTGGCGTGCAGGTGAACGGCGTAGTGGCCGCGGGCCCTTCCATTGGTATTCTGGCGCCCTATTACATTCAGTATGACTACACGCCCTATGACGTGAACCGGCAGCCCATTGGCCCCTCAGACATCCGCACGGAGCAATATGACCCCAGAGTCCATACCCAGCCAGACACGCACATATTAGGCAGTTCTGGGGTGTTCACCGGCCTTGCCGAACCGCATTTCAGGGTAGGCGCCAACGCCAAGGCGGGCGTCAGCTTTGAGTACGGCCGCTACATGGAAAGCGTAACCGGTATTGAGGTGGGCCTACTCTATGAGGCCTTCGCTGGCAAGCTGGACATTATTCCGCAGGCGTCTAATAACAACACTTTCCTTTCCGTTTACCTGACCCTGTATTATGGTCGCCGCCGTTGAACGATCCCTCCTGTCCGGCTGTTTTTTGTCTATCCGCTCCTCACTTAGTACCTTTGCGACATGGATCAATTGATTGCACTGCCGGTTATACAACCCGCTGAAGCTCAAACTAAACCCCGTAAGCCAGATTGGCTGCGCGTAAAACTGCCGGTGGGCAAAGAATACGCCAAAGTCAGACAACTGGTAGACACCTATAAACTACACACCATCTGCGAAAGCGGAAATTGCCCGAACATGGGGGAGTGCTGGGGAGCCGGCACGGCCACGTTCATGATTCTGGGCAACGTTTGTACCCGATCGTGCTCTTTCTGCGCCGTGGCCACGGGCCGCCCCACTGAATATGACCTGGACGAACCCCGCCGCGTAGCGGAAGCCATTCAACTCATGGGCGTGAAACATGCGGTCATCACCTCGGTGAACCGTGACGAGCTCAAGGACCGCGGCGCTGCCGTTTGGCATGAGACCATTGCCCTTATCAAGCAGCTTTCGCCGGAGACCACCATTGAAACCCTTATCCCAGACGTGAAAGCGAACTGGGAAGCCCTGGAGGTGATGATCTCCGCGGGCCAGGAAGTGGTATCGCATAACATTGAGACCGTAAAAAACCTGTACCGCCAGGTAAGGCCCCAGGCGAAGTATGACCGTAGCATGGAGCAACTCAGACGCATCAAAGAATACGGCAAGCGCACCAAGACCGGCATCATGCTAGGGCTGGGAGAAACGCAGGAGCAAGTGTATGAAGCCATGGATGACTTAGCAGCCGTCGGCCTGGACATCCTGACGCTGGGCCAGTACCTGCAACCCACCAAAATGCACCTGGAGGTAGCCGAGTTCATTCACCCGGACCTGTTCGCCCACTACAAAGAAGAAGGTTTGCGCCGCGGCCTCAAGTACGTGGAGTCTGGTCCCTTGGTGCGGTCCTCTTACCACGCTGAGCGCCACGTGCACGTATAGATTTTAGCTCTTTTCAAAAAAGTAGGCATAGAAAAGCCCCTCCTACCAGAGGGGCTTTTCTATGCCTACTTTTTTGAACTATTTCCATCGTATTTGTACTATATATTAACTTTTCATGATTTTACGTAGAACCAAATTTTTGCACAAAAAGAATAAAATTACAAACAGCACTCCAGAGCCACTATGATACTTATAAACGAATAATAAATTGGTTTGCTTTCTCATTTCCACCTACCTTGCACAGTCATGCAATGATTCACTAGCATGCAAACCCATTTATTATGATCAAAAGTCCATAAGTCCACCCTGTAATTCTCTTTCCCTCGTAAGAATTCACGCCCTCCCACCCGCCTCTTATTTTGCATCTTTCTAACAAGGCAAAACCTTTATAAGAAAGGCAAGTACATGCACAGGATTCATTCATATATAGGAATATTTAAGATTACAGTCATCACACCCTCCTTTTTCACCTCACATGAATAAACTTTTACTCGTAATAGCAGCTTTGTTTGCTATTTCCTCCACTACCTATGCGCAGACATTAACCGCCCCTTCTTTAGGAATGGCCGGCGAGTTTGCGGTACTGGGAAGTAATGCGGTTAACAGCACCGGCAGCAGTATTATCTACGGAGACCTGGGCACATCGCCAGGGCTTTTAGTGACCGGTTTCCCTACCGGCATAGTCTTAGGAGACACTGAGCGCGGCACTGTGGCAGCAGCCACCGCCAAATCTGATGTTGTGCGGGTCTACAATGAATTAGCCCAGTTCACCCCCACCCAGAACCTTACCGGCCAAACCTTAGGCGCCGGCTTTATCCCCAGTGAGGCTGCCGTACGCGGCACCACCCTTACCAGAGGCGTGTACCGTTTTGACGGCAATGCCCGCATTAGCGGCCGCCTGAAGTTTGACGGCCAGAGCAACCCCGGCTCCGTTTTCATTATTCAGGTGAACGGAGATCTGGTCATTGACGCAGGCTCTGCCATTAACGTGATCAACGCCAACCCCAATAACGTCTTCTTTAGAGTAACCGGTAACGTGACCATAGGCACCGGAGGCCTTATTGGAACTCCCTCTACCTTAAGTGGCAATATCATCGCTCAGAACAATGCCCTGTTGAGCCTTTGCACCACCCTGGTAGGCCGCGTGCTTTCCACCTCCGGTGATATCACTCTCAATAACAATAACATCTCCTTACCAGAACCTATCGGCTCAAGTGGTGGAGGAGGAGGTGGCGGCGGAACCGGCACGGCCAACCTCAGCATCACCAAAACCGCCAACGGCTCTACCTTCGTTATTGGCGACAATGTCATCTACACCATTAGAGTAACCAATTCCGGGGCTGCTGACGCGACCAATGTCACTGTGGAAGACAAACTTCCAGCGGGCCTGACCTTTGTTCCACCGGCAGACGCCGACCGTGGCACCTATGACGCCAACACCGGCATCTGGACCATTGGCACCTTACCGGCCAACCAAACGGCCACCTTACGCCTTACCGCCAAAACCACCGCTATTGGCGAGATCACCAACATTGCCGTGATTGGCAACGGCGGCGGCACTGACCAGGCTACCATCTGCGTGCGCCCAGCGCGTCCAAACGTGGTAGGTGCCCAGGAAGTATGCACCGGCGGTAGCGTTACCTACACGGTAAGCAATGTATCAGCGGGGGTTACCAACCTGGCCATAGTAGTACCGATGAACAGCGGCTTGACCATTGAATCACAGTCGCTCACTGGCTTTACTATTAGAGCAGGTGCCAATACGGCCCCAGGCACCTATGCCTTAACCGTGGTGGCGGTAACCACCGGAAACTGCCAGAACAGCCAGGCCTTCCCTATTGAGTTGATCGTGAGAGCGGCCCCGGCCACCCCGGTTATCACCAGCCCCGCCACCGCACTTTGTGCCGGAGCTACCTACCAGTACAGCATAGCCCAACCAGAGGCAGGCGTTACCTATACCTGGACCGTAACCGGCACCGGCTGGGAAAGAATCAGTGCTGCCACCGGCACCACCGTGCAAGTGAAAGCAGGCACTGGCCTAGGTAAAGTAACGGTAGTGGCTTCCAATCCTTGCGGAACGGCCACTGCTTCAACCCCAGACGTGACTCCGGGCGCGGCACCAGCTACTCCGGTCATTGTAGACAACAGCGGGCCATGCACAGGCTTAACCTACAGCATCTCTAACCCAACTGCCGGTGTTACCTACACCTGGACGGCCCCGGCCGGCTTCACCTTCACAGACAACAGCACTACCATGACCGGTACGTCTGTAACCCTGAAAGCTACCAACGCCAATGCGGTAGGCACCTTAACCGTGACCGCCAGCAACGCCACCGGGTCTACCTGCCCAAGCGCAGCCGCCTCTGTAGAGGTAAGAGCCGCAGACGCAGGTACTGAAATTGTGATCCCTACGGTGTTCAGCCCGAACGGCGACGGCATCAATGACAGCTTCGTCATCCGGAACCTGTTGAACTTCCCGGACAATGACCTGACCGTCTACAACCGTTGGGGCAACGAGATCTTCAAGACCAAAAATTACAGGAATAACTGGATGGCCACCGGCCTAGAGGAAGCCACCTACTTCTACGTGTTGCGCGTGAGAGGCTGTGACGGCAAAGACCAGGTATTCAGAGGTCCGGTGCAGGTAGTACGCTAAGCGTCTGCCATTTTCCAAAACATTAATTCCCAGTAGAAATGAAACGAATTATAATAGTAATGCTCACCCTGCTGGCCTCCACGGCCAGCAGTTGGGCACAACACCGGTCACAGTTTTCCCAGTATATTTTCAACCAACTGGTGATCAACCCGGCCTACGCCGGCAGCAAGGAAACCCTTACCTTGAACGCCTTCCACCGCACGCAGTGGACCGGCCTTAAAGGCGCTCCCAACACCCAGACCTTCAGTATTGACGGGCTTACCAAAAACGAACGCATAGGCCTTGGCTTCCATGCCACCCGCGATGAGATTTTCGCGCAGAACCGCAAGAACCTTGAGGTAGACGCCGCCGTGAAGTTACCGGTAAGCGAGACGGGCATCCTTTCCTTCGGCTTGGCCGCGGGCATTTCCCACTTTGCCGTTGACGGCTCCAAGCTGATCACCGGCAATGACCAAATGGACCCCGCAGTAATAGCTGCCCAGAAGGAAACCACCTGGAGCCCCAGCTTGAAGGCCGGTATCTTCTACCACACAGAGCGTTTCTACGCGGGCGTTTCCGTGACCGATTTATTGGGCATTGACAAAGACATCAACTATGACCCGGAGCGCCATTACTTCTTCAACATTGGGTACGTGGCAGACATCAGCCATAACATCAAGGTGAAACCCAGCATTATGCTCAAGGAGAATTTTGACGGCCCTACCAACGTAGACTTCAACGCTTTCTTCCTGTTTGGCGAGCGCATCTGGCTGGGCGCCAGCTACCGTACGGCCATGAACATCTTCAAGAATGACTTTGAGGCCAAAGGCCTGAGCTCCAAAGATGCGTTAGTGGCCATGGCCGAGCTGTTTGTGACCAAGCGCATGCGCTTGGGCTATGCCTATGACTTTACGCTGCACGGCAACCTGAATGACCTGAGCACCCATGAAATATCTGTTGGCTATAGCTTCCTGAAGAAGGAACCTACCAAAATGGTTACCCCGCGGTATTTCTAATTTTAACCTGACGCAGCTTATGTCTACTATATACAAATCGCTTTTACTTACATTTCTTGCCGGTAGCTTAGCCTTAGGCGGCTGCCAGACCACCCGCAAAGCGGACCGACTGTACGAGAACTATGACTACTCCCTGGCTATTGAAGAATACCAGGAGGTATTTTCTGAGAAGACCCCGGACCTGAAAGGCGCCCAGCGACTGGCAGATGCCTACCGCCTGACCGGCCGCACCAAGGAGGCCGAGGAATGGTACGCCAAAGTGGTGGCCATGCCCGAGGCAGACCCTATCAATATGTACTACTTCGCTGAGGCCCTGAGAAGCAACGGCAAGTACTTTGAGGCCAAGACCCAGTACCAGAATTACGCCATGAAGGTGCCCGCCGAGGCCGCCAAAGCCAATGCCAAGGCCCAGGCCTCTGACGCCGCGCTCAAGCTGCTGGAAGAACCCGCCTCCGCTATTGTGGTGAATGAAACTGCTATCAATTCCGGCAACGCCGATTTCAGCCCTACCGTGTATGACCAGGGAATCTTGTTCACCTCAGACCGGGGTGGCAACGTGAGCAGCAACAAAGACATTGACGCTGGCACTTACGGCTGGACCGGCCGCCCGTATCTGCAGATGTTCTACGCCCAGCGCAACGCAGACAGCACCTGGCAGATGCCGGTGATTGCCGGCTCTACCCTGAACTCTATCTACCATGACGGCCCCGCCGTGCTGGACAGCGCCAACACCACCATGTATTTCACCCGCACCCACATGGTGGAGAAAAAGCAGAAAGACATTAACGTAGACCCTACCAGTTGGGTAAAGAAAGCCCTTTCCAGTGACTATGTGAACCGCCTGGAGATCTTCTCAGCGCGCCGCGATGGATCTTCCTGGTCAGACGTGAAGCCCTTTGCCTATAACAAGGTAGAGGAATACAGTGTGGGACACCCGGCCCTTTCCCCTGACGGACAGGTGCTGTACTTTGTCTCAGACCAACCCGGCGGCTACGGCGACACTGATATCTATTATGCCGAACTGCAGCCAGACGGCTCCTGGGGAAAGCCTATGAACGCAGGCAACATGGTCAACACCGTGGGCAAAGAGATGTTCCCGGGCTTTGACCAGAACGGCAACCTGTACTTCTCCTCAGACTCCCACCCCGGCTTTGGGGGCCTGGATGTGTTCAAGACCAGAGGCAGCCGAGCCACCTGGAGCAAACCGGAGAACCTGTACGCGCCAGTGAATTCGCCTAAAGACGATTTTGGCATGGTGTTCATGCGCGGCGCTACCAATGCCCAGTCCGGTTACCTTTCCTCTAACCGCGACAGCAACAACGGCACCGATGACATCTATTCCTTTAAACTGCTGAGCAACGCCGTTTTGTTCGTGACCACTCTGGAGCGGGTACAGGTGAAAGGCAAACGCAGCATCAACCAACCCCTCACCGATGTACGCCTGAAACTGACGCCGCAGAACACCCAGGACTCTACCGTGGCCTTCTCAGACCGCAACGGCGAGTATAAGTTTGGCGTGCAGAAAGGTACCACCTATAACCTGGTAGGCGATAAATATGGTTTCCTGACGCAGTCTGCGCTGGTGAAGATTGACACCGTGAAACTAGCGGACACCACCCGCGTGACGCTCATCTTTGACAAGAGCCAGAAAAACCAGGCCATCGCCATGGACAACATCTACTATGACCTTGACAAATGGGACATCAGGCCAGACGCCGCCAAGGAGCTGGATAAACTGGTACAGATGCTCAAAGACAACCCCAGCATCAAGATCGAGTTGGGCTCCCACACAGACAGCCGCGAAGGTTTAGGCTATAACCAAGTGCTTTCTGAGCGCCGCGCGCAATCTGCCGTGGAGTACCTGGTCACCCAGGGCATTTCCCGCAACCGCCTCACCTGGAAAGGCTATGGGGAGACGGTCCTGGTCAACGGCTGCGCCGATGGCGTGGAATGCACCGAAGACCAACACCAGCAGAACAGAAGGACCGAGTTTAAGATCAAGTAATCTTATTCCATTCGTAAAAACAGAAGCGCCACCCCAATGGGGTGGCGCTTCTGTTTTAGGGCCGTTTTCTGGAAAACGTGCTTAAAACGTTACCGGCGGGCCATAACCTCTCGGTTTATAGGCAGGTCCGTTACCTCTCAATTTTCTCTGGTTCAAGTTTTCAACTTGGACCTAAAATGGGCTGAAGTTTACAACTTCAATGAGGCGCCAGCCTCAAACTCACTGGATATGATAAATATTGAAGCCGGCATAGAGGTCTTTAGGTAAATAGTAACGACCTACCATTAGGCAGACAATCCTGAACAGTTAACCATGCGCCATTGCCTGTTTTGGGCCTATTTTCCGGAAAACAGGCTCAAAACAAAAGCGCCTGCAGGGTTTCCGCAGGCGCTTTGCTACAAGTATTAAGTTACAGATTATACGGCTTTCATTTCCTCGCCTTGCTCATTGTAGGCCTCAATAGGCGCACAGCTGCAAATTAGGTTACGGTCGCCGTAGGCGCTGTCTATGCGGCTCACGGTTGGCCAGAACTTGGCGGTACGGGTATTCTGGTTAGGGTACACGGCGCGCTCACGGGTGTAAGGCAACGTCCAGTCCTCAATCAAGACCACATGGGCCGGGTGCGGCGCGTTTTTAAGCAGGTTGTTTTTCTGGTCGGCTTTGCCTTCCTCTACCTCTCTGATCTCCTCTCTGATAGAAATCATGGCCTCGCAGAAACGGTCCAGCTCGTCTTTGCTCTCACTCTCGGTGGGCTCCACCATGAGCGTGCCCGCTACCGGGAAAGACACGGTAGGCGCATGGAAACCGTAGTCCATCAGACGCTTGGCAATGTCTTCTACCTCTACGCCGGCTTTCTTGAAGGCGCGGCAGTCTAAGATCATCTCGTGGGCGCAACGGCCTTTGGAACCAACGTACAATACCGGATAATGCTCTTCCAGGCGCGCCTTGATGTAGTTGGCGTTCAGGATAGCCATTTTAGTGGCCTCGGTCAGCCCTTCGCCGCCCATCATCGCAATGTAGGCATAGGAGATAGGCAGGATGCTGGCGCTTCCCCAAGGGGCCGCCGACACCGCATGGATGGCCTCTGGTCTACCCAAGTCTACCACCGCGTGGCCTGGCAGGTACGGAGCCAGGTCCGCTACCACGCCAATAGGGCCTACACCTGGTCCACCGCCGCCGTGCGGAATGCAGAAGGTCTTGTGCAGGTTCAGGTGACACACATCAGCGCCAATGTTAGCCGGGGAGGTCAAGCCTACCTGGGCGTTCATGTTGGCACCGTCCATGTACACGCGGCCACCGTTCTGGTGAATGATCTCGCAGATCTCAATAATGCTTTCTTCGTACACGCCGTGGGTAGACGGATAAGTCACCATCAGGCAAGAAAGGTCGTCTTTGTGCTCTTCGGCTTTCGCTCTAAGATCAGCTACGTCAATGTTACCGCGCTCATCGCACTTCACAATCACCACTTTCATACCGGCCATTACGGCAGAGGCAGGGTTGGTGCCGTGCGCCGAAGACGGGATTAAAGAGATGGTACGGTGATGGTCGCCGCGGGCCTCATGGTAGGCTCTGATCACCATCAGACCAGCGTATTCGCCCTGGGCACCTGAGTTAGGCTGCAAGCTCATGGCCGCAAAACCGGTCACCTCGCACAACCACGCTTCCAGGTCGTTGAAGATTTGGGTGTAGCCTTTGGTCTGGTCTGCCGGGGCGAAGGGGTGCAACTGTCCAATCTCTGGCCAGGTCACCGGAATCATCTCGGCGGTGGCGTTCAGTTTCATGGTGCAGGAGCCCAACGGAATCATGCCATGCGTTAAGGAGAAATCTTTGTTCTCCAGGTACTTCATGTAGCGCAGAATTTCGCTCTCAGAGTGGTACTTGTTGAACACCTCATGCTGCAAATACGGCGAAGTACGGATCAGGCTTTCTGGCCAGGTGATATCGGTTTCCTCCGGAATAGCGTCCAGGTTCAGGGCAGACGATTGTTTTCCGGCCACTTTCGCAAAAACGGCCAATATATCCTTCACCTCGTCCAGGTCGGTGTTCTGGTGCAGGGAGATACCAATTTTGTTCTCAATGTAATAGCGGAAGTTCATCTGGGCGGCCTCGGCCTCGGTGCGGATGGCTTGCTGCAGCTCAGCGCTTTCTACCTGCAGTTGCAGGGTATCAAAGTAGTTTTCATTCAGTTGATCAAAGCCCAGGTTTTGGAGCTCTTTTTCCAGAATCTGCGTCAAACTATGGATGTTGAGGCCAATGTATTTCAGGCGGCGCGGGCCGTGGTAGACGGCGTACATACCGGCCATAACGGCCAGCAATACCTGCGCGGTACAGATGTTAGAGGTTGCTTTCTCTCTTCTGATGTGCTGCTCACGGGTCTGCAGGGCCATGCGGTAGGCTTTCTGCCCGAACGCGTCCTGAGAAAGACCAATGATACGGCCCGGGATAGAGCGCTTGTACTCGTCTTTGGTAGCAAAATAACCGGCGTGCGGTCCGCCATAGCCCATAGGAATACCAAAGCGCTGCGAAGAACCAACTACTACATCGGCTCCCATTTCACCCGGGGATTTCAATAGCGTTAAGCTCAAAAGGTCGGCGGCCACGGCTACCAGCAGGTTTTGCTCGTGGGCCTGGGAGATAAAGTCAGTGTAGTCAAATACCTCGCCGTCGGCACCGGGGTACTGTACCAGCGCGCCAAACAGGGTTTCATCCTGCAGGTTGGCTTCGCGGTGATCACCTAGCACCAGTTCAATGCCCAGCGGCGTGGCGCGGGTGATCAATACGTCAATGGTCTGCGGCAATACCTGGTCAGAGACAAAGTAGCGGTTGGCGTTTTTGCGGTTGCCTTTGCGCAGGGCATGCTGCAGGTTCATGGCCTCGGCGGCAGCCGTAGCCTCATCCAGCAGAGACGCGTTGGCAATGGCCATGCCGGTTAGGTCAATGATCACGGTCTGGTAATTGATCAAGGCCTCCAAACGGCCTTGGGCAATCTCGGCCTGGTAGGGCGTGTAGGCGGTGTACCAACCCGGGTTCTCCAGAATATTGCGCTGGATCACCGGCGGCAAAATGGTGTCATGGTAGCCCAGCCCGATGTACGACTTGTAGAGTTTGTTCTGCTTGGCAATCTGCCCGAACTTGCGCAGGAAGTCACGCTCGGTGAGCGGGGCGGGCAGGTTCAACGGCTTCTTTAACCTAATGGCGGGGGGTACGGTCTCGTCAATAAGTTGGTCCAGGGATGAGGCTCCAATGGTTTGCAGCATTTCCTGCACCTGTTCTTTCACAGGGCCGTTATGGCGCTCTTTAAAGATATCGGCAGGCTTGGTTTTGAATATCATTTATAGCTGTAAGTTAGGTAGATGTAAGGCTGTTTGGTTAGGTAACAAACGTTTGGCCCATTTGATTTAACAAAAGTACAGGTTAAAATTCACTTATTACAGCCATAGCCCTTAAATTGCGCACAAGGCAACCCGCCGCGGCGTTTCTGCCTTGTTTTCAAGAAAGTAGCCCTAAAACGCTACGCACGGCTTCTTTTTGATCACCCTATGAAAAGACTAAAGATTGGCGTATTGCGTGAAGGCAAGGTACCGGTAGACAAACGAGTACCCTTCACGCCCAAGAAATGCCTGGAGATTCTGCAGACCTTCCCGCAGGCCCAGCTGGTGGTGCAACCCAGCCCGGTGCGCTGCTTCAGTGACCAGGAATACACAGACCTAGGCATTCCGCTCAAAGAAGACCTGAGCACCTGTGACGTGCTGTTTGGCGTGAAGGAAGTGCCCATTGCCCAGCTCATCCCCAACAAGACGTACTTCTTTTTCTCCCATACTATCAAAAAGCAGCCGCATAACCAAAAGCTGCTGCAA
The DNA here is from genome assembly GCF_001078055.1 of Rufibacter radiotolerans. Lineage (NCBI taxonomy): Bacteria > Pseudomonadati > Bacteroidota > Cytophagia > Cytophagales > Hymenobacteraceae > Rufibacter > Rufibacter radiotolerans. The sequence goes on along the minus strand of NZ_CP010777.1, from coordinate 4,664,513 downwards.
GCCATTCTGGAAAAAAAGATCACGCTCATAGACTATGAGACCATCACCAATAAAGAAGGCGAGCGGGAAGTGGCCTTCGGCCGATGGGCCGGCATTGTGGGCGCCTATAACGGGCTGCTCACCTACGGCCGCAAATGGAACCTCTTCCACCTGAAGCCCGCCCATGAGTGCCTGGACATGGAAGACATGCTGGAGGAGTTTTTCAAGGTGAAGAACCTGCCCAGCATCAAGATTGCCGTGACCGGCGGCGGCCGGGTGGCCCAAGGCGCGATAGAGGTGCTGCAAAGAATGGGCATTAAGCAGGTACCCGTGTTTGACTATCTGTACAAAGAATTCACAGAGCCGGTGTTCACGCAGCTGCGCTCCTCAGATTACCACGCCCGCCCCGACGTTGCGGTCTGGGACTCCAGGGACTTTTACCAGAACCCGCACCTGTACCAGTCCACCTTCTCCAAATTTGCTAAGGTAACCGATTTGTTGATGGCCTGCGCCTACTGGAACCCGGCCGCCCCGCTTCTGTTCACCAAGGAAGAAATGCGCCAGCCCGATTTCAAGATCAATACTATAGCCGATATCACCTGCGACGTGGACGGTTCCATTCCCTGCACCCAGCGCGTGTCTACCATCGCAGACCCCGCCTATGACTACAACCCCGAGACGGGTGAACTGGAACCGGCCTATAGCTCAGAGAAAAACATCACCGTGATGGCCGTAGACAACCTGCCCTGCGAACTGCCCAGAAACGCGTCACGTGATTTTAGCCGGCAGTTGATTGACAAGGTGCTGCCTCACTTGTTCAATGAGGACAAGGAAGGGGTTTTGCGTAACGCCACCATTGCCCAGAACGGGAAACTGTGCCCCAAGTACCAGTACCTGGAGGACTACGCTTTCCCGAAGGAGAATTAAAACAGAAAAGAAAAGGGAGATTTGGTAGTAGCCTTTTAGGCGAAAGGCATAATGCTGCGTTCCTGGGCCACTTTGTATTTAGAGGCGGCCTTCTGGCCTTTGCCTAACCAGTCCAGGGCCGAGGCCACGTCTTCAAAATACTGGAACTTAAAGTTGATGGTAGGACCAGCGCAGTACACCAGGTCTATCATGTCTAACTGGCCCATCTGGTTAGGAGACTCCAAGCACGCAATCCGGCGCAAGGTAGAGTTGGAGAGAAGCGGCAAGACATCATGCATCAGCCACTCCTGGTCCTGTTGCTGAATGCTTTTTAGGTTGGTAAGGTCATAGATACACCCGTATAGCTCACGCAGTTGAATGTGCTCTAGTGCGGTAGTAACCGTTTGCCTGAAGATATAGCTTGGCACTAGTCCACTCCACTCCACGTGTATCACCTGCAGGTTGGTGTCTACATAGATATTTGCATACGGCAAGGTTTGACAAGCGATTCTCACAAGCAGGGTCTATCAAAGAATTATCATACGAGGGAGACAAATATAACAACTTGTTGACAATTAATATAACTATGCTAAAAATTAATTTAATTAATTCTTAAAACCTATATAAAAAGAAAAAGCCCTTCTGGCAGAAATGACTCCACCAGAAGGGCTTTCTTAAACCGTAGGGTGCCTTATTGGTTCTCTACTTTATCGGCTACGCCGTCTTTTACCGGCTCTTCTTTCACAGTGATAGTATCTGTAGGAGTAAAGGCTGAATCAGCTTCTGCCTCTACCTCATCCGCAGCAGATTCTGCCGTGTTTTCTACATTCTGAGCAGTTTTTGACTCGCAGGAAGCAAAGCCAAAGGTTAATGCCAAGGCAGCTGCGGCCATTACGCTGGTTACTTTTTTCATAGTGCTTATAAGTTGGTTTTAGTTGGGAGATGTATACGCAAAAAAGAAAACCATGGCCGTAAATTTAATTTCTTCACGCCTGGTTTTTACCCTTAACCGCTATTAAATCAAGGATCAATATATAAAACGAAAACACCTTCTCCAAATCTTTGCTGGATCACTCCGGTTGAAAACTTGTAATAAGGAGAACCCAGTTGCTGCTAGGAGAGGAGGCGCTTAGGCGGGCCGAAGCTGGGCCTGGCGATAGACACCGTCCAGCTTCTGCTTGCCTATGCGCAGGGCAAAGAACGGGGCGTCTTCGGGCACGCTCCAATAGATATCGGTGATCTCGGCCACGGGGCCGGTAGGTTGGTTGGCGGGCCGCACCCACTCCCCGAAGGTAAAGGGCAACCAGTCAATGGGTACGAAATGGTCTGGCCGCACCTTGAATTCCTCATCTGAGTACCGCAGCAGCAGCCATCCGTTCATCTCGCCCACTTTCTCAAACACTTTGTTGTGCGGCTCCAGCAACTCAAATTCCCGGCGGTTGGCCGGGTGAATATTGGAATAGCCGTACCCCGGAAACCAGGAGTACAATCCAAACTCAAGACTCTTCTTAGGCATAAAAGGGTAAGCAAAAACGGCAGCGCGGCGGCTGCCCTTACAAATTGATGTTCAGTTCCTGGGCCGTTTCCTGCACTACCTCCCGCGCGTATTTCTTACTGATGAGCAGCTCACCCGTCTGGCTGTAGTGGGTAATGGTGCTTTGGTCCAGGAGAATGGGCGTGGTATGGGCGCCGTATTTTTCCACTAGGGCCCGCTGCACGGTGCACAGCAACTCGCGGCGGGCTTCGGTCTCAGGGGTCTTGAGCCGGGCCGGGTACGGGTTAGGCGGCAACCGGTTAGGGATCTTGCGTTTCTGGGCTTCTTTTAAGGACCCGGCCACAATACGCTGAATCTGCTCCTCAAAGCGGTCATGTTGCAGCCGCCCATGAATACCTCTGGTGTGGTAAAGCCAGGCATTGATATCCTGCTCTGGGTTGCTGAGCAGTTGCATTAAGGCGTGGGTATTGATGATTTGCCCGGCCGGCAGGTTCCATTTCTGGGCCAGCTGGTCCCTGAAATCATAGATGGGCTTGAGAATGAATTGCTGCAGAAACGTGAGCCGCTGCGGGAACTTGATTCTCAGGTGCGGGTCTTCCAACTCTACGTACGTGATAGACTCCAGCAACTGGTCTTCCTCGGCTAGCCAGTGTTTACGGCCCAGGTCCTCAATCTTGGCCACCATGGCATTTTTGAGCCGGTGCAGGTACAGCACATCCTGGGCGGCATACTCCAGCTGGCGCTGGGTTAGCGGCCGCTGGTTCCAGTTACTCATCTGCTGTGACTTGTCCAGCTGCAGCCCCAGTTCCTCTTCCAGCAAGGTTCCCAGGGCGGCCTTGGAATGGTTCAGCACCTTGGCCGCCACGGCGGTGTCTACCAGCGTGCGCACCTGGCAGCCCAGCATGCTCAGGAGCATGAGGTCATTGTTGGCATGGTGGAAGATCTTGACAATGGCCGGGTTCTCCAACACATCCCACAGGGGCTGCAGGTCATCCAGAGGAAAAGGATCTATGATAAAGCAGGCGTCTGCGTCTGAAATCTGAATCAGGCAGAGCGTAAAGCCATACGTATAGTGGTGCTGGTCAAACTCCAGGTCTAGGGCAAGTTCTGGCCGCTGGCTTAAGTGAGCCGCTGCCGCTTGCAATGCCTCAATGGTTTGCACCAGGTAAACAGGTGTCCCCTCCAGAAAAAATGCGGGTTCCTTCATAATTTTCAAATGTACCCAAAAAAACAGAATAATTCCTTGACGGGTAATTTAGGTTTGGCGTTGCCGTTTTAGGCCTGTTTCAGCAAAAACAGGCTTAAAACGGCAATATTAAAAATGCAGGCCCAAAAATAAACCTCCTTTCCTGGAAGATACCAACTGGGGCAACCCCGCAAAAGCAAGCGCTCTTTTGGAATTTTACCTCTTGCCAAGAATCATTTCAGGTAACCAAGAAGGGCTTACTCCAGCAGAAAACTCACCTCTACCACAGAAGAGACAATGATTTCGCCCAGGGCGAGGGTGGGGCCGCCGGCATCCATGGACATTTCACGCATGGCCGTTTTGGCATAGTACATGGGTTGCGGGCCGCCATTGCCGCCCTCGTTGATCTGGTACGGACGGCCTACTTTGGCGCCTAACTCAGAGGCCAGCAACACGGCTTTCTGCCGGGCATCCTGCACTGCTTTCTTACGGGCTTCGTCCTGGTACTTGCGTAGTTGCGAGGTTTCATAACTGATGCCGTCTACCCGGTTGGCGCCCGCTTTGTAGAGGCCGGTCATGAGCTCATCAAAATTGTCTATCTTCTTGAGCGTAACCGAGATAGTGCGGGTGGCCTGGTAAAACTGCGGCGTGGTCTGGCCGTATTCCCCGCTATACACTGGCTGAATAGACAGGTAGGCCGTCTGCACGTGCTTATCTTCTATACCGCTCTTCTTTAGATAGCTGATGAGGGCGGCCGTGCGTTGGTCGGCTTGCTTGCGGGTTTCTTCCAGGGTCTTCTCCCGGAGCTCCACGCCCACTCTGAAGACCACCTGGTCTGGCTGCACGCGCACTTCGCCCAAGCCAGAGGTACTCACTAAAGGGGGCATAGCACTTTGCTGGGCCAGGCCCATAAGGGGCAGCAGTAACATTAGAAGGACGAAAACGGAGGCAGATGTTTTTTTCATAGGTGGTAGTTTATAGTTACAGTGCTTCTCACAAGTACTGTGCCGGGTTTAAAGAATTACCTACATAACGCGCCCCACCCCAGGATTGGGGTGCGCCTCACTTATTTGCTATGTATCTTTGCCGTTCATCAGGCTTTACCCCTTACTCCTATGCAGCAGCACCTGACCATTTTTGATCCTTTTGAGGGCATGCGCTTTGGCAACCGAATCTGTTTCTTGTGTGGCACCCTGATCACCGAAGACCAGCAGACCCCGGTGTTCCCGGCCTGGCTCATGGAAGAATATGGGCTGACCCAGGAGCCGCTGCGGCTACTGGACCAAAGCGTGACCACTTACCAGGAACTACAGATCCCGTGTTGCCGCCGTTGCCAGACCAGCCATTTGCAGCCACTGGAGGAAAAGGTGCAGCAGGCCCTGGCCGGGGGAGTGGCCGGACTACGGGCGCTAGATGAGAAACTGCTGTTCCAGTGGCTGGGGAAAATGTTCTACGGCACGCTGATCACCGAACTGATCAAGGAACAGAACCCGCTGGTGCAGCCAGAGTACGCCGTGAGCGAGCAACCCAAAATGCTCATGAAGTTCCAGGCCTTCTTTAGGGTGCTGCAATCCATACGGGTGCCCATGGTGTTCCCAGATTTCCTACCTTGCTCTTTGTTTATAGTAAACGTAGACGTCTCTGCCGAACCGTCCAGGTTTGAGTTCAGGGATGAGCTGTCTACCATGATGTTCAGCCTGCGGCTGGATAACGCCTTGTTGGTGTGCTGCCTGCTGGACAATGGCATGATCAAACAGGCCATGCGCCGCGTATGGGAACAGGTAGAGCCCCGGCAACTGCAGCCCATCCAGGCCGCTGAGTTCAGTGCGCGGGTGTTCTATGCGGCCTATCTACTCAACGTGATCCCAGATTACCTCATTAGGCACCCCAAACCAGAAGACAACCACCTGGTCATGGACACGCTCATTGATGACGTGACCAACGTGATCTTCAACCCTTGGCAGAACAGTTCCTACGCCAAATTGCTGGCCACCGTCTGGGCCAAGTGGGGCATTACCCAGGAAGACATTCTGCGCGATCCGCAGGAGCCCATGAGCATGCTTTTCACGCCCGAGGGAGAGTTTATTGAGTTTCCGGAAATCCCCCTGAAATAGAGGCTACTACTGTTACTTTAACAGGGAGAGAGGCAGTTTTATTTTGGTGCCGTTCGGCTCTGCCGGCATAGTATTCTCCAGCTTTTGGTAGAGCAGTAAGGCCGCGGCGGCGGCGCTGATTAAACGCTGTTCCTGAAAGTCAAGGTCCTTGTTTACCCAAACTTTGCCTTTGTTAATCACCTGAACCGCGCCCAGGACTTCTTGCCCAGATTTAAACTCGTAGCCTAGAATCTCGCCTGCCTCCACGCGGTGCTTGCTCTTGTACCGGTAAACGGGCTCTACCATGATCTCCTTGTCGCCGTTCTGCAAAACGCCCAGAAAGCTCTGGAACGACAAAGGGTGGCCCGGGTCTTTGGTGATCAACTGCCAGGCGCTGCTGTTAGGCACGTGCAGGGTGCTTACAAACACTTCGCGGTCATCGCCGCCCAGGCTCACTGAAACCACTTTCCCTAGCTGCACCTCACTGGAATTGATCCCTGCCTGGCAACTGACATAGGTAGAAGCGCCGGTGCTGTCTACTAAGGTGAATTCAAACCGCTGCCTTGCGCTTTTAAAGGCTAGGGGCCCCAGGCCCTGTTCCCAAACCCTGGTCCAACCCCGGTGCACGCCGTCCACAGCAAAGCTTCCAATTTTAAAATCCTGCTTCAGGCGAATGAATTTGCGGCCTTCCAGGGGCACCTCCCGGTTTGTCTGAAGGAGAGTGTCACTCTGGTACATTTCAGCTACGGTGCAGCTGGTCAATAAACCGGCTGAAAGGGCAGTTAGGAGGGCTATGGACTGGATCTTTTGCAATAACATGATGGGCAGAAAGGTTGATTGTATAACTTAGGGACATTAAATAGACCATTTAGGATCTTTTTACCCCTACCGGAAGCATTTCCTTTTCTTTAAGGATCAGGCCTTTGGGATCTGAAAACAGCCCGCTACCAGCCCCGTGGGCAGAACTTCCGTACTTACACTGAAACAGACGTGCTTGCCTATGACTTTAGACGCCTACACTTTCCTCATTATCCTCAGCAGCCTGATTGTCTTTTCCTATGTGTTTGACATTGCCGCCAAGCGCTCCAAAGTACCGTCCGTCATTTTCCTGCTCACCACGGGTATTCTACTGCAGCTGGCGGCCCGGTATTTTAACGTAGCCCTGCCGGGCCTGCGCAACATTCTGGAACTGTTTGGCATTATAGGGTTGATTCTGATTGTACTGGAAGGGGCTCTGGACCTGGAACTGAAGCGGGAGAAACTGCCCCTCATCCGGAAGACCCTCCTTACCGCCACGCTTACTTTACTCATCACCACCGCGCTTATTGCCTGGTTCGTGAACTTCTGGCTGAACGTGCCCTATTACACGGCCATCATCAACGCTATTCCGCTAGCCGTGATCAGTAGCGCCATTGCCATCCCCAGCGTGGCCAACCTCACGCCAGAGAAACGGGAATTCATTGTCTACGAGGCCACCTTCTCAGACATCATCGGGATCATCGCCTTTAACTTTGCTATCCAGAACCCTACCGTGGGGCTGGGCTCATTTGTGGGCCTGACGGTAGACCTGGTGAGTATTTTTGTGATCTCAGTGGTTTGCTGCCTGGTGCTGCTCTTCTTCGTGGACAAGATCAAAAGCCACATTAAGTTCTTCCTGATCATTGCCATTCTAGTGCTGCTCTATTCCATTGGCAAGAAACTCCATCTTTCCTCGCTGCTCATGGTGCTCATCTTTGGCCTGATGCTCAACAACGCAGTGCTCTTTTTGAAAGGGAAGCTGGCCAAATACATAAGCCTGCAGTCGCTGCAGTCTGAGATTGTGCAGCTCAAACAGATCAACGGCGAGAGTGCCTTTGTGATCAGGACGTTCTTTTTCCTGCTGTTCGGGTTTTCCATTAACCTGCAGGAGTTATATGAATTAGACGTCTGGGTTTTGGGCTTCACCATCTTCACCATTATTTTATTGGTGCGCTACGTTTACCTGCAGTTCATTGCCCGGGTACCGCTTATCCCGGAGCTGTTCATCGCCCCACGCGGCCTCATCACCATCCTGCTTTTCTACAGCATTCCTGCTGAGTACGCCATTGTGGGTATGAATGAGAGCGTGCTGTTTTTTGTGGTGCTGCTCTCCAGCCTGCTCATGATGATGGGCCTACTGCTCACGAAGAATGACGTGAGTGAGATCCCTAACTATTAGGGAGATGCAGAAAAAGCCCTGAGATAATCCCTTATGGCGGCGGTCCAATAACTATGTAAAGAATTCTTTAGCTTTAGCGGTATGAAAAAAATACTGGCCCTGGTTTTTCTGCTCCTTTCCGCCAGTGCGGGAGCCCAGTCCTTACCCGGGCTGGAGACAAAGCCGTTCCGGAAGCAGACCCGTGTGGTTTCTACCGGCGGAAACCCTTTGTTGATCCTGGGTGCCCAGGAAACAGATTACGCCTCATTGGTGGTAGACCCTAAAGACATTACCGTAGTGAAAGCGTACCAGGACTCCGCTATCCTGGCGGCTATGGGCCCAAAGGCCCGCTACGGCGTGCTGGTTATTGAACTCAAAAACAAAAAGCCCCTGCTAAAACTGGAAGACGTTTTCGATTACTTTGAGGTGCCCGCCGCACACCGCCATCTACAGGTCTTGGTCAACCAAAGGCCCATTACCCACAGCCGTTTTCTCGCCCACTTGCATAAAATAGAGAAGGTGGAAGTGATCCAGATAGACAAGGCGCACCCCATTAGGATAAGCTGGGATGAAAACGCGCAGTTCCTGAATATTGTGACCAAGAAGTAAACTCTCATGTCTGTTTTAAGCACGTTTTCGGGAAAACGGCCCAAAAACAGCACGCCTCCTTTAATCAACCCTTTTAACAGCAGAAGTCCGTTTCGGGCCTGTTTTCCTGAAAACAGGCCCGAAACGGACTTCTGAAACTCACTCACTCACTCACTCACTCACTCACTCACTCACTCCACCTCGTCTTCATCCGGCAGAATTTCTACGTTCTCTACCAGTACCAGCCTTTCAATCTCGCGGCCTCTGGGGGTGTTGGCAAGTCCGCCCAGGGCGGTTTCTTTGTATTTGGTTTCCATGCTCTGGCCTACCTCGCCTAGCGCCATCACGCACTGGTCTACCGGTATGACCGGGTTTACGCCGGCAATGGCAATCTGGGCGCTGGAAAACGCGATGGCCGCTGCGCTGGCATTACGCACAATACAGGGCACCTCTACCAGTCCGGCCACGGGGTCACAGATCAACCCCAGCATGCACTGGATGGTAATGGCCACGGCGGCGAAGGTCTGCTCCACGTTACCGCCCAGGCAGTAGACAATGGCCCCGGCGCCCATGGCGGCGGCACTGCCGGTCTCGGCCTGGCAGCCGCCCACAGCCCCGGCCAGCGAGGCGTTGGTTTCAATGATCAGGGCGATGCCCGCGGCCACCAACAAACCTTCCAATATCTTGTGGTCGTCTAATTTATGCAGGTCCTGGATGGTGGTTAAGATGCCCGGCAGAATGCCTGAGGCCCCGGCGGTAGGCGCTGCCACCACGCGGCCCATGCAGGAGTTTACTTCCTTGGCCCCCAGCGCCCGGCTAATGAGCATCTGGAACTCCGGCGACAACACCGTGACCGGCGCGGCGGCCACTTTCTTGGCGCCGTTCTTCACCATGCCCGAGCGGGAGGTCATGTCCTGGGTGAGGCCGGTTTGCACGGCATCACGCATCACGTCATAGGCGCGTTGCAGGCCGTCCCAGATTTCCTCTTCGGTGCGGCCCTTCTGCTCTATTTCATAGGCAAGCACCGCCCGGTACAGCGGTTCGCCGGTAGCCTGGCAATGTTTTTCCCAGCTCGCGAAATCGTTAAATAGTAGTGACATATGGGTAAAGGCAAAAGATCAAGGTGGAAAGAAAAACAGGTACTTGCCCGCTTCTTCTACTACGCTAAACCGCTTTTTACGCGCGTTTAGCCTTTAAAAGTACGGGAAAGAAAAGAGATAACTGTTATGGGTCTACTAGCAGAAGCGAAAAAAAGCGAACATTAGTTCCAGGTGCGTTTTTCGCTTATTTTTAAGAAATTAGGCCCAAAACAGGGTGTGTATGCTGGCCTCGCTCTTACAACAAGTACCGTACTTTTCACCGGAGGATATAGCCGCTTTCCTGCCGCTCTGGAAGAAGCGCCTGACGGTGAACCGCTCAGACTTTCTGATCAGGGAAGGACAGGTAGAGCAGCACCTGTATTTTGTGGAAAGCGGGGCGTTGCGGCTGTACCTGCCCACGCCCCACGAGGAAATCTGCGTGGGATTCGCGTACCCCAACACCTTGATCACCGCCTTCCCGTCGTTGGTCACCCAAACCCCCTCGGCCTACTGCATTCAGGCTTTGCGCCGCAGCGAGCTGCTGGCCATTTCTAAAACTGATTTTGACCTGATTCAGGAAAAACGGCCTGTATTCGGGAAGTTCTGGCGCATGGAGCTGGAAAAGGCCCTGGCCGGGAAGATTGAGCGCGAGGTTGACCTGCAACTCCCGGACCCCGCCCAGCGCCTGGAACGGCTCCTGCACCGCAGCCCGCACATTTTCCAGCTGGTGCCTAGAAAGTATATTGCCTCCTACCTGCGCATGACCCCAGAGACCTTGAGCCGCATTATGTAAATCTTGATTTGGATCAAGGATTGGCAGAAAAGGGCCTTGTACCTTTACTAAAAAAAAGATAAAGCCATGGAAACCAAGACCTTTCTCACCCAACTGCAAGACCGCGTCCAACAGATTAAAGACACCGCCCACTATGCGTTTTCGCCTCTTGATGTAGCCGTGCTCAACTTCAAACTTCAGCCTACCAGTTGGAGCGTTCTGGAATGCCTGGAACACCTGAACCGATACAGCCGCTTTTACCTGCCAGCCCTTGAGAAAGCCATAGCCCAAACACCGGTCTCCAGCGCTACGCAGCCGGTGAAATACTCTTGGCTGGGTAAGAAATCCCTGGATCTGGTTAACCCCGAAAGCCCTAAAAAGCACAAGACCCTCGCGCGCATGAACCCCCAGAACAGCCAGTTGACAACGGCCGTTCTAGATGAATTTCTGCAACACCAAGACACGCTTTTGCACCTCCTGGGTAAGGCTGAGTCTGTTGATTTAAACAAGAAGGCAGTACCAGTAGAGTTTTTCCAGCTATTGAAACTACGCTTGGGCGAAGCACTGGAGTTTGTGGTTCTACATGAGCAACGGCATCTGCAACAGGCTTTGCGCGTGAAGGAAAGGGCCAGCCAACCCATAAGCCTGGTGGTGTAAACAACACAGGGGTTGTTTGCTTTTTTCTGACGAATAGACCGCAAAAAAGAAGAACTCGTTGGCCCCCTAAAGTCCTTCACAGCTTTTCGTCCCTTAATTGAGACCCTTCGTCACATTTAATTTTTCAGCAAGTGCTAAGCCCTTACTTTAGAGTCACACCTTAGTAACAGAACTATGAACAGGCTGCTGTTTCTTTTATCAATTGCCTTCCTTTTACCCTTTTGGATAAAGGCCCAGGAGCTAAATAAAAAGAAGCTGGACAGCCTTCTCATGGTTTTAGTGGACCAGAAAAAGATCATGGGCAGTGTATCTATCTTCCAGGACGGAAAAGAGACGTACCGCTACGCTACGGGCTTTTCCAATATTGCCCAGAAGACTCCTATCACGCAGACTACAAAGTACAGGATAGGCTCAGTGTCAAAGATGCTCACAGCCACTGTGATCATGCAGTTGCTGGAGAAAGGGCAGCTTACGGCAGACACCAAACTAGCCCGGTTTTACCCAGACCTGCCAAATGCCCAGCAAATTACCATACTGCACCTGCTACAGCATAAAAGCGGGTTAAAGAACATCCTCCATGATACGGCTTACCTAAAGTGGCGGCAACACCCTATTGCCCGGCAGGAGATGCTGGGCAAAATAAAAAATCTGGGCACTAAATTTAACGCCGGTGAAAAGCAGGAGTACTCCAACACTAATTATATTCTGCTCACGTTTATTGCCGAAGACCTTGAGAAGAAGCCTTTCTCAAAAATACTAGAAGACAGAATAAGCAAGCCCCTGAGGTTAAAAAACACCTTCTTTGGCACACCCATACAAAAAGAAAACGGGGAAGCCCTTTCTTACCACAAACGGGAAGACTGGTTACTCTTTGATGAAACCCACTTTAGTGTTGCGGCGGGCGCGGGGTCCATTGTCTCCACCCCCAAAGACCTCAACCTCTTTTTAACTGCCTTGTTCAACGGAAAGTTAGTCTTTGACAAATCACTGCAAGCCATGCAACAACTACAGGGCGAATACGGCATAGGGCTAAAGAAACTGAAGGTGCAAGGTGTAGAATTGATAGGCCATTCAGGAGGGATAGATGGCTTCAAATCGGTGGCGTTCTACGCCCCGGCCCAGAAAATGTCTTTTGCATTGTCTGTCAATGCCGCTGACCTCTCTTTAACCGAATTGCTTTGGGGCATTAGCAGTATTGCTCTCAACAAAGACTATGACCTGCCAAACTTTAACAGCAGGAAAATACACTCCTTAGATGAAATAGAAACCCTGACCGGTGCTTACGCAGACAAAGACGCTTCACTTAAGGTGAAATTAACAGCAGAAAACGGTATTCTATTGCTGGAAAACGGAGGCCAGAAAACCATTCCATTAGACGCCATTAATAAAAACAAATTCAGGATGGGCTTGGGTGAAACCACGTTCAGGTTTATTCCTTCTGAAAAAAAGCTGCTTATTACTTTTGAAGGCGGGAAATCACAGGAGTTAACCAAGCTCTAAATTAAATATATAGGGTTTTCCCTATACTTCCTGCCTGAATTCTGCCATTGCTGCCTGATGGGATCTAATGGAAAGGAAATCCTTCTTGAAATCGTGTTTCTGTGATCTTTGGCAGAATTCCTGTTTTGGGCCTGTTTTTATAAAAACAGGCCCAAAACAGGAATTCAGAGTTTATTGCCTTACGTCCACCACTTCCCGCTCCCAAGTCTCCAGGTTCACTTTCCAGAGCTCATGCGCGTTGGTGTTGGTGATCCAGAGATAGCCTTGGTGCACCAGCACGCCGTTGGGTTCCTCAAGGCCGGCCACCACGGTTTTAATGCGTTCCTTTGCCAGGTCCATTACCTTGATTTTGCCGTTGTAGGTGTCGGCTACATAGAGTTTTCCAGCGTGGGCCGTGATGCCCATAGGGTGCTGCAGAAAGGCCTCGTCAAAATCTCCGTCTTCATCGCCAAATTCAAAAAGCCCGCGCCCAATGAGCGTGGTCACCGAGGCCTTGTCCAGGTCAAGGGCCCTGATCGCGCTGGCCTCGGGGTCAGCCACGTACAGCGTGCGGTCAACCATTGCCAGGCCGCTGGGTTGGTTGACCGCACGCTGCCTCATGGATGGTGCCGTCGGCGAGAGCCTCGCGGCCGGTGCCGGCAAAGCGGTAGAGTTGCTCGGTCTGTAGGTCCAGGCGCAGAATCTGGTGGTTTCCGGCGCTGGCCACGTAAAGGTTGTTTCTATCTATGGCCAGGTCCCAGGGGCTGTTGGGGTTCACGGGCACGCCCATTTCCTCATGGAAAAAGTAGTAGCTCAACTCACCCGTGCCGGCCACGGTAATGATTTCTCTGGTAACCAGGTTCACCTTCCGGAGGGTATTGTTCTTGGCATCGGCTACGTACAGGAACTCCTCATGCAGCGCCAGGCCGTGCGGCTCATGGAAAGAGGCCTCCGTAGCGGGTCCGTCTTTAAAGCCTTGCTGCCCGCTGCCGAAGGTTTCCAGTATCTGCCCCGTAGCATCTAGTTTCAGGATTCGGTTGTTGCCACTGTCTGAGAGGTACAGGTTTCCCTGGTCATCGGCGATGAGCTTAGATGGAAATTTAAGCGTAGAGGATTCCGCGGTTTCGGCCTTGAAGGGAAAAGGTCTACGGTCAATTTTATCTCCGAAGGTCTTGATCAGGTCGTCCAGGTGCGGTTTGATGGTGTCATAGATGCCTTCGCCGGGTTTCTGGCCAATCACCTTGCCGTTAGGGTCAATGAGCACCACGGTGGGCCAGGCATTGATGGCGTAATGTTTCCAGACCTCAAAATCAGCGTCATTCACCACGGGGTGGTCTATCCCGAACTTGAGAATGGCCTGCCGGATGGCGTTCTGCTGCTTTTCGGCGTCAAACTTAGCCGAGTGCACCCCAATGACCACCAGTTCCTGCGCGTACTCCTTTTCCAGGCGCTTCAGATCGGGCAGAATGTGCTGGCAGTTAATGCACCCAAACGTCCAGAAGTCCAGCAACACAATCTTGCCCCTGAACTCCTTGAGGGTATAGGCGCGGTCTGTGTTGAGCCAGCCGTGGCGGGTGTTTATCTCAGGGGCGTTGACACGTCCGGTAAGCATAAGAGGCGAGTTAGATTAAAAAATTAATATATAGGGGTGTAATTCTAAAAAAACTCTGTTACCCAAAAAAGGTTACGCTTACGCGAAAACAAAATGAAGCGGGGCATGTCAGGAGAAAACCTTATTTTTGGATAAATACCTGGTGTTCATGCAGCCTGCCTATTACTCAGATTTCGGGGTTATCCTGCTCTTCCTGATTGGAGGCGTGGTCTTTATTGCCCTGGGTCTGTTCACCAGCCGCCTCATCAGGCCCCACCGGCCCAACGCCGAGAAACTGGCCACCTATGAGTCTGGCGAGGAAGCCATGGGCAGCGCCTGGGGCGCCTTCAACCCCCGGTTCTACGTGATTGCCCTAATCTTTCTATTGTTTGATGTAGAACTGGCCTTCCTGTTCCCCTGGGCAGTAGTATTTGGCAACCGCGAGCTGGTAGAAAGCACCAACGGCGCCTGGGGCTGGTATGCGCTGGCCGAGATGGTGTTCTTTCTGGGCGTGCTGGCCCTGGGCCTGGCCTACGCCTGGGTCAAAGGCCACCTGGACTGGATCAAGCCCCAGCCGGTGTTGCCTAAAAGTAGATCTAAGATACCGGCCAGCGTGTATGAGCAGGTGAATGAGCGGTACCGGCGGAATCCTGACACCCAAAGCCCTTAACGCCGTTTCCAGCCCCTTTTTTCCAAAACACCTCCAAAATGCAAACCCCATGACCCCAACAGATAAAACCGGCGAAGGCGGCGTAATCATTGCCAAGGTAGATGACCTGCTCAACTGGGCCCGGCTCTCGGCGCTGTGGCCCATGGGGTTTGGCCTGGCCTGCTGCGCCATTGAGATGATGGGCGCCTACGGGCCCGCCTATGACCTGGACCGGCTAGGCGTCATTCCAAGGCCCTCGCCCCGGCAAAGTGATGTCATGATTGTGGCAGGTACCGTCACCTTTAAGATGGCCGACCGCATACGGCGCCTCTACGAGCAGATGCCTGAGCCGCGCTACGTCATTTCCATGGGAAGCTGCTCTAACTGCGGCGGCCCGTACTGGGAACACGGTTACCACGTGGTGAAAGGCGTAGACCGCATCATTCCGGTAGATGTATACGTGCCCGGCTGCCCACCCCGCCCCGAGGCCCTGATTGGTGGTTTCCTGGAACTGCAGGCCATCATCAGAAAACAAACCGTGGTGGCGGCCCCTTCCGCGGTGCTCAAACTCATGCAGAAACAGGAACCATCAGCTAACGTGTAGCCCATGACCTTTCCAGAACTCCACCAACTGCTGCTCTCCCGCTTTGGACCAGAAACCGTGTTAGGCGAAGAAGCGCACCCGCACCAGTCGTTCCTGCGCATCGCGCCGGCGCACATTGCCCAGGTAGCTGAGTTTTTACATGACCACGAAGAAACATATTTTGATTTTCTCTCCTGCCTCACCGGCGTAGACAATGGCCCCGAGGCGGGTACCCTGGAAGTGCTGTACCACCTGTATTCCATCCCCTACAACCACCATCTGGCCCTCAAGGTACAGGTACCGCGCAATGCCCCGGAAGAACCGTTACCGGAAGTGCCCACCGTGAGCTACGTCTGGCGTTCCGCCGATTGGCACGAGCGCGAGGTGTTCGACTTGCTGGGCATCGGGTTTACCCACCACCCCGACCTGCGTCGCCTTCTCTGCCCCGCTGACTGGGAAGGTCATCCATTAAGGAAAGATTACGTCTGGCCCCAGGAGTACCACGGCATTAAGGTGCCTTATGACCGGCACAATGAGGAGAATGGTTTTAAGAATGAATGGCTTCAGACCATTAAAGATGTATAAACTGCTAGATTTCCTGACCCTGCTTTTGAATATAAGAACCACCCGAAACACCACAGGCGCCAAGCCATGGGCCATCCATTGGTTCCCAAAGATATGGCCTGTTCTACGGCTGACTTTCCTGCTTTTGCTGGGTGGCTTCGGGTTGTTGTTTCTGACCAGCTTTCTCACAGATGCCTATTTTAAAGAAATAAACACCGGAAAGAAGATAGACAGCCTTAGCCGGGTGATTGTGCATTACCGGCAAAACCATTCTGTGTTGCCTGCCAACTTGCCGGAGGCGGTTGCCAATGACCCGCAGAAAAGGGATTTGACCAGAGACAGTTGGGGAAACCAGATTCACTACCTGGTCCAACAGCAGAGCCGCACCTTTACCCTTACTTCCGCCGGAAAAGACCAGCAACTGTTCACAGCAGATGACCTGACTTTGCGCGTGGAAGTAGGAAGTACCATCTAAACCTATTTTCCTGTTTTAAGCCTGTTTTCCAGAAATTAGCCCCAAAACGCAAACCCCTTGGCCCACCAAACCAAATATACCCAGTACCTGCTGCAGTCTGAGCCCAACAAGTTCAGCCTGGAGAACCTGCAGCACGGTGAGCTGCTCCTGAACATGGGGCCGCAGCACCCGGCCACGCACGGGGTACTGCGCCTGGAGGTAATCACTGACGGCGAACTGGTGGTAGACGTGGTGCCGCACATTGGTTACCTGCACCGCTGCTTTGAGAAACACGCCGAAGCCCTCACCTACCAGCAGACCATTCCCTACGTGGACCGCATGGACTACCTGGCTTCCATGAACTCTGAGCACGTGTGGTGCATGGCCGTGGAGAAAATGTTGGGTCTGGATGGGCAGCTACCTAAGCGCGTGGAGTACATACGCGTGCTTATGGCCGAACTCAACCGCATTGCCTCTCACTTCATCGCCATTGGCACCTACGGCATTGACATTGGCGCCTTCACGCCGTTTCTGTGGCTCATGCGCGACCGCGAGCACATACAGCGCCTGTTGGAATGGGTTACGGGGGCGCGCATGCTCTACAATTATATCTGGGTAGGTGGTCTGTACTATGATATACCGGTGGGCTTTGAGCAACGCTGCCGCGAGTTTATCCAGTACCTTCAGCCCAAGCTAGATGAGCTAGACACGCTGCTGCTCTACAACAAAATCTTTATTGACCGCACCGCCAACGTGGGCACGTTGCCCCTGGATGTGGCCATCAACTACGGCTGCTCGGGCCCCATGCTGCGGGGCTCGGGGCTCAAGTTTGATTTGCGGCGGGTAGACGGCTACTCGGTGTACCCAGAGCTGGACTTTGATATACCGGTAGGCCTGGGTCTGGCGGGTGCCGTGGGCGATTGCTGGGATAGGAACTACGTGCGGGCGCAGGAGTGCCGCGAAAGTCTGAAGATCATTGCCCAGTGTTTGGACAAGCTGGAAGGCGAGCATAAACGCACCCCAGACTTTGACCCGCAGGCCCTGTGCCCCAAGAAAATACGGCCCGTGGCGCAGGACTTTTACTATAGAGCCGAGACCCCCCGGGGCGAGCTGGGCTACTTCTTTAGAACCACCGGCCGTACTGATGTGCCGTTCCGTTGCAAGGGCCGTTCGCCCTGCTTTTCTAACCTATCGGTACTACCTGAAATCAGTAAAGGCTGCATGGTTTCTGACCTCATTGCCATTGTGGGCTCCGTAGACATTGTGCTGGGTGAACTAGACCGGTAAAACACCGTACAAACGGAAGTTCTCACCTGAATTCTGATTAACTATGAAGTACGTATTTTTACCCTCTTTTTTTATTAAGGTCCGGCATTTAGCGGTAGTTCCCTGCCTTTGGGTAGCCCTGCTCGCGGGACCTGCGCAGGCCCAGGTGGTGGCAGATTCTACCCGCCAGACGGTTGCGGTAGACACTGCCAAAGTAGTTGAAAAAGGCCGTGACCCTTACCTGCAGAAAGGCGAGCTGCGCAAACGGCTCATCATGCCGGCCGTGTTCCTGGGCACAGGTCTTTTGCTGATTGACAATGGCATCTATGACCGCGAAGACATACGACGTGACCTTCGCACCAACTTGTTCCCCAATTTCAAAACCGACATAGACGATTATCTTATTTTCGCCCCGGCGATTAGTCTGGTCGCCTTTGACATTCTGTCTTCGCAGAACCGCCACGCGGTGACGCGGCAAGTAGGTTTGCTGGCCGCTTCTGGTGCCCTGGCCTCGGCTATCATGTGGCCTCTCAAGAAAGTAACCAATGAGCCCCGCCCTAATGGCGAGAACAACTATTCTTTCCCGTCGGGCCATACTACCTACGCCTTTGTGGTTGCCACCATGGTGAGCCGCGAGTTCAAGGGCAAGAGCAAATGGATTGGTATTGCCAGCTATGCCGCGGCTGGTACCACCGGTCTGTTCAGGGTATTGAATGACGCCCACTGGATGTCTGATGTGCTGGCCGGGGCTGGGGTAGGCGTGCTGTCTACCAACCTGGTCTACCTGGCCAATGACCGCTGGTTCAAGAACGCAGGTTTCAATGCGCAGTTTATGCCCACCATCCTACCAAACGGGTCACCTGGCCTGGGAATGGTTATTCTGTTAGACTAAGGCTTCCCGCGCGTTTTGGGCCTGTTTTTAAGAAAACGGGCCTAAACCGCGCGGCTTTACGTATTCCTATTTGTTTTAACTCAATCTTTACGTTCAGCCTTTAAACCCCCTACCGTTGAGCTTTAAAACTTATTTGATGACGCCGCTCCTTTGGATTACCTTATCCGTAGGAATGGTGACCCAGGCGCAGGTAATAGACACCACTGTCACCGTAGCCAACGCTTCACCTCTGCAGCAAGCGCCCGGCTCTGAAAAGCCTGCCAAAGGCCAGTACCTGAAACGGGCCGTGGTGCCATCAGTGATTCTTATTGCCGCCGGCATTTCCACCATCAAAGACAACGGGTTCTACAGCAGCTATGACGCCAGCAAAGACGCCCGCGCGGCGTTCCCCAACTTCAGCAACAACATAGACGATTATCTTTTCTTTGTGCCTATTGTGGGCCTGTACGGGTTTAACCTGTTCTCTTCGCAGAACAAGCACGACATCCGGCGGCAGACGGGCCTGGTGCTGGCTTCGGGGGCACTTACTACGCTCATCATTTACCCCACCAAGATCCTGACGGCCCAAGAACGGCCCAACGGTTTGCCGCGGGCCTTCCCCTCAGGCCACACGGCCTACGCCTTCACCATTGCCACCATTGTAGACAAGGAGTTCAGGGGCAAGAGCAAGTGGATCAGTATTGGCAGCTACACCATCGCCTCGGCCACGGGGGTCATGCGGGTGCTCAATAATGAACACTGGATGGCCGACGTGCTGGCCGGTGCAGGCATTGGCATTCTCTCGGTGAACACCGTTTACTTTTTCCATGACCGCCTCCTGCGCAATAAAGGCCTCAATGCCTCAGTCTCTCCCACGGTGCTGCCCAACGGCCAGCTGGGCCTGGGCATGGCGCTGCAATTTTAAATGGCTAATTGCTGATTGTTAATTGTTACTTGCTGGGGCCAATAGACTGTTCTGTTTCTTTTGATAGCCTTAGTTTTCTTATGTCTAAAAGATTCTCTCCTCCAGACATATCCACGTAAAAGCAAGTAACAATCAACAACCAGAACTTAGCTATGAAGATTCTCACTGCTGCCCAGACCCGAGACGCCGATGCGTATACCATTGCACAGGAACCCATCTCTTCTGTAAACCTGATGGAACGGGCGGCGGGGGCCCTGGTCAAGTGGCTGGAGAAACATTATTCCCCTGACAAGCCTTTCTACATCTTCTGCGGCCCCGGCAATAACGGGGGCGATGGCCTGGCGGCGGCGCGGCTCCTGCATCAGGATGGCTATGACGTGGAGGTTTTCTTGGTGGGCACCAATCAGAAGACCTCCCCAGATTTTGACCAGAACCTGCAGCGGCTCCCCCAGGAGATCACGGTTTCCCATCTGGAGACTACCGTTGGGGTGAGTGATGTGTCGCCCCTGGGTGTGATCCTGGACGGGCTATTCGGCTCTGGGTTATCCCGACCCCTGGAGGGCATCTACGCCGAGGCGGTGGCCTACATCAATCGGCAAGACGCTACGGTGGTGGCCATAGATATTCCCTCTGGCCTGTTTGCCGATGCGCCTATTCAGGAGGGCAGCCCTGTGGTGGAGGCAGACATGACGCTGTCTTTTGAGCAACCCAAGCTGGCTTTTTTCCTGCCCGCCTCCGGGGCTTTTGTGGGCGAATGGCACGTGCTGCCCATTGGGCTGCACTCCGAGTTTCTGGAGCAGGTTTCTTCGCCCTACCACGTGCTCACCAAAGAGAAGGCGCAAAGTATCTTAAAACCCAGGGCTAAGTTCTCGCATAAAGGCTCTTATGGGCACGCGCTGTTGGTAGGCGGAAGTTACGGCAAGATGGGGGCTGTCACGCTGGCGGCGCATGCGGCGCTGCGGACGGGAGTAGGCCTGCTCACGGTGCAGGTGCCCCAGACAGGATATGGTATCCTGCAGACGGCCGTGCCCGAGGCCATGGCGCTCACCGATGACCTTGACCGGCACCTGTCCCGGTTCCCGGAAGACCTGGACCGCTTCCAGTGCCTGGGCATAGGTCCTGGCCTGGGGCAGCACGAAGATTCCCGGCTGGCGCTGGAGACGCTTTTCCGGGGGCAACTGCCGCCCCCCTTGGTCCTGGACGCCGACGCCCTGAACCTGCTGGCCGCCGACCGTACCATCCGCCAACACCTTCCCCCGGACAGCATCCTGACTCCGCACCCCAAGGAGTTTGAACGCCTGATGGGCCCGGCCACCCATGATTTCCACCGGCTGCAACTGCTCCAGGACTTCTGTTCTGAGCACAGCTGTTACGTGGTCTTGAAAGGCGCCCATTCCTGCATCGGGTCTCCAGAGGGAACGCTTTACTTCAACACCACCGGCAACCCCGGCATGGCCACCGGCGGCACCGGCGATGTGCTCACCGGAATCTTAACCGGCTTACGGGCCCAGGGCTATTCGCCGCTAGACACCTGTTTGCTGGGCGTTTACCTGCACGGCCTGGCCGGGGACCTGGCCGCCGAACAAGAAGGCCAAGCCTCTCTCATCGCCTCTGATCTATACACCTATTTAGGGGCTGCTTTTAAGAAACTAGCGGAAAAAGAATAAAACGCGTTTTGAGCCTGTTTTCTGAAAAACGGGCCTAAAACGACTTAAGTCTAAGGCTACCCCAGTAGAACCAAACCTACAAGAGTGAGCAGCAGGAATAGCGTTATAGCGGAATGGTAAAGGCGCCGGAAAGCAACCAGACCAGTATGAACTGGACCAGCATCATGCCGTCTGCCAGAACCAGGAAGTAGTACTGGGAGCGGTATTGATGGGCGTTCCAGACCACCAGGGCGGCGCCTACCCCGGCAAGCCCCAGGCCAATAGCGGCAGCCCAGGACATAGACAGCGGCGCCAGCAACACATACAGGACCAAGGCAGCCAATGCTATCTGTTTCGTCTTCAGGACACCCCACTTCCCCGGGAAGGTAAGCGTGCCGCTCTGCTTGTCTTTGTACAGGTCTCTGATATCAAACACCAACGTGAGAGCAAACAGGAACAGGAACCGGCGCAGGAAGATCAAAAGGTTCTCCCCCGCAAAAAGGTCACGGCCGGCCTCCATGAGCGGCAACTGCACGGTGACCGCAGACCAGACATAGGCAATGAGAAATACCTTCAGCAACGGGATATCCCGTAACGGAATGTACCGGTCGCCCTCCGGCACAATGGCCACCGAGTACAGGCCTGCCACCACCACCAGGTGCAGCAGAAACCAGAAATTCAGGTCAAAAATGGCGGTCCAATACAAGAAAAGCACGCTCAGGGCACTGCCCAGCGACAGGAAAATGAGCTCCAGCCGATTCTTCTGGATCCAGGCGGCCCTAGGCGTATGGCCCCCTTCCTGGTTGAACTTGTAAGGCAGCAGGCTGTCTACGTTGTAGATGAAGAACGTGGAGAAAAACACGATTACCCCTAACCGCAAAGAGATAGGCATATTGGTCAGCAGATAGGTTTCCCAGACCAGTGCCGTGGCGCACAGGGCCAAAAAGATATTGCTGTACAGAATAAACTTCAAGATTCTCTTGGCTAGCCTCATGCTACTGGGGTGTCAACGTATAGGGCTTACGTTCTTTTGGCAAGATACGGCTGCAGAAAATAGAGGTGCAACAATATTCTCCAGTTTCTGCCGCCGCCGTTTTACCATGGGTGAGGTAGGCAAAAAAAGCGCCACTCCCCTATACGGAAAGTGGCGCCTGACAACCGGCTAGCGGCTCGTACTTAGTCCTGGTCTCTGAACGTGGTATTGTACAGTTCAATGCTCTGCTCAATAATCTTGTAGGCGTCCTCACGGCCCAGAAAGTTCTCCACGATCACTTCCTTATTCTCTAGTTTCTTGTAATCCTCAAAGAAGCGCTGGATCTCAATAAGCGTGTGCGGAGGCAACTCAGAAATATCATTGATATGCTTTACAGACATGTCATTGGCCGCCACGGCGATGATTTTGTCATCTTCCTCGTTGTTGTCAATCATCTGCATCACGCCAATCACTTTGGCATCAATCAGGCACATAGGTTGCACGTCAATGGAGCAGATCACCAGAATGTCTAATGGATCTTTGTCATCACAGTATGTCTGCGGAATGAAGCCGTAATTGGCCGGGTAGTGGATGGAAGAAAAAAGGACACGGTCCAGTTTCAGCATCCCGCTTTCTTTGTCCAGCTCGTACTTCGCTTTAGATCCCTTCGGGATCTCAATAATACCAGTTACAATTTTAGGCGCGTCTTCGCCGTACGTCACGTCATGCCATGGGTTCATGGCGTTTTTAGTAGTCTCTATCATATTTCTCTTTCTCTAATTCACTTGTTGGGTTACTTCTGCATGTATTCCAGAAGAGGTTTGCCCGTTGTTCCGTTGGGCTCCTGAATCTTAAGCCAGGCGGCAATACTGGGGGCAATATCAATAATGTTTGTTCTTACGTACGATTCTCCCTGGGGCACCCGCCACCCGTACCAGACCAATGGAATATGGGTGTCATAGCCCCAGGCGGTGCCGTGGCTAGTTCCCTTTATCTCGGCGCGGCCGTAGCCGTCATACCAGCCGGGCTGCAGCACCATCATAACGTCACCGGACCGGTAAGGCATATACCCGTTCTCTATCATCATGCCTATGCCTGTGGCCCAGTGGGAGCGCATAAGGGCATCTGCCGTGAACGAGCGCATTATACCCGGGAAACGCTGCACAAACCGCGCGCATTCTTCCTGTAGCTCTACCAGATTCACCTTCTTGCTTTCGGCTACTTCATGGTTCAGGTAAATCTGCTGATTCATGAACTTGATGATGTAGTCGGCTTTGCCGAATTTCTGGTTCAGGTGCTTGGCCAGGGAATCACGCATGATAGCCCCGTTGGTAGTGCCCGCCGGAATGCGGTAATTTTTCAGGTACGTAGGGTTATTGGCCCCGGCGTGGTCTGCGGTTAGAAAAACCAGAACGTTTTCTTTGCCTAAATGGTTGTCCACAAACTTCAGGAAATCAGCCAGGTCACGGTCAAGGCGCAGGTAGGTGTCTTCTACCTCTATGGAGTTTGGCCCAAACTGGTGCCCTACGTAATCAGGAGACGAGAAGCTCATGGCCAGGAAATCGGTCACGGTTCCTTTGCCCAGGTTCTCCGCTTTAATGGCCTCAATCGCGAACTCTTTGGTTAGGGTGTTGCCGGCAGGAAGGGATCTCAGCAGATCAAATGTCTTCCCTCTTAACCCGGGAATGTCATGCGGGAAAACAGGCTTCTTCTCCCCGGCGAAGGTTCCTTCATAGGGCTGGTCGTCGGTGTCGCTTTCGGTGTACTGCTCTATGGGCAGTAAGGTAGTCCAGGGCTGGCTGAGGTATTGGTCGGCTAGTTTACGGTTATTGAAGGCCTGCACCCACGCCGGTAACTGCGCCATGTAAAACGTACTGGTGATCATGCTCCCGTTGCTGCCGTCAAACCAATAGGCGGCATTGGCGGCATGGCCGGCAGGGAGAATAGAACCTCTGTCCTTCAGGCTCAGACCAATCACCTTGCTTTTATGGTTGGTGGCCAATTTCAACTCATCGGTGATGGTAGAGGAAATCATGTTCACCGGCGACATTTCCCCTGCTTTAGAGGTACTGCCCACGGTCTTCACGCTTAGGTCTTCGGCACAGTAGATGTTACGGCCGGTAGTGCGGTTGTACCAATCATTACCTATGATGCCGTGCACCGCCGGGGTGGTACCCGTGTAGATGGAGGCATGGCCTGGCCCGGTATAGGTAGGAACGTAGTTGTAGTGGTTGTTCTGGAAACTGAATCCCTGGTTCACCAGCCTCTTAAACCCGTCATTGGTAAATTTGCCCCAGAACCGGTAGAGGTAATCATACCGCATCTGGTCCACCACTATCCCAATCACCAGCTTGGGCTTTTCTGGGGCGGCATTTTTGGATTTCCTTTTCTGGGCTATGCCTGGGCCTGCGCCCAGCAACAGCACCATGATCAATAACCAGGGGGCTTTCAGTTTAGTCAACATGTTCTGTTTATTTCCTTCAGTAGGTTTTAGGGGCGTTTTAAAGAAAACAGGCTCAAAACGTAAAGATACCAGTACCAGCTTCCCGGGCTAATTTCTCAGGCTTTTACCGCAAGATTTAACGTTGGCGTAATACCTTGGCTATAAAAGCAAAACGCCCATTTTTCAATGGGCGCCTTGCATGTATAGAGGTTGGACTGTCTATCTACTGGCTGCTAGCGCCTCCGCACCACCCACAATCTCCAGGATCTCGGTGGTGATGGCGGCCTGCCGCGTTCGGTTATAAGTCAGTTTCAGTTCTTTCAATAACTCACCGGCGTTCTCCGTGGCTTTGTCCATGGCGGTCATCCGGGCACCGTGCTCAGAGGCATTAGATTCCAACACCGCCTTGTACACCTGAATCTTCAGAGACTTAGGGATCAACTGCTCCACAATCTCTTCTTTGGAAGGCTCAAAGATGTAGTCAGACTCTACCTGATTGGCTACCTGCTCCTCGGTTTTCTCCTGGATAGGAAGTAACTGCTCGGTGCGCACAATCTGGGTAGCCACGTTCTTGAACTCGTTGTACACCAAATCCACCTGGTCATAGGTACCGGCCACAAAGCCGTCCATGGCCTGCTCTGCCGCCACGCGTACTCTCTCAAATGAAAGGTTGCCGAAGATGGTGGTATAGTCACCGGCCAACGGCATGTTCCGCTTGAGGAAGTACTCATGGCCTTTTTTACCAATGGCCATTACTTCCACGTTACCAGCCGCTGCCTGGGCACTGTACCGCTCATTGATGAGGATGTTCACGGCTTTCATCACGTTACTGTTGAAAGCTCCGCACAAACCACGGTCTGAGGTCACGGCAATAATCAATACCCGCTGCACCTCGCGCTTTTGTCCATATACATTTTCGCCGGCCTCGCTGCTTACGTTAGAGAGGTTAGAGAGAATGCTGTTCAGACGCGATGCATACGGACGCATACGCAGGATATTATCCTGAGCCCGGCGCAACTTAGCCGCCGCCACCATTTTCATGGCTTTGGTGATCTGCTGCGTTGACCCTACAGATACAATGCGGTTACGTACTTCTTTTAAACTAGCCATTAATAGTTAGTCAGATATGAACAGAGAAAGAAGAGCACACGGTTACCCGCCGTGCTCTTCTTCTGTTGATTAATTATTTACGGTACTTAGCAGTAAGTTCACGAGCTACTTGCTTCAGCTCATTGGTTACGCTGTCATCAATCTTACCTGCTCTCAACGCATCTAATACCGGACGGTGCTGGGCGTTCAAAGTAGTTCTGAAGTCTTTCTCAAAGGTACGCACCTCATTTACCGGCACGTCATCAATCAGACCATTGGTACAGCAGTAGATCATAGCTACCTGATCTTCTACTGATACTGGCGAAAATTGCGCCTGCTTCAATACTTCCAGGTTTCTGCGGCCACGCTCAATGGTCAGCTTGGTAGCAGCATCAAGGTCAGAACCGAACTTGGCAAACGCTTCCAGTTCACGGAACTGCGCCTGATCCAGTTTCAAGGTACCAGCCACTTTCTTCATAGACTTGATCTGGGCGTTACCACCTACGCGTGATACCGAGATACCTACGTTGATAGCCGGACGGATACCAGAGTTGAACAAGTTAGTTTCCAGGAAGATCTGACCGTCAGTGATAGAGATCACGTTGGTTGGGATATAGGCAGAAACGTCACCAGCCTGGGTCTCAATGATTGGAAGAGCGGTCAAAGAACCACCTCCTTTCACCAGGTGCTTGATAGACTCTGGCAAGTCGTTCATGGCTTGTGCGATGCTGTCAGAGGCGTTGATCTTAGCGGCACGCTCCAACAAACGGGAGTGAAGGTAGAAAACGTCACCTGGATAGGCCTCACGTCCTGGAGGACGACGAAGCAACAGGGACACTTCACGGTACGCTACGGCTTGCTTAGACAAGTCATCATATACTACCAGGGCAGGACGACCGGTATCACGGAAGAACTCGCCAATGGCGGCACCGGTGAACGGTGCGTAGAACTGCAACGGAGCTGGGTCAGCAGCCGGAGCGGCTACTACCACGGTGTAACGCATGGCACCGGCAGCCTCCAGGGCATTCACGATCTGCGCTACGGTAGAGGCTTTCTGCCCGATGGCTACATAAATACAATAAACAGGCTCACCACGGTCAAAGAACTCACCCTGGTTGATGATGGTGTCAATGGCCACAGCAGATTTACCTGTCTGGCGGTCACCAATGATCAATTCCCGCTGGCCACGGCCAATCGGAATCATGGAGTCAATGGCTTTGATACCGGTTTGCAACGGCTCATTTACCGGCTGGCGGTAGATTACACCTGGTGCTTTTCTTTCAATCGGCATTTCGTATAGCTCGCCAACCAAAGGACCTTTGCCGTCAATAGGCGTTCCCATGGTGTTTACTACGCGGCCTACCATGCCATCGCCTACTCTTACGGAGGCAATTTTATTTGTTCTTCTAACTGTATCGCCTTCTTTGATGCCGCTCCAGTCACCCAACAATACCGC
The DNA here is from genome assembly GCF_001078055.1 of Rufibacter radiotolerans. Lineage (NCBI taxonomy): Bacteria > Pseudomonadati > Bacteroidota > Cytophagia > Cytophagales > Hymenobacteraceae > Rufibacter > Rufibacter radiotolerans. The sequence continues at coordinate 4,637,593 of NZ_CP010777.1, read as the reverse complement.
ACCCACGTTGTCTTCTTCCAGGTTCAGTACAAGGGCTTGCAGACCGTTCTCAAACTCGATCAACTCCCCAGACTGTGCTTTGGACAAGCCGTAGATACGAGCAACACCGTCACCGATTTGCAGAACCGTACCAACTTCTTCTAGTTCAGCTTCTGTTCTGAAATTTGACAGCTGTTCTCTTAAAATAGCTGACACTTCATCAGGTCTAACTTCTGCCATGATTATAGTTTAGTAATGTATGGGTTTTCTTTAAACTTGTTTTTCAACTTCTGCACGCGTGAACGCACAGTACTATCTAATTGATCATCTCCAATGCGGAGCATATAACCACCAATAACTTCGGGGTCAACCTTTTCCTGCAATTCTACTTTCATGCCGGTGCGGTCCTCTACCATTTTCTGGAAAGTGGCCCGTAGGTCTCCCGTTAAAGGAACAGCGGTGGTCACTGTCGCCTTCTGTATTCCTTTATAAAGATTGTATTGCGTCACAAACTCCCGTGCCACGGCATCCAGTACATTTTCCCGGTTTTTCTGGGTAATGATTCTGAAGAAGGCCATGGTCATGGCATTTACCTTGTTGCCAAAAATAGCCGTCAGGATAGCCAGTTTCTTGTCGTGCTTTACAATAGGGTTGCATAACGCCAGTTGCAATTCACGGGTTTCTTCTACCGTTTTGGTAAAAAGGAGCATATCAGCATATATCTGCTCCAGCAGGCCTTTTTCCTCAGCCAGCCCCAGCAATGATTTTGCGTACCTGGAGGCAACTCTGATGTCTGACATTTCTTTCTCTTGCGTGAATGATTAAAACTCAGGCTTCCTTTTTTGAAAGCGGGAAGCGCCGCTCCTGTTTCGTATTACTTCAGGCTTACCTCAGCGTCGCGCAGGTAGCTCTCTACCAAGGCACGTTGCGCTTGCTGGTCCTGCAGCTCACGTCTCAGCAATTTTTCGGCAATGTCAATAGAAAGGGAAGCGGCCAGGTTCTTCACCTCAGTTAAAGCGGCGTTCTTCTCGTTCTCAATAGACACACGGGCTTGCTCTACCAGACGGGCACCTTCTTCAGAGGCTTTGGTGCGGGCTGTTTCCACTAAATGGTTGGCCGCCTCAGAGGCATCTTTCAGGATACGGTCACGCTCCACACGGGCCTCGGTTAAGAGACGCTCGTTGTCAGCTTTCAGGGCCTGCATCTCCAACTTGGCTTTCTCGGCCATGCTAAGGGCGGCATCAATGTTGTCTTCGCGCTCGCGCAGGGCGGCCATGATAGGCTTCCAGGCAAACTTAGATAACAGGAAAAGGACCACCAAAAAGGTGATCACTTGCCAGATAAGTAATCCGATACCCGGGGTTACTAATGGATTCATCTTGTATGGTTATTTAACGAAAGGTACTGTTTTTCAACGTATACGTTCTACTTGCTCTTTTCCCCTCAACCCGTCCAGACCAATCGTCAGGACGGGTGAGGCGAAAACACCCAATTATTGGATGAAAGAAATCAGAAGGCAAACAACTACCCCAAACAGGGCAACACCTTCAATAAGAGCAGAAGCGATAATCATCGCAGTCTGGATCTTACCACCGGCCTCTGGTTGTCTGGCAATAGATTCCATGGCAGAGCCACCGATTCTACCGATACCCAAACCGGCACCAAGAGCAACTAAACCAGCGCCGATACCGGCACCCATGATCGCGTAGCCTGAGCCTAGAGACAATGCAAGCAATAATCCTAACATAGTAGTAGATATATATAGTTAAAAAAAGGAATTCAAAAATTAATGGTGTGCGTCAACCGCGTACGGGGCATCTCCAAAGCCCATGTCATCATGGTGGTCATGCTCCTCTACCGCGCCGCCAAAGTACATGGCAGAAAGCAAGGTAAAGATGTACGCCTGCAACAGGGCCACAAACAACTCCAGGAAGTTCATAAAGATGGCGAACGCCACACTCAATGGACCAATGGCAACGCTTTCAAAGATAAAGATCAAGCTGAACAAACTCAGGATGATGATGTGGCCCGCCGTGATGTTGGCGAAAAGCCGGACCATGAGGGAGAAAGGCTTGGTGAAGATACCTATCACCTCTACCATGGGCATGATGGGAATACCCCACTTCAACCACCACGGAACACCCGGGGTATTGAAGATGTGCCCCCAGTAAGACTTGTTCCCGCTGAACACCGTAATCAACAACGTCATTACGGCCAATACCAGCGTAACGGCAATGTTACCGGTTAAGTTAGCGCCACCAGGCAAAAGACCCAGCAGGTTATTGAACCAGATAAAGAAGAACACGGTAAGCAGGTACGGCATGAAGCGCTCATACTTAGGGCCAATGTTGGTTTTGGCGATCTCATCACGCACAAACACAATGATGGGCTCAAAGAAAGACTGAAGGCCTCTTGGCGCGCGGCCGCGGTTCTTTGTGTAAGAACCGGCAATAGAGAAGAACACCAGGAACAGCAGCAGCACACTCACAAACATGGAGGCCACGTTCTTGGTAATGGAGATATCAAACGGACCTACGTGTTTCTCTTCGCCATTTTCACCCAGAGCGGTGCGCGGATGGCCGTTGGCATCAGCGTAATAAATATGGCCATGCTCCATCACATAACCTTTGTAAGGCTGCAGGTTGTGGTGGGCATCATAGAAATTAGAGGAAGAGAAGACGTCCAACCCGTTCTCGCCATATAATATAACCGGCAAAGGCATCACCAGACCGTCAGCAAAATGCCAGGTATAATCATCCCCTATGTGGTGCATAATCATGTCACCGGGGCTGAATTTGGCGTTTTCGGCAGATTCTGCCGCTTGGGCTGAAAAAGTAAGAATAGTAAGCAGGAGTACGAGTATCTTCTTCATTCAGAGCGGATTAAAAGGAACACACAATAAGCTTATGCTTCCTCTTCGATTTGCTTTTTTGAATTTTGGCGCAAGTTACTTAACAATGCGTAGATTTCAAATCCAGTGTAGATAAAATAAAGCGCGAAAAAGTTAAAGACGAATTGCACTACCCTTTCCTCATGGAAATATCTATATACAAAAATTGCTATTATAGAGAAGATCATTCGTACCCCCATGGAGGCGTAGAAGTAGGCGTGCAGGTTCTCAGAATCGTGCTTAAAACCTAAATGGGTAATGTAATGGGTAAAAAAGGTGATGAACAGGAAAAACAGCAACACCCACCAGATGTAGGGGTGCACCAGCCTGTCACCGGTAAAAACCTGCAGCGCCACCACCAGGAGCACCAGCAACCCGGTGAGCAACAGCATACTTTTAATAAACTTCACAGATGCTTATTTCTTGTTGGTAAGCGACACAATCACCGAGTACATGGAGGCAAAGACCGCCACCAATAACAGGCCCAAGGTCCACCAGGGGGTTTGGTTCTGGAAGTACGCATCCAGTTTCCGCCCGCCCCAGGCCGCCGCGCCCATAATAGCAATCATCTGGAAAGCCAGGCCCGAGTATTTCAGGTAAGGCTTCACCTGTGAGTCTTCTTTCTCTGACTGAGAAGGCTTTTCCGGTTGGTCCATGGTTATGGTGTTATAAGAACAAAGGTAGCAAACCATTTCACAGCATTCTCAGAAAGAATGAAAGCTGTTTTAGGCCTGTTTTTAGGAAAACGAGCAAAAAACAGGAACGGTTCGCACAAAAACAGGTTTGCTTCGTTTATCTCAGACAAGCCTATTTGCGTACTAGCGTAGCAAGAGCGCAAAAAAACGTAAGTTTGCTCTATTGCCTGTCTTGCCCATTTCGCGTTCATTTAAAGGGCGAAGCAGCAAAACACCTTTACCCAATATCACCAGGCACCGTTCTACAGATACTCCAAAGCTACCTATACGTTGAGACTGACTCGTTTCCTCCTTTTCTTCTTTCTCCTGACGGTACTGGCCGGCTGCGCGCCAGACAAGCCCCTGGGCAGGTTTTACCGCAACCTGAACGCCCGCTTTAACGGCTACTTTCTGGCCCGGGAAAAGATGGAGGAAGTGGAAGCCAAACTGGAGGCCGCCACCGTCAACGACTACAACACCATTCTGGACATTTTGCCTCCCCTGGACACCACGGTTCTGAGGTCCCTGGCCCCAGACCTGGACGAGGTGATCAAACGTGCCTCTTTCCCCATTGCCCGGCACCCCAAGTCCCGGTGGATAGACGACTGCTACGTGTTAATCGGCAAGGCCCGCTATTACCAGGGCGAAGACGCCGAGGCGCTAAAGACGTTCCGGTTTGTGCAGACCACCAGCCCGGACCGCCATGCCCGCCATGAGGCCATGATCTGGATGATGCGCACCTACCTCCGGCAAAAAGACTATGACCAGGTGTTCTCCATTTCAGAGCAGTTCAAGAAGGAACGCATGAATGAAGATAACGGCCGCGAACTGCTAGTCACCAGGGCCCATCTGGCCAGAATACAGAACAACCTGCCATTGGCCGTGGAGAACTTGGAGCGGGCCATCCAATACACCGAAAAGCGCGACCGGCAGTCCCGGCTTCGGTTCATTTTGGGCCAGCTGTACCAGGCAACCAACCAGGACGCCAAAGCCTACGAGCAGTTTGCCTATATCCTGAAGAAAAGCCCGCCTTATGAGCTGGGCTTCTACAGCAACCTGAACCTGGCCCAGGTCACCGAACTCAAAAGCGATACCGACAAAGCCAAGGTGGAGGATTTCCTTTACAAGCTCACCCGCGACGACAAGAACAAAGAATACCTGGACAAGATTTACTTTGACTTGGCCAAACTGGAACTGCGGGAAAAAGACTACCCCGAAGCATTAAAACTTCTACGTAAATCTACTGCTGCCTCTACCTCCAACCGGGTGCAGAAAGCCTATTCCTACCAGCTTGCGGGGCAGATCTATTATGAGAATTTGCAGCAGTACCGCTTGGCGCAGGCTTATTATGACAGCACACTGCAATTGTTGCCACCTACTACCCTGGGCTACGAAGACTTAGCCGACCGCCGTACCGTTCTAACCGCCTTTACCCAGCAACTGGAAATCATCAGAACCGAGGACAGCCTGCAAGCTTTGGCCCAGCTTCCTGCGGCCGATCGCAGCCAACGCGTAGCCGCCCAGATACAAAGAGAACGGGAAATGGAAGCGGCAGCGCTGGCCGCCGCAGCCGCCCCTAAACCAGGGGAAGCCCGCCAAACGGCAACCTTGCCCATAGGCGGCGCCCCGGCGCAAGGCAGCACCTGGTACTTTGACAACCCGGTGGTACTGGCCAGCGCCCGCAATGATTTCCTGAGAACCTGGGGAGACCGACCTCTGCAAGACAACTGGCGCCGCCAGGCAGCCCTGTCCGGGGGTACCGGGTTAATGGCAGGCGTGCCCACCAGCACCGCGGTAGACAGTACGGCCCTGGCTGCGGCCTCGGCCCAGAAAGCGGCCACCTACCTGGCGGCCATTCCGGTTACCCCAGAGCAGCGCAAAATCTCAGACACCCGCATAGAGGAGGCCTTGTTCACGCTGGGCAATATTTACCAACAACGCCTTCGCGAGCCAGAGAAAGCCAGCCAGACCTTTCAACAGCTCCTGCAGCGGTTCCCTTCGTCAACCCACGCCTCAGAAGTGTATTACAGCCTGTACGTAATGGCCACCGCAGCCCAGCAGACCGAACAAGCCGCCGGTTACGCCAAGACCCTTAAAGAACGGTTCCCCACCTCAAAGTACAGCAGGCTGATTGACCAGCCCGATTTCCTGCGCACCTATTCCGCGGAGAACCAGGCGGCACATGCCCTGTATGACTCGGCGTATGTGCTATATGAAAAGGAGAAGTACCCAGAGGCCTTGACTGTTTTAGCCTCACTTTCAGAAAAACACCCTCAAAACGACATTCCTGATCAGATTGCCTTTCTTCTGGCGTTGGTAACAGGGCGCACCCAGTCACCAGCCGCTTTCAAAGCTGCCATGGAGACGTTTGCCGGCCAGTACCCAGAGAGCCCGTTGGTGCCTAAGGCCCGTGACTTTATTGCCCTTCACCAGCGCTATGAAAGCGGTGAACTGACCAAAGCGCCAGAGATAAGCGCGCCGGTGGCCCCCAAGGTAGAAGAACCCACCTATAAAGCCGAGCGCAGCCTGCCTCATTCCTTTGTGGTGGTGCACACCGGAGACAGCCTGGCCCTGCGCCAGCTCATGGCCTCTTACCAGACCTATAACCAACGGTTTCACCCTAAGAAACAGCTGGTTCTGGAAAACGTGGCCTTCAATGACAGCACCCACCTGCTGGTCATCCGGGCCCTGCCCGACTTTTTGGCCGCCCAGCAATATGCCAAACTACAATCCGCACGTAGTTCACCATTGGCCAATTTAAAAGGCCCGAAATTTGCTACCTTTGTAATTACTGACGCCAACCTGGCCTTGCTTAGGAAGCTGGGGGATATTGCGCAGTACGTAGCTTTCTTTGACAAAAATTATAAGTAATACCATGTCCTCTACGCCAACCAACGGGTTCCGGAAGACCATTTCGGCACTTTGGCTATTATTTGCCGGCGGATTCGTCTTCTTCCTTCTCTATATTTTTGCGGTCAGCATCAACTTCCTCAATCTCTTTGGAGACCTGCCCGACCTCAAGACCCTGGAAAACCCTAAAAGCGAACTGGCTTCTGAAGTGTATTCTGAAGACGGCAAACTGCTGGGTAAATATTTCCGGGAGAACCGTAGCCCGGTCACCTATGAGCAACTGCCAGAGACCCTAGTGAACGCCTTGGTGGCTACTGAGGATATCCGGTTTGAGGAGCACTCCGGTATAGATTTCAAAGGCACGCTGGCCGTGCCCTATTACAAACTGACCGGCAAGCAGGACCGCGGTTCTTCCACCCTTACCCAACAGCTGGCCCGTAACCTTTTCCGGACCCGTGATGACCTGAATAACGGCTTGCTCAGTGATGTGCCTGGCCTGCGCATGCTCATCATCAAGACCAAGGAATGGATCATGTCCATTAAGCTGGAGCGCTCTTACACCAAGAAAGAGATCATGCTCATGTACCTTAACACGGTAGACTTCGGGAGCAACGCCTTCGGGATTAAAGTAGCCGCTAAGACCTTCTTCAACAAGAGCCCAGAGAAACTTTCACTGGAAGAGGCTGCCACGCTGGTAGGGGTTCTCAAAGGACCTTCTTTCTACAGCCCAGTGACCCGTCCTGAGCGCTCTATGAACAGACGCAACACGGTACTGGACCAGATGCTCAAGTACGAGTACATTGACCAGCCTACTTTCCAGACGGCCGCCGCTAAACCCATCAAGCTTGATTTTAACGTTGAGAACCAGAACAAAGGCCTGGCCCCTTACTTCCGCACGGAGATTGGCAAATCCCTGGCAATATGGGCGAAAGACAACGGCTATGATCTGTATACAGACGGGCTCAAGATCTACACCACTATTGACTCGCGCATGCAGCAACACGCTGAGTCGGCGCTGGAGCAGCACATGAAAACCATGCAGAAGGAGTTCTTCCAGCAATGGAAAGGCCGTAACCCCTGGATTGACGAGAACGGCAAGGAGATCAAGGGCTTTTTGATGGAACAGATGAAACGCACGGCCCGCTACCGCAGCCTGGTGGAGCAGTACGGCAGCAATGAGGACTCCATTAAATACCACCTGAACCACAAGATACCCATGCGCATTTTCACCTGGAACGGGGAGAAGGATGTGGTCATGAGCCCGATGGATTCCCTGAGCCATTACAAGCATTACCTGCAGGCCGGCTTTATGGCCATGGACCCGCTCACCGGCAAAGTAAAAGCCTGGGTAGGAGGGACCAACTACAAGTATTTCAAATATGACCACGTGAAACAGGGTGCTCGTCAGCCAGGTTCTACCTTTAAGCCCTTTGTGTACACCGCCGCCATTGAGGCCGGGTACTCGCCTTGCTATGAGGTAGTAGACGCCCCAGTGACCATTATCAACTCAGATGGCGTTCCCTGGACCCCTAAGAACAGTGACGGTAAGTACACCGGCCGTAAGCACACCCTTCGTGAAGCGCTGGCCCTGTCTATCAATACCGTGACCACCTACCTCATGAAGAAACTGGGCCCTGATGCTGTGGTAAGTACAGCCAAACGCCTGGGAATTACCACCAAGCTGAATCCTTACGCCTCTTTGGCCCTGGGCTCAGATGACGTGACCCTTTATGACATGGTAGGCGCCTATGGTACGTTTGTGAACAAAGGTGTCTGGACCCAGCCGCAATATTTAGTGCGTATTGAAGACAAGAACGGAACAGTGCTACATGAATTTGTGCCCAAAACTGTGGAAGCTCTGAGCGAGGAAACGGCCTACCTGATGGTGCACATGCTGCAAGGCTCTGCCGATACCCGCGGTGGTACCGCCTATTACGGGCTCCGTCACCGGTACGGCCTTAAGAATGAGATTGGTGCTAAGACAGGTACTACCTCTAATTACTCAGATGCCTGGTTCATGGGCATCACGCCAGATCTGGCGGCTGGTGTCTGGGTAGGCGGCGAGGACCGAAGCATCCACTTCAGGAGCGCTGCCTATGGCCAAGGTAACAAACTGGCTATGCCTATCTATGCCCTCTTTATGAAGAAGGTGTATGCCGATAAATCTTTGAACGTGTCTAAGGCTCCGTTCCCGAAACCAAGCCAGCCGCTTTCCATGCAGATTAACTGTGGTTCTTATAATAATGGCCCTGCCGTAGCTGATTCCGTAAAACAAGACCAGGTGCTGTCCGTACCTGAGAACGTTGGAGAACAGGAGTTTTAACCCAGAATGCTTGTATGGCAGTAGATGAGGCCTTGAAGGAACAGTTGTTGCATTTGCCCCACCGGCCCGGTATCTATAAATTCTATGATGACCGCGGCATTATCTATGTGGGCAAGGCCATTGACATAAGAAAGCGGGTAAGCAGCTATTTTAACCGGTCTACCCAGCACAACAAGAAAACCCTCAAGCTCATCTCGCAAATCAAGCGGGTAGAGTTTACCATTGTAGACAGCGAGGCCGATGCCTTCTTGCTGGAGAACAACCTCATCAAGCAGCATCAGCCCAAATACAACATCCTGCTCAAGGACGGCAAGTCGTACCCGTACCTCTGCATCACCAATGAGCGGTTTCCCCGGGTTTTAAGCACCCGTAACAAGATCAATGACGGGTCCCGGTACTTCGGGCCCTACCCCAGCGTGACCAGCATGTACGTGGTGCTGGAGCTAATCAGGACCTTATACCCCTTGCGTACCTGCAGCTATAACCTAAGCCCTGCTAATATTGAGGCCGGTAAGTTCAAGGTCTGCCTGGAATACCACATAGGTAACTGCAAAGGTCCCTGTGAGGCACTCTATAGCGAAGAGGAATACAACCAGCACATTCTGCAGATCAGGAACATCTTGTCTGGCAACATGACGGTTGCCAAAAACTACTTTAAGGAAGCCATGTCTGCGGCGGCCGCCGATTTCCAGTATGAGTTGGCCCACCAGTACAAGCAGAAGCTGGACCTGCTGGATGATTTCCAGGCGAAGTCCACCGTGGTAAGCCACACGCTCACGAACATTGACGTCTTCACTATCACGTCCAATGAAAAGTGCGCGTTCATGAACTACCTTAAGGTCATCAACGGCTCCATTATTGGCACCCAGTCCCTGGAACTGCAGAAGAAGTTGGAAGAGACCGACCAGGACATACTGGCCTCCATGATCATGCAACTCCGGCAGGGGTTTGACAGCGCCGCTAAGGAGATACTGGTGAACATTGATGACCTGGTGCTCCCCCTGGACGGCGTGACCGTGGCGGTACCCCAGATAGGCGATAAGCGCAAGCTCCTGAACCTTTCCCTCAAGAATGCGCTGTACCTGCGCAAGGAGAAGGAAAGCATGCAAGACAAATCCAAGGATAGCAACGAGGTGCGCATCATGGAAACCATGAAGCGGGACCTTCGCCTTACGGAACTCCCCAAGCACATTGAGTGCTTTGACAACTCCAACTTCCAGGGCGATAACCCGGTGGCCTCTATGGTCTGCTTCCGGAACGCACGGCCCTCCAAAAAAGATTACCGCCATTTCCACATCAAGACCGTGGTTGGACCCGATGACTTTGCCTCCATGTATGAGGTGGTCACCCGGCGTTACCGCAGGCTCATTGACGAAGGTACTTCCTTACCGCAGTTGATCATTATTGACGGGGGAAAAGGACAGCTGGGCATGGCTGTGAAGGCTTTGAAAGATCTGGGTATCTACGGGCAGGTAGCCATTGTAAGTATTGCCAAACGCCTGGAGGAGATCTTCTACCCCGGTGACACCCTTCCGCTGTACATTGATAAGAAGTCTGAGACCTTAAAGCTCATCCAGCGCCTGCGCAACGAAGCCCACCGTTTCGGGATCACCTTCCACCGGTCCCTGCGTGATGCGGGTACGCTACAAACCGAGCTCACCAAGATTAAGGGTCTGGGCCCGGCTACCGCCGAGAAGCTACTGACCAAATTCAAATCTGTCAAGAAGATAGCAGAACTGTCACAGCAAGAACTGGAAGCCGAAGTTGGGAAGAGCAAGGCCCGCCTGCTGGTAGACTATTTCGCACAACCCAAATCGTAGCCTTTCCTGTTTTGAGCCTGTTTTCAGGAAAACAGGCTCAAAACAGGAACGATGGCTGGCTATTATCCTAGTTGATTATTTCCTTTCCCTTTTAGACCATACTTTAGGGTCGTTTTCAGAAAAACGGCTTTAAAACGCTTCGGCAATCTTCAAGGGCAGGGCGTCTCATTAAATAGGGGCACAAAAAAAGGAGGCCGTTTCGAGCCTCCTTTTTCTATTTCATCCTGAAACTAACTAGTAGCTCCACAAGCTGTATTCAAATTCAATGATCTCTTCCATGGCTTGCTGAGCAGCCAGAAGACCTTTTTTACCCGTACCGTACACCTCTTCCAGACGAGCATCATTTACGTTAGATACTTTGGTGATGTAAGAGCTGAACAACCATAGGTCAAAGGCATCTGCCAGGTTTTTATGCTGGGCATCATTCTGGGCGTTAAACCACAGCGCTTCGTCTGGATGCGCTTTGAAAACCCGTACCAGGTCAGAATACTTGAAAGAGGCAATTGGTTTTTCAAAACCAAGGTTGTTATACTTGGCCGGCATCACTAGCGTAATGGCTTGGATGTCATGATATAAGCGGGAACGCTTTTTATCAAAGATAACATCTTCCTTGATCTCTAACTTGTAAAGCTCATTAGGTAAAAGCTCAAAACCAGTGGTAGCTACTGTAGGAGCAGCGGTAGTGGTGCCTTTCTTAGGTGTAGCGGCTGCTTTCTTCTTAGGGGCTGGGGTTCCCCAACCATCGTCTTCGGCAGCTGCCGGTTGATCAAAACCAGCCGCTTTCTCTGCTTCCGTTAAGCCACCACCAGAAGTGCTGGGGCTCATGTTAGTCATCATTTCAGACCCACTCACAGGAGTATTCAAGGTATCTGACCGGTAAGCCTGCAATTCGCCACGCTTCACAGCGTCAACAATCAGCTTAGTAATTTGCTTGCCGTTGGAGAACATTGGCAGGTTCTGCTTTTCCCGAAGGTCAACCGCACGCCAAACTGTTTTCTTGAACAACACATCTGAAGCAGGAATTGGTCTGGCTGAGGCAGGTGCTGCCATAGAGCTGTCCATTCTTGCCTGGTTTTGCTCTGCTTGCTTTTGTTCTGCCTGCTGACGCTCCAACTCTTCCTGACGCTTTTTATCAGCTGCCGCTTTGGCCGCTGCGCTTTGCGTAGAAGAAGTGGTAGTTTTTTTAGTAGTGGTACGCTTTTGCGCCACACTAACTACCGGCATGCTAAGCAGACCAGCCAAACCCAACACAATTAATTTCTTCATGATACTAAGAATAATATCTTACTAGTTAAGCTGAATGTTGATACTTGAGTTATCAGAAGGAACAACTTCCTGCTGATCACGATAGTTCAATCTTCTGATTTCTTTAATGTCAACAGCAATCCTGTCACCTGCACGAGCCTGGGCTGCCAGGTTACCAAGGCTAACGGTTGGCCCGTTGCCTTGTACCTGTCCTACTGGGCGGCTACCGCGCACCAGATAAACTGTGTATTGGGTTACTCTGTAACGGGCATCTTTTGGCAATTGGTTCTTGAAGCTTTCATCAGCTACGGCTCTTACCTCCAGCACACGTGGTCCTGGGGCAGCCATACCTTTCACAACATCAACCGGACGGCCATTCGCATAGGCTACTACCTGTGGTCTTGGTACCAGTTTCACGGTGAAATCCTGTGACCCGATGGCGTTTCCGCCGCTGCTCACATTCAGTCTCACCTGACGTGAAGTAGGGATGATAGTCAGGAAGCCTTTTTTAGCACCTTTAATAACAGACGCACCCGAAGCAGAGAAAGAAGGATCATATACCGCGCCAAGGGCTGGTACCTGAACACTCAGTTCGTTTCCGCAGTTAAAGTACAGAGAGTTGATAGAAGCAGACTGGATTTGCATCACTGGTTTTGCTACCACATAATCCTGAACTACTGTAAAGGTAGTATCACGACCGCTTGCCTGACGGAAACGCACCTGGCCTTTCCATTGCTTTTTGGCGTTGCCTTCAGCGTCATAGTTACCGGCAGTGGCAGTGAACTCAATCTGTCCTTTGCCGCCTTTTACCGGAATTGATCTGCCGTCTACAGACATAGTAGGTGATACCGCATCAGAGGAAGCTGCCAGGAACATTTCTGCTTTGTACTTGGTACCAGCCGCTACGGTCTTAGACTCAGCGCTGGCCATGGCAAAGATGTTCTCAAACTTGATGATATCAGCCCCTACCTTTTGGGCAAGTTGTGATAACGTCTCCGCTTCATACTTCAACACTTCAGATTCTTTTTGAGCTAAGGTTGCCAAAGCAGCTACCATTGGAGTCTCTTCAAAGTTCAGCTGCGCGAAGTTCTTTTTGCGTTGGTCTTTGTTAGTAGCTACCCGTGGATCTTCTTTTCCACCCATAGCCAGTTTCTCTGGCACTTTGTCATTGTATTTGCGCAGATAAGCAGCATATTGGTTTAATTTAGCTTCCAGCTCATAGCCTTTGCCTTTTTTCAAACCACCCAGCATTACCTCGTTTACAATCTCATTTGCCTCAGGATTCTTGTAGTTTCCTGTTTCTGTATCCTTTCCGCCAGTTTGCTTCTCCAGTTCTGCTCTCAGCGATCTGATGTAGCTTACCAATTCAGCGGTGGTGTTTCTTACTTCCTGGGCTTGCTCTACTACCAGCTTATCTTTGGCAGTGCTTGCGCCATCTGCCACTGCTGCCTGTATTCCCTTTACTGAGCCTTGGTTATCAGAAATTGTTTTCTGGTTAACCCCCATTAAGCTGGCGTCAATAAATTGGAATTTTAAAAGTATTGCAGAGCTTACGTTCAATGCCAACAGCGCAGTCAGTACGAGATACATCATCCCGATCATCTTTTGCCGTGGCGTCTCTTTTCCTCCAGCCATAGTATCCTGTTGTGTTTACCTTTTTAGTTAAACTTATTATTAAAAGAGGATTGGCAGAGATTACCCTCTCATGGCATTTAACATGTTGCCATACACGTTGTTGAGCGAATGCAGGTTCTTGGTAAGGTTAGTTACCTCGTCTTTGAACTGCTCTGTCTCACGGCTGGCCGCAGTCAGGTTCTCCATGGCGCCAGAGATGCTGCCATAGAATTTGTTGATGGTTTTCAGGTGGTTGTTGGCATCCTGAAGCTCCATTTCATACACGGCGTTCAAAGCACCCAGGTTTTTGGTTACCTGCTGCACCTGTGCATGGTAGGCTTGGGTATCTACAGTGGCGCTAGCCATCTGAGAAACGGCCTCTAATGTAGTGCCATACGCCTCATTGATTCTGTCTAATGAACCAGTGGCTGTTCTAACGCGGGCCGCGTACTCTTTGGTAGCCACGGTTGCATCAGTCATATCGGCCATTTGGGAAGCGGTATCGCTCAGGCGGTTCAAGCCTTGACCCAGTGAACTGATAGTAGCAGGGGTTACATTGGCATCACGAAGCATTTTGTCTAAATCCCCAGTGATAGAAGCGCCAGAAGTAGCAGTAGGCACAGTTGGCAGAGGACCATCATAGTCATCACGTAACTGTGGGTACACACGCTCCCACTCTGGCTCATGCGGAGGATTTGGTTGAAATGCACTTAGGAAGAAGATAACCGCTTCTGTACCCAGGCCCACGATCAACATTTCGTTAGCTCCTGGTAAGTGGAGAATTTTAAACAACGCCCCAACAATTACTACTGCAGCACCAATACCATAAATTTTTGGCATTACTTTATCGTAGAAGAAGCTGCCTCTTACTTTGCTCATTTTTTAATGGATTTAGATTGTACGATTTGGATTTTTTGAAATTTTCTTGGTAAGCCTTGCGGGAAACGGCAGATGCCTATCTTCCCAAATCAAAGTCAGATGAACGGCCAATGTAAATCATGGCGCTACGGAACCCTATATAAGAACGGGCAGAATCCTGGTATTCAAAATTACGAACTCCTGTCTCCAGGAAATGCGCAATGTCTTTCCAAGAACCACCGCGCACTATCTTGCGAGGCTCATTGTCATCATAGTAGGTAGGGTTCAAATCCCATACAATTGGAACAGTAGCCTCTGAGTAAGCATCTTCACACCACTCTGATACGTTACCAGCCATATCATATAAACCGAAATCATTAGGATAATATTGTCCTACAGGAGCGGTATATGTAAAACCGTCACTATAGTAGTCACCACGGCCTGGCTTGAAGTTAGCCAGCATACAGCCTTTAGCGTTACGCAGGTAAGGACCACCCCAAGGATAGGTAGCCAGGTCACGACCACCGCGGGCCGCGTACTCCCATTCGGCCTCAGAAGGCAGACGGAAGCTAGGCATTGGCGCCATGCCGCTTTCTACGTTGTAGTTGTTTTTGTTTTTAGTTCTCCAGCTGTTGAAGTACTTGGCCGCAAACCAGTCAACGCCTACCACTGGGTAGTCATCAAAGGCTGGGTGCGAGTAGTAGTACTCCATCAATGGATCACCCATATGGTATGTAAAGTCCTTTACCCACACAGTAGTGTCTGGGTACAGCTGGGTCATCACAAACTCTTCACCCAGAATATCCAGGGAGTCTTGACGGATGGCATCCATGAACTGACGGTACTCATTGTTGGTGATTTCGGTCTCGTCCATGTAGAACCCACCAATGGTCACCTGCTTGTTCATGTTAGACATACTAGCAGCAATGTCTTGATCGGTCTGTCCCATATGGAAAGTTCCACCAGGGCAGGCAATCATGCCATAAGGGATTTCCTGCGGATTGAACTCCGGACGGTCCATAGCCCCAACCACATCCCCTTGAGAGTCTCTCCCCATACCACAACCTGCCATTAGCATTACGCTCAAAGCAATGGCAGAAAACTGTAAAAACTTAATCATATTCTTGGACTTGATAAAGGCAGCGCTTCCGCTTAGTATTTAGTAATTTATAAGACAGCAAATATATATCGCAACTTTGAAAAACAAAACTAGTGTTTTTTCTTGAAGAACAATATGCTAACGATGCAAAGAAAATAATATTTTATTTAATCAATAATTCCCTTACCACAAGCAGTATGCCTACTACTTAAAAGTAAGTACTTAAAAATTGTATCGGGGAGTCTTAACAGGAGGTTTTGTATTATTTTTAGGTTTAGGCAACCTATAACCGAGCATTACTTCATGCGAAGTAGCACTCTTGGCATCTGACCCTACGGCGGTATAGTCAAAAGCATATCCAAAGTTCAATGCATTGTCTTTCAACAAGTAAACTCCCAACATTCCAGTCACCGCTTCTCCAAATCTGTATCCTGCCCCTCCCCAGAATTTGTCGTTAAAAGTCACTCTTCCTCCGGCTTCCAAAGAAGACACCCCAGCGCTCAGGTCTTGCTTCAACAATATTGTAGGTGTAACGTCAAGAGCACTAGAAAGTTCCAATTCATACCCTGCCGTAGCCATGAGGTGTTTTTCAGCGGTTACCGTTCCATATTGAGAATCGCGGGTGGCGTTTTCAAACTCATAAGTGGCTCCCAGCAAATTGGTCACCCCTGCGCCCACGTACCATCGTTCCTGCTGGTACCATAGACCAGCCCCCAGGTCATATTTCCGGTCTGAACTGTTGAACGGCACCCGTGGATCTGACTCCACATTTGGCCGGTACCGTCCTTTGCTCATATTGGTCATACCTCCCTGAATCCCTATCCCCAGTTTCCCTTCTCCTAAGGAAAGGTGATAGGCGTAAGACAGCTGCGCTTGAAAAACATCTACCGCCCCAATCTCATCTTTCATTACCACCAATCCTACGCCACTCTTTAACGCTGAAATTGGGGCTGAAATTGTGAAGAGTCCGGTCTTTGGGGCACCACCGGCATCAAATGTTCCGTCATACCCCAGCCACTGGTACCGGTACAGCACGTTCATCTCCACCTGGCCCTTTATACCCGAGTACCCCGGGCTTATAAACTGCCCGTTGAAGGCATAATGGCTAAACTGAGGCAACTGCTGCGCCTGCACCAACACAGGCAACAAAAGCCCGATCAGAAAGAGAAGGTAACGTGATTTGTGCATCATTGATGGCATTAGGACTACTCTTTTAAAAAGTAAGGGCCAATTGGCAATAAGCTAGCAAATTGCCCATTAACTACCAAAAGTTAATTTCAATTGACCAGCCTTAGCCATGCTACGCACAAATAAAAGAAAAGTAACAGGTGATTTACTTTTTCTTAGAATGTTGTTGGATATAAACCTCAATGGCACCCGTCATGGAAGGAGCATTGGGCATAGGCGCCTCAATATCCAGTTCCAGGCCGGCATCACGTACCGCTTGGGCGGTAGTAGGGCCAAACGCCGCAATTCGGGTATTGTTCTGCTTGAAATCTGGGAAGTTCACAAACAGAGAACTGATACCGGAAGGGCTAAAAAAGGCGATACAGTCATATTTCACCTCGGCCAGATCAGATAGATCTGAAGCCACGGTCTTATACATGGTCGCTTCGGTGAAGTCGAAGCCGTTTGCCCGCATAAATTCTGGAATGTCTTCTTTCCTGATGTTGGAGCAGGGGTAAAGAAATTTCTCGTTTTTATGCTTCTTCAATACTTCAAACAGGTCTGACGCCGTTTTACCACCAATGAAGAGCTTACGCTTGCGCAACACAATGTATTTCTGGAGATAATAGGCAGTCTGGTCAGAGATACAGAAGTACTTCATCTCAGCGGGCACCTCAATTTTCCCCTCGGCACAAATCCTAAAGAAATGGTCTACCGCATTGCGGCTGGTGAAAATAACGGCAGTATGGTCCAGGATATTCACCTTGTCCTTCCTGAATTCTTTGTAAGGAACAGGCTCTATCTCAATAAATGCTCTGAAATCTACTTTGATGCCGTACTTTTCAGCAATGCCCAAGTAGGGAGAGTTATCATTTGCCGGCTTTGGCTGCGTGACAAGAATACTAGTAATTTTCTTTGAATGTCTATCCGCACCCAACTCTGCTTTACCGTCAGCCATTGTTTTGATGGTAGTTTAACAACTTGTAACCTTAGCCTTGTTGATTCCTGGTTAAAAGATGATTACACAAATACAATTAATTTGAGCAGAATCATCAAGGGAATCACTTCTGTGGCGCAAAGGTATGAAAATAAATGTAGATTTTTAAGGGAATATTTTTTACTAACCGTATAGAAAACCCTTAAAACCGTGAAGACCAGCAACACGGTAACTGCCACGTTTGCAACCCAATAGACTACCCCAGGCGCAGTGGTACTCAGCCCCAGGTAAAGAAGCAGAATAAAAGGAACGAAAATACCCATGCCCAGCAGGGTGCGCAGAAACTCACGGTACTGCGTCAAGACCATTTCCTCTACCCCAAACACAAAGCCCATCAAGCGCAGGAAGAGGTACTTCAACACCACAAATAGAAAGACCATTAGCGCATAGAGCAGGATCTTGGAGACAATATCTGCCTGCGTAGCGGTAAACAATTGGTTAAGCAAGGTCAGGTCCTCTAGGTCAGTATGGATAGCCACAATCAATAAGGAGAAAGACAAGGCAAAAGCCAGCACAAACAAGATACTGGACCAGTTGCCAATGGGTTTCACCAATAGGCCTTCTTCTAGGGTAGAGATCTTAGAGAAGCTGCTCCACTTGAAAATACTGGAGAAGTCTGAGTGGAACGTGGTACGCAAGCCCCCATACACCAAGCCAATGATCACCATAAAAAACACCAGTGCACTCCTATGCGCATCTGGCTGTTTTGGCTTGGGCTGAAAAATGACGTTCTGCTTGGAGTTTAAAGCGGCAATCTCCTGCTGTGGCACCTTAAAGGACGGATAATTGGGTTGTTGGTCTGGGTGCCAGATGGAAAGCAGGTATTTCTTACCCGGTTTCAGATACGCAGACAGGTCCAAGGTATACCTGGCGGTGGAATCTGCCACAAACACCAGGCTGTTGTCAATAAAGATGCAAAGCTGCGCGCGGGCGGCAAAGGCTATCTTGGGGTTTGTGAATTGATCAACGGTAATCCACTGGTAAAGGGCCTTATGCTCTTCATGGAATTCGGGCAGATAAGGCACCAACTGGTTGCTCTGGGCCTTGAAAACCAGCCAGTCTGAGGTGAGCAAAGGCTTAAGCGGCCCTGCTGGCTGCGCAAAGGCGGTCCCGCCTATCAGCCAGAAGCAAACTATAAGGGCCCAGGTTCTCATGTGTTAGCCAGTGGTAGTTGGCTTAGTAGCATACTGACCCAACACAGCGCTCAATACCACCGAGAAGCCCAGCAGGCAGAGCAACAGGTTAAGGTTGCCCCAATGGGCGAAGTTGAACACAAACAGAATCACCAGTACATTAAGCAGCGCCAGAATAAGCACAGTGCTTACCTGACTGAAACCCATGGCCAGAATACGGTGGTGAATATGGTTCTTATCTGGTGAGAACGGAGACATGCCCTTCATAATCCTGATAAAGGAAACCCTAAGGGTGTCAAACAGCGGCACAAACAGAACCCCTAGCGCCACCGAAGGCGAAGAAGGCACAAACCGCATCTCAATAAACTGGATAGCCATAATGGAGACCACAAAGCCACAAAGCAGTGAGCCCGTATCACCCATAAAAATTCGGGCCTTGTAAAAGTTGTAGCGCAGGAACCCTAGCAAACCACCAATCAAACACACCGCCACGCCGGCATAGTTGGCGTAGTCCTCCAGGTGGGCGTACCAGAAAAAGAACCCAAAGGTGGCCACAATAATGGTGACAATGGTCCCAGCCAACCCGTCTAAGCCATCTATCAGGTTAATGGCATTGGTAATACCTACAATGGTAAAAAAGGTAAACCCGTAACTCAGGCCTATGGGCAGTTCATGAATCCCGAAAATCCCCTGGAAACTGGTGATCCTGATATCGGCTATGAACATGACCACCCCAGTGGAAAGCACCTGCATAAAGAACTTTTTGAAGGCCGAAATGGACACCAGGTCATCTTTCAAGCCGCCAAAGAACAGGATAATGCAACCGGCCAATACCTGCTGCACGCCATTGGTCAGGTCCCCGAAAATGGTGAGCGCCGACATGAACCCGGCAAACACCCCTAACCCACCCAACCGGGGGGTAAGCGATACGTGCACTGTCCGTTTGTTAGGCTGGTCCAGAATGTTCTTCAAGTGGGCCACATATACTATAGAGGGTATAGCAAAGAGCGCAATGAAAAACGACCAGCTAAAGGAAAGCAGATAAGTAAAAAATTTCATGCCGGGGTTTAACGGTTTAAAAGCATGGAAGAATAACGCTTCTTATAGTACCCTATCAAGGATACGCCTAAGAATGCAGAATGCCTTCTCTCTCTAATATAGAAATATGAATAAGATTTTCTTCAACAATGCTTCCCGGCACAAACAGAAAGCGTTTATCGTAAATATTCTGGCCAATGTAATAGCTCACCCAGTACTCATTGGTGAGATGGAACAGCGCCGGGTCAATGGGCTCCACCTGAATAGCTGCCTTGGCCGCTACCTCCGGGAATACGTGCCGCAGCACTGAGGTCTTTACTTCCTCACCCTCGTGTTCGCCGTAGCCTTTTGAGGCAATAAGCACGTTCTCCAGCGGAAAGTTATTGTTATTGATAAAATACACGTTCCACTCCACCTGTGCCAACTCATTCTCCTCGCGGGCAATGGCCACAGAAACGCCTTCTACTTGCAGGAAATCAATGTCTTTTTTCATAACTGATGCTCCAACAACCGTGCCTCAAATAATTGTTCAAAATGTTTGAGGAGCTTTTCCTCCACATCGGCCAGGGGCACTGCCCTCCCCAGTTCCTTTTCCAGGGACGTAACGGCCTTATCAGAAATACCGCAGGGCACAATGTTCCCAAAATAAGCCAGGTCTGTGTTCACGTTCAACGCCAACCCGTGCATGGTGATCCATCTGCTGCATTTCACGCCCATGGCGCAGATCTTTCTGGGGTTGCGCTGCTCCTCAAAATCAAGCCACACGCCGGTTAAACCGGAAATCCTGCCCGCTTGTAGGCCGTAGTCCGCCAATGTCTGAATCACGGCCTCCTCCAGCAAGCGCAGGTATTTATGGATATCGGTGAAGAAGTTCTCCAGGTCCAGAATAGGGTAGGCCACCAGTTGCCCGGGTCCATGATACGTGATATCACCGCCCCGGTTAATTTTATAGAAGGTGGCTTCCTTCTCGGCCAGGCCCTGCTGGTCTAGCAGCAAGTGTTCCTCATGGCCGCTTTTGCCCAAGGTGTATACATGCGGGTGCTGGCACAAGAGCAGGTAATTAGGCGTAGGCTGGCGCTCCCCTTCCGGCAAGGACCGGTTAAGGGTTTTCACCTCCGTCACCTTTTTCAAAAGCTGCTCCTGATAGTCCCAGGCCTGCTGGTAATCTACCAGGCCCAGGTTCTCAAAAACAATGTTTTTATTCTCACTCATGCTTGTTCAGCCCGATGTTTTACAATTTTGAAAGAGGGCTGTTGCCAGCAAACCCCTTTACCTGCCTACAGAAGCCTATTTTACACGTATAGAATGCTTTGCAACAGGAAAACTGTGCAAATTACTCATTAAACCTAGACCCACCAAAAATGACACACAATACTCAACTGGGCCAACTAGGCGAAAAGGCCGCCGAGGCTTATTTCCTGAACCAGGGGTATGCCGTGCTGGAACGCAATTTCAGGCACAAGCGAGCCGAGGTGGACCTGATTGTAGTCAAGGACAAAGTGCTGGTGCTGGTAGAGGTGAAAACCCGGAGCTCCTATAATTTCGGGTTTCCCGAGGAGGCGGTCTCCGCTAGAAAGGAAGAACTCCTGCAGCTGGCGGCCAACCACTACCTGGAGCTACACCAATGGCCACATGAAATCCGGTTTGACGTGGTCTCCATTCTTTGGCGGGCCGACCAACCCGAGATCCTGCACATTGAAGACGCCTTCCATTAAAAAAGCACGGGCAGACCCGAAATAAAAAATCCGTTTTGGGCCTGTTTTCTTAAAAACAGGCCCAAAACGGATTTTCCCGAACGGCCTTTGCCATCCTATTAAATGGTTTACTACTCTTTCTTCTCGAACACCAACGCCCCGTGGCGGTCGTACTGCTTCACCAGCACCGGTTCAATGGGCGGGTCAAAGGCAGACTCAGCGTATTGGAACTCAAACTGGCGGCGCCCCCTGAAATCATAGAAGTTGATCCAGGTACCTACCTTACGGCCTTTGTCATAGCTGCCCTGCCACTCCAGCTGGCCGTTCTCATAGAATTTGTAGTACTCGCCCTGCACCTGGCCGTACTGGTACGGAATCACTTCCTTGATCTTGGTTTTGGCGGCATCATAGTAGGTAATGACGGCGTCACGCAGGAACCCTTTCTCATAATGCTGCTTTTGCACCAGGGTACTGTCTGGCCTGAAGGTTTCCCAACGCAGGTGCTTGGCCCCCACGTAGAAATACCCCTGCTCAATCAACACGTCACCGCGCTTTTTGGTGTACGGCCCGTGCAGGATCAGCATCTTGGTTTTGGAAGGGTCCAGGGTGGGTGCCCTGAAGATGCGGCGCTTCTTCACATCATAGAAATGCTTGTCGCGCACGTAGGGGTTGGGTTCTTTGTAGTCGCGCAGGTAATAGAAGGTCTCCACTATCTGGTTCTTGCCTTTGCCCTGCCGGGCAAAGCCCCGTTTCACGCGGTAGCCAAAGTAGGTCTTCTTCTTTTTAGGCTCTTTTTTCTTGTCCTTCTCCGCCACGCTGTCTGGGGCGGCGGTGGCCAAAGAAGGCTTGGCCAGGGAATCATTCAACACAGCAGAATCTACCGGTTCCAGCACCAAAGGCGTTTTAGACTTCTGCCAGAAGAACAGTTTGCTCTTCTTCTCTTTGCCTATGATCTGCGCCTGCGCCTGCTGGTTTATTGTCCAAACCACGCAGAGGCTCAGCATGATCACTTTTGCCCACGTTCTTCTGTTACCCATGGTAGACCTTCACTATCTGAATTTTCATTATAACGCCCCCTTTTCCTGAATTGGTATGCGCGTAGTTCTTACGGCAAATCCAGGCTCTGGTGACAGCACCAATAAAGAGAAGAACAAATTGGGGAGAATAAAATTCAGAATTCACGTTTTGGGCCTACTTTTCTCAAAACAACGCCAAACCGTGAAAACCAAGCCTATGTGAGCAGGCCTGGCGTAAGCGTACGCGAATACAACAGAGTCTTTAGAGCGTAGCTATGGCGGTAGGTTCTGCCACTTGCCGCACTAACCCGTTGAATCCTCTCTTGCCTAAATCTTTACGGGCCTGTTCTGCAATGGTCTTGGAGACAAACTTGCCAGCCAGAATACGGTGCACCTTCTTGCCGTTCACGGTTTCTTCCACTAAGGCAATGGGCATTTTCTGGTACATGCGGCGTAGTTTCTCCACCTGGGCCTCTGCGTTGCTTACGCTGCTATAGGCGCCGGCTTGTACCACGTACATGGGTTGCGGCGTCACCGCAGGTACCACCACTGGTTTCATGACAGGTCCCTCAGCAGGGGCAACAGCAGGTGTAGAAGAAAATGGCGTGGCCACAGTTTTAGCGGCAGAGGCAATCACTTCCTCTTTCACTTCGGGCTCCATAACTGGTTTCTGGGATTTGGCGCGGCTTGCCAGGAATTCTTCTGGCAGTTCAAGAACCTCAACGGTCACTTTGGCCAGGCCTTCTTTGTGATAGTCAATCTTGCGGGCGGCTGCCTCTGAGAGATCAATGATACGGGCACCTCTGAAAGGACCACGGTCATTGATGTAAACCACTACGCTTTCGCCGTTAGCGGTGTTGGTTACTTTCACGGTAGAGCCTAACGGAAGGCCGTTGTGGGCTGCGGTGAGTTTGTGGCGGTTATAAACCTGGCCACTGCTGGTCCGTTTACCGTGATATTTAGATCCATACCATGATGCTAAACCCTTTTGCGTATCGCCTACCTCTTGCCCAAATGCTGTGGGCGCAAAGCTGAAGAAAAATATGAAAAGAACGGTAAGCGCATAGTAAATTTTCTGTATCCCCATTGTAGGTTTTGTTGGTGGAACATCAATTTCAAGCCCCAAAATTAGGACTTATTTTTTCCATGTCAAGCTAGCGCAAGAAAGCAAGACGGGTAAACCTAAACATTAAATCAAATACTTCCAATTATTTTATTACAAAGTGCAATTAATTTTCTTTTCAATATGATTTATTTCATAAAACGTAGTATGCCAATTTATCACTTTTTTACCCGGCTCATTTTCTGCGTTTTAAGGAAGCTGACATAATTTTTTCCTCGCAGATTGTACTTCTATGACTTTTATATTTGGGCCTCGTATCCTTAGAAAAATAGAATGCGAGAATAAAAAATATTTTTTTTCTTAAAAACTTAGCGTTCGGCTTAAATTCCGCTCCAATTGCTTACCAATTTAGCATATATATAGCCAAAAACAAATATTTAAACCTATGGATTTCGGCCGTCTCTCCAACATAAGCCAGGTAGACTTCACCCTTCCGGAAGACCACCCTGCCACCCACCAGGTACTAGCCCGGGCCCAGCGCCCTACCAAGCCCTCTTTGTACCTGGGCTGCCCCACCTGGACGAACAAATCCTGGCTGGGCACCTATTACCCAGACGGCGCCCAGGATGCGCAGCTGCTCTATTGGTATGGCCGCCAGTTCAATACCCTGGAGATGAACACCACCCACTACCGCATTCCGGACGCCACCTCCATTAACCGGTGGCGGCAGGCGGTACCTACCGGGTTTGTGTTCTGTCCCAAGTTGCCGCAGGTGATTAGCCATGATCAACTCCTACGCCACGTGGGTGAACCCACCAAATTGTTCTGCGACGCCATTTTAGGCCTGGAGGACCGTCTGGGCATGGCGTTTCTGCAACTGCCCCCGTTCTTCGGGCCCGAAGACTGGCCTACGTTGGATCAGTTCCTGGAACAGTTCCCTAAGGAGGTGCCCCTGGCCGTGGAATTCAGGCATGAAGACTGGTTTAAGGAATCGCCGGTTACCCAACAGGCTTTCCAGACTCTGGAAGAACGCAGCATCACTACTATTATGACAGATGTGGCTGGCCGCCGAGATGTACTCCACATGCGCCTGACCACACCCGTCGCCATGATCCGGTTTAACGGGTATGGTCTGGTTCCCTCTGACTACACCCGCCTGGACGCCTGGGCCGAAAGAATCCACCAATGGCTGGAGGAAGGCTTGCACAGACTCTATTTCTTCATGCACCAGCCAGAGGTACTGGACGCCCCGCCTGCCCTGGCTTACCTAATGGACCAACTGGAAAAACGCACCTGCCTCTCCCTGCCACGCCCTCAGAAAGTAGTACAGTTTGTACAGGGCAGCCTGTTTTAGCTTTCAGAACCTCACCCTAGCAATACCTCAACCTAAAAAATTAAAAGCCGTTTTAGGCCCGTTTTTAGAAAAACGGGCCTAAAACGGCTTTTTTTACAAAAAAGGAATAAAGTACACCTGCTTCTAAAAAATCAGGCTTCGGCCAGTTCTATGGCAAACGTGGTGAAACCGTCCTCTTTTGTCTGCAGTGAGAACCTGAACCCGTGCTGTAAAAGGATTTCCCGCACCATGGTAAGCCCGATGCCCTGACCGTTGGCCTTGGTACTGAAGAAAGGCGAGAAAAGCTTTTCCTGAACCTTGGGGGTAATGGCCTGCCCATTGTCCTGAATAAGAAGTGTTGGCGGCGAGGCGCTGGTCTTTACCTTCACCCATCCACCAGTGTCTGTTGCCTCCAGGGCGTTTTTGATAACATTGATAAGCACCTGCTCCATCTGTTGCACATCTACCGCCACTTGCGGGGCTTCCTGGTCTAACTCCCATTGCCAGGCCACCTGTTTCTGCTCAAAGCTTGGCCCCATGAGTCTATGAATGCTATGCAATAGCTCATGCAGGTTCACAGGCTGCTTAACGGGCACCGGAATGCGCACCACATTGGCGAAGTTGGCCATGAAACCGGCCAGGTTCTGGTTACGCGTAATGCAGACCTGCAGGGCCTCGTCAAAATCTAGCTTGGTGTCTGCGTCCAGTTGCGGCGAGAAGTAGGAGAAGGAATGCAGGATGGAGTTGACGGCGCCAATGGAGTTGTTGATCTCATGCGACATCATTCTAATGAGCTTCTCATAGGCGTTCCGCTCTTTCTCCAGCAGTTCCTGGGTCAGCTCCTCCACCAAGATAAAGTAGCGGTGGTAGCCCCGGTCCAGGAACCTGATCTTGCGGCAGCGGTACGTCTGAATGCCGTTGGGCCTGATCACGCGCTGCTCGTCTTTAGGCAGTTTCTCCAGCGAGTTACCCCAGTGGCCCGGCAGCTCGCCCAGCGGTTTGCCTACCACGTCTTTGCCCGAGGTTTGCAACAGCTGCGCCGCCGCCGGGTTCAGGCCGGCCACGCGGTCATAGGTATCCAATAAGATAATGCCCGACGGTGAGGCTTCAATAAGCCGTTCTAGCAGGAAATGCTTCTCAGTTTGGGTCACGCGCTGTTGCCGCAGCTCATCTATCATCTGATTATAGACCGAGATCAATTGGTCTACCTCTTTCTGGCCCGTCTCCATGAACTTGATGGAGAAATCCCGGTCCCGGATGGATTCCACGCCGGCGGCGATAAGGTTGAGAGGGCGCACAAAAGAAGTGTAGAGCTGCACTGTAAGCACCAGACTGATGACAATCAAGACCTCGGCGGCGACAAAGAGCACTTGGTTATAGGCCAGCAGTTGCCAGGCCAGCACGCCCATGGTCAGGTAGAGCACCGCAGCGGTGACAATAAACTTACTCCGCAGCGTCATACGGGATGTTGAACTTCTCCAGGCGTCGGTACAGAGAGCCGCGGCTCACACCCAGGGCCTTCGCCACTTTGCTTACGTTGTTGCCGTAATAGGCCATGGATTTCTTGATCATGCTGGCCTCCAATTCATCTAAAGTCATAGCGCCTACAGACGGAAGTGCTTTATCTTCCTGCTTGCGAAGGCCACCCTGCAATTGGTTCTGGAACTCCTCGGCGCCCAGCAGGCTCTTACCCGACACTAGCACGGTGCGTTCCACCAGGTTTTTGAGTTCGCGTATGTTGCCGGGCAACGGCTGTTCCTTCAGCCAGGTTAGGGCCTTGGCACTTACCTGCAGTTCCTGCTTGTGGTAGGTTCTTTTGAGGTTGTTAACAAAGTGCTGCACCAATAGCGGAATATCCTGGGGCCGTTCGCGCAGCGCCGGCAGACGCACGGTGATCAGGTTGATTCTATAATAAAGGTCTTCCCGGAACTTGCCTTCCAAGACCATCTCGCGCAGGTCGCGGTTGGTGGCGCAGATGACGCGTATGTCCAGGTTGCGCGATCGGCTATCGCCGAGAACCTCATAAGTGCGGTCCTGGAGTACGCGCAGCAGTTTCACCTGGCTGGCAAGGTCCAATTCGCCAATCTCATCCAGGAAAATGGTGCCTTTGTTGGCCATTTCAAAACGGCCCACGCGGTCGGCTTTGGCGTCTGTGAAGGCGCCGCGGCGGTGCCCGAACATCTCGCTCTCAAACAAGCTAGCCGAAATGCCGCCCAGGTTCACCTTTACAAAAGGTGCCCGGCTGCGGTGGCTGTTCTTATGGATAGCCTCGGCGATGAGTTCCTTGCCCGTGCCGCTTTCGCCCTCAATTAAGATAGAGGCGTCGGTGGCGCTGATCTGCCCTACGTTCCGGAGCACCTGCAGTAAGCCTGCGTCTTCGCCCACGATCATGGAGAAGTCATAGAGCTCGTCCAGTTTTTTGCGGGTGAGTTTGTCAGTGGCGGCTTCGCGCGCGGGCAATGCCAGGTCTATCGCCGTGTTGATGGCCTGCAGCAGGTAGTCGTTGTTCCAGGGTTTGGTGATGAAATCAGCGGCGCCGGCTTTAATGCCTTCTACCGCCAAATTAATGGAACCCCAACCGGTAATGAGGATCACGGGCATGATGGGGTAGAGCTGCTTTAATTGTTGCAGAAGCTGCAGGCCGTCTTCGCCGGTGGTTTCCATGGAGAAGTTCATGTCCAGCAGCACCAATTGGGGCCTGTGCTTGGCGGCGGCCTGTAGCGCGTCGGGTTGGTTGGCGGCCTGTACCGTGGCAAAGCCCGCCTGCTTTAAGAGCAGACTTAAAGAGGCCCGTACGGCTACGTCATCGTCAATGATAAGGATCATGGTACCGGTAAGAAAACACTGTTGCTACTAGACAGGTTGAAGATAGCGTTTTTGGCCCGTTTTCTGAAAAACGGGCCAAAAACGCATTAAACAAGATACTCCTCTCAATGAAAGAGAGACCGGAAGCTTACTCTTCATGCAAGGCCACAGCCGGCTGTATACCAGAGGCCTGCCGGCTGGGGTAAAGGGCGCAAAGGGTAGTGAGCAGGAAAATAAAGACCGCGGCCAGGGCCATTCCCTGCCAGTAAATCTCAGAAGAAAGCTGGAATACCTGCAGCAACGGGAACTGTACAGCTAATAACAGCCCCAGCACCACCCCAAAGAAAGCAAGCACCACCACTTCGCCCACAAACTGAGCCCTGATCTGGCGGGTGGTGGCCCCCATGGCGCGGCGCAGGCCAATTTCTCCTGTGCGCTTGTTAATATTGTACCACAGCACGCCAAACAGACCCAACGCTACGTTGAACACCAGGAACCCGCACACCACCGTCAGCGCAATCAAAGGCACCAAGGTCATCTTAGCTTTGTTTTGCCGCATCTTCTCCAGGGTGGCTACGTCCATGGTCCAGCCTTTGGCAATCTGACCCAGCTCACGCATCATCTTCTCTTCAAAGGCCACGCCGGTGCCCGGCTTTACCTTGATAAGCAGGCTGTTCCAGAGCCACTTACTGTTTTTCTGGCGGTCAATGCGGGTGAAAAACGCCCCTTCTTCGGCGCTGTACTCACTGGAGGCCCTAAAGTAGTCGGTTACGCCTATCACCTGGTACTGGAGGGAATCATTCATGGGAATAACCTTCCCAATAGGGTCTTCCCCATGAAACAGCTCTTTTTGAACCATACGGTTAATGACAATGGGCCTATGCAACGTAGTCCCATCCTGCGGCCCGAACCAGCGGCCCTGTACCACCTTCAAACCCATAACGTCTTTGTAGGCATCTTCTACGTCATATTGGTTGGCGTCATAGTCTTTGACGTTGCCGTAGGCGAGCCTGTTGTTCATAGAAGAGAAAGAGAAAGGCGCATTGCTGCTGGAAAAGGCGGCATGTTCCACCTCGGGGAAACTGCGCACCCGCTGCATG
This sequence comes from Rufibacter radiotolerans, assembly GCF_001078055.1. Taxonomy (NCBI): domain Bacteria; kingdom Pseudomonadati; phylum Bacteroidota; class Cytophagia; order Cytophagales; family Hymenobacteraceae; genus Rufibacter; species Rufibacter radiotolerans. The sequence goes on along the minus strand of NZ_CP010777.1, from coordinate 4,608,895 downwards.
ACCTGCTCCTGGATCTGCGCGTTCTGGACCGCCGAGTCTGACCGGGTCTCCAGGGAGAGAAGCCAGACGTTGTCATGGGAAAAGCCCAGCGGCTTTTGGTAGTTGTGGTAATTGTAGAGCCCAAAGCTGAGGACCCCAAAAAGCACCAGAAAGGAAAAGAAAATCTCAGAGATCAGCAGGAAGTTACTCTTCTTCCGGTTCCAGATCAGTTTAAACAAATGGCGTATCATTTTGAACCTCCTCTCAGTGCCTCTACGGCGTTTAAGCGTGACATTTTATAAGCAGGGTAAACCCCTGAAATCAGCCCGAATACAAGGCATAGCAGAATGCCCCAGGCAAACACGCGTATGTTCAACCCCAGGTCTGCATAGACAATGATGCCGCTGTTGTTGATAAGGTGCATGACGCCTAAAGAAAGCACCAGCCCCAGCAATCCGCCAATCAAGGTCAGAAACACGTTCTCCACCACAAACTGCCCGATGATGACCTTGGAAGAGGCCCCGAAGGCTTTTCTAACCCCGATCTCTGAGGACCGCTCCATGATGCGACTGATGTTGATGTTGACCAGGTTAATGGTAGGCAACAGCATGAATAGAAAGGCCGCCAGCGCCAGAAGCGTGTAGAACAGGCCAAGCTTGGAATCCTGGCCTTTGCCCAGGGCACTACGGGCGAAGAACTCTAGAATAGTGTCTGGGAAAGAAAACAGCTGAGACACGTCCTTGGGGTTCTTGATCTCTACCTGGCTCATCATGTGGGCGTATTCTTCCTTGATTTTTGCCATGTCACCGGGTTTCTTCGCCTGAATAATGCCCATGAACGTGCCGCGCAGGCCGTCGTTCTTGAACTCATTCTGCCGCAGCGTGATAGGCACCCAAACGTCTGCGTAAGAGTTGAGCCTGAGCACCGGCACGTCTTTCACTACGCCCACTACTTTATAAGTGACCTGGTTCACCACAATGTCCTGGCCAATGGCCGCGGCATCGCCAAAGTACTGTTTGCGGGTATTCTGGTTGATGACCGCCACGTGGCTGGCGTTGGCTACTTCCTGCTGGTTAAAGGCGCGGCCCTCCAGAAACTCAAAGTCCAGCACCTCCCAGAACGCCTGGTCTGTGTGCTTGAGGTCCAGGGCCAGCTTCTTGTCGTTCACGTAGCTGTTGACCATGGTGAATACTGAGCTAATGGAGACTTTCTCCGGGGTCTGCAGCTTTTTCACATAATGGTCCAGGAAATAATAACTGGGCGGACCGCTGGTATTGTAGCCTTGTTCTCCTTGTTCGCGCATCATGTTCACAAATAGCAACCGGTCTGTGTCGCGTTCTGGCATCTGTGGGCCAAAGGCATGGTCAAACAGCGAGGTAACCACCATCAAAACCATCAAGGTAAAACTGATCCCGAAGAGGCTGATGAAGGTGAAGAACTTGCGCCGTTGCAAGACCTTCCAAGCAATTTTTATGTAGTTCTTTAACATGGCCGTGGTCTTAAATCTGGGCTTCTAACACCAATGAATCTGCCACCTGCTGGCCGTCAAAGAACCTGATGAGGCGGCTGGTCTTGTGGGCCATGTTCTCATCATGGGTCACCATCACAATAGTGGTGCCCTCTTCTTTATTGAGTCTAAGCAGAATGTCCATGATCTCCTCGCCCATCACGCTGTCCAGGTTACCGGTAGGCTCATCTGCCAGGATAATCTCTGGGTTGCCGGCAAGGGCCCGGGCAATGGCCACGCGCTGGCGCTGTCCACCCGACAACTGGCTGGGGAAGTGACGGGTGCGGGTGCTCAAACCAACTTTCTCCAAAGCCTCCAAGGCGCGTTTGCGGCGCTCACTGCCACTCAGGTGGCGGTACAGCAAAGGCAACTCCACGTTGTCCACTACCGAAAGGTCATGGATGAGATGGTAGCTCTGGAACACAAACCCGATCTTCTCATTTCTAAGCTTGGCCAGCTGTTTGTCACTATGGGTTTTCACGGGCTTGCCGTCAATGACCACCTGCCCGGCAGAAGGCTCGTCCAGCAAACCCATGATGTTGAGCAGCGTGGATTTCCCGCAGCCCGACGGGCCCATGATGGACACAAACTCGCCGCGTTCCACGTGAAGGTTCACGCAGTTGAGGGCTACCGTCTCTATGGTCTTGGTGCGGTAGACTTTTTCAATGTTAGATAACTGGATCATAGTCTAATGTGCTAATGTTTTTTAATGTGCTATTTTATTCTTCGTCCCCTTGGTTGGGCAATGATTAATGTTTGCTGGTAAAGGTGTTCCCAAGGTAGGGGCACTTGTGGTTGCCCTTTGCGGTGGCTCCCGTGTTAGGGCAACCACAAGAGATTGCCCCTACTTTTACAATGCGTACTTATCATTTTCCCTTTTGGGCCTGTTTTCCGGAAAAGAGGCTCAAAATGATTACTCTTTGGCCAGCAGCGGCTGGCCGCGTTCAAAGTCATATAAAGTAAGGGCCCGAAGGCGGTAATAGGCGACCCAGAAATCCTGCAACGCGGAGATAAAGGCGCGACGGGCCTGGTCTTTCTCCTGCAGGGCAATGTTTAGGTCTGTGATGCTGATGCGGCCCACCAGAAATGTGGCCTTGGTGATGTCATAGCGCTCTTGCCCAATGGAATCGGCGGCCGCCGTGATGCGTAGGCGTTCTTTCAGCAATTCTATCTGGTTCACCTGGGTCAAAACGCTCTGCTCAAAGGCGGTCTGTTCCTGCTCCACGGTGTACTGAGTGAGTTGCAACTGGGCTTGCGCGGTTTTCACGCGGCCTTTCTGTTGGCCCCAGTCTACCAGCGGTACACTAAAACCTAGGGTCACCTGCTGCTGATTTTCGGGTTGGGTAAAGCTCTCAGTGAAGTTATTGGCGCTTTTGGTGAGCCCGAAGGTAGCGTACAGATTGGCGTTGAACCCGCCCTTGCCCCGGGCCTCGGCCACGTCCTCTTGGGCCTGCAATACTTTGCGTTGGTTCTGGAAACGCTCTTTGCGGTTTTGCTTTGCCTGGTCCAGAGCGGCCTGCTCGTCCACTAACAAGACAGGTGCTTCTTCTGGGGCTAAGACCGTTATTTTTTCGCCCTGCGGCAAGCCCACGTAGGCGGCAAACTGCATGGTAGCGGTCTTCAATTCAGTGCTGGCCTCGGCTTGTGCCAGTTGGGCGTTCATGAGGCTCAGTTTGAGTTGAAGCAATTCGTTTCTGGATAATCGGCCCAGGCGATATTTCTCTTCGGCTACCTTGAACAGGGCCTGGTTGTTGGCCACGTTTTTGGACGCGATGTCATGGTTTACCTGTTGCAGGAGTACCTCAAAGAAGCGCTGCGTGGCAGTTGTGGCCAGGTTCTCACGGTCTTCCAGGTATTGGCGCTCGGCTTCTTCAAAGCGTAGAGGTTCAATCTTTTTGGCCCAGGCCAGCTGATTGTAGCCGAAAACAGGCTGACTGAACCCAATAATGGCCGGGAAGGTGTTATAGCGGCGCTGGTTCTGGTTGAAGTCGTCGAAGCGTTGGCTCTGCGAGGTGATGAAGAACTGCCCGCCTGTGGCGCCCACCGCCTGTGACACCGATAACGCCAACTCCGAGTTACTGATGGATACCGCCCTGAAATCCGTGGTTCCGTCTGGCTGCACCACCGGAATAATGCTTCTGGACATGTTGGGCACCGTACCCGCCAGCGAAAGCTGCGGCAGGTAATTGGCTTTGAACGTACGGTACTGCCAGTAACTGCTCGTCTTGTTGGTGGCAGTCTGTTTGGCGGCAATGGAAGAGGTAAGCGCCAAATCAATGGTTTCCTGCAAGGTTAACAGACGGCCGGCGTTTCCCTGTTGCGCGTGGGCGAGATGGGTGAGAAACACCAACGTGGCCAGGAGAGAAGAAAGTAAAGTCCTTTTCATAGCCTAGTTATTGGTGATGTGAAGCTCCTCCAGATGCGCGTACTCCTTGGTGCTGGAGAGAATGATCTGCTCGCCGGCGGAGATGTCGCCCTGCAGTTCCACGAAGTCAAAATTGCTGGCCCCGGTCTTGAGCGTACGCCGGATGGCTTTGTCACCCTGTACCACAAACACCGCTTGCTCTTTGGCACCGGTATAGAAAGGCCCGTTTTTCACGCGCAGCACGTTGGGCCTGAAGTCTGTGAGCACAAACACCTCTACCCGCAGGTTGGAGCGCAAGGCCTGGTGGTTTTTCTCCTGCAGGCGCACATAAAACGTAATGATGCCGTTCTCTACCTTGGGCTGAATGTTGGCAATCTCGCCGCGCAGGTCAGTATTGTTGATGCGCACGGTCACGGGCCCGCCTACTTTCAGTTGCTCGGCGTAAGTATCTGAGATGGTGGCTTTGATTTTGAAACTGCTCAGGTCGGCTACGCGGGCCAGTGGGTCGCCGGCGTTGACGGTAGCGCCAATTTCCTCGTTTACCCAGGTCACCACGCCTTTGCGCGTGGCTTTCACGTCTGCCTGGTCCAGCTGGCGCTGCAGCTGGCCAATGTCGCGGCGTTTCATCTCCAGTTCAAAGCCCACATCTTTCATACCTATGCGGGCGGCTTCCTGCTCATCTTTGATCTGGCGCTGCAATTGGTTCAGCTCCAGGATGGCTACTTTCAAATCCAGCTCGGCTTTCTTCACGTTCTCTTTGGTGCCGCCGCCAATAGAAAGCAAATATTGTTCGTCTGCCAGGGCGGCCTGCAGGCTTTTCACGCGCACCTCCTGCACGGCATAGCGGGAGCGGAGCTGGTTGACGTTCTTGCGAAGGTCGTTCTCTACCTGTGCGGTTTTATTTTGCTTGAGTTGCTGCTCGTCTCTGAGTTTCTCAAAAGACGTTTGGGCCAGTTGTTTATCTAGTTGCAAAAGGGATTCGCCGGAGGCTACCTGGTCACCGGGCGTATGCAGCACGCGCTCTATCTTGGCCTGGATGGGGCTGGTAATTACTTCCTCGTTTTCAGGGACCACGGTACCGGTGGCGGTCAAGGAGGCTTCTACGGCGCCCACTTCCACGGTGGCTATTCTTATCTCAGATTTAGAGACGCGGGTCTCCAACATAAACCGAAACGCCACTACTCCCAGCACCATCACCGCCACCACTCCTGCTATGAGCCACAAGCGCCGGCGCTTGGCTTGTTGAACAACGGTTTGGGGTAATTCTCTATCCATTTTCTTACAGGTTTGGTAGCATCTGTTACCCAAGCACTGTGCCAACACGCAAAAATTTGAATTTCAATTAGTTACAAGATTTTCTTGGCGCCAGAACTGTCCAGAAGTGGACACTCAGTCCAGATGTGGGCAGGTTTTCAGAGCCATTTAAGGGTCAGTTTTCAGAAAGAATTACTGCTTTCCCTTTTGAGCCTGTTTTTGAGAAAACAGGCTCAAAAGGGAAAGACTTTCACCGTTAAAACTCCTTAAGAACTAGGTTAGAAATGCTTCTTAAGAAGAGGTCAGCCATCCACTTCTTTATGTTCGTAGGTATAGGAAATGTCCTTCTCTCTCTCTGTCATCCTGAAAGGACCTTGTGGGCAAGCTGTAAAAGCGGTCAAAGAGATGGAAACTAATAGTGAAAGAGATAAGATATAAGTGTGGAACATTGCATAGCCAATGCCTATCTAGTTCGCCCACAAGATCCTTTCAGGATGACAAAAGGGAGGAAAGGGGAATGCAAGAAAGATAGAGGAGAAAACACCCCTCTCCCGCAAGTTTGAGCACAGCGGCAACTTGCTGCAATGGTAAGCTCCAAGGTGAAAACTTGAAGCAGAGAACAAGCAATGTAGGCACTACCAGTTTAGCTTGCCTAAAAGGCCTCCCAAAACAAGTCTGGATGGCGCCATTTACAGGATGACAATTTGAGGAAAAGGTAAGTCCAAAGTAAGTTTTAAGCAGGCGCAAAAAAAACCGGTCCTGTTTTAAGCCTCTTTTTGGGAAAAGAGGCTTAAAACAGGACCGGAGATTATTTGTAAGAAAGGCTTACTTCAGTTTGAAATCTTTTACTTCAGCTTGAAGATATCGTCTTTCAAGTTTTTGTTGATCTCTACGCTGGTCACGGTGGAGGAAATTACCTGGCTGCCCACATGCAGGTCAATCTGGTGCGGGAATTTGATGCCGTTTACTTCGCGGTAGTTTTTCAGGTCAATGGTCTGGGAGGCGGTGCCTACGCTGGTTTGTTCGGTGGCTACCTCGCGCACCTTCAGGCCGGTCTCTTTGTCAAAATAGTGGAAAGACTTCTTGCCACTGGGCATGGTAAGTTCCAATTTGTAGGCTTCGCGGCCATCTACTTTCTCTACCTGGTTCAGGGCCAGTTTCACGCCCAGTTGGTCGTACTTCAGGAAACTGAACATCCAGCTTTCCAGCTTTTGGTCCAGCAATTCGCCGCCCTGCAGTTCTTTCACCTGGCCTTGCGAGACCATGGTGCCTTTGTTGCCGTTAATCACCACGCGGTTCACCTCATTCTCCCCGAAACTTATGGTCATGTGCGATTTGTCTACGCCTTTCTGCTGCTGCACAATAGCCAGCTGTGCGCCGGGCATGTTCATGGTACGCTTAATGGTAAGGTCCCGCACGTTTTCCACGTTGGCTTTCCCGCCCAGGGCATTGATGTAGGCCGCCAATACGCTTTGCACGGTTGCTCCGGCCGGCAGAGACGCCATGGGCGCTTCAGTCTGCTCCCCAAAAGCATTGAAATAGGCAATTGGCTGGCTTGGGTTAAACGGCTTCAGCTTGTCGGCTACCTCGCGGGCGTTCCCTACCACAATCAGGTGCGCTTTATCTGGCTGCAGGTATTGCTGCGCCACCCGCTGGATATCCGCAGGGGTTACTGCGGCTACATTCTTGAGGTAGTTGGCATAATAGTCTTTGGGCAAGTTGTAGCGGGCAGTGTTAATGGCAAACATGGCTACCGTAAGCGGGTTCTCCAAGGATCTGGCGAAAGAGCCGGTCACCATATTCTTCACTTTCTGCAGTTCATCATTGGGCACCGGTTCCTGGCGCATGCGGTTCATCTCTGACATGATCTGCGCGAAGGCACTGTCCGTAACAGGGTTGCGCACGCTGGCAAAAGCCCTGAAACGGCCTGCCACGCGGTCATTGGTCAACGTGGAGTTGGAGCCATAGGTATAGGCGTGCTTCTCTCGCAGGTTGGCATCCAGGCGGGCGAAGGAACCACCCAGGATATTGTTCATCAAACTGGCGGCAATGGCGTCTGGGCTACCGGGCTTCAGGTCTACCGCGTAGGCCACCGAGATAGAGGACTGCACCGAGTTCGGCCGGTCTACCACAGAAACTTTATTGCCCGCTAAAGGCGCCGGGGCCGCGAAGGCGGTTTGCTTCACCTCGGCTTTCTTCCATTTGCCAAAATACTGCTTCACCAGCTTCTTGGCGTCTTTCACGTTCACGTCGCCCACAATGGCCAGGTAGCCAATGTTCGGTCTGAAGTACGTGTTGTGGTATTGCTGCACATCGGCTAGCGAAATAGCCTCTACCGTTTTCTCGGTGATCACTTCGCCGTAAGGATGGTTCTTCCCGAACAGCAAGGCCTGTTGCACGTTGTTCTCAATAGTAGCCGGGTCTTCTTTGGACGAGGCCAGGTTAGAGGCCATCTGTTTCTTGAACTTATCCAGCTCTTCCTGGTTGAACTTCGGGTTCAGGACCACATCGGCGCTCAGCTCCAACAGCTTAGGGAAATGCTTTTTCAGGCCCGAAGCCGAGAAACCGGTGGAGGAGGTGTTCAAGGACGCACCGATGAAGTCAATCTCTTCGTCCAGCTGGTCATTGGTGCGCGAGGCGGTACCGCTACGCATCAGGTAGCCGGCAGCGGTGGTGAGACCGGCTTTGTCGCCTTCCAGCAGCGGGGCGCGGTCCAGCACCAGGTTCATGGCTACGGTAGGCAGGTTATGGTTCTCCACCACGTACACCTTTAGGCCATTGGACAGGGTGAATGACTCAACTTTACCTACCTCTATCACCGGGGCCAGACCGGCGGCCGGCGGCGTCTGCTTAGAGGTTTGGGCCACACTTACGCCACTAAAAGAGGTAGAGAGGGCCAGAAAGAAAACAGATATATATTTTTTCATGGAAATTTGAAGTAAGAGAAAAAAACCGGGGCTTATCTGGCTTGGGTAGCCTTGGGCAGGTAATGCAACACGGCCCGGTTTTCTTTGGTTAAATACTGCTTGGCCACCCGTGCCAGGTCATCTTTGGTCACGGCCAGGAACTTGTCCAGCTCGGTGTTGATGAGGTTGGTGTTGCCGTACAGGGCATGATAAGAGGCCAGTTTCTCGGTGCGGCCCTCCAGGGTAGAAAGCCCGTTGATGTAGTCGGTCTCTACCTTGTTGCGTAGTTTCTGGAACTCAGCATCTGAGATAGCCTCATTCTTTACCCGCTCAATTTCGGCATCCATGGCGCGCTCCAGGTCATGCACGTCTACGCCCATGTTGGCCACGGCCAGGTTGATAAACAGCCCCGGGGCCTCCAAAGACAACGGAATAGAAGCAACCGTCACCGCTTTCTGCTGCTTGTCTACCAACGCTTTGTTCAGGCGCGAGCTCTGTCCACCAGACAACAAGGTAGTGAGCATACTGATAGCATAAGAATCTTCGGTGCCCTGCGCCGGAATGTGGTAGGCCTGCACTACGGCTGGCAGCTGAATGTTGTCAAACACCACTTTCCGGCCTTCTTCTATTTGCTTAGGTTCCACCACGCTGGGGCGTGGGATAGGCAACGCACCCTTAGGAATACCCCCGAAATACTGCTCCACCCATTGCTTGGTCTGGTTCACGTCCAGGTCGCCGGCAATGGTTAAAGTGGCGTTATTGGGCACGTAGAAGGTCTTGTAGAAATGGTTGAACTCGGCTAGAGAGGCTTTGTCTATGTACTGCGCAGACCCAATAGGCACCCAGCGGTAGGGGTACACGTCATACGCAGTGGCGAAGGTGTTCTCCAGCAAGGTGCCGTAGGGCTGATTATCAATACGCTGCTTTTTCTCTTCTTTCACCACCTGTCGCTGCGTCTCCACACCCTGTTGGTCAATCTTGGCAGATTTTAAGCGGTCGGCTTCCATCCAGAGGCCCAGGGCCAGTTGGTTGGAGGGCAGAATCTGGTAGTAGTAGGTGCGGTCAAAGGAGGTATTGGCGTTCACGGCTCCGCCCGCGCTCTGGATCATGTTAATGTACTTGCCGCGCTCTATGTTCTCAGAGCCTTCAAACATCAGGTGCTCAAAGAAGTGGGCAAAGCCTGTGCGGTCTGCGTTCTCGTTCTTGGAACCCACGTGGTACATCATGGTAACGGCCACGGTGGGCGTGGTTTTGTCCTGGTGCAGAATCACGTGCAGACCGTTGGGCAGGTCATATTCCGTAAAGGCGATCTTGTTGCTCTGCGCAGAGGCCGCTAGGCTGGCACCCAGCAACAGGGTACTCAAAAATCTAAGTTTCATTCAGAAAGCGTTAAAATAATAAGGGTTGTTTGCTCGGTTCGGACGTTTTAAGGCGGTTTGACAAAAAACGTCCTTAAAATTAAGCCAAATTTTCCTAAAACCTTTGCCTTGCCCAGATTGCCTCTCTATTCCTCCAATCTTTTTTTATATTTAGATTAAACCTTTGCAAAAAACGGTCCTCTAACCCCAAACTAAAAAGCTAAACCAAACTGTATGAAAACGTTACAAAGACTAGCGAAAGCCGCCGCACTATGTGTAGCCCTAATGGCCGGAACGACAGCATTTGCCCAGGAGGGCCCAGGCACCCAGGGTGGTGGCCAAGGTGGACCAAGAGCCACGCCTGCTGAGCGCGCCGAAATGCAAGTAAAGCGCTACGAAAAGCAACTTCAGTTAACACCTGACCAAGCCACTAAAATCAGAACCATTGTGCTGGCCTCTGTACAGGAAGCCGAAAAACTTCGCACCCCCGGCCAAAAACCAGACCGCGAAGCCATGAAAGCCCTTACCCAGAAACGCACTGAGGACATCAAAGCGGTATTAACTCCTGCCCAGCAAGAGAAATTCGCCCAGGCCCTGGCCCAACAGATGGAAAGAGGTAACCAAGGACAAGGTGCTCAGGCCCAAGGTCAAGGCGAAGCTCCAGCCAAGAAAGCCGGCAAAGGCAAAAAAGCAGCCAATACCCAAGGCACTAACTAAGAGTTTTCCTTTTCAGGCAAATGATTGAAGCCGGAGCAGTTGCTCCGGCTTTTTTTTGTGGGTTTTGGTGTAAGGGCGGGGCGGGTGTTTTTGGGGGTGTTTTCCGGGAAATAGGCTGGAAATAGAATCGATCTGCCAGAGTGTGTCATCCCCCTACTCTCTTCAAAGGGGGACAAGGAGTGTAGGGTCAGGTCGCGACCTGGCCCTACACTCCTGCGAGAAGTTCCCTGGTTCAAGTTTTTAACTTGGACCCTCTATAACGGAAGTTTCCAACTTCCCTGCGGCCCCACCGCAGCACCTCTATATCGAGGAAAGAAGTACCCTCCTGTGTAAACACCCCTCTGCGCTCCCCTCAAGGGGAGAGTCTGCGCTTAGTAGGTGGTAAAGCGCTTTGAGGCTGTTTTCCTCAAAACGTGTCTAAAACGCCTTTACGCATTCTAACGCATTCCCCTGTTTCCAGTCTTTACCTCGAGAGCCTCGCTTGTGGCCCTGCAAAAGCTTTAGCTAAAAGTGAAAAGCAAGTCTAGGCCGCAAGGGCAGTGCGAGGGGGAAAGACGGGGCCCCGCGGCCGTGAGCACTCGGAGGGAAACCATGGAACAAAACAGCATAAGGACTTAGGCTATAAAGGACACTACGCGAGCAATGGCGGAATAAGCATGATAATCCCAGCGAAAGCAAAACGCGCACAAAACCATAATTCCCTTGCCATTGCTTCTAGAAGCAACTATATTTCAAGAAGTTTCCACGCCCAGCACGCTGCCTATGAAATGGATCAAAGCCCTTGTCTCTGTCGCCCTTACGCTCATGGCGGTTTATGGCCTTAACCGCACCTACGGCATTATTCCGGCGTTGGGGCCGTTTCTGAGCCCCTATGAGGGCTTCTGGCGGAACAGTGAGCGGGAGGGAGAATTTCAGTCTGAGGAACTGGTACTGGAGGGGCTGCAGGCGCCGGTACAGGTGCGGTTTGACTCGCTTCGGGTGCCCCACATCTTCGCGCAGAACGACCATGACCTGTATTTGGCGCAGGGCTATCTCACCGCCAGAGACCGGCTATGGCAAATGGAGTTCATGACGCACGCCGCCGCCGGACGGCTCTCTGAACTCATCGGAGACCAAATGCTGGAGATGGACCGCTACCAGCGCCGTATGGGCATGGTGACCTCAGCTAAGAGATCACTCCAGAAAATGATGTCCGACCCGCAGACCCGCAATGCCATGCAAGCCTACACCGCCGGGGTGAACGCTTACATAGACCAATTATCTCCGCAGGACTATCCTTTTGAGTACAAACTGCTGCATTACGCCCCAGAGCGCTGGTCGCCGTTAAAGATAGCGCTGCTGCTCAAGATGCTCACCAATGACATGACCGGGTACTCAGATGACCTGCGCATGACCAATAACCTGCGCAAATACGGCGCGGAGACCATGAAAGACCTGTTCCCCAATTATCCCTTCCGGGAGGAGCCTATCATGGTAGCCGGGGCCCAACCTAAATTCAAGCCGGTGCCTATTCCGCCTACACCCGCTGAGTTTATGGCCGGGGCGGCGCTTCACTCCCTGGAACGGCAGAAGCCCGAAAACCTGGGCAGCAACAACTGGGCCGTGGCTGGGGCCCGGACCGCCAGCGGCTACCCCTTGCTGGCCTCAGACCCGCACCTGGGCCTCACCCTGCCTTCCATCTGGCACGCGGTGCAGTTGCACGCACCGGGCATTAACACCTACGGCGTGATGATACCGGGCGCGCCGGGCGTGGGCATTGGGTTCAACGAGCACATTGCCTGGGGCATGACCAACGTGGGCGCCGATGTGCTGGACTGGTACGAGATCAAATTCAAGGATAACACCCGCCAGCAGTACTGGCATAACCAGCGATGGAAACCCGTGCGCCGGGTAGTGGAGAAAATAAAAGTAAAAGGCGGCAAAGACATAGTGGACACGGTACTCTACACCCACCATGGGCCGGTGGCCTACCTTCCCCATGAGAAACCCTTCCGGAGCGGCAACACGCCCACCGGTCACGCCTTGCGGTGGATTGCCCATGACAACCAGAATGAACTCAAAACCCTGTTCCTGATCAATCGCGCCACCAATTACCCACAGTTCAGGCAAGCGCTGGTGACCTGGGCGGCCCCGGCATTTAATTTCGTCTACGCCGATACCCTCAACATTGCCATTGTCTCTAATGGTCTGTACCCCCTCAAGTGGCCGGGGCAGGGTAAGTTCCTGCTGGACGGCACCAACCCCGCCCACGACTGGCAGGGCTGGATTCCCATGAACCAGGTGCCCATGACCCTGAACCCGGCGCGCGGCTTTGTGAGCTCGGCTAACCAGTCGCCGGTAAACCCCAAGGATTACCCGTATTACCTGGGCTCCACGTTTGCGGGCTATGAGCGGAGCGCCCGCATTAACCAGCGCCTCACGGCCATGAACCAGGTCACCCCAGACAGTTTCAGGGTGCTACAGACAGACAATTACAGCTTCGTGCCTAAGAATATTCTGCCCACTTTACTGGGGCTCATAGAACAAAACAACCTGTCTGGCACCCAGAAGAAAGCCTTCCAGGCCTTGGCTAATTGGAACTACCGCTTTGAGGCCAACCAGCTCGCGCCTTACCTGTTTGAGGAATGGACCCAACGGCTGGCCAAGGCTATTTTCTTTGATGAATTCCCGCCGGAAACCCAGAAGGCGCCTTCCCGCGACCGCCTGGTGCAGATGCTCTTGCAGGAACCCAACGCGCCCTGGTATGACAACGTGAACACGCCCCAAAAAGAGACCCTTCCCCAATTGGTCAACACCACCTTTAAGCACGTAGCCGACAGTCTATACACCAAAGACGCGAAGGGCCAATGGGGCAACGCGCGCAACTCCACTATCAAACACATGGCCCAACTGCCAGGCTTCGGGCAGAAGCTGTTTGCCGGCGGAAGCGCCAATTCCATCAATGCCCTCAACGGCAGCCATGGCCCGTCCTGGCGCATGGTGGTGCAGATGGGGCCGCAGGTGCAGGCCTGGGGGGTATACCCCGGCGGACAAAGCGGCAACCCCGGCAGCCGGTTCTATGACCAATTACTCAATGACTGGCAGGCTGGCAAGCTGCACCAACTGCTTTTTTTGAAATCAGTGCAGGACCAACCCGCCACCACCTCTATCACCTGGACCTTAAAGAAAAACTAGCCATGCTTTTCCTTCTCATTCTCCTGCTCGGGCTGCTGGCCCAGTTCTTTCTGCCCTGGTGGAGCATTGCCCTGGTCTGCTTTGGGCTCGCCATCTGGAAAGCGCAGTACGGGCGCCATGCGTTCCTGTCGGGGTTTCTGGCCATTGGGCTCACGTGGCTGGGCGGGGCGCTGTTCTGGCACCTGGCTACCGATGGGGTGCTCAGTAACCGGGTAGCCACCATGATGACCGTAAACTCCGCCTGGATTCTTGTGGCCGTGACCACCTTCCTGGGGGCCATGGTAGGTGGCGTCAGCGCGTTGTCTGGGTACCTCGTTCGCCGGCTATGGGAGTAGCCGCGTTTTAGGCCTGTTTTCCGGAAAACCGCCTTAAAACGATTCCAAAGGATTTTCTATTTTTAGGGGATGAAACTACAGCCTCGCCTTTTTATCCTTCCGCTGCTGCAGATGAAAGCAAATCTTCTCCTGCCGGTGTTCTTCCTGCTGGGTATTCTCCCAGGAGCCGCGCAAACCAAACCAGATCCTTACCGGTTGGCAAGCCAGATAGAGACGCAGATCAAGACAGATACCTTGCCCTGGAAATACCAGAAAGGCGCCTGGGATTATTCGTATGGAGGGCATTATTTACAGGCATTGCAGACCTGGCATGCCCAATATCCCAGCATGCGGCATGAAGTCACCGCGCAGGACCATGCCTTGCTTGCTTTGTACACCCCTGTGCTCGCGAAAGCTTATCTGTTGGAGCAAGCCAAAAAGCACAAGTTGTTCATCATTAATGAGGCGCACCACAATCCCCAGCACAGGGCCTTCACCCAAAGCCTGCTCGCAGATCTGTACAAGCAAGGGTACCGTTACCTGGGCCTGGAAGCCCTGGACCAAACCGATAGCCTGATTAACCAGCGCAAGTACCCCATCCAGGAAAGTGGCTACTATACCAAAGAACCACAGTTCGGGAATTTGATACGGGAGGCGCTGAGGCTAGGCTACACCGTATTTGGCTATGACGCCCAAGGCAACGGCAAGGAGCGGGAAATAGGCCAGGCCCGAAACATACAGCAAGTGCTCCAAAAAGATCCCAAAGCCAAAATACTTGTCCACTGCGGGTTTGACCACGTGAACGAAGGCCCCTCGCAAGCCTGGGAGAAAGCCATGGCCGGTCGTCTGAAAGAATTTACCGGCCTGGACCCGTTCACGGTAGACCAGGAAAGCCTCACGCCTACCAGTGCGTCCCGCTATGATGAGCCCTTCCTACAGCTCTCTACTGCGCTTTTCCCTGCTGTGTACCTGAAGAAAGAGAATAAGCAGCCCTTCACCGGCGCCAACGGAAACCGCCAGGTAGACGCCGTGGTGGTGCACCCTAAAACCAGACTAACCAACGGACGCCCCGCCTGGCTGTGGATAGAAGGCAGAAAACCGTATAAACTTACCGGCAAACAGATTACCGTGGGTTACCCAAGTCTGGCTCTAGCCTACAAGCAAACCGAACCCGGCAACGCCGTCCCTATGGATGTAGTGGAAATTAGTAACGCGCAGAATATTCCGGCCCTGGCCTTGCCCAAAGGCGCTTATAAGGTGATTCTGCGGGGCACCACCGGGCAGGAGCAATCCTTTTCTGTACAGGTGAAGTAAGAGACTAGCCAAGTGCCATTTTAAGCCTGTTTTCCGGAAAATGGGCTTAAAACACTGGAAGGGCTTTAAGCTCGTTTTTCATTTCCTCCATCATCCTTAGTGCCTGGCCGGCCAAGAAAGATGGTGTTTTACCTGCGTTTTGCGGAAAAGGGGCCAGAAACGGAAAATTACTTTCCGGTTTCTGGCCCCTTTTCCTGAAATTAGCCCTGAAACAAATTTCTTGTTATGCGCTTCGCTCTTACCAACGGCACCATTTACTCTGGCTATACCACCGCTCAAGGCTACGCGGTCCTTTTTGAAGACGGTAAAATTCTGGATCTGGTCCAAGCCGATGAGATTCCCGAAGACGCGACTGTATTGGACGCCCAGGGCGGTATTATCTGCCCCGGCTTTGTAGACTTGCAGGTGAACGGCGGCGGCGGCGTGTATTTCACCCAATACCCTACCCAGGAGAGCCTTAACACCATCAAAGACGCGCACCTGCAATTTGGCACCACCAGCTTTCTGCCCACCGTTATCTCAGCGTTTCAGGACCGGATCCTGGAGACCATTGCCGCCGTGCGGCAAGCCATGCAGGAAGACCCCAACACGTATCTAGGCATGCACCTGGAAGGACCGTTTTTCAGCCCGGAAAAGCCTGGCGCCCATGACACGGCCTGCATCAGGACCGCTACCCATGAGGAGCTGGACGTGCTGCTGGAAGCCGGATATGACGTGATCAAATACCTGACCCTGGCCCCCGAATGCGTGGAGGAAAGCATTTTACAGCGGCTGGCCCAGACGGGCATCGTGCTTTCAGCGGGACACAGCATGGCTACCTTTGACCAGGCTCTGCAGTTCTTCCAGCAGGGCATCACGTCCGTTACCCATCTCTACAACGCCATGTCGGGTATAGATACCAAGCAACCCGGGCTGGCAGCCGCTACCCTGGACTATGGCCAAGCCTGGACCAGTATTATTGTAGACGGAGAGCACTGCCACCCCTACGCCGTACGGCTGGCCAAAAAGATGCTGGGCCAGAAACTGCACCTGGTCTCAGACTGCGCCGCCTGCGTGGGCTCAGACATTCCCTTCACCGACTTCGGCAATTTTAAAGCCTACTACCGCAATGGCCGCTGCGAGACCGAAGACGGCCGCCTGGCCGGTTCTGCCCTCACTATGTTACAGGCGGTGCAGAACACCGTGAAAATGGTAGGCCTAGAGCTGGATGAGGCTTTGCGCATGGCTACCTTGTACCCCGCCCAGGTCTTGAACATGGAAGACCGCATTGGGCAGTTGGTGCCGGGCGCCGTGGCGAATCTGCTGGTGCTGAATCAGGAACTTGAGTTGCAGCAGGTGTGGGTAGACGGGGAGGCGGTGACTCTTCAGAAAAAGCAATAAATCCGTTTAAGTCTGTTTTTCAAAAAATAGCGCTAAACTACTTTCCAGCAATCCCTCAGTTTAATGGCCTGAAACCATGCCTGCCAATTCCAGGGTCAGGCTACCAAGTATGGCTTTCTTGATTATTTGTAATACTTTAACATCTAAACCGACTAATGCTTTAAGCCTGGTCCGATTTCCTGGGTAAGCATTTCCTGAAAGATAGCCCTTGAATCGGTCGCTACTTCTCAACCACACACCTATGATAAAACGAACTAGTAAATTTTCAGAAATTGCCTTGCTGGCCACGGGCGCGCTGTTGGCCGTTGGCTGTAGTAAGTCTATGACCACCGAGCAGAAACCTGCGGCTGAGGTGGCAGTAGCCACCGTTCCACAGGAAGAGACAACTCTGCGCTCAGGTATCCTGAAGGCCAATATGGACCCTACCGTTAATCCCGGGTACAACTTCACGGCCTACGTGAACGGCGGCTGGGTGAACAAAACCGAGATTCCCGCCGATAAGTCCTCCTATGGGGCCATGCATATCCTTAATGACAAAGCACAGGAAAATGTAAAAGCCATTATTGAGGCCTCGTCGGCAGGCAAATTCGCCCAAGGTTCTGATGAGCAGAAGATAGGCGATCTGTATGGGGCATACCTCAACACTAAGGTGCGGGACTCTATTGGACTGAAGCCTTTGCAGGCGGAGATGCAGAAGATTGAGGCTATCAAAAACCACAAAGACCTGGCCCGTTACTTTGCCTACGCCAACAAATACGGCATCACCTCTCCGTTCAGCATTGGCGTGACTGAAGACTTCAAGAAACCTACGCAATACATGCTTTTGACCTGGCAGGGCGGACTGGGCTTACCGGAGCGCGAGTATTACTTTAAGGAAGATGCCAAGTCCAAAGAGATCAGGGCCAAGTACGTAGACCACATCAGTAAGATGCTCACGCTGGCGGGCATCGCCAAGGGTAAGGAGAAAGCCAGCCAGATCATGGCGCTGGAGACCAAGATGGCAGCCAAGCACATGAAGAAGGAAGACACCCGCAACATTGCGGCGCTGTACAACAAATACGCCATTAAGAAGGTGAACACCTTAATGCCAGATTTTGACCTGACCGGCTATCTGCAGGAAGCAGGAATCAACGGGCAAGACAGCCTGGTGGTGACCCAGGTGGCATACATGAAAGCCGTCAACGACATCATCAAAACCACTCCCATCAATACATGGAAAACCTATTTGCAGTGGGCCCTGGTAAATAATTCGGCCACTATCCTGACCACTTCCCTAGACCAGCAGAACTTTGAGTTCTACAACAAAACCCTGTCTGGCCAGCAGAAGCAGCAGCCGCAGTGGCGCCGCGCGGTAGGCGTAGTGAACGGCAACCTGGGCGAGATTGTAGGCAAAGTCTACGTGAAGCAACACTTCCCGCCACAGGCCAAAGAACGCATGCAGGTGCTGGTAGATAATCTGATCAAAGCCTATGCCAGCAGCATTAAGGAACTGGACTGGATGACCGAGGACACCAAGAAGCAGGCCCTGGACAAGCTGAACAAATTCACTCCTAAGATTGGCTACCCAGACAAATGGCGTGATTACTCGGCGCTGCAGATTGCCAAGAATGACCTGTACGGCAACATGAAACGCGCCACGGCCTTTGAGTACCAGCGCAACGTGAACAAACTGGGCAAACCCGTAGACCGCTCTGAGTGGGGCATGACCCCGCAAACCGTGAACGCCTACTACAACCCACCATTGAACGAGATTGTGTTCCCGGCCGCCATTCTGCAGCCTCCTTACTTTGACATGGACGCCGAAGATGCCGTGAACTACGGTGGTATTGGCGCCGTGATTGGCCACGAGATTGGCCATGGTTTTGACGACCAGGGAAGCACCTTTGACGGCAACGGCGTGATGCGCAACTGGTGGACCGAAAAAGACCAGCAGGAATTCAAGAAACGTACTAATGCACTGGTAGCCCAGTACAATGAGTTTAAAGTGTTTGATGACCTGAACGTGAACGGTGCCTTTACCTTAGGTGAGAACATTGGAGACCTGGGTGGCTTGAGCATCGCGCTAAAAGCCTACAACAACAGCCTGAACGGCAAGCCAGCCCCGGTGCTGGATGGCTTTACAGGCACGCAGCGCGTATTCATTGGCTGGGGACAAGCCTGGCTGAGCAAAGCCCGCGAGGAGGCCCTGCGCAACCAGGTGTCCACAGACCCGCACTCACCGGCTAAGTTTAGGGTAAACGGCGTGGTACGCAACGTGCCTGAGTTCTACACCGCCTTCAACGTAAAACCAACCGACTCCCTGTATCTGGCCCCTGAGAAGAGAGTGAAGATCTGGTAGTCTGCCAAAGCATTTAAGGTAAAGAGAAGAGCCTGTCTATTGTTTTAGACAGGCTCTTCTCTTTTAGAAACAGCCATGGCGTTTTGGGCCCGTTTTTCAGAAAACAGGCCTAAAACAGCCTAAGCACGTAAGGTAATACCGTCACCAAGCCCAAAGCTTTCGCCATGAAGATCATCACCATTACCATCAACCCGGCCCTGGACAAAAGCACCCGAATCCAGAAGCTGGCCCCAGAGAAAAAACTACGCTGCGAAGAACCTACCTATGAACCGGGCGGCGGCGGCATCAACGTGTCACGGGCCATCAAGAAGCTGGGCGGCGAGTCGTGTGCCTGGTACCTGTCGGGCGGGCCTGCCGGCGAGCGCATTGGGCAGCTGTTGAAAGCCGAAGGAGTGAGCTACCGTGAATTCAAGTGCCAGAACTGGACCCGCGAGAACCTGATGGTGTTTGAGGTGGCTACCGGGGAGCAGTACCGCTTTGGTATGCCCGGCCCGGCCTTAGCTGAACCAGAATGGCGGCAGGTACTGCGGGCGCTGGAAGAACTGGAGGAGACCCCGGAGTTTGTGGTGGCCAGCGGCAGCATCTCGCCGGGCATGCCCGGCGATTTCTACGCCCAGATTGCCGCCCTGGCAGTGAAGAAAGGCTTTAAGCTGGTGGTAGACACCTCGGGAGAGGCTTTACTGAAGGCCGCCGGGGCCGGAATTTATATGCTTAAGCCCAACCTAAATGAACTGGCGGCGCTGGCCGGCAAAGAGACCATTAACGCCAAAGAGCAGGAAGAACTAGCCCGCCAGGTGATCAAAGAAGGCAAAAGTGAAGTGCTGGTGGTCTCCCTGGGGCCCAGAGGTGCCATGTTAGCTACGGAGAACGGGTTTGAGTACGTGACCCCGCCTACGGTGAAGATGGAAAGCGCGGTAGGTGCCGGTGACAGCATGGTAGGTGGCATGGTCCTGAAATTGACCGAAGGCTGGCCGCTCTCAGATGTGATCAAATATGGCGTGGCCACTGGTACCGCTACTACTATGACGCCTGGCTCAGAACTGTGCCGCAAAGCAGACGTGGAAGAAATTTACCACTGGCTGAAATCGCATTAAGGCATCAACCCTACTTCTTTCTAGCGGCTACTTTGCTCCTTTCTTAAGCACTTTCATTTGTACGGGGGCCACTCCGGCTTTTTCCAGGTCAATCCTTTTGGCCGCCGATTTGGAGAGGTCTATGATGCGGCCCGGGGTGAATGGGCCGCGGTCGGTGATTTTCACTTTCACAGATTTTCCGTTGCTGGGGTTAGTCACCTTCACCTTAGTCCCGAAGGGTAGTTTCTTGTGGGCGGCGGTGAGCTTGCCCGGTTGGTACCGGTCACCGTTGGCCATCTTATTTCCCTTGAGCTTATCTGAGTAATAAGAGGCCTTGCCCGTTTCTTTATACCCGCGATCGCCAAAGGCCGGGGCGCTGGAGGTACAATTGGTGGTGAAAAACGCCAGTGCTGCCAGAAGACAATACAGGGGAATTCTGAAAAGGGGGAAAGTTTTACGCATAGTTGAAAAAATGACGCAGGGCGCTTGCCAGCAAAGGCCAGTCAAGCTGTTCTAGCGGGTGTTTGGTGGCAGGCAAGACCTGAAACTGCGCCTGGGGCAACTGGCGGTAAGCAGCCAGTGATTCCTCTACAGTTACCATCTGGTCTCTGTCTCCTACGGCAATACGTACCGGCACCGTAATCTGGCTAAATGTCTCAGGAGAAAGCAAAGGTTTCTGGCCCAGTTCCAGCATTAGAGCAGCGGTCTGCTTTACTACCTGGGTCCAATCCTGGGGGGCGTGGCGCTGTTGCAGGGCTTGGGCAAAGGCAGGTACTTTGGCGGCAATCACTTCCGGCTGAAGTTTGGCCATCTCGTGCAGGGCTGTTTCTGGGGTCCAGGTAAATTTGGTGGCTAATGTAAAGATACCTGCAAACCGCGCCGGTTCTCGCCGGGCTGCTTCCAGTGCTACGTAGCCGCCCATGCTATAGCCAAACACCCAAACTGGCCCAAGGTCTTGCGCTTCCAGCCAGGCCAGCAATTGGTCCACAAACGTTTCAATAGAGAAAGGACCTTCCTCCGGGAAAGGCTCCCCGCCATGGCCCGCCAAGTTTAGCCGGAATACCGGCAAAGAGGGCGGGAGCAGCGGAAGCAGCGGTTCAAACTGGTCTTTGGCGCCCAGCGCCCCATGTAGCAAAAGCAGTGGTGGCATGTGGTTGGGTAAGGGTGGTAGCGTTATTTGCCTAACGTTGCGTTTTAAGCCTTATTTTCTAAAAACAGCCCTAAAACAGAAAAGCGTGGATTGCTTTCTATGCTAGCCGCTTGAGAAAGTGGAAGCCTTTGATCACAAACCCTTCCCGCAGGTAAAATTTATGGGCGGCGTTGTTCACCACGTAGGCATCCAGCATCATCATCTCACATTGGTTTTGTTCGGCCTCTTGGGTAAGCCAGTCCAGTAACTGCTTTCCTACCCGCTGTGACCGGTACTGCTCGTCTACCACAAAATTGTCTACCTCCAGGTATCTGCCGCTGTAAAGCTTGGCGCCAATCCAGTAGCCAGAAAGCGCTACGCAGGTGGTTCCCTGAAAGGCGCCTACCATTCTATAGTTATTAGGCAGCATCAGTCGGAGCAGGCTTTCATAGCGGGGGTACTCCATATTTGGGTTAAGGAATTGAATCAAGGGGAAGCAAGTCAGCATCTCGGCCAACGACGTTATTTCTCTTATCTCTAGGTCTTGCGCCATGGTGGTGTTCTCAATACTCTGCAAAAATAGTAAGACTGCCCCGGCTTCAAAGCCAACTATTAAGGAAACGTTACTAAAAAGACAATTCTAACGCACCTATGTTAAACATGCGTTAATTAACATTTCATGCCTATTTACTCCCATAAAAGCCTTTTATATTTACTCCGGAAGGCAAGATTAATAAGACCAATACAAAGAAATAATAGCGGCATAAAAACTGCATAAAATTTCTTGTTACAGCATATAACCGGTATAAGATGCCAGTAATAACCCAAGACCTACTATAAAACCTGGCCCATGAAAAGAGAAATATCAGAGAGCAAGGAGAAGGGTTATACTACTTGGATGAAAAACTGTTCACTTTTAAACATAAAGTGTTCATAGGTGGTCAGTTCTAATTTTAAATAGTATTGATTATCAATTACTTAACCATTTGGCACAGGCCTTGCAAAAGGGTAAGGGAAGTATCGAAACAAGCACCAAGGCAAAACGCGCCCTCAGACATAACTGTAAGAACATAAGGAAAGGAACACTAAAATATTTTTTTCAAACCCCAAGCAACCATCTTTTTAAATCTGCATCTATTTAAGAGAACAGCATCTAATAAAAACTAATAGAGCTATTTCATAAGGCTTAAATGCCAAAACAAACTGGTAGAATTTCTACCCCTGACACCTATGTCCTTTTTTTAATAAAGGTGATTTACGAACTCAATTTTTTAACAAAAAACCATTCCTTTTTTCACATTTAAAACACATTACTATGAAACGTTTATTTTTAATCGCCGCTTTAGTTTTAGTACAAGTAATGGCCGTAATGGCCCAAGGACCAACCAGCCGGGTTAATGCAGACAAAGTTAAAATGTACCGCCAGCCAGACCCAAAAGGAGAGGTAATGCGCCTACTGAACCCCGAAGACGAAATTATTGTGATGCGCGAGCAAAATCGTCAATGGACACTGGTGCAGATTGACGGCGAAGGAGGCTATGTGCTCACCTCTTACCTGAAAGCGAAAAAAGGCAAGAAGGTGACTGCCGCTAAACTTTCACAAGACGGTACCAAAAGCGCCAGACTTTAACTTCTGTGCACCGTTTTAGCGTTAAACGCAAAGCGCCCGCTCCTTATAGAGCGGGCGCTTTGCGTTTAATCAATCTTCCTGTTAAGGCTATTCTTCTTCTACTTTGGGAGCGGCCTCCCGGGGGGTATAATTATACAGGTCTATGGCTTCAGAAAGTTTGTCCTTTTTCACCAGCTTAATGAGCTGGGGAATAAGCATGATGCCTGCGCCTACCAACGTAAGGGTAGAGAAGTTGGAGCCAGAAGTGGAGCCACCCCTGAACTGTTGTTGCAGCCCGGCTACCAGTACGCCAGCCCCGGCAATGTAGATACCAGTCTGTATGTTCTGCCCGCGTTTGTAGTCTTGCAGGCTTTCCAGGCTGCCTGGGTTATCTGCCAGGGCAGGCCGCAGGTTCTTGTAGGTAAGCGGTTGCAGCGGACCGTTCTCTTTGGAGAAATAATACACCCGGCGCTGGGTAGGGTAGCCGCCGTAGCCATAGCCCCCCATTCCTACACCGCCCATGCCTACGCCAATGCCCGGGCCGTAGGAGTTGTAATCTGTACGGTAGACAAAGTAAGTAGACACCTTGCCGGCCTGTTCGCGCTGGGCAAAATCACTGAACCGGCGGCCGGCATCTACCCGGGCAAAAAAGCCGTCCTGGCTCTGGTAGTACTTGATCATTTCGGGGCTGTACCGCAGGGAATCATCCAGGAGAAAATAGTTTTGCTTGAAGAGGGGGCTTTTGAACTGGAGCCGGCGGGCATACACGCGCTGGCCGTTTTGCAGCTCCACAAAGTAAGGTGTACCAGAAGACACGTCCTGGGCCTGGCTTACCCCGGCCCACGCCAACAACACCAAAAGGAAAAGTTTTTTCATCATGCTTACAAAACGTTAAAAACCGGAAAGCTATTGAAAATATAAAAAAAAACATTGATCTGCTTTTAGGCCGCAAATCGCGGCCCTACCCCAAAGTTAACCCAAAACATCAGGAAAGAGTAAAAGGGAATACCCCCATGTTTCACCTTAACTGATTTGACTATGTTTATTGCCCTGACTATCCTGCTGATAATCGCTTTGTTTATAACGATCTATTACGTGAGAGCAAGTAAAGCCGGTGCCGCCCAGGAAGGCACCACTACCCGTATCTCTGGCGGTACCCCGCAACAACCCGCTTCCCCTGGCCAAACCACCAAAGTGTCTCCTAACCCCGGCAGCGTGTCAGACGGAACCGGAAACGACAAAGGAGAGGGCGGTGCGGCCCTGAGCAGTGGCATGCAAGGTTAACCTCTTTTAAAATTCTATAAAACAAGAACGCCCCTGTAAACAGGGGCGTTCTTGTTTTTGACGCTTATGGTCTCCTCTAAGGGAAAGAGCAGGTTATTTATGGCTGGCTTTTGCTTTCTCTTTGCCATTGCCCTGCAACTTTGACTCCTCCAGGCTGCCGCCCTTTTGGCCAACGTTTTTATCTAGTTGCCGGGCCTGGCCGGCGCCGCTGCGCACCTCAATGCGGTGACGCGTGGTTTTACGCTCGTCTTTAGGAACGGTCACGTGCAGGATTCCGTCTTCAAAAACAGCTTCAATTTTCTCAGCGTTCACTGTGTCTGGCAGCAGGAAGGACCGGCTGAAGGCCCCGTACTGACTCTCAATCATGTGGTAGCGCTTCTCTTTCTTCTCGTTGCTGAACTGGCGCTCGCCTGAAATGGTAAGGCGCCCTTGCTGAAAATCCAGAGAGATGTCTTCTTTTTTCAGGCCGGGCAAAGACACGTCAATCTCATACCCGTTCTCGGTTTCACAGGTGTCTACCTGCGGGTTAAACTTGTTCAACCGTTCTCTGCTGTTCACAGACTCATTAAAGAATTTGTCTAGCATGGTGCTAAAGGATTGCGGCATCATGTCTTCAAAACCGCTACCATAACGTTGAATAGCCATAATTTCTCCTTTTTTAATGGGTTAAAACACTGGGCAGCGCCTGCGGCGCTGCTTTTACCATCAAATTAACCTACAAGCACGAGGGCCGTTTTAAGCCTGTTTTTCCAAAAAGAGCGTTAAACCACTCTTTACATAAGTACCTACAGCGCCCGGCTGGCACTGTTAATTTTTAAACGAGACATTACTCTGGTTGTTCAATCTCCAGAAAGCGCGGCCCTTTAGGCAAATACGGTATGTGTACCCGCAGTTCCTGGCCTATATATTCCACCCGCACCTGACCGAAGTCTGTGAAGGGGGGCAGCAGAAAACCCTGGTTAAACAAAGGTATCTGCAAGGCCTGCTGCTGCTCGCTCTGGTGTAAGGCCATTACGGTAAGCTGGTTTTTATCCAGCATCACCTGGCATTGTTCCAGAGAGATGCCGGGTAACAACACCTGCAGAATGGCTTCTCTTTTACGCTTGGTCATTTTAACCTGCGGCTGCACCACCCCGCCCCCTACCGTATTGGTAAGGTCTATATATTGCGCTATGTTCTGTAAGAACTTCTTATCTTTTATCAGTTTCATGATCTTCACTTTCCTTTCTCTGTTTCCAGGGAGGAATATGCAAAGGGCGTACCAAGGCCTTTAATGGGCTTTTTCAGGCCACTTACAGACAAAATGACAAGCCGCTTTTAGACCAAACCGGCAAATTGGCAGAAAGAAAGAAAAGACGTTTTTGAAGGAGAAAGGGAAAGCGGGCGGAAGGCAGGTTCTGTTTTGGGCCTACTTTTCAGGAAACGGCCCTAAAACGGGTTTTCACCATGAGAGGATAATTTCTTCTCATGGGTACAAGACGAAAACAGGTGCCGTTTATATCTGGCTCATGTCCTGCTCCATGGCAATTTTCACCAGCTCAGCCGTGTTTTTCACTTTGAGCTTCTGGTGGATGTTGCGCCGGTGAGTTTCTACCGTGAAGGTGGAGAGGAAGAGGGTTTCGGCTATTTCAGCGCTGGTAAGCCCTTTTACCACCAATTGCACAATCTCCATCTCCCGCTTAGAGAGCTTATGCGAGTTAATGAAATCGTCTTTGAAAAGGTCTGCCGTGGCGTTGTTGTGGCTGGTGCCTAACTCCTTCTCCATCACGTACGTGCCGGCCACCACCGCCTTTATGGTTTCTATGACTACGTTTGGCTCGGTGTCTTTGAGTAGGTACGCGTCAATGCCCAGGGCAAGGCAGGTCTTGACCAACGCCTCATCTGCGTACATGGTCACTACTATCTTATGGAGCTTGATGCCTAGCTCATTGAGGCGCTTAAGGGTACTCTCGCCATTGAAGAAAGGCATGTTCAGGTCAATGAGGGCCACCTGGGCAGCATTCTGCTGCAGGTAGTCTATCATGGACTTCCCATCTGTGAAAATACCGTTCACCTGCAACGCTGGGTCGCTGTTGAGGACAGTTGCCAAACCCTGTGCAAAGAGCTTGTGATCATCCGCAATTACAACTTCAATCATGGTATTTCTGTGGTAATTCTGTTAATTGGCACTGGCGGTGGCTGAGTGGTAAGAAAGCTCAATCTCCGTGCGGGTGCCGCTTCCTACCCTTGACTTCACTGCTACCTGCCCCTGTATCGCCTCCATCCGCTTACGAATGTTGGTTAAACCTGACCCAAGTTGGGCGTTCTGCAGGTCAAAACCAACTCCGTTGTCTGCTATCTCTAAATAAAAAGATTCTGCCGGCTCTTTTTCATGCAACTGCACCGTTATCTCGGTAGCCCGGGCGTGTTTTAAGATGTTATTGAGGCTCTCCTGAAATACCCTGAACACAATCAGCTTCTTTTTGCTGTCAAGGGGGCACGGAAAGCCGTCATAAAACAGTTCGGTCTGGATTAAGCCGCCCCTTTGTATTTTCTCCAATTCCAGCATAATCAACTGCGGCAAGCCGATGTCATCTGCCCAGTCATTGTTCAGGTTCTTAGACAGCGACCGCACATCTTGTATGGCACCGCCAATCAGGTCTTTGGCCACGGTTACCCGGTCTGGGTTAGCGGGGTCATGCAGGTTCATTTTAATTAACGACAAGATCTGCCCAATGTTATCATGCAGCTCGCGCCCAACGTACTTGAGGGTTTCCTCCTGAACCTCAAGCTGCGATTCTGAGATGGCCTTTTCATAATTGACCCGCAACTGCTCTTTCTCGCGCAGATACAGCATTTGCTTTTTCTGGTAGGTAAACAGAAAAGATACAATGAAGAGCGCCAGCACCAGCAGAATAGCGGTACCAATTAAGATTATTGGGATAATGTCTGACGGCGATTTAAGCATACTAAGGCTATCCCAAACATTATATACATCACAATATTCATGACCTGCAGCATACCATAAAAATAGATACGCCACTGCCTATCCAGAGCTGAGAAGCGTGGTATAAACCCAAAATAAAACAAGGTGCCTGTAAAATACAGGAGCATGCCTGTGGCCACCCAGAAGGTCCAGCTTTGCAGCAGGTTTTCATGGGGGTTATCAAACCTGCTCTTAAAATACAGAAGGCTTAGCAGAATTAACAGAAAGGCCCCCAGCAAGAGGGTGTAATTGTTAAAGCTACGCATGCCTTGAAAAAACAGGAAGTTAGCCGTACCAAACACCAGAAAGCCCACTATCAAATAGGTAATGAAAGGTCTTATACGCTCTGGCAGCCTTGGTTTTAACAAAGCAAAATAAATAGGGAAAATAAGAATGGTAAAGACGTTATAGCCCCAGATAAAGTTGAAATTCTTTCTGGCGGAATTGCCTATAAGGTCTACCAGCAAGCTAAGCACCAGCGCCAGTACCAGGTACCCGCCGCCGCCTTCTTTTATTTTCCTGAAATTGATAAGGGAATACACAATCAGCAAAGCCACCGTACTTAGGTAGGCATACTTTAAAATAACTTCCATTAATCTTGGTAAAAGTAGGTTATAGGTCTGAGTCTATTTCTATTAAGAGCGGGTTAGAGCTACACCCGTCATCTGGTGGGCAGAGGGAACCCCACTCGTAAAGTACCTCTTCTTCCTCTAGCCCGTTGAAAATCTTTACCACCTCTTCTATACCGGTAGAGGCGTTTTTCTTTATCCCTACCAGCACCAGGGTAGTATATTGCTGGCTATCTGTGGGTTCAGTCCGGACGCCGTAATACGCCCGCACGCCAGAGCAGCCAGAGCCTAAGATGCTTTCCAGAATATCTCTGGAGTAGAGGCAGGAGCGGCTGTCATTTGTATTGTTACCGTACCGTGAAATAAGGTTAAGCCGCTGGTCTCTGTAGGCCCGGGTCAATTCCAGGAACTCAACTTTGTCAATCTTACGCCCTATGGAGCCTTCTAAAGAGGCGTCATTGGTGTTTTCTGCCATTGGATTAAAAGTTAATTGGGTTTAGGATAGGTAGGATTGGGTAAACCTAAAGTTGCACGAAGGTTTCCAGCAAAACAATACCTGCCGCCTATTCTTGTAATAATTGATGATAAAAGGCGATGATCAGGCGCTGGCCTCCCTATAAGTAGCGATAAAGCTGGGCTGACTTTCTCTCCACCCTTTGCCCGAATTTGTCACGCGTCCTTCCTTCGCCGCAGGCACCCTCATTCTTGCTTTACTTTGAACAAATATTTAGATTTAGAAACAGAAAGAATTGACCATGCAACTTGTGTTACCCCAGGTGTACTTTAAGAGCCCTAACCTTGTGATCAGGTTTGATCAGGAGCGGCAATTTGGCACGGCTATGTGGAAAGGCCACCTGAGCAGCACTGACCTGCGTGAAGGCGTTTTGCTTTGTAACCATGTGGTAGATACCTATAGCCTTACCCGGTGGCTAGGCGACAACCGCCAGATGAAAGCCTTCTCCCCAGAAGACGAACAGTGGATTATTGAGACTCAGCTACCCCTCATCATTGCCAGCCCGCTGCGGCGCATGGCCACGCTGGTGTCTCAGGACCAGGCTCAGGTTGCCGCCGTAGAACATATGATTGAACGGGCCGAAGGCCTCCATCACCTGGCTTTACAAGACTTCCATTATGAAGACGCGGCACTGCAATGGCTGCTGCAAGATTTTTAGCTTTTTCTGCGCCGGCACCGCGCTCTTCCTTTCTGCTTTATGCCGTTTCAACCAAGGGCCAGGCAGTACTACCCTCTTTTATTTTCTCACCAGTTTCATGCCTACCTTGCCTTGGGTGTAGCCGGTGGCTGAGGCCAAAGGCGCACAGTAGCTCACCGTAAGGGTATCTTTGGTAAGCCGCACAATGGTGTATTCCTGGCCGCCTATGGTCAGTTTATCGCCGCGCCGCTCATACGCTTTGGTGACGGTAGCGGGCTCTGTGCTGGTGCATTGCTTGGCGCCGTTATAGATGACCAGGTCCTTCCCGTTACTGAAGTCATAGACATCATCATCCTGGCAGGAGGCCGAAGGTTCAAAGTCCATGTCTGCCGGTTTTACCTGGTAGTTACAGGCGGCCTGGTTGCCCAGCACCAGTACTCTGGAGGAATAGAATCTCCATTGGATCTGGAGGTAGTCTGTGGGTTCATCTTGCTCGCAGCTGGCAAAGAAAGAGGCGCAAAGAAGCAGCCCCAGAAGACGGCTTACATTCATGGGAGAGGCAATGTGTATTTCTGCAAATATGGAAAATAATTCACCTTTTTTGGGGGTATTAGGCTTAAAACCTACTACTTGCCCAGAACAAAAGCATGTTTTATGGGTTATCTCTAACAAGTTTCTCCCTACATTGAGCAAAACCTGTATTTTTGAGTACTACAACCCTGTTTCCGCATGGCGCTTACCTATTTTGAGAATGAAGTGGTCACGCTCACCTATGATGACCAGTATCAGTTAGGCATTATTGAGACCAGGGGCTTTCTAAGCAGCAATGAGTTTAGAGAGGCTATTACCATGGCCATACGCATGCTACAGGAACACCAGCCGGTGCGCTGGCTGGCAGATAACCGCAAAATGAAAGCCATCAGGCAAGCCGACCAGGAATGGTTTTACGAGGTAGCCTTCCCTGCGCTCCAGGGCAGCTCCATCAGGAGAAACGCCACCGTGGTCTCTGAAGACATCTTCAATAAAATGGCGGTAGAACAGCTTTTAAAACGAGCCTACGGGTTAGGAGACATGGCACTCAAAGAATTTGAAAGCCGCGACGAAGCCTTGGCCTGGGTATTACAGCCTGTTGAATAGCCCGCAAAGAGCATCTAAAGAGAAATATATAGGAAGAGGAAGCCGTAGCGGCTTCCTCTTTTGTTTTTAAGGCTTGTTGACTAGAGGCTTCCAGTGAAAAGCCGTTTCGGGCCCGTTTACTGGATTTTAGGCTTAAAACGTAAGCAGCTGATTGGGGGTAATGCAGAAAGCCAGCAACGTGCAACCAAGGCCCTTGTTAATGAGAACACCAACAAGGGTCAAGAGATAGTCCTAGTTGAGAAACAAGTGCTTTTAGCTACTTTAGCTGACATGATTCTACAATCAATGCCCTCCCGTTGGCTTCCTCTGGTTTCTATTTTAGCCATTTTACTTCTTCTTTCTGCCTGCTCCACGCAAAAGCCATTTTATTCTTTTGCCACTTCTTCCAAGATTCAGCAAGAGCCTCCAACGCCACTGTTAGATTCAGTAACAGCCGCACAACCTGCAGCAATGGTAACTACGCCGGTTGCCGTGCCAGAAAGCTACCCACTGCTGGCCTCTACTGCCACACCTGCTTTGCCTTTAGTCTCTTCTCAGCCCAGGCTCAAAGAAGAAGCTGTCCGGCCATTAGCAATGCAATCCTTTGACATCCCAGTGTCCTCAGTCACCCAGAGCAAAAAGGTTTCGCCGCAAAAGATGGCACCAAAGGAGGAGAAGACACCTAATACCAAGGGCATTCATACGCTTGTTACCTTAGGCATTTTCCTTGGTTTCGTGTCGTTGGTTTTGGGTTTGATTGGCCTTGTTACCGTTCAATCTGGAGGAACTGCGTTAATAGTTGTCTATCTTCTAACTGCCTTGGCGGGAATTGTTCTTAGCGCCCGAGCCCTTTCTAAGATCAAGGCTAGCCCAGATTCCACTGTGTATGAAAAAGATAGAAAAGCTGCTAAGCTTGGTTTGCTCTTAAGTTTGGTACCAGCGGTTCTTATATTACTCCTTGCTCTTGCGGGGGCCGTGGGGTAATTAGCAGGAGGAGGCTTTCGGCCTGTTTTTCGGATTTTGGGCTTAAAACGGAAGCAGCATATTATGTGATATCAGGAAGCCAGCAGTAGCGCCCGCCCTTGTTGGTGTTCTCACCAACAAGACTCTAGTTAGTTGAGCTTACTGAAGTTGTGACTGCTGTCGATGAATGCTTAATGGCTTGAAAGGAGATTTCGCGGTTGGACCGGAATAGTGCTTGTTGGTGAGAACACCAACAAGGGTGGAAAATATTAATTTGTTCTGACATAGTCAGTGTCTGTTAACATTTTAAATGCTTCGTAGATAACTTCGTATATGTAGGAGTTGGGATTAGTGTTCCTTTCGCCATTAAAAGATTTAATACTTCCAAAAAACTGGTCTCTTCTATCGCCATATTTTAAGAGTTCATATTCAATTATTTTCCCACTCGGCAAGCTTAATTTGTACAAAATGTAGTTTTCTCCATTTTTAGTAACATTAAACTTATGTTCTCTATGGCCTAGAAAAGGAATAAAATATCCAGCTATTCTTTCCTTAGTTACCAAATCGTTTGAGAAACCTTGTTCTCTACTTTTACCAAAACGAATTAACTTTTGGAAAGCCTTGTCTAATGAATCCATATCACTAACAATCCAGGCTAAAACCTCTAATGAAATAATTGCTGGAATGTGCCAATTCTGAATAGAATCCGAGCTTGGAATTGGCAAGTTACGTTCTTTGAATCTGAATCTTGCTCCATATATTGACTTTATCCTTCTTATACTTAAGGAGCCGCTATTTATACATTCATGCACAAGAAAGTTTAAAACGCCTAATTCTCTTGTATTAAGCAAGTGTTTTTCAAAGAACCATTTGAAATCACCAAAGTCAATACTTTCAATGATTTTCCCTGTTGCAGTTGCGACTTCTTCGTTATTATCAAAATAAAATATCTCTGTGCTAAAGAATTTATCAATGTAGCCGCTGAAATCAACATTCAGACCATATTTAGCCGCAAAAATATTTCTGATATTTTGTATATGGCAAACAAATACAACTTTGTCGAATCCAAACTTATTACTTGTTGTATTTTGATAATCGAGGTGAGCACTAAAAATATTGAATAGTCTAAAGATATGTTCAGGATCAATTCTATCTAAATCATCAATCACCAAGACTTTTAATTTCTTATGTTCTTCATTATTAGAAGCCAAAGAATTAAGAGCAGTTTCTATAAAAGTAGTTATATAGTCTGATTCAATTACTCGCGTCTGCTCGACTTCTTTTACAAAATCAAGTAATTTTTGATTAAGGTTTGTATCTTTTCTAGTTTCCTCAATATCTTTAAAAGAAGGAATTAGTTTATTGATAAAGCTTAGTAGTGGGGTAACATCAGGTGTTTCTTTATTTAATAAAGGAAGAATAGGCAGAAATGATTCTATCAAGCTTGGCAACTTTTCACTTAATGCATATCCATAAGCTACGCTTCTGGATGCTGATTCAACTATGAGCTCTAAATTTTGTATAAAGATTAATTCATATAAAATGTCATATTTGATAAGACGGAATATGTCATCATTGTTTGATATTGAATAATTAATTGGCTTTAGGCTGATTGTAATATATTCGCCTTTTCGCTCTTCAAAGTACTTATTTAAGAAGTAGCTTTTTCCAATTCCAAAAATTCCCGAGAAAATTACCCGTTCATTTCTTTCATCATCTAAATGCTGCTTAAAAACGTCTGCTTGTTTAGCAATAGGTATTTCTAATTCCATATGTTATTAAATTAAGACGGCCACTATAATTAGTGGCCGTCTTTTTCTTTATCTAATTTAAACTAGCTACTTAGCTACCACACGCCTCACACGCATCTGGGTTGTCCAGGCTGCAGGCCATGTCGCTTTGGTTTTGCTCAACTGCGTTATACATGGGCGCTAACGTTTCGGCGGCTTGTTTCTCAACGGTGAACTTGATGGCGTCTGCGGCGGCTTTGGTGCGTAGGTAGTACATACCAGTTTTCAGGCCGCGCTTCCAGCTGTGGAAGTGCATAGAGGTCAGTTTCCCGAAGTTAACGTTAGACACGTGCAGGTTCAGGCTCTGGCTCTGGCAGATATAGGCGCCGCGGTCGGCAGACATGTCAATGATGGTCCGCTGACTGATTTCCCACACCGTCTTGTACAGGTCTTTGATGTTCTGCGGAATATTGGAGATGTTCTGCACAGATCCGTTCGCCGAAATGATAGCGTTCTTCATGGAGTCATTCCACAGACCCAACGCGATCAAGTCATTCAACAGGTGCTTGTTCACAATCATGAACTCACCGCTCAACACGCGGCGCACGTAGATGTTAGAGGTGTAAGGCTCAAAGCCTTCGTTGTTCCCCAGAATCTGCGAGGTTGAAGCGGTAGGCATTGGGGCCACTAACAGTGAGTTGCGTACGCCGTGCTCTACTACTTCCTGGCGCAGCGCTTCCCAATCCCAGCGACCGCTATCTGGCGTTACGCCCCACATGTCAAACTGGAAGATACCGCGGCTGATTGGCGAACCCTCAAAGGTCTCATAAGGTCCGTTGATCTTGGCCAGATCCTTAGAAGCCGTCATGGCCGCAAAGTAAATGGTCTCAAAAATCTCTTTGTTCAGACGGCTGGCTTCTTCGCTCTCAAACGGCATACGCAGTTGCAGGAACGCATCTGCCAGACCCTGCACGCCTAACCCGATGGGGCGATGGCGCATGTTGGACTTCTTGGCTTCGGGAACCGGGTAATAGTTGATGTCAATCACCTTGTTCAGGTTCTTGGTCACGGTATAGGTTACCTCGTACAGCTTGTCATGGTCAAAGGTCTTAACGCCTTTTTCTTCCTTGATGTAGCGCGGAAGGGCCAGAGACGCCAGGTTACACACGGCAATCTCATCCGCATCGGTGTACTCAATGATCTCGGTGCAAAGGTTAGAGCTCTTGATGGTACCCAGGTTCTGCTGGTTAGACTTGCCATTAGCGTGGTCCTTGAACAGCATGTACGGCGTTCCGGTCTCGGTCTGAGATTCTAAGATAGCGAACCACAATTCCTGCGCTTTGATGGTTTTGCGGGCTTTGCCTTCCTTCTCGTATTTCTCATACAGGCGCTCAAAGTCCTTGCCCCAGGTGTCAGACAGGCCTGGGCACTCGTTCGGGCACATAAGGCTCCAGTCGCCGTTGGCTTCTACGCGCTTCATGAACAAGTCAGGCGTCCAAAGGGCCAGGAACAAGTCACGGGTCCGCATTTCTTCCTTGCCATGGTTCTTGCGCAAATCCAGGAAATCAAAGATATCGGCGTGCCACGGCTCCAGGTAAATCGCGAAGGCGCCTTTACGCTTTCCACCGCCCTGGTCTACGTAACGGGCCGTGTCATTGAATACCTTGAGCATAGGTACCAGACCGTTAGACGTACCGTTGGTGCCTTTGATATAAGACCCGGTGGCCCGGATGTTGTGAGCTGCCAGACCAATACCTCCCGCGCTCTGCGAGATTAAA
The DNA here is from genome assembly GCF_001078055.1 of Rufibacter radiotolerans. Taxonomy (NCBI): domain Bacteria; kingdom Pseudomonadati; phylum Bacteroidota; class Cytophagia; order Cytophagales; family Hymenobacteraceae; genus Rufibacter; species Rufibacter radiotolerans. The sequence continues at coordinate 4,574,922 of NZ_CP010777.1, read as the reverse complement.
GCACAGTTCTTCAGGGTGTCATAGATACCCGGAATGCTGTCCTCTTTCATGGTGAGCAGGAAGCAGCTAGACAGCTGCGGCTTGGGCGTACCGGCGTTGAAAAGGGTTGGCGTAGCATGCGTGAACCACTTCTCAGACATGAGGTTGTAGGTCTCAATGGCAGACTCAATGTCTTCTTTGTGAATACCCACGGCCACACGCATTAACATGTGCTGCGGACGCTCCACAGCTTTGCCATTCACGCGCAACAGGTACGAGCGCTCCAGGGTCTTATACCCGAAGTAGTCATAGTTGTAGTCACGGTCATAGATAATGCTGGAGTCCAGCACGGCCGCGTTTTTCTTGATGATGTCAAAAACATCCTTGGCAATCAAAGAAGCGTTCTCACCAGTCTTAGGGTCTACATAGGTGTAGAGCTGCTTCATGGTGTTGAAGAACGACTTCTGCGTCACCTTGTGCAGGCTGGAGATGGCAATGCGCGCCGCCAGAATAGCGTAATCTGGGTGCTTGGTGGTCATAGACGCGGCGGTCTCTGCCGCCAGGTTGTCCAACTCCACGGTGGTCACCCCATCATAGATACCGTCAATCACCTTTTTGGCAACCTCAATAGGGCTCACAAACGACATGTTCAGGCCGTAGCACAATTTCTCAATGCGGGCCGTGATCTTATCAAACTTGACCGACTCGCGGCGGCCGTCTCTCTTTACAACTAACATACGCTTACACTATATAGGTGAAGGATGGCGGGGACCATCCGGAATAGCTTACTTACCACCTGCCAGGGAACAGGCGGTATTTTTTTATCTAAACTTTGATTGGATGCTTCTTCCCAGCCGGCTGCCGGGTGTTTTTGCCTTGATTTCTGGAAAACAGGCCCAAAAAGGTCTGGGCTTGTTTTAAGGGACTGGTACTTGTTCGTCCCCCTTTGAAGGGGGTAGGGGGATGATGCTGTTGTGCTGATAATCCTTCCCTTGGCTTGTCCCCTGACAAGACAACACATTTGCAAATTCTGAAGTGCTATCCTTCCGGCCTGTCAGGGGACAGGCCAGGGCGACCACTATTCATTGTCATCTTAGGAAAGATCTTGTGGGCGAACTAGAAAACGCCAGAATAGCCGCAATTACCGCTAGCCCACAAGGTTTTTTCAGGATGACAAAAAGTTATAAGAAGAGAAGAGATTAAAGTGAAGCAAAAGGACTTTGATTTCTTCTCTGTCATAAACCCAGCCGGCTGCCGGGCGTTTTAGGCATGTTTTCTGAAAAACAGCCCAAAAACGCTTTTAGGGCCGTTTCTGAGGGTGGGTTAGAAGTCTTCGTCCAGGGAGAACACGTTAGAGTCACGGTCGCTCATCACGCCCGATTTCTGGTACTCTGCCACGCGTTTCTCAAAGAAGTTGGTTTTACCTTGCAGGGAGATCAGCTCCATGAAGTCAAATGGATTGGTGGAATTGTAGATCTTGCTGCAGCCCAGAGACAACAGCAGGCGGTCGGCCACAAACTCTATGTACTGGTTCATCAGTTTTGCGTTCATCCCAATCAGGTCTACGGGGAGGGCATCGGTCACAAACTCCTGCTCAATGGCCACCGCGTCACGAATGATGCTGTGTACGCGCTCCTCCGGCAACTTGTTCTGCAGCATGGAGTACAGCAGACAGGCAAAATCACAGTGCAGTCCTTCATCTCTGGAAATCAATTCATTGGAGAAGGTAAGACCCGGCATAAGCCCGCGTTTCTTCATCCAGAAGATAGAGCAGAAAGAGCCTGAGAAGAAGATTCCTTCTACAGCGGCGAAGGCAATTAAACGCTCTGTGAAGTTCTCAGAGTTGATCCATTTCAAAGCCCACTCGCCTTTTTTCTTCACACAGGGCACAGTCTCCAGCGCGTTGAACAGACGGTCTTTCTCTTTGGGATCTTTGATATAATTGTCAATCAGCAGCGAATAGGTTTCTGAGTGGATGTTCTCCATCATGATCTGGAACCCGTAGAAGCAGCGCGCCTCTGGCATCTGCACCTCCTGCATGAAGTTGATGGCCAGGTTCTCGTTTACAATTCCGTCTGAGGCGGCAAAGAAAGCCAGCACGTGGCTGATGAAATGGCGCTCGCCGTCGTTCAGTTTTTCCCAGTCTTTATTGTCTTGGGTAAGGTCAATTTCCTCAGCGGTCCAGAAGCTAGCTTCCGCTTGTTTATACATTTGCCACACGGCATCGTTTTGAATGGGGAAAAGAACAAAGCGATTCGGGTTCTCTTGTAATATTGGCTCCATAGACTCTTTTATTGTATGACTAAACTGGAAAGCGAATGATTAGTTTCAGGAGCTACCCCTCTACTTAAATGCTCTCTAATAACGGACGTTAGGCCTGCGTTCCTCCGTCTTGAGAATTCAAATATAGGCACAATTACGTAGTTCCCCTGAATCGGGTAGCCGAATTTATACAAACTTTATCCCAGACTTATTAACATTATAAACGGCTGACTTACAATAGTTTATATTTTTATCAAAATTAGAAACCTCAAATATAGCGTTTCTTCCATGTAAGCAAACCTGGTTTCTTAAAGGATAGTAAAGAAAGTTTTCCTTAACCCAGGAACGACCACCAGCCGGAAGAAAATCACCTGGGCACAAGTGCTTCTCCCTACCCAACAAGCAACCCCTGCCCGCCTCTTATTGTTTTCCGACCACCCACCAAGAACCATTGACCCCAACCCCTTTCCAACCAGCCCTACAAATGCAACACCAAGGAGCTTCTTACGCTATATCAATGCCCTTCCTTTCACCCATGGCACACTGTTCCACCAGCAAGCTTGTCCTCTCTAAAACCGCCAGCCCCACGGGTAGAATCCTGCCGACTCCCAGAAGCCTACAGTTTCACCGCAGAACAGGCAATACGCTTCCTACCGGGCGCATTCCTTTACCCGCAGAAATAAATCACCTGACCCTCTTGACTTTAGCGCAGGAAGCTTGTATTTTCATCTACTCTTCCGCCGAAAGGCACGCTTACTTTTACCCTTCCCGTCCCCCCAGAATTTCTGCGTTTTTGGCGCGGCCCTCTACCGCCATGCCTTTATCCACTCGTAACTACCTGGCCATCATCACTATTTCAATTTATCCACACAAGTAATCCACACCCCGTGGGTAAGTCGCAACGTGCTAAAAACCAGTTGGCTACACGGCACCAGTTATATCAAAAATTAAAAGGAGGCGGCTTGCATATGAGCGGGCGTATTTTTACCTTTGCGGTTCATTTTTAAAATAATCGTAAGCTGATGTACGCAATTGTTGAAATCGCTGGGGTCCAGACGAAAGTAGAGAGCGGTAAGTTCTTCTACACTAACAAGCTTTCCGGCAATGAGGGTGACGCCGTAGAGTTCGCCAATGTTCTTTTCACTGATGATAACGGTACTTTATCTGTGGGTGCTCCTTTCCTTGACAACATCAAGGTGACAGGAACCATCCAGGGACACGCCAAAGGCGATAAAGTGATTATCTTCAAGAAGAAAAGAAGAAAAGGCTACAAGAAGAAAAATGGTCACCGCCAGCAATACACCAAAGTGTTGATCAACACCATTGGTTAATTTTTGCCAAGACTAGAAAATTATTGTTGAACATATTTCCGGGGTTCCCCGGGATTAACATAGAAACGAAATGGCTCACAAAAAAGGTGTCGGTAGTTCTAACAACGGACGTGAATCACATTCCAAGCGCTTAGGCGTGAAAATTTTCGGTGGCCAGGCCATCATCGCTGGTAACATTATCGTGCGTCAGCGCGGTACTGCTCACCACCCAGGTGCTAACGTAGGCATCGGGAAAGACCACACCCTGTTTGCTTTGACAGACGGTGTTGTAGCTTTCAAGAAAGGCGTTAAAAACCGTTCTTACGTATCTGTTCTTCCAGTTGCCGAAACTGCTGAAGTACAAGCATAAGCTCTCTTCGGCGCTTGCCGAGGTGTAACAAAAAAGGCCACTCTTTGCAGAGTGGCCTTTTTTGTTTGGGGCTTTTGGGCTAGAAAGGCTAGAAGAACCAGAGAACGCTCTTCCGGATTTGCAATCCGGAAGTTCCGAAAGGGGGATTTGCAATCCCCGGCGGCGGCACCTTTTGGGTATTAGTTATTTCTCCTGCAGATGTGCTCTCCTATGTAAACCCCCCCCTTCCCCCCTCAAGGGGAGAGTCCGCGCTTAGTAAAGGTTATTGCGTTTTGAGCCTGTTTTGCTGAAAACGTGCTTAAAACACCACCGACTCTAAACGCTATCCCTACGCTTTCCCGTTTCCAGCCTTTCGTCTGAGCGCCTAGCACTCGACCCGGTGCCGCGGGAGCGGAAGGCCCTGCGGGGCCAGGCGAGAGGGTACAGCGCGAGGGCGGAAGGCGGGGCCTCGCGGCCGTGAGCGCTCGGAGGGAAAAGATGAAACTACCCAGCTTATGAAGTCATAAAAAAGCCATGACTCCAAGGCGAAAGCAAATTCTTTATCATAGAACCTCCTGCCCCACCGCAGATCCTTTAATGCGGCGCCTCCACAAAAGAAACAGTCCCTTCAACAGGCCTTAACGCATACAACACCGGTTTACTCGGGCTCGCATCTAGCACCAAACTGGTCACTTGCAAATTCAACAAATACCATCCATCCTCCACCGCATCCGGCACAAAGATCAATTCTGTAATGGTGGCGTGCACCCGCGTATTAGCCGGGTATTGCCAAAACGCGTGGTGCGCCAGTAATTGCCCACCGTCTTCCTCCCGGTCCACGGAAGGCAAATCCAGGAGCAGGTGTTCTATGCCGTTAGCCGCCAGGAACTCCGCGAGGGCGGGCTCCAGATAGGTGGGGTTGGTGCCGGAGTAGTGGGCGGTGCGTTTCTCCAGAGAATTGGGCAGAGTGCGTAACACCAGGGCCTCCGGCAGATTCTCCAGCGAAAGCTTTGATAGTACATCCTGGGCCATCACCACCAGGTCTCCGTTGTCTTGGGGCTGGGGAGTAACCGATACCAGCTGGGCCACAAACAGGAAACGGTTCAAGCATTTATCTAAGGTGGCGGCAGGGTCAGGGGAAATGTGGCCGTAGCACTCGGTGTGGGTACCGTTGCCGTGGGGCGTGAGGTGCACGCGCTGGTAGTTGGTGGAGCCGCCCAGGGCCACGCTGCCCACGTAGTCGCCTACCCGTATGGTTTCTATCTGCACAGGCTCTGCCCAGAAGCAGTTCACATTGTCCAGACCCGGCGCCAGGGGCAATGAAATATCTAAGGGTTGCAGCGGGTTGAACTGGTAGGTACGGTTCCGGAAGGTGAGGGTGGCGGCAGAAAGCATGGGCAGCGTTTTAGACCTGTTTTTGCTAAAATACGCTAAAAACAGAACGCCGCGCCAGAAAATCAGCCCAGGTCAAAAGTGGCCAGGGTTTGGGTGTTGGCCCGGCGCTGGTACCAGTCATGGTACACCAATTCCACCTGCCGTATCTCCGTGGACCCAAAGACCTGCCGTCGGTATTCCCGGAGCTTGTTCAGGAAGGCTTGGGGGTTGGCAGGAGGCTTCCGGAGTCTGATCACCGAACTGTGGGCGGTCTGCAGGATGTACCGCTGGTCCATGGACTGCTGCAGCACCGAGGCCTGGAAAAGCTTCCGGACCTTCTCCCGCAACCGGCCCAGTTCATCGCCAATGGGGAAACCCTGCACCATGATGCAGGCGGGCGAGGCCGAGACCCCCATAAACACCACCTTAAACTTCTTGATCGGCCGCAAGGCCTGCTCCACCACATCTACGTACGCCTGGGGCTGCACCTGATCCAGGGTAAAGCCCGGGTAGCAGGAGATGATGGTAAGCAGTGTGAGGTGAAAATCGGTGGGCGGATAGTAGTACAGGTCGGGTTCCAGTTGGGCCATGTCTTGCAGAAAGCGCTGAATGTTCTCTTTTACCGGCTCCTGGGGACGGGCCAACAGGGTAATGCCCCTTCGGGTGTCATGGGGCGAATCTATCAGGTCATCTACCTCAAAGTCAGCGGCCGCGAAGTGCTGCTCGGCATTCTCCCATAGGCTCTGGTAGTGGGCCGCTAAATCCATGGCGCAGGTGAATATTTTTTATTGCTTGACCGAGTAAAACAGAACCTCCGTTTTCTTCCGCCTGGCTTTGGGGAAAGGCCCTGATTTTAAAATCGCAAGATAAGCGTAAACCAAGGGCGCCGGCAGGTAATGAAGATACCAGATACATCTAATCCTATTTTTTGGTTTTACGCTAGTTTCTGTAAAACAGCCCATAAACGGCCGCCAGGGAGTAGCCTTAATTTTACGCAGGCAAACTCCCTGGCGGCTTTTCAATGTCATTTCTACTTACAGCACCGGCAGCGGGGTAAGCGCCTTAGAATTACGCACCAGGCACACATACTGGAACACGTCACTCACGTGCGGCTGATCCCCTTTGAAATCTATGCTCTGGTTAGGGAACAGCACTTTAATGGTAGCCAGGCGGGAAGAAGTGCGGTAGGGAGAGCCCGAGGCATCAGTTTTGAAGAGGGTCATGGAGTTTTCCCGGGTCACGGCCCGAAGGTCTTTGATGCCATGCACAAACACCATGGGGCCATCATTGTTGGCCATGCCGGTGTTAATGAAGCGCTCGCCTTTGCTCAGGAAAGCGGGCATTCCGGCGGCGGGCATCATGTTCTCGCTGTCAATGGTGTACACGCCAATAGACACGGTCTTGCCCTTGAACGGAGAGTTGGGGCCCTGCAGGTAATAGGCAAACGGTACCCCGCGCTGCACTTCCACCGGAATGGTATGGAACAGGCCCCACATGCCGTACAGCTTGGCGCCTTCCAATTTCTGGGCCTTTACCACGGTATTTAGGTTCAGGTACATCACGCTGTCGCGGCGGGTTTTTCCGTCCAGGTAGGCCAGGTTCTCCAAAGTGTGTTGCAGGTTAAACTGGGCGGCGCTGGAAAGCGTGGGCGAGGCGGCCTCCTGCATAAAGGTAGGCAACAGTCGCTGCGCTATGGCCACCAGCGAATCACGGTCCAGGCTGTCTTGCGAAATCACCTGACGGAGGGCAACGAAGGCAGAATCTTGCTGTACGACGGCCGGCAGTTGCGCCAGGGTCTGCTGAAGAAACCGCTGCGTTACCTGCAGGTCCTGGATCTTGTCTACCCCCAGAATGGAAATCTGCTGGGCCGCGGGTAAGGTCTGGTTAAGGGCTCTTATCTTCTTTAGTTTGTCAAAGAAATTCTGGTTGCCCCATTGGGCGTTGTTTCGGGCCCAGAACTGGAAGACGGTCTGCAGGTGACGCTCCTCGCCTATGCGCAGGTACTCGTTCAGGAACCAAGCCTGGCTGTAGTCTACCTCGGCTAGGTAATGTGTCAGGCCTACCCGCTGGTTCAGGTGCTGCAGCAAGGCAAAGTCCAGGTCCTGGGGCATGGCGCATCCGTGGGCCTCGCCTAAAAAGAAAATCTGCTTCTGGTAAAAGGCGCTGTCAAAAATATGGAAGGCTGGTTGGCCGGTTAGGCGTACTTCCTGTTTGTGTTTCTGCAGGTACGCCTGGTGCGGGGTACTCTCGCCGCCCACGGCCAGCAGGGCGTAAATGCCATAGGCAATGAATCCTAAGACAAGAAGTACAATGGGGGTGAGCAGAATAAAAAGCGCGGTTCTTTTTAAGATTTTTTTCATGACGAGGGTTGGTGAATCGTTTCGTCAAAAGTAGAAATTGGGAAAACACGCCGCTTGCCCTTGGGGCGCCCGACCTGCTTTTTGGGGCCATCAGCGCGGTTTGGGGCGAATGGCAAGGCTCCGTGGGGCAGTTAGACGGCCGTAAAGGTCTCTTTGACTACCCCGGCATACGACCGGGCCACCGGCACCTGCTGGGCTGTCTGGGCAAACTGCAGCTTATAGCCCTGCGCGTTGCCGCTCACCTGCTGCACCTGGCTAAAATTGACCAGGTAAGAACGGTGGCACCGGAAAATACCCGGCGCGGCCATCTGGTTTTCCAGACGGCTCAGGCTGCTGCGGAGCAAGGTCTTCTGTAATCTATTTTCTTCCACGTGGAAAACGGTGCAGTAATTGTCGCTGGCCTCAATGAAGAGCAAATCCTGCACCCGCAGGCGGAGGGTGTCTTTCTCGTTTTCGGCGGTGAGGGTTAGCCAGGCTTCTGAAGGCGATGCTGCGATTTCCGTTGTCTCCGCCACCGGCGCTTCTGGTTTCCCCACTGGTTCCAGGGGCTTGTATTTCTGCAGCAGGTACACATAATTCATCAATACCAGCAAGACCGCCGGCACCAAGCCCATGAGAAAGGCAATGAAGGACATATACCCCACCTGCGCCAGCGAGAACGGCATCACGCCCACGGCCGCGCCGTACACGGTGCAGATGAATCCGCCGGTGCCGAAGTGCAGCAGGTTCCAGGCAATCTCCTTGCCTACGCTCCATTTGTCTTCAGTAAACACCTGGGGCATCATCCGCCGGAAGGCGTAGTAATTCAGGAACGCCGAGACTGCCGCCACCAGCCCGTAGCCCGCCAGAATATAGTTCTTGAGCGGGTCATGCCAGGTATAGGTCCCGAACGGCTGAAACACGATCAAGGTAAAGCCAATGATAAACCCAAACACCAACGCATGCAGGGTAGATTTGGAAAGGGTGAGCTCACTGAGCGGGTAGGGCTGCCGAAGGAAAGACAACATAAGGCGGTGCTTGCGGTAAAACAGTCTCCGCCCACAAAGCGGATAGGAAAGATAAACAGATTTTACCTTTCTTCCCGCTCTACTTAATCACAATGTCATATTTGGCCAGCAGCCCCAGCACGCCGGGCATAGAGAACTTTGCTTTCTTGATGCGATTCAACTCCGGGTCCAGGGCATAGTGCACGGCCGTCCGGAAGTCTGCTTTCTCCAGGTTGGTGCGGTGGAAAACGGTGCGGGTAAGGTCGCAGTCCAGAAAGGCAGCCTCAGTGAGGTCGGCATCCGTAAAGTTGGCTTCCTTGATGCTGCAGGATTCAAAGACGGTCTTTTTCAGGTTCTTCTTGCCAAAATAGGTATAATCCAGGGAGCAGCCTTTGAAGTTGACCGCAAACAGAAAGTCATGGCACAAACTGAAATCCACGCCCACCAGCTTGCAGTTAACAAAGGTGGCACCGTGCAGCTTGCTGTTACTTAGCTGCACCATGCTCAGGTTGCAGTCAGAGAAGCGACAATCGGTGAAGCTGTTGTGGGAGAAGTTGGAGTTGGAGAAATCACAGCGGGTAAAGGTGCAGTCCTCAAACTCGCGGCCGGTCACTACTTTGTCTGCGTAGTTGATCTGGTCAAAGGTCTTGTCCTGGTGAAACGTCTCAGTCATGGGTAGAGGAGGCCGCTGGAAGTGAAAAAGCGTTTTGCAGCCGTTTTGGCAAAAATAGGCTAAAAACAGTTTTTTAGCAGGCTTGCGTTTTCAACTTCTTTCTATCCGTTTACTTCTCCGGTAGATGTCAGCCGTCGCATATAAATGCACTTTGCTTTGCCGCGTTTTATTTCACTATAGGTGTTGTTGCAGGTTGCTGTTTATTTTTTCAACTCAAAATAAACCTTAAAAAATAACTTAAGGTCGAAAAGAGCATAAATGAAAAAAACATTGCACTCCATAGCCTCATTACAATTTTATTCCAAAAATATGTAAGCCCATCTTCGTTATTTTCTTTCCTAAACTTGGCTTTAAACTCAGGTGCTCTAAGCCATCTTTTTATGGCAAGAATTGAAATGGCAGTTCCAATAATCTGTAGAAATTCCAGAATTCCTAAACCAAAAAACACAGATGAATACCCAATGAGAAAAACAATAAATCCCAAGTAAAATAATGCTAAATGCTTTTTTCCATTAAGAGTTTGATTCATATATGTAATTTAATTAAAAGTCGCTACAACAGACTAGCTAAACACCCTTACCACTGGATCGTTTTTTCAATAAACTGAATCAGGCTCTGGGCCATGGCCTGCTGCTCTTCAACCCGCGGGTGGCCGGGCGTATTCTTATAAGGCATGAAGTGGGTATATACTTTGGCGTCGTTCAGGCCAGCCACTGCTTTCTGCACGTAGTCCGGCCAGGGCGAGCCCTCGCGGGCAATGTCCATGTTGCCCAGGGCGGCAATGATGTGGGCGTTGGGATATTTGCCCCGTATCCTCTTGACAAAATTCTGGTAGGCAGTGATGATGAACTCCTCAGTGGGCTTGGTATCCCCGAACCGGCGCTTGTATTCCTGGTTATTGGGCAGGTTCACAATCCAGGAATCGTTCTGGAGTAGGTTAATCACTACCACATCGGGGGCAGGGCCTTGCGCAAAGTCCCACTTGCTGGCGGGGTCAGCGGGGTTGAGGCGATCATAGATCTCGGGCATGATCCAGCGTTCCCAGCTCACGGTAATGCCTATGCCGCTTTTGCAGATGCAGGAATAGTCGGCGTTGAAGTGGCGGGCGGCCAGGGCGGCGTAGCTCAGGTAATTGTTGGTATTGGTGCCCTCCCAGGAATCTTTGCCCGAGTAGTCGTGCACGGCGTACCCGGCGGTAATGGAGTTGCCGTAAAACTCAATCTTTCGCTTTTTAGGCAGGTCTGGGGGCAGCACTTTAGACGCCACCTCAAAGCCATAGAAGGTGGTGGTGCCTTTGTCCCATTCGGTACGCTTGAACAGTTCTATGGTGTGCTTACCGGGTTTCAGCCCCGAGGCCAGCGAGTACAATTTTAAGGCAGTATCTGCCTGAATCACCCGCACGCTGTCGCCGTCCAGAATTACGTTATAAAAGCTTTTGCCGGTATTGTCTTTGAGCCTGGCCTGCACCGCAGTGCCTGAGAAATTGAGCTTCACCGAAGTACCAGACCAGTACAGTTCCGCTGCCTGCGGCGATGGTTTGCCCACCCGGCCCATGTAGGCCACGTTGGGGTCCTGCGGCCCCACCACCGTCATCTTGGAAGGCGCGCAGCGGCTGGTCAGCAGCACCAACAGGAAAGCACAGAAATAATAAAAGCTACTAGAACGCATGTGACCCAAAATCTAAAGTAAAACCGGTACAGGTAAAGATGCTGAGAACAGGGCTGCTTTCAAAGCCCATCGCGCACCAAACTGCCGCTGTTTCCCTTAAATTTTGGGTCACTAGGTGTAAAAGGTTGCCTCCTGTTTACCGCTGCGGCTTCACAAAAATCTTAGGCAAGGTATCTGAGGCACTTTCCGCCAGTGGCGCAAACATAGGGTGGGCGCCCAGGTCTGCGGTAGACGGGAAAATTTTAGGCGGGTATTGGACCTGTAAGGTTTCTGAAGGGGCAACGGTAGTGGCGGCCGGGGCCTGCTGCGTCTGGAAGACATTGGAGCGGTACATAAGAAAGAGCCCTATCAGAAACAGGGCCACCAGGCCCCCTAACACGGGGCCAGAAGAGGAGATGGATTTTCTCTGCCGACGTGGTGGGAAGCCGGCTACGCTGTGGTGAGAGTGACGTTCCATAATCAGAGAAGGTTAGTTTCTCTCAAGATGCGTTTTGGGGCCGTTTTCCATAAAACAGGCTCAAAACAGAAGCTAGCTTATAAGTCACTTGGGGCATCTATAATTAGGGGGTTACTTCTTCGGCCGCGGCCGAAGGCTACATCAGGAAATACCCGTCTGGCTTTAAGGGCTCCGGCACGTCTTTCTCGCCTAGCATCTGTTTCAGGTTAATTTCAATGGTGCGGGCAATGGCGGTCACGGCCGTGTCGGTGGGGCGGTTGCGGAACGGGTCTTGTATCTCTTTGGCGGTTTTCTCAATCAGGAAGAACGTGGAGGCCACGGCCGTGAGCACCGGTATCTCATAGATGCCAATGGACTCCACCAGCGTGAACGACAGAATCACCAGGAACAGGTAGATAAAGAAATGAATGAACATGCTGTACGTGGCCGGAAACACCGTGGTATTAATGCGCTCGGCCTTGCCCATAGAGTCACAGAGCCGGCCCACGGTAGCAGCCAGCTGGGTCTGCTGCATCTGCCGGAGCACCTTCTCCTGGTAAAGCTGGTTGAGGTCCTGCATATGCAGCACCTGCAGCGCCAGGGGTTTATTGGCTTTGTCTGCAAGGTACTCCATTTCCTGCGGCAGCAAGAACTGGGGCAGGTTCTCCAGGGGGTCTTGCTTACGAAGGCTCTGGCCCAGGCTGTAACACCAGGCTATCTGCCGGTAAGCCAGGTTTTTGACCATTCGCTGCACATGCGGCACCTGCGCGTGGGCCGGCGAGACAAAGGCTTTCAATTCCAGCAAAAGCGTGCGCGAGTCATTGACAATGGCGCCCCAGACAATGCGGGCTTCCCACCAACGCTCATACGACTGGCCTAAGTTAAAGGCCAGCAACAAAGAAATGGCCGTACCCAGCACCGACGGTAACGCCGAAGGAATGGCCGGCAGATCATCTGTCCAAATCAGTTTCACTATGTGGAAGGTGACTGAAAAAAGCCAGACCCTGAGCACATCTACCTTGATCTTATTGAAAATGTACCGGAATGGAATGTTGTCAGCGAGAAGCATACGTTGTAATAACCGTGAAAGCCAGGCCGCACCCATCCTAAAGCCGACCTGGCTTTCACTCATACGAAGGCTTACCGGAGAGGATGGTTTTGAGCCTCTTTTCTGGAAAACTAGCTTAAAACGGCAATGGTACCCTTATTTAAGGATGGCTTATTTCACGTCTTTCCACCAGGGCTGCTGCGGAATCGGTCCTCCTACCTGCCACCGCTGACCAATAATCGGCGTAGCCATGGAGATGTTATGCTGCTGCACCGCCGCCGACAGACGGGTGATGGGTTCTTTCCATTGGTGCAGGGCCAGCGAAAAAGCTCCCCAGTGAGTGGGCATGAGCACGCGGCCCTTCAGGTCCAGGTGGGCTTGGGCGGTCTGCTCGGGCATCATGTGAATGTATTTCCAGGCCTCATTGTACTGCCCGCACTCCAGCATGGTCAAATCAAAGGGGCCGTACTTATCCCCTATCTCCTTGAAATGGGTATCATAGCCAGAATCGCCGCCAAAATAGACCGACTTATCTGCGCTTTTAAGTACCCAGGAGGACCACAGGGTCTGGTCGCGGTCACTCAGGCCGCGGCCCGAGAAGTGACGGGCGGGGGCAGCGGTAAAGGAGATGCCTTCAAAGGAAGTGTCCTCCCACCAGTCCAGTTCCGTGATCTTATTGGCCTCTACACCCCAATGCACCAGATGCGCGGCCACGCCCAGGGGCACAATGAAATGCCGGGCTTTGTCTTTGAGTTTTAAGATAGAGCCGCGGTCTAGGTGGTCATAATGGTCATGCGAGAGCAATACAATATCCAGCGGCGGCAGGTCTTCTATATTGATGGGCAGTTCCTCATTAAAGCGCTTGGACCCGATAAAGGAAACCGGTGAGGCCCGTTGCCCCAACATAGGGTCGGCGAAAATGCGCTTTCCGCCCATCTCCAGCAGCACCGCCGAATGCCCGAACCAGGTAATGGCCACCCCGGTATCTGCCACGGCCGCAAAGTCTTCTTTTTTGAGAGAGACCATGGGCAGTTTCCCTTCCGGCGTACCGCCTTCTACCCCGCCAATGAACTTAGAGAAGATCTTGACCTTGTCCAGGAACGGTGACTCATCCATCATGGGCGTGGGCGAGGCATTCTGGAACTTACCGTCACGGTACTGCGGAGATTTCTTGATGCGCTCCAGGCTGGTGCCCTCAGCGGAGGCCCCAAACTGCGGGGCTTGGTTCACAAAGATGGCACCCCCAATCACGGCGGCTATAATAAAGGATAAAACAGTCAGCATAAACTTCTTCATGGTAAGGCACTAGGTAACACCAAAACCCCTGTACTGGCAAAATGTTCTACTTGCAGGCTTGCGCCCAGGCATTTACAGACCAACACGCCAAGGGTGTTTTGGGGCTGTTTCTCAAAAATCAGGCCCTAAACGGAATGGTCCTTAATGGCAGGAAAGCACCGGGGTTTGAGCGGGTAGAAGGGTCAAGTTGGCAGAAGGTGCTCTTCCACTCATGTGCCTTCTGAAATGCCCCTATATTTTTTGTCATCTTGGAAGGATCTTGGCAGCGAACAGTAATGGCATTAAATACCCGCTATTGCTTTTCTCCCACAAGGTTTTTTCAGGATGACAAGAGAGAGAGAAAGCAAAGAAGTGATCCATATGCGAGGACACCAGCGGACGCTTGCGCCCTACTCAGACTCAATTTATTCCTTCTTACTCCGCCTCTTCAGGCAACAGAAACAAGTCCAGGGCAATTTCATCGGCTAACAGTTTTCCGGCCTCAGTTAAGAGCAACACCCCTTCTTTTTCCTGCAGCAAGCCTTGGGCCTGAATTTTCTGCAGGTACGCTGCGTGAAGCGCAATCAGGTCTAGGCCCCATTTTTCCAAAATATAGCGGGTGTCGCAGCCCCAGCTGGTGCGCAGCGTGGTCATGACGTACTCGTTTACCCGGTCTTCTACGGAGAGTTCTTCTACCGTGGCTGGCAATTTCCCTTCGGCCAGGGCCTGCACGTATTTGGGGTTATGCGCGATGTTGAACTGGCGGCTCACGCCGTTGAAGGAGTGGGCGCTGGGCCCGATGCCCAGGTACGGTACCTGTTTCCAGTAGCTGCTGTTGTGCTTGCTCTCAAAGCCGGGCTGGCAGAAGTTGGAGATCTCATAGTGCTGGAACCCATGGGCGGCGGCCTGGCTCATGAGCAGCTCAAACTGCTGGGCCACGCGTTCTTCCTGGGCGGGGGTGAATTGGCCTTTCTTGAGGCGGTGCCCGAACACGGTGTTGGGTTCAATGGTGAGCGCGTAGCAGGAAAGGTGCTGCACGTTCAGGGCGAAGGCCTGGGCCAGGTCCTGTTCCCACAATTCGGGGTCTTCGGCGGGCACGCCGTAAATCAGATCAAGGGAGATGTTGTCAAACCCCAGTTCTTGCGCCAGCCGTATGCAGGCCGTGGCCTCCTGGGCGTCATGCGGCCGGTTCATGAGCCGCAGGTGCGGGTTGTGGAACGACTGCACCCCAATGCTCAGGCGGTTGATGCGAGTCTGCCGCAGGGCATATAGTTTCTCGGGCGTGAGGTCATCTGGGTTGGCTTCCAGGGAGATCTCGGCCGTGGGGCTTACCGTATGTTGCGCGTAAATAGCCTCCAGCAGGCCGTTCAGCTCGTCTACAGACAAAATAGAGGGCGTACCGCCGCCAAAGTAAATGGTGTTGATGGTTTCGCCGTTGAGGTAGGGCTGCTGGAGGACCAGTTCCTGGTGCATGGCCTGCAGTACCTGCTCTTTGAGGCCCATAGACGTACTGAAATGGAAATCGCAGTAGTGGCAGGCTTGTTTGCAGAACGGGATATGAAGATAGATTCCGGCCAAAATAGAATGGGCTATGGAAAGCGTTATAAGTGTAAATAAATGGGCGGTGCGTGAAATTCAGCGGCAAGCCGTACCTTAGAAACAATGAAGTGGAGGTCTAGTTCCCGTTTGTACCCAAAGATGTGCTGGCAAAGATACGCAATTCTGGGCTGGCTCCTGGGTTTGCTGCTAAGTGGCAACTGGGCGCAGGCGCAGGACAAGCGCGTGGTGCAGATTGTTTCCCCAGACCCGGAGGCTATAAAACTCTTCCAGCGCCTCCAGCCTAAACTCACCGCGCGAGACTCGTTGGGCCTGCGTCAGGAACTGCAGAACTGGCGCGCCCGGGTGCAGGAAGAAGGCTACCTGACCGCCTCTATTGACAGCCTGCGGCAGCGTAGAGACTCGCTCTGGGTATACGTGTACGCCGGCCGGCCTTACCGGTGGGCCTCGCTAAGAAACGGCAACGTGGGCGAGGGGCTGCTGGAGAAAGTAGGCTTTCGGGAGAAATTGTATACCAACACGCCCTTCCGCCCGGCGGAATTTGCCCAATTGCAGCAGGCGCTGCTACGTGAGGCCGAGAATAATGGGTTTCCGTATGCCGCCGTGCGAATTGACTCGCTGCAGCTGTATGATGATTCCATCAGGGGCGTCCTGCGGGTGGTGCGCGGGCCCTTGATTCAGATTGACTCTATCCAGATTGTAGGCAGCAGCCGTTTGCAGCGGCAAGCCTTTTATAGATATACCCAACTGGCTCCGGGGCAGCCATACTCCCAGCAGAAGGTGGAGCAGGCCATGCGCGCGCTTAAGCAGTTGCCCTTCGTGAAGATTGCGGGGGAGCCCCAGGTGCTGTTTGCCAAGAACCAGGCCCGGCTGTATTTCTTCCTGGACGAGAAAAAAGCCAACCAGTTTGACGGCATCATCGGGTTTCTGCCAGACCCCTCGTCTTCCAGCGCTAAATTATTGATTACCGGCGAGGTGAACCTGCAGGTGCGCAATCTGCGGGGCAGCGGCAAGCAGATTGGCCTGCACTGGCGCAAGGTAGAACGCAACTCGCAGCTCCTGGATGTGGAATACCGGCACCCGCACTTCTTCAATACGCCCTTTGAGATAGCCGCGCTGTTTCATTTGTATAAGCAAGACACCTCGTTCCTGAACCTCAGGCCGCGCCTGGAGATTGCCTACCCGCTTTCCACCACCAGCCGCGTCACGTTCTTTGCCGAGGTGGTCAGTTCGCAGCTGCTCTCGCCGGAGGCCCTGCGGCAGCGCCGGTCAGACTCCTCGGCTATTGACGCCAACTTCACCTCTTACGGCCTGGCCTATGCATGGAATAACCTGGACGACCTGTATTTCCCGCGCCGGGGTGGGCAGGCGTTCTTTCAGGGGGCGGTGGGCAACAAAAGGGTGCAACGCAACGCCCGGGTAGAGCCCAGCTATTATGACACCCTGCAACTCAAAACCACGCAGCTCTCTTTGGCCACCCGGCTGGAGCGCTTCTGGCCGGTCACCAAAAACGGGGTGCTGCTCACCAGGCTGCGGGCCGAAGGGCTGGTGAACCAACGCCTTTACCTGAATGAACTGTACCGGCTGGGTGGCCTGGCCTCTTTGCGCGGCTTTGACGATTATGCTTTTTATGCCTCATCTTACGGCATCAGTACGCTGGAGTACCGCCAGTACACGGGTCAAGATTCGTACGTTTTCCTGCTATATGACCAGGGTTATCTGCGCCGCGACCTAAAAAATGAAAAAAATTTCCAGTGGGCCAGCGGGGTGGGCGGCGGCATCAGCTTTTCCACGGGAGCCGGTGTGTTTCAGTTAGTTTACTCGGTGGGCCGTACTTCTCAGGAGGGGTTTAGCCTGCAAAGAGGCAAGATTCACTTCGGGATTACGGGCCGTTTTTAGCCCGTTTTCGTAAAAACTTGCACAAACCGTTTGGAGGATATAGAAAAAGCCCCTACATTTGTATTACAAACAGTGCGGGATGGAGCAGTTGGTAGCTCGTTGGGCTCATAACCCAAAGGTCACAGGTTCGAGTCCTGTTCCCGCTACCTAAAAAGACCGATCAACTTTCAAGTTGGTCGGTCTTTTGTTTTTATCCCCCCAAGAGGCTTACAGTTTTACAATTAAGCTAAAAACAGCTTTCACTTTTTCGGTTTAATAACCATAGCTTCCTGTGTCATCAGCTACCCCACAGGAGAAACACTGGTTTTTGCAGCTTTTGCTTAGTGTGCTAACCCCCCAAACCCCTCCCTTTTCTGGACAGATTCCCAGAGAGAAGCAGTGTACTTTTAAAGTTTGATAATTTTTTGGTGCGCCTCCCAAGGTCACAATTTCAGCCTTCTCAGCTATTAGTTCTGGGAGGATTTATCAAACTGTCCCAGCTTTTCTTAAAGCCGCATTTGAGTGCCTGTTGAAGCGGAAAGATGACATTTTTTGTCATTGCCAAGGACCGCAAGTGAATTAACAGGATGTATGTTTTTGACTTGTTTTCCGGAAAATAGGCTGTAAAAGGCTTTTGTCACTTCATTATATAGGGGTCATTCTTTCCTGCATGGCAAACGCAAGCAGAGCATTTTTAACGTGCAAGGTAGAAATGGTTAGAAGTAACCGTCTACTCTATTATGAGTTTCCCTACGTGCAGGAAAGCACCTCCTGTAACTTTCAGAATATATAGGCCCGGGGGCAGAGTGTGGGCAAGAGATATCGTTTCAATTTTTTTGCTGAATGCCCGCACCTCTGATTGCAAGATCCTCCCGTTAGAATCTAAAACGGTTAAGGTGTAGTTTCCCGGGGGAATTTGGGCAGTATACAGGTCTATTTTCTGGTCCTTTACAGGATTTGGAAAAATTCTTATAGCGCCATTGTTGGGTATTGTGATAGATTTAAGGGGAGAGTAGGTGACTTTTTCATCAAAATCATATGATATAATGCGGTAGTAGGCAACCCCAGGGCTAGCAAACAGGTCTGTGCCCGTGTAGAGATGGCCACCGCTGCCCCCCTTGGCATTCTGCCGACTGATAGTGGTATAGTGGAGCAGGTCTGTGCTACGCTGGATGGCAAATTCCCGAACGTTTACCTCATCGGCTGTCTGCCAGGCAATCTTTACGGCCTGTTGCCGGTAAGCTACGCTAAAACTCAGGAAATGGAGCGGCAAGGGAAAGCTGGCATCAACCAAAGTCCACCAGGAATACGTATCCGCAGAAGGGACACTGTCTAGCAGGACTGCATTTGAGACATAATCTACCTGGCCCTGGGGAACATAGTCGCTCCAAGTCAGCAGTTCCTCATTCCAACGCTGCGCCTGCAGCGAGGGCTCTATAATGGTATTCTGAGGAACCGTGTGCTCCTGGTCCAGGTACCCAAAGGAAATATTGTGGAGGGAAGGGGAACGCAGATAATCTTTGGTGTTAAGTTGCCAGAAACGGTCTATGACAAAGCCTGAGTTATCTTGGCCAGCATAGGTTAAATTAGTTACCCCATCCGGTAGTTGGAGGCTATTCTGCCAACCGGTGCCATAGGTAGACAACACAAAAGTACCTGAGGACACCTGCTCTTTCTTAGTGAATGCCAAAGGCAGATATCCTTCATCGCCCAGCCCCCAGGGCACCAGGTACGTGCCGGTCTCTGTGCCTATCTTCCAATGGATCTCGTTGTTTTCGCCCTCACTGATGATATGCCCGCTGTGGCGAACCAGCGCAGCAGGGGCCCCATTGCCCAAAACCAGCTTGGCCCCGTTGCTAAGGTGGATTTCAGCACCGTTCAGCACCAGTTGGGCTTGGGCCGAAGTTTCCTGGCTCGCGCAGAGAAGCAGGCATAAGCAGGTTATGAAGAAAAGTCTTTTATGAAGCATCGCTTTAAATGGTAGCCCAATCAATCTGAAATCTGAACCTGCATTTCCGCGATCACCAAATTGCTGGTGTTGCCGTTATTGCTCTTGATGAATACCTCCACGTAATCATTAGCGGTAAGGTCTACCTCCGTGAGCAGGCTCATCTGGAAGCTCTGGTTATTGCCGGTTGGCGCAATAGAGCCAAAAGGCATAGGAATGACGACGCCATTTTTGGCGATGGCAATGGAGAACTCACTGCTATTGGCGTTGGAGCGGGCACTTATCACCACATTCACTCGGGCGGTAATATCCGTCTTTCCTATATAAGTGGTTCTATTGTTTGCCGCCACAAACCGTAACGATTTAGTGTTGATGGTGGTACCTGCCACTTTGTAGTAGGTGTTGGCAATGGGTAAAGGCGTGGATATGGAGTTGTCATTCATATACAGCGCGCAGAAGGCCCTGGAGTCTGGCACAAAGGTGTTCTGGCGCATTTCCCACTCAGGGGTGTAGGAATCAAAGCCGCTTAGGAAATTAGCTACCCCCCTGAACATGTTGGTACTCATGCGGCCCCTATCAATAGAGGCTCCGCTGTTTACCTTCACGCCTGTTTGACCGGTGTACATGAAGTAATTGTTGGAGAGGTCAATGTCCTGAACGGTAAGGTTAGACAGAAACTCAAGGCCGCTGCCATTGGTAACGCCGGTAACGTAATTAAGGGAAGCGGCGAACTTTCCCACATTCCCGGTCACCTTCAGGCCGTCGCTAGCCTTCCAATAGTTCTTCACAAACGTAATGGCCCTGAACCCGCTTACCTGGCCTACCCCTGCACTTGGTATTCCCATTTCCACCACAGACGCCCCCGAAAACAGGTTGCAGAACTTGGTGCCTGTGCCATCTGAAAAATCATAGGCTTTGGTAGCGCCGCTTCCGGGTACCACCGCGAAATCCTGAATAAACACATTCACGTCGTTACTGCGCAAAACACCACCCGCCACCGTAGAAAACACCCCGTCCCGGCCAGGGTCTGTGCCTTTTAGGCTGGCTCCGTTCAGGTTCAGGTAGTTAGGCGAGATGTCAATGATACCAGCAAAAACATACATTTTAGTGGCGTCAAGGGTAATGCCACCGGCCCCCGGGGCCGGGAGGTCTGCCAAGGAATAGACACGCACCAGGTTAGACTCCGGGCGGACATAGGATACCGGAACCCAGGCGGTATTCTGGTAGAATTCCAGCGCATTAGAAGTAAGGTTAAAGATCTGCAAGCCCGTGGGCGGGGATTCAATGGCATCACGCTGGGCCGTAGTCATTCGCGGAATGAGCAGACCACTGGTGGTAGAGGCGATGTCCAGCATGGCTTTTGAATTTGGGAGTGCGCCCGTCGCGTTAATTCCAACATTCTGGGCCCAACTGGCCGTGCCACTTGCCCAAAGTATCAAAATCCATGTAAATAGTCTCATAGCACGGAACAGTATTTGGGGTTTTTAGTAAGAGATAACAGCCCTTCCAGCTGCCGTTAAGAAACAGTTTGTTTCTATCCATGCAATACTACGGCCATTTCAGATGTAAAAAAAATGACAATGGTCATATTCAAAGGGTATATAGTTTTTAGTGCAATATTAATGAATATTAAATATAACTTTTACATGAGTGCACTTACACTTAAAGACTTTAGGTCAGTTACAAGTGGAAGCAGGTTTTCTGGACTATTTTCTGCTTTTCCCAGATGCTTGTAAGCAGGTGACCAAAATGCTTTAATCACTTTTAACTTGATTTACCCTAACTATGTGAAATGATAGAATGAGGCCGTTTTAGGACGGTTTTGATTAAGATTGGTGTAAGCTAGATAAAGAACCCGTAGTCCTGTTCCCGCTACCCAGTAGCCCCTTAGGTTTTCCTAAGGGGCTTTTTTGTGTCTAATGGAATTTGATTCCACTATCCTTCTTAGGCGTATCGCTTGGCTTTTCTGCCAGGGTTACTTCCATCAGATTATCCTTCAACTCCCAGTCAACCAGTAAGAAGTTTGGGTCAATGCCGGCCTTGACGGGTTTGGCAGGAACCGTCATTGTAATAGTCTGGCTTGCGGTAGTGATGAGATGCTTCTGCAGGTAGAGTGTTTTGCCCAATGCTTCCCCTTCCTTTGCCTTGGCGTAAATGCCAATCTCTACCCAATCTTTGATGGGCAACTTAGCCTCCACACCTATGCTGTCCACTGCGAACTTGCGCGATTGTACTTTGAGCATCACTTGCCAGGTGCCTGCGTTGGTCTGTTTGGCCGTGGCTTGTTTTGTTTTAAGGTCCCAGAACGTATTCTTCTCAAAAAAGTCATGCAACAGCGGCTGGAGCGAGTCTGGCGTGGCTCCTTTAAGCTCTTGGTAGAGGTCAAGCGAGGTGGGGAACGGTGGCTTGCCTAACGCATGCTTTTTCAACAAACTCTGGAGGGCGGCATTCACGCGGTCTTTGCCCATGTAGCGGCTCAAGGCATACAGCACCATGGGGCCTTTTCGGTAGTTGTGGTACCAGTCGGCGGCCTGGAGCAGAGGAACTGACGCCTTGGTGCGTGGCGTTTCATACTCTTCCCGTAAAAAGCTCAGCAGTTTATGTAGGTGCGCTGGCCCGTAATGTTCCTCCAGAACCCCCATGGCCGAATACCACGCCAGGCTTTCAGAAAGCAATCCTGATCCCTCCACCAAGGCGGGGTCTACTTGATTGCCCCACCATTGGTGCGCTACTTCATGGGCCACCACCGCCGTCACCAAATCAAAACCCCGTTCGTCGTTCTTAGTGTCCAAGATGAAGAATCCCTCTTGGGCGGTAATATTGATGGGGGCCGCGTGGTTCCCGAAATCATACCCAGGATACGACACAAACCGAATCTGCCGGTGCGGGTATGGACCGAACTGCTGGGTGTAATACTCCAGCGAAGCCTGAACGCTCCGTGCCATTCGCTCCAGGTTCTCCGTTTGGCCGGGGTTATAGTAAATTTGAATGAGCACATCCTTCCAACGCTTTTCATGCACCGCGTACCTGGCTGAGAAGAAGTTGTATTCATTCTTGATGGGGGCATCGGTTACATAATGGAAATACTTGCGGTTGCCTTTGGTCCAGGTGCGACGCAAGGCACCAGGCCCTACCACCGTTTGGTCACCCTTGGTGCCCACCACCGCATCCACATGGACGCGCTCATCAAAGGGGGCAGCTAGGCGGGCCTTCACATCATAGAGAGAAGGGGGCACAGACCGAGGAGCAAGTCCATATTCCTTTCTGGAGCTGGCATCATCCAGCTCGCGGTAATCCTGGTAGCCAATGGCCGGCAGCCATTCATAGTTTCTGAAGTTAGAGCTGTTGGCTGTCACCGAAGCATCTGCTCCGCTGTTGGCAAAGCCTTGGGCTTTAGAGTGCACCGCAAAGCTGAGTTGCAATGAGTCCCCGGGCTTGAGCGGAGCGTGCAACCCATAGATGTGGTGTTTTAATTTCTCATCGGCTAACAGCTTGGTGGCGGGCCGGTCAAAGGCAATCTTGGTGGTTTGCACACCTGGGGTAGTGTCCAAGTGGACAGTGTCAATGGTAACGTTTGTATTGTTTACCAGAAAGTAGGTGCCACGTATGCCTACCTCCTGGCGCTCGGGATAAATCTCCACGTGTAGCTTGGTTCTGGTCAAGAGCGGTTGGGGCCTATCTTTATACTGCCGGTAGCGCTTTTCATATTCCACCCGTTCGGCTATGCCCTCAGCGGAAGCGGTGTAGTCATTTAGCACGTTGGTGTTATAGAAAATAAAGCTACCTAGCGTAAGAACAAGACCAACAGAAACAACGGTTACCAAGGCGGTGGAACGGGTAAAGCGGCGGCGGGCCAGCTGGAATCGCGCTCGTATGCTTCCTTCGCGGCTCCGGACCCAGAGCAGTTTCGCGGCCACGGCCACCAGGAGCGCCCAGGCCACCCAATACAACTTGAACCACAGCCACGGCGCCAGAGAAGTGCCATAGCCCACCATGTCGGTGTACGACCATTTCGGGCTGGCGCCATAGACGAGGAGCTTGTGCTCAATTCCCAGGTTAGGAGCAAAAAGAAGAAACCCATACACCAGCAGGGCAACCAAATGCGCCACGAATTTCTGATTGACCAGCACGTGCACAAAGAGCGCCAGCAAGGCAAACAGGAGACAGTCCACTAACTGTAACCCGAAAAAACCTTGCAGGTACAGCCCTATCTCAGGACTGCCACCCCGGCTCAGCTGCGCCAGGATTGCGGCCGTCATCAGGAAGACCAGCCACCCCACCAACACCAGGCCAAGCGCTAAGAACTTGCTCAAAAAAAGCACCCATTCCGGCACCGGGGTGGCGTGAGTAATCTCGCTCAGGCCTGTTTCCCGTTCCCGCCATACCAGCTCCCCTGCGTAGTAAATAGTCAGCAGGGCAATGACAAGGTAGAAAAAATCAATCTCTGTGATAGAGGCCGTCAGGAGGTTTAGGATATGGTCGGTTTTGGGTAGCAGGGGAACGCCCTTGGTCTTCAGGTTTCCATCCAAAGCCAAGGAGGCAAACAGAGCCAGGGCCGCTAAAAGTGGAAGCCCCGTAAAACTTTTGCCTATCTGCAAAAAGCCTTTCCAGGTGAGAAGGCGCAACTGGCGCAAATGCGTGGCCAAACTAAACATCCCTCTGTTTTGCGGCAAGGCTTTCCTGCCTCCATAGCTCCATTTCAGGCCTGCCACCGATGTTTCTGGATGGATGGCTTGCTTCCGTTTTTGGCCTGTTTCCAGTAAAACAAGCCGAAAACGGAAATAGGTTAGCGTGAGCATGCCCACTGCGATGGCTACCCAAAGGAGGCGGTTCAGAAGCAGAGTGCCTTCCAGCGCGAGCAGACGTGTGTTCTTTTCCAGCGGACTCCATTCATTGGACAGCTGGCTCTGGATGGGAGTGAAACCAACGGGGTCTATTAAATTCCCCCATTCGCCCTTGTCTTGCAATACCTGCCCCAAAATGAACGCCGCCACAAATAGGATGGCCCCGCCCAGGTAACTGGCCATGGGCCGCCGGGTGAGCGCTGCAAATGAGAACTGGATAGCAGTCACAATCAACGCGTTGGGCAGAATGAGATAGAAAAAGGTAGTCAGGTAAGCAGATAGCCTAAACGGGCCCATAATCTCAGGTTCTACCCCTGTACCATAGAGGCTAATCAGGATGCCCAGCGGAATGCCGAACAGAACGATGGAATTGAGACTCAAAGCGGCCAGGAGCCGGCCTCCCAGAAAGTCGAACTTACTGGCGGGGGCGGTGTAGGTGAGCGAGTACATGCGGGTCTCTACATCGCGGGCCGCGGCATCACCCGCTACTGATGCCCCAATCAATAGCCACGCCACACAGCCCAACACTGTCACCGCCCCAATCACGATGGGCGCATTAGCCAGAAAATAACCGTCCCGCGCGTCATGGATGTAATTGCCTGTCATCCAGAGAAAGGAAAGAACCAACTGCACCAGAAAATACAGCCAGGTAGTGATGCTACGCAACCCGTAGGTGAACTCCATTTGAAAAATCTTCCGGAACTTCATAGCTGTACCTCCTCCTTCATTTTTTGCGGTTGCCCATAATTGCCCGTCATGGTGGAGAAGTACACGTCTTCCAGGTCCGGCTCTACCAGTTCAAAACCGTTGCCTGGGTTTTCCTCGCTGTAGAGGTGGACCATTGTACGCCCGCTCAGGAGTTTGGCCGAAATGACCTGGTGTTCCTGCTCCAGGGCCGGCAGGGTATTTTTATCTGTTAGTTGGCGCCAGATTCTGTCTTTCAGAGCCGTTACCGCTTCTTGGGTGTTTGCCTGTAGCAGAATCTTCCCTTTGTTAATGATGGCCATGTTAGTGCAGAGTTCTGATACATCTTCCACGATGTGGGTAGACAGGAGCACCACGCTGTTCTCGCCTACTTCGCTTAACAGGTTAAGGAAACGCACGCGCTCCGCCGGGTCTAGGCCGGCCGTGGGTTCATCTACAATCAGCAGTTTTGGGTTGCCTAGGAGCGCCACCGCCACCCCAAACCGTTGCTTCATTCCGCCTGAGAATCCTCCAAGCTTTTGTTTGCGCTTGTCCCAGAGGTTGGTTTGTTTGAGCAGGCCTTCGATAACTTCCTTGCGCGAGGCGCGCTGGGTGATGCCTTTGAGCACGGCAAAGTAATCCAGCATCTCTTCGGCGCTCACCTTGGGGTACACCCCGAACTCCTGAGGTAAATACCCGAGCGTCTGGCGCACTTCCTCCTTTTGGTTCAGCACATCTATGTCGCCTAAGTGGATGCTGCCTTCATCGGGTTCTTGCAATGTGGCCAGCGTGCGCATGAGGGTTGATTTTCCGGCGCCGTTGGGGCCCAGCAGGCCGTACATACCTGGCGGAATGTCCAGGTTGATATTGCTCAAGGCCTGCACGCCGTTGGCGTAGGTTTTGGAGACATTTTGGATGGACAGGGTGATTGGGTGACGTTCCATATTCTTAATGATTGCTCAGTTGAAAATTTACCAGAGGCAGGGCTATTAATCCTTTCCGTTTTTGACCTGTTTTCTGGAAAACAGGCCAGAAACGGAATTTTCAAAGCCTTCAGAAACGGGATGTCTAAACCTACCCGCTCCTCTTCCATATAAAGGAACTATGACCAGGACAAAATGTAAAAAGCGATATGCTACCGCTGTAAAGTAATCGACGAACGGCGGCTTTGCTTCCGCGAGCGCGCTTGCAGGCTCTAGTTGGCCTTTCGTAGATTGGGAGGGGAGGCTGGTCGAGAAGGGGATTAGCGAGTGGCAAGAATCGATACCTTTGTTCTATGCATCGAGTTAAAAAGCTATTCACGCTCATCCACATCGGGGTCTGGACTCTGTTCGGTCTGCTGGTGGCCTTACAGCTCAGTCAGGAGAATGAGCACTGGCGCACCATGACGTTGGGGTTTCTCTTAACCTGCCTGTATGTTTTTTACAGCCATTTTTTTCTCCTGACGCGCTACTTGGGCAAGAACCAGAAAAAAGCATATTTCGGGAAGCTGGCAGTCATTATGCTCACAGGGCCATTTCCTTTTTTGATTTTTCATTACCGAAAACTGGATACCTGGGACCCTTTTATTGAGCATTATCTCATGACGCTAGTCACCAGTGTGCCCATGTTTGTCTTCCTCAGTTGGCTGGCTAGGGTTACCGAGAATCTGGTCATTAACACCATCAAGAAGGAGCAGTTGGAGAAACAGGCCGTAGAGGCAGAGTTGTATTACCTGAAGTCACAGATTAACCCGCACTTTCTGTTCAATACGCTCAACAACATCCACACGCTGGTGTACAAACAAGCTCCAGCAGCCCCCGAAGCCGTTATGCGTTTAGCCTCTCTGATGCGCTACATGATCTATGAGTCCAATGCCCCCACGGTGCCCTTGTCCAGAGAACTTGACTACCTGAATGATTATGTAGGCTTGCAACAGCTTCGGTATAAAAACGCCCCCGTGGTGGATATGCAGGTAGAGGGCGAGATAGCAGCTTGTCACATTGCGCCGCTGTTGTTCATCCATCTCCTGGAGAATGCCTACAAGCACAGCCCCGCCAGGTTGGAGCCCGGAGACATAAAAATCAAGGTGGAGATACAGGAAGATACCCTTACCTTCAAGGTGCAGAACCCCATTGGGAATAACCGGGCTACTGGCTTGGAGGAACCCGGCGGGATAGGGCTTCCAAATGTCCAGAAAAGACTAGCGTTGATGTACCCGGGAAAGCATGTCTTGGAGATGGGCGCTTCGGACAATACATTTAACGTTTTACTAAAAATCGAAGGCATCCACTCACAGGCGCATGAAAGAGAAGCTGACGTGTTATATCATTGATGACGAGCCTCTGGCCCAGGAGATTCTGGAGGAGTACATCGCCAAGGTTTCTTTTCTGGAGCTGAAAGGGATTTTCATGAGCCCTTTAGAGGCAGTGGGCCCGCTTGAAAAAGACAAACCTGATCTGCTTTTCCTAGACATCAACATGCCGGACCTGGACGGGCTCAGCTTCATCCCCATGCTGAACCCCAAGCCCATAATCATCCTCACCACTGCCTATGACCAGCATGCCCTTAAAGCTTTTGAGCTGGAAGTGAAGGATTACCTTTTGAAACCATTTTCCTTTGAACGGTTCTACAAAGGT
Source organism: Rufibacter radiotolerans (assembly GCF_001078055.1). Lineage (NCBI taxonomy): Bacteria > Pseudomonadati > Bacteroidota > Cytophagia > Cytophagales > Hymenobacteraceae > Rufibacter > Rufibacter radiotolerans. The sequence continues at coordinate 4,547,673 of NZ_CP010777.1, read as the reverse complement.
GTTTTGCGGCTGTACCAGGAACAAAGCCCCAGACATTCATCAGAAGCAAAGGAGACCACTGCCGACTCTAAAAATGAGCAGGAGTATATCTTCCTGAAGGTGGGCCACCGCATCCAGAAAGTAGCCATGAGGGATATCCTTTTTGTGGAGGGGATGAAAGACTATCTGCGCATTCACACCGCCCAGGAAAAGATCATGACGCTCATCAGCTTCGCGAAGCTGGAAGAACTCTTGCCTGCCCGGGATTTTGCCCGAGTGCACCGGTCCTTCATGGTCGCTATTGACAAGATAGACCACATTGAGAAAAACAGGATACAGATAGGCGCACAACTTATTCCCATCAGTGACACGTATGCAGAGGCTTTTTATAAGAAGTTAAAAGGCTTGGGGTAAAAAGTGGTCAGGTGCTTGTAATAGAAAATCATGGATACAAGGCAAGGTCACTAATTCACGGTAGGCAATGTCTCCTATTTCAGACTTTGAATGTGAACGTGAACGTGTCTTTCCCTGCTTTAACTGTTATCACCCTGCCGGCATTTCCTTCCTAAACCAGCTTTATGGCAAGGCTAGCACGAATGGGCTTAGGAACGATGAAGGCTATTTTATATCCTAGCAGATAATGCAGGAATTGCAGAGAGAATGGCAATGGTTATTATATCAGGGAGAAGAAAGCCAGACAATGGAGGCAGTCTACCTCAGATTAAGGAAAGGCTTTGCAAGGATACCTACAAGGCCTTCTTGTTTTAGCCGCTTTGAGTAAGATGGCGATAAAAAGAAATTCTCTCTAAACCCCTCCAATGGTATCTTTAAGAAGCCCCGGCTGCTTTTAGCCCGTTTTCAGAAAAATAGCCTGTAAACGCCTTTTTCTCTAGAATTACCCTCCTGAGATATCCGCCAAAATACATTTTCCATAAAAACCCTTTCTACCAAGACTTATGAGCCGGTCACTGCCGCCACACCAACACTGGCATAACCATTTGTTAATTAGTCGCGAGCAACACTCCGAAGGTCATTAAATATGGGTTTAGAGACATTCTAACACTATTTTTCAGCTTTTCAAGTTACTATCTAATAGAAAGCGCCTAGATTCAAATATATAATTTTAACAATTTCGTATTTACCTATTCAAATATTTTATTTCATTTAGCGCCAATATTAATTGCTCTTTTAATTGCATAAGAACAAGATTAATTTGTACATTTATCTTTACGGCAAGACTCCCCCCCGCCTGGCCCATTAGTTTATTTTTAAAACACTAAAAATAATCCTATGGCAAAACTCTACCATATCCTTATCTTCCTGTGCACCCTCCAGTTATTGCTAAACATACCAGTTTATGCCCAGGATTGTCAGGTAGCTGTGACGGCCGGTGGCCCTACTACGCTGTGCCCAGAACAGCCCATTACCCTGACGGCTACTACCACCAATGCCGGGGCCACGTACCAATGGCAGAAAGACGGAGCCGCTATTGCCGGTCAGACCTCCAAGACGTTAACAGTCACTTCGCCCGGAGAGTACACGGTAACGGTAAAGGGTACTGCTTGCCAGGAGAAAACCTCCCCAAAGTTAACCATTACCGCCGGCACCACTCCCATAGCCGACTTCTCTTTTGCCAGTAATGACTGCTCAGGCAACAGTCTCAAGTTTACGGGGGCTCCTTCGGGCCCGGGCCTTACCTATGAGTGGACGTTTGGAGACCCTGCCTCTGGCAGCAGTAATATCAATACGGGCCAGCAACCTACCCATACCTTTAGCGGAAACGGGGTGGCTAAGTACCAGGTCACCCTAAAAGTAACCAATGAAGGAGGCTGCACAGGACAAATCACCAAGGAGGTTTCGCTCAACCAACAATTGGATGCCTCTTTGGCAGACCTGGTGGCAGAGCAGAATTTCTCGGTTCCTTTCACTAACTGCTCGCCGGTGGCGGCCAATTACGTGCTCAAGGTCTCCAATAAATCTTCCACCAAAAGCATAAACCAGTCTTACACCATTAAATGGGGCGACGGCAAAACAGAAACGTTCCCTGCCTCTTTTCAGGAAGCCCAACATACCTACACCACCCAAGGCGCCTTTGATTTACTGGTGACCGTTACCGGGCCTAACGGCTGCACCGCCACCAAGAAGATACAGGTCTTCAACGGCAGCAACCCCAGTATCTCAGTGGGGAACCCTGGCAATACCGTGGGCTGCGCACCTATTGCCTACACCTTCCCTATTACCGGCGTCGCCAACAACAGCCCTTCTACTACCTACACCTTCCAGTTTGATGATGGGTCAGCTCCCTATAAATTCACGCAGGCCGATGTGCCCGCCGCCATTACCCACACGTTTGTAAAGACCTCTTGCAACAACACCACCAGTAACGGCACCCCCAGCAATTCCTTTTCTTTGACGGCCAGCGCCAGCAATCCCTGTGGCACCACCAATGTAACGGTAAGCTCCATCAGGATTGCCGCTACCCCTAAGGCCTTGTTTGAAATTGAGCCCCAGACCCCCATTGGCTGCCTGGACACAGACTACACCTTGAACAACCTCTCCATCACGGGGGCCAATATGTTCAACAACAGCACCTGCAACAGTGACGCCGTTTACCAATGGGACATCACTCCTGCCACCGGCTGGACCCTTACCAGCGGCTCGCTCACCTCTATGAGCCCGGTTATTAAATTCAGTGAGAAGGGTGCGTACAGCATTACTTTAAAAGTGATCAACAGCTGCAACACGGCGGTGATTACCAAAAACTTTTCCATCATTGACAAACCGGTGGCCAAGTTCACCACCAACCTGAACCCCACTTCCTTATGCAAGAACCTGGAGGTAACCACCACCAACCAATCCATAGGTGACCCACTTACCTATGTCTGGGTGGTCAGTCCAGACACGGGCTATACCGTTATCTCCGGCTCCCTTACCAGCAAAGACCCTGTCTTCCGCTTTTCCCTCAGCGGACTCTATACGCTCACCCTCAAAGCCACCAACCAGTGCGCCACCAGCACCAGCAGCACCAAAATAACCGTTAAAGCGCCGCCCACCGTCACGTTGCCCGGCCCCAAAACCTATTGCGGCCCCCAACAGCTGGCCTTCACGGATAACAATGCCGCGCACGGGCCCACCTATGCCCCAAATATGGGAACCATCACGGCATATAAGTGGGTCGTTACCGGAGGGGCCACCTTTGCCGGCTCCTCTACAGAAGCGTCACAATACCCGGTCATCTCTTTCCCGGTGGCCGGTTCTTATACCGTCACCCTAACCGCCACCAATGAATGCGGCGTCTCAGAGGTGGCCTCGCAGGTGGTGACCATCACCGCGCCGGTTAACAACAATACCATCAGTTCCCCCCAGACTATTTGCGGCGGAATGGCCCCTTCCAAATTGATAGGCTCTACCCCGGAGAGCAACAGCCCGGGTGCCGTCTTCGCATACACCTGGGAGCAAAGCACTACCTCTGCCACCGCCCCTGATTTCACGCTTATAACCGGGGCCCAGGACAAAGACTATGCCCCCGGCAACCTCACCAAAACCACCTGGTTCAGGAGGCTGGTTTCCATGGGCGGCTGCATCAACACCTCAGAGGCCATCATGATAAAGGTAGACCCAATGCCTGACGCGCTCTCCTCCGCCAACCAGATTATCTGTGAGGGCAGCAGCGCGGTCTTAACTATCAACGCCGCCGGCAACTGCCAATGGTTTGACCAACCCACCGGCGGAAATGTGTTAGGCACCTCCAATTCTTTCACCACTCCGGTCTTAACCGCCTCCACCACGTTTTATGTGCAGGTACTCAACAACAACGGCTGCCCCAGCCCGCGCACGGCCATAGAGGTAACGGTGCATAAAGCCATTGCCAGCAATGTTGTCTCCGGAGACCAGGCCCTGTGCGGCGGCGCTACCCCCACCACCCTTACCGGTTCTGTACCCACCGGCGGAGATGGCCGGTACACGTACCTCTGGGAAAGCAGCACCACAGGGCCTAAACAAGGTTTCACCCCGGCCCAGGGAGACAACACCCGTGGCGACTATTCCCCCACAGGCATCACGGCTACCACCTGGTTCAGGCGAAGGGTAACGGCCGGCCCGTGCGAGGCCAACGTGAGCGAAGCGGTGAAGATCTCGGTCACGCCGGCCTTGGCTAACAACCAGATTTCAATTGCGCAATCTATCTGCGCAGAGAACCTGCCCGCCCCGCTTACCGGCTCCCAACCCCAGGGCGGGGACGGCACCTTTGAGTATGTCTGGGAAAGCAGTACCCTGGGACCTACCACCGGTTTTGCTCCGGCCGCCGGCAACGCCCAAGGCAAAAACTACCAGGCGCCCAGCCTCAGCCAGACTACCTGGTTCAGGAGAAGGGTGCTCTCGGCGGGCTGTTCCCATACCTCGCCCACGGTACAGATCACGGTAGTGCCGGCCATTGCCAACAATACCATCACGGCCAGCCAAACCCTATGCCGGGGTGACGCGGCCCAGCCCCTCACCGGCTCCATACCCACTGGCGGTGATGGCGCCTATACCTTCCTGTGGGAAAGCAGCACAGACGGCATCAGTTACCAGCCGGCCCCGGGCGCCAACAAGGCAAGAGACTATACCCCTACGCAGGTGACCAAAGACACCTGGTTCAGACGCGCAGTGAGCTCCGGGCCCTGCGCGGCCATGAACAGCAAACCGGTGCAGATCACGGTCATCACGCCTATCACCAATAACCTTATCCAGAAGAACCAGGAAGTCTGCACCGGGGTGCCCGTGGCTACCTTGCAAGGATCTGTGCCTTCGGGCGGAGGCCCAAATATGATTTACCGTTGGGAAGTGAGCACTAGTGGACCTGCCGGTCCGTTTTCTCCGGCTACGGGCAACAACGCTGGTTTAAGCTATGAGCCGGGCGGACTCCAAAAAACTTCCTGGTTCAGGAGAGCCGCCATTGCGCCGCCTTGCCTGGTGCAGCCCAGCAATGTGGTCCAGATTACCGTCTTCCCTTTGCCTGCACCGCCAACCCTGGCTTCTGGTTCTCTCAGGATCTGTCCCGGTGAAAAAACCATCCTGACCGTGAGTAACCCTAGTGCGGCTGTGGAGTGGTATGACCAACCAACGGGCGGAAGGTTGCTCACCACGGGTATTTCTTATGTGACGCCCGCGCTCACGCAAACCACCACCTACTATGCGCAATCTTTCTCTACTGAAGGATGCCCTAGCCTTCAACGGACCGCCATAAAGGTAGAGGTGGTGCCCCCGCTGGCCAATGCGGGCCCAGACGTCACTATCATTCAAGGCCGATCTGTCAAACTGGAGGCGACTGGCGGCGTGAAATACTCATGGGTTCCTTCTACCGGTCTGTCCTCGGCCACGACAGCGGCGCCTACCGCCACTCCGCAGGAGACCATTACCTATACCGTCACGGTGACTTCGCCGGAAGGCTGCTATTCACAGGATGAGGTGACGGTGACCGTTCTTCCGCAGGTGTTCATTCCTAACGTGCTCACCCTCAACAAAGACGGCATTAATGATCATTGGGAAATTCTGAACATAGAGAAATACCCCAACTGTAAAGTGGAGGTGTTTAACAGGTGGGGCGCCAAGGTCTTCTCCTCGCAAGGGTACAGTACCAAGTGGGATGGTACCTACCAGGGGAAAACGCTGCCGGTAGCTGCCTACTTCTATGTCATCTATCTGGGCAATAATGAAGAACCCATCTCGGGTAGCATCACCATTATCAATTAAGGCCATGAGCGGAAGATATTTTTCTAGCATTGCCCTGCTCTTTTTCTGGGGGATTTCCCTGCAGGCCAGCGGCCAGCAGAAGCCGCAGTTCAGTCAGTACATGACCAACAGCCTGGTCATTAACCCGGCGGTGGCGGGCATAGAGAATTACATGGACATCAGGTCTTCTTACCGCAAGCAATGGGTGGGGGTGGAAGGGTCGCCCTCCACGTTTTACACCAGCGTGCACGCCTCCATTGGCAAAATAGACCGTAATGCCCAGGGCCGCGGCAAGATTAGCCAACGGACCTCCAAAAAGGGGGTCAACGTCAATAAAAACAACAAATTCCACCGGGTAAAACCCCACCACGGAGTAGGCGCCATGGTGCAGCTTGACCAGGCCGGGCTGTTGAGGACCAGTACGGTTAACCTTATGTACGCCTTTCACCTGCCGCTCACCAGCACGTTAAACCTTTCCTCTGGTATATCTGGGGGCGTTCTCAGGAACAGCTTCAACACGGGCCAGGCCCGGGTCATTGACCCCTCAGACGCCTCCCTGTCTGGGGAGACCATCAACATGACCAAGGCAGATGTCAACATTGGCACCTGGCTTTACACGGCCAATGCCTTCCTGGGCATTTCGGCAACGCAGCTCCTCAACAGCAGCAGTGATTTCAAAGCCCCGGTAGACCATGTCTTGTCAGGGAGGCTAGTGCCCCATTATTTTGTGACCGGCGGGTACCGTTTCAAGGTCAATGACCTCACCTTTGTCCCATCTGTGCTCTACAAGAAATCCAATCCGGGAACCGGTTCTATTGACCTGAACTTAAAGACCATGTACAATGACCGCATCTGGCTGGGGGTCTCATACCGTGATAAAGACGCCATGGTGTTTCTGTTGGGGGTAAACGTGAGCCATATCCTGGACTTCGGGTATTCCTATGACGTGCCCACCTCCAGCCAATTTGAGACCAGTGCCGGCTCCCATGAACTGATGCTAGGCATTAAGGTGAACAATAAAAACAAAGTGTATTGCCCGGAGTGGGTGTGGTAATTCCTGTCTCTGGCTAGCAAGAAACCCTGGTTTTACGGGAAAGTCGTTTTGGGCCTGTTTTCAGAAAAACAGGCCCAAAACGACTTTCCGCTTTTTGTAGCTTTCCATGACTGCGCCAACCGGATACCGAATTAAAGGGGCAGTGTAAGCTTGTCACCACTCCTGTTAAAGGCAAAGCGCCGGCAACCCTCCTTCCCTTCAAAAGCAATGCCCTTGGCCGGGGCCTGTCCGGCGGGCATTTACGTTTATAAGCCGTTTTGGCCAAAACAGGGCCAAAGGAACTTTCCTTCTGGCCATAGTCCATAACCAGAGCTACCTTCTCCTTTCCTGTGCAAAACCGCCCATGCCTTCTGGCAAGTTGAAAACCGCTTTATAAAAGCCTGCTAGAAATAACCTAAAGCACTCACTCTTAACCAGGTGAACGGGCCTTGGTTCCTCAAAATATTAAAAATAACATATATAAATTTTCCTGTGGGATTCCGTTTTATCTTTATAAATTTGTGGGATTAGCTAAATTTGCACTTAAGCAATTTACAGATCCAATTATAACCATCATTGCCGCTTCTTTTAATCAACGAATTTTAGTATTTAACATTCAAAAGAACCCCCCAAGCAAAGATTTTTATAATTATATGTATAAATCAAATATCAAATTTAATATAACTAAGCTTATTGGATTTAGACTCCATAAAGCAGGTTTATAATGGAGGAGTGTGTATGAAAATACGGTTACTGTTTTTCTTTCTTTTCTTTCTGTTAGGTTTTGGGGGGTATGCACAGGTAGGGGCATATAAGGCCTTGCACCAACTTTCTGTGGTGGGTGCCAAAGGCATTACCGCCAACGGCAACAGCAAAACCGGCCAGGGTGTGCCTACCACTTCGGCGCACCAGGCCAAGGCCTTGACAGAGGTACGCAGCCTGTATGCAGAACTGCAGCGCCTGCAGCCTATGGGCACCCTACCGGGGGCCAGCCTATCCGGCGGAAAGCTGTTACCGGGCGTGTACCGGATAAACGGCAACCTTCATTTACAGCAGTCTCTGGAGTTGCTGGGCGGCAAGCAGCCTTACGGGGCGTTTGTGTTCCAGGTGGAGGGAGACCTTACCATAGACCCGGCGGTGGCCATTGAGTTACGTCAGGGCGTACGGGCCAAGAATGTGTTCTGGCTGGTAAAAGGAAAAACCGCCCTGGGCGCTAAGAGCGCGTTCAAAGGTTCTGTCGTTTCCCAAAACTCCATTGAGGCCGCCAGCGGCACTACCGTGGAAGGCAAACTGTTCAGCCAGACCGGCAGCGTCACCGTCTCCAATACCACCGTCACCCCGCTTGGCTCAGAAAACATAGCCGACCTGGAGATAAAGCATGTGGTGAGCAGCGGCCCCTACCGAGTAGGCCTGGAAGTAACCTATACCATCACCCTCACCAATAACGGCCCCGACAGAGACACCAACGTGGTGGTCAACTTTGAGATGCCATCCGGAATCCAATACCTTAGCTCCACTACCACTGAAGGAACTGCGTTTGACCCCATAAGAAGGGAGTGGATCCTGGACAGGTTCGCCAAGAACGGTTCCGCCACCATGGTAGTAAAGGCTACCATTGTCAAAACGGAGTTCTCTACCACCGTGGCTACCGTAACCGGTGACGGCACAGACCCCAACATCAAAAACAACACCTCTGAGTTATCTATCTGCGCCACCCCCTCAAAGTCTAATGACATAAGTGGCCCCACCACCTTGTGTATTAACACTCCGGGTAACGTTTATCAGGTACCTTCGGTCTCCGGGGCCCGCAAATATTCCTGGACGCTTCCGCAAGGCTGGGCAATCACTTCAGGTTCAGACACCAATACCATTACCGTAACCACTGGTGAAGCAGAGGCCACCGGCACCATTACCGTGCGGCCCGTGAATGCCTGCGGCGATGGCCCTGAAACCACTTTTACCGTCACCACCGTTTCTTCGCCCCCACCCATGCCTTCCAGCATTACCGGGCCTAAGGAAATCTGTGCGAGCCAGGAAAACATCACCTATTCCATTAACCCCGTAGAAGGCGCCGTTTCCTATGCCTGGGAGTTACCGGCAGGTTGGGCCATTGTCTCCGGACAGGGTACGCCCTCCGTCACCGTGAATACCGGCGCCACCGGCGGAAAAGTGAAAGTAACTGCCACCAATGGTTGCAGCAAAAGCGCCAGCAGCGAAGTACAGGTAACCATAGCGCCTCCGGCCCCGCAGGCGCCTACCCAAATCACCGGCCCGGGCCAGGTCTGCGCCAATGCCCCAGGCCTTACCTACCAGGTAGCGGCGGTTACCAATGCCACTAGCTACGCCTGGACCGTACCAGCCGGCTGGACCATTGTAAGCGGCCAGGGCACTGCTAACCTGGCAGTACAAGCCGGCACCGTGGGCGGTCAGTTTACTGTGAAGGCCCAGAACAACTGCGGCACCAGTTCCACTATTTCTTACCCCGTCTCTATTTTTTCAGAGGTACCAACAGTAGGCCCTATTGTAGGTAACGCTTTACTCTGTGCCACTACTCCAGACCAGACCTATTCTGTAGAAGACGTGACCAATGCCTCTACTTTTACCTGGAGGGTGCCTTCTGACTGGCAAATCGTGTCGGGGCAGGGAACGCGCAGAATCACGGTCAAGGCCGGCACCAGCGGAAAGGTACAGTTGATTGCCTCTAACGCCTGCGGCACCGGCGCCGCTTCTGAGTTGAACGTCTCTGTCAGTACCCAGATTCCGGCCAAGCCGAGCATCATTTCCGGCATTCAGGCTCCCTGCGTAGACCAGGAAAATGTGCGCTACTCGGTAGTGCCGGTTTCAGGCGCCACCGGCTATACCTGGACGGCTCCTGCCGGGTGGACCATTGTGTCAGGCCAAGGCACGGAAGCTATTCTGGTGAAAGCCGGTACTGCGGCCGGTAACCTTTCGGTAACGGCTACCAATGGCTGCGGAAGCAGTCCTGCCGCCTTGCTTCAGGTGACTCCTGCTACCACTGCGCCTGCCGCCCCGGCTGCTATTTCAGGGGAAACCATTCCTTGTATTAACGGCCAGCAAACCTATACCGCCAGCAACCCTTTACCCGGCTATACCTACAACTGGACCGTGCCCACCGGCTGGAGCATTCTGTCTGGGCAAGGCACCGCCATTGTGGTAGTGAAAGTAGGAAGCAACGCGGGTCAGGTACAGGTCATTGCCGGTAATGGCTGCGGCCAGAGCGCTGCTACCAGCCTGGCGGTAACTCCTACTACCGGGTCTCCTTCGTTAACGGCGTCTATTCAGGGCGAAACCGCTGTCTGCGCCAGTGCCACCCAACTCACCTATAGCATTACCGCCCCCGCCACGGCTTCTTCCCTTACCTGGACCGTTCCTGCCGGTTGGGTGATCCTTAGCGGACAAGGAACCAGTGAAATTAAAGTACGGGCCGGTACCGCTGGCGGCACGGTGCAGGTAAAAGCCGGCAACGGCTGTGGTCAAAGCACCTCGCGCACGCTGGCAGTGGAAGTTTCTTCGGCCACTCCGGCCATGCCTGGCAAGATCACCGGCCCCGCCGATGTGTGTGCCAATGCAGGCGAGGCAACTTATTCCGTGGCTGAAGTTACGGGCGCCACCAATTACACCTGGACCGTTCCTGCCACCTGGACCATTGTGCGCGGGCAGGGAACCAGCACTCTGGTAGTGAGAATAGGTGACCGAACCGCTAATGTAGAGGTAACCGCCTCCAATGTCTGCGGTACCAGTGCGGCATCAGCGTTACAGGTAAACATGTCTGAATCGGCTCCGGCCAAGGTAGGTCCTATTGCAGGGGAGAAAGCCCTCTGCGTGTCTACGGCCGCCCGAACGTTCTCTGTGCCAGAAGCCGAGGGAGCCAAAGGATACACCTGGACCGTGCCTTCCGGCTGGACTATTCTCTCGGGGCAGGGTACCCGCACCCTTAGCGTGCAGACAGGTACCACGGGCGGCATGCTTAAAGTAACCGCTTTTAATTACTGCAACACTACCGCTGACTCCACAAACATCACCCTTTCCCAACCATTATCTGCCACGCCAACGGCCATCAAAGGAGAGACCGCGCCTTGCGTAACAAGTACGCCTCTTTCTTATTCTGTAGATGCGGTAACCGGGGCCACGCAATATACGTGGACAGTTCCTGCTGGCTGGGAAATCACCGGCGGTCAGGGCACCCAAAACATTCAGGTAAAAGCAGGTTCCGGCGCCGGGGCCATCACGGTGGCGGCGGCCAATGCCTGCGGAGCCAGTGCGCTGGTACAGCTAAGCGTTACGCCACAGGTAGCGGCGGTTACGCCAGCAGAGATTCTGGGCGAAACCATGCCTTGCGGCGGCGGTACGCAGCAAACCTATAGCATCAAGAACCCGGTAGCGGGAGTTACCTACACTTGGGCCTTGCCTACCGGCTGGGAATTCGTGTCGGGTCAGGGCACGGGTACGGTTATTGTGAAAGCAGGCAATGCCGCAGGCAATGTTTCGGTGCAGGCCACCAACAGCTGTGGCACCAGCCCGGCCAAAGTATTGACGGTGGCGCCTGCTTCCCTGGTTCCGGCCACTGATCCTATCCAGGGAGTAAATGCCCTTTGCGCTTCTGCCGTGCAGACGTATTCCGTAGTAGCTACCACCGGTGCCACCAACTATCAATGGCAGGTACCAGCGGGCTGGACTATCCTTTCCGGGCAGGGCACCCATGAGTTACAGGTAAAAACCGGGACTGGCTCTGGCGAGATTTCGGTTAGCACCCAGTACAGCTGTGGCGCCGGAGACAAAAGAATCTTAGCCGTGAACGTGGCCCCGGAAAACCTGGCAGCCCCAGGCGCCATTTCAGGAACCATCGGCGTATGCGAAAAACAAAACCAGATCACCTATTCCATCCTTCCGGTAACGGGGGCCTTAACCTATGAGTGGAAAGTACCTGCCGGTTGGTTCATTACCTCCGGTCAAGGCGGCACTTCCATTACGGTAGCCGCCGGAGCCAATGCCGGCCAGGTGAGTGTAGTCGCCAGAAACGTCTGCAGCACCAGTACCGCTTCCACGCAACAGGTAAGTGTATCTCCGAATGTACCGCCGGTATTGGGGGCCATTACGGGCCAGACGGCTGCCTGTACAACCACCAGGGTCACCTACCAGGTAGCAGAGGTGGCCGGGGTAACCACCTATACCTGGACCTTGCCGCAAGGCTGGGTGCTGGAAACAGGACAAGGCACCAACGTGATCACGGCCCTGGCCGGAACCACTAATGGAACAATTAGTGTGGTAGGGAAAAACGGATGTGACCTTACTTCTGCCGCCAGTAAATTAGACGTTGGGGTGCTTACCAACGCCTTAGGCAAACCTAGCCCTATACAGGTAAATAGTTCTTCTTTGACCCCATGCTCCGGAGAGAAAGGCCTGGTGTTCAGCATTGCCGAGGTGAATGGCGCTACTTCTTATGAATGGAGCTACCCGGCAGACTGGAAACTGGAAAGAGGCCAGGGCACCACCACCCTTACCTTAACTGCCGGCAACACCGCCGGGCAAGTAAGCGTGGTGGCGAAGAATGCCTGCGGGCAGAGCCAGGCCCAGACCGTGGCCATGGTTCCAAGTACCGGAGTGCCGGTTCTTAGCGGAGAGATCACAGGAACTCCTTTTGTCTGCGCGAATGCGGGCACGGTGACCTATAGCCTCAGCGGCGCCTCTGCCACAGACCAATATCTATGGACCGTACCTGCCGGCTGGACTTTAGTAAACGGGCAGAATTCCAGCACTATTACTGTTATCCCAAGCACATCCGGGGGGCAGATTACCGTGAAGGCCCAGAACAGCTGCGGCATCAGTTCAGCGAAAACCCTGGCGGTTTCTGCCAGTACCGGTGAGGTGGCTAGACCTGGCGTTATTACCGGCCCTACCGCTCTGTGTGCCTCCAACAATGAACTGGTGTACAGCGTTGCCGCGGTGACCGGAGCCTCTTCTTATGAGTGGAGCCTGCCTGCCGGCTGGAAGCTTATTCGGGGTCAGGGTACTACCAGCATTACCGTAACGGCTCCTGAAGGCACCGGCACGGTCAGCGTGAAAACCCTGAACGGGTGCAGCACCAGTGAGGCTTCTTACCTCATGGTAACGGTTTCACCGCCCTTGACTACCAGCCTCTTTATCACAGATGAGAGCTCGGCCTGTTTGGGTAACCAGTTCTCTGTACCGGCCAACCCTGGCGTTACCTTCACGTGGAGCATTCTCACCAATGAGACGGGTTGGGCCATCGCCTCGGGCCAGGGCACCAATAAAGTGACGGTAACCGGGCCTGCCAACGCCAGCCTGACTTCCGCCAAAATCTCCGTGACCGCCAATAATGCCACGTGCTCGGTAAGCTCGGCCACGCAGGATATCAACCCCAAGTACCTAGCTCCTGAGCTAAACCTGCCCAATGTCTTTTCGCCCAACAATGACGGAAAGAATGACCTTTGGGTGGTTAGAAACCTGTTGGAATTCCCGGAGAATGAACTGGTGATTCTTAACCGCTGGGGTAGTGAAGTATACCGCATGAAAAAGTACCGCAACAACTGGGATGGCGGCGGCTTAGCCGAAGGCACTTATTTTTATGTCTTGAAAGTGCGCCTCTGCGATAACCAAGAAGTTGTTCACAAAGGCTATGTAACCCTGATGCGCTAGAGATGATGAGGAGAATGAAAAAAGCAATCGTATCTGCCCTGGTGCTGGCTTCCTGCCTTTGGGTGCCTCTGGTGAGTTTTGCCCAGCAAGACCCGCAGTTCACGCAGTATATGTTCAACGGCCTGCTGCTTAACCCAGCCTACGCCGGCAGCCGTGATTTCACCAGCGTAAGCGCCTCTCACCGCAGCCAATGGACCGGTTTTGACGGGGCGCCGCTCAGCCAGACCCTGAGCCTGGACGGTAACCTGAACAAGAAACTGGGGGGTGGCGTCATCATCACCAATGACCGGCTGGGCGCCCAGCGCTTCACTGAGATGTCTTTGAACTCTGCGGTGAGGATCTCGCTGGACCCTACCACGCGGCTGGCGCTGGGCATTGCCCTGGGCGTTACCCAGCAGACATTAGACGGTACCAAGCTTAACCCAGACGAGCGCGATGACATGGCTATCCCTATGGGAGTGGAACGGGCGATCAAACCAAACGCCAAGTTTGGGGCTTTCCTGTATAGCAACAAATTCTACTCGGGCCTATCCGTGGGGAACATTGTTTTCTTTAAGGAAGGGTTACCTACAGACCCGGAGCCCCACGTATTCCTGACTTCGGGTGGGGTATTTGATGTGGCGCACAAGACCAAGTTCAGGCCCAGCCTTTTATTGAAGGAAGATTTCAACGGCCCGGCCGCCTTAGACCTGAACGCCTTTCTGCTTTATAATGAGCAGATCTGGCTGGGCACCTCTTTCCGGACCACGCTCAACATCTTCAATAACACGGCAAACAGCAATGCCACCCGCCTGGGCAATGCACTGGCAGTGCTCTTGGAGCTACACCCCAATCCGCTCATGCGGGTGGGCTACTCCTATGATTTCTCTTTGAACCAACTGCGCCAATACTCCAGCCATGAACTCTCGCTTGGCTACAATTTCACTAAAAAGAAATATGGCCGCATGTTAACACCGCGTTACTTTTAGGCAGGATAAATTAAAAGTGCAATCTTAGCTGTTTCTTGGAAAAGGCCTCAAAACAGAATTTATTTACCAACCCAAAGGTACAAGAACTGCAACTGTGAAAATTTTTTACCTCTTACTCCTGCTTTGCCTTCCCTTTTGCGTACACCCGTGCCTGGCACAGGGGCAGGCAAAACAGACCAAAGCAGATAAACACTTCAGTGACTATGACTATGCGCTGGCGCTGGGAGAGTATGAAAAGCTCCTGGAGCAAGGGCAGCCTGACCGCCACATTGTAGAACGCATTGCAGATTGTTACCGGCTCATCAACCAACCCGGGGCGGCGGAATTCTGGTACAAACAGACCATGATTTTCCCAAACTTGTCTACGGCCAACCTTTTTAACTACGCCAATGCCTGCCGCCAGAACGGCAAATACCAGGAAGCTAAAAGAGCCTACCAACAGTTTGCCCAACGGGACCCAAGCCACCGGGAAGAGGCGCAAAAACTCATAAAGGCCTGTGATATGGCCATGAGCTGGATGAATAATCCTTTGTCTGTAGACGTGCTTCTGGACAGTGCCCTCAGCTCCTCTTTCTCTGATTTCAGCCCGGTCTTCTTTAAGAACAACCTGGTCTTTTCATCTGACCGCGGGAAAGGCAAAAGCTCTAAAGACCAGAAAGTATACGGCTGGACCGGCGCCCCTTTCCTGCACCTTTACCAGGCAGAGCGCCTGACAGACAGCACCTGGTCTAAGATTGAACCGCTGGAAAAAAGCATTAACACCAAGTTCCATAACGCTACCGCCTCCTTCTCGCCAGACTTTGATGAGATTTTCTTTACGCGCACCAAACGGGTAAAGAAACGGGTACTGCCCCAGGAACTGACCACCGAAGGCAGCTGGCAGCGGTATTCCAAGAGCGATGATTTTGTGGACCGCCTGGAGATTTACAGTGCCACCCTGGTGAAAGACAAGTGGAAAGACGTGAAGCTTTTCCCGTACAGCAAAGGCGAGTCTTACTCAGTAGGGCACCCGGCCCTTTCACCAGACGGACAGATCTTGTACTTCGCCTCAGACATGCCCGGCGGGTACGGCCAGACAGATATTTACTACTGCCTGCGCCAGGGCCAAAACGCGTGGTCTGAACCTGTGAACGCCGGCCCCATGATCAACACGCCCGGTAAGGAGGTCTTCCCGCTGGTGCAGTCCAACGGCGTGCTGTATTTCTCCTCAGACGGGCACCTGGGCATGGGCGGCCTGGATATTTTCTCAGCCAGAGGCAACGGCGATGTCTGGGAAGGCGTGGAGAATCTGTACTATCCGTTCAACTCGCCGCGCGATGATTTTGGCCTGATTTACCAAAAAGACGGCAAAACGGGCTTTCTGTCTTCTAACCGCGGCGGCGATGGCACCTCAGATGATATTTACCGCATAGGGCCTTCTACCGTGCCCTGCAAAGTGGCGGGCGGCACCTTTGTCCGGATGCCAAACCCCGGAGGGCGTACCCGCAAAATGCCTCTGGAGGGCGTAGACTTACAGGTCTCCATTAACGGTGACCCCAACGGCGCGCCCCTCCGGTTGTTATCTGACGCAGCAGGCAGGTTTGTCTTCATGGCCAAAGGCAGCCAGAGCTATACTATTAGAGGCAGCAAGAAAGGATACCTGACCAAGACCGTGCAGATAGCCCCAGATTGCCGCAGGCTCACAGACACGGTGCACATTGAAATGGTACTGGACCGCAACACCTATGACCAGGCCATTGTGCTGGACAACATCTACTATGACCTTGACAAGCACACCCTTCGCCCCGAGGCGAAAGAAGAGCTGAACCAGATTGTAGACATGCTGCGGGAAAACCCAGAGGTGCGCATAGAGCTGAGTTCCCACACAGATAGCCGCCAAACGCACCGCTACAACCAAATGCTGTCACAACTAAGGGCGTCTACCGCGGTGCTGTACATTCTCTCTAAAGGAATAGACGCTAAACGAGTGGTAGCCAGAGGCTACGGGGAAACCAAGCTGCTGAACAAATGCCATGACGGCGTTTCCTGCTCAGAACAACAGCACCAGCTTAACCGCCGCACCGAGTTCAGACTAATTAAACCTTCCCTGGCCGGGGGAAAGGAGTAATCTTTAGGCCCTAGATTTTCTCTTCCAGCCACAAGAAGCCCAGTGCCAGCAAAAGGCCTAGCCCAAAAGGCCACAGCGGAAACGCTTCCGGACGGGTAACATCTTTCATGGCATGTGGCTTTCCTAATGTTTGCGCGGTGGCGGCCAGCGTGGCCTTTTGCCGATTTTGCAGTTGCTGCGTCTGCCGGGAAGTTTGCGGGTATACATACAGGCTGGCATTCCCTTCTTTCAAAGCAAGGGAATGCCAGCCTTTCTCTTGGGGCCAGATAGTGAAGACCTGTCGGCCTGGCAAGAGGCTTCCTTGTGCAGACACCAGATCCAGGGTTTTCCCTGAGGCTGCAGACATCGCTTTTTTACCCATGACATTTCCGGCGCTGGCTTCTACCAGCAGCGGCTGATGTACCCGCGCCATGGCCGGCTCCTGGGTTATGCTGTTTTCCTGTATAGGCTTTGCCAGAGTGGTTAGCACGTTTGCCCAGAAATGTTGGTAGAGGTTCTCTTTGCCTTCCAGCGCCAGCGGGAAAGTCTCTGACACCAGGCTCACACCTACTTGCCCCAACCCTTTGCGGTAATGCACCACCAGTGCCTGCTGCGGATTCTTCTCCCAGGCCAATGCCTGCTGCCCCTCCTGCGGCTGAAGCACTTTTCCAGAAACCGCTAACACTGGTCCTTTGGTCTGGCCCGTCCACTGCACCGGTGCGTTTCGGGCCTGTTTTTGGGAAATCTGCCTCAAAACGCCCTCCGCGAAGAAAGGAACCCGTTTGGGGCTGTTTTCAGAAAAAGAGGTCATAATCCCCAGGCCCTGTTGCCGCACGGCTTTCTGGAGCACCTGTTTCTCCTGACCCGACAAGCCTTGCAACGTGGCACCATCTAACAACACCACATCAAATTTCTGCAGCAGCGGCTCTGAAAGCCGGTTAAGGTTAAGCCCCGACAGGTTCACCAACTCAGTCTGGTAAATGCCTTTGCTGACCTGACTCCTGACCGCCACCCCGTGCCCTTGCTGCGCCAAGGCATTCTTCAGGAACTTCACCTCAAAAGACGGCGCCGAAGAAAGCAGCAGCACGTTCAGCAACCTGGGCTCCTGCACCATGATTGGAATGGCTTCCTGGTGCACCGAGTCCTCTTCTCCCTTCCATTGCAAGGCAAACACAAACTGACCGCTGGTTTTAGGTATGAACCGAAGGGCAAAGTTTTGCTTTATCCCTTTCTTTATCTCTACGGAATCACGGCGCCCGCCCGCGGCCTGCAGGTAGAGCGTGGTAGCGTTGCCCGGCGCGGTGAATTTACCTTGCACCTGTACTTCTTCGCCCAGCGTGATTCTTTGGGGCCAGGAAGCAGACAATACGCCTGCCGGCAACTTAGACAGGTGGGGCACCAACCGAATGGCTTTCAAACGGGTCAGTTCTTCTTCTTCCAGCCCGTTGCCCAGCACATGCAGCGTCTGCACCGCCGGGTATTGCTCTCGGAAAGCAGTGAAATCGGTTACCGCCACGCCTTCTGAAGCCGCGCTGTCAAAGTGGTATACCTGTGGCATAGGCCGGAGCTGAGTTAGGAGCGAACGAAGGGAATCTGGGTGATAGCCGGGGGTGAGGAGAATGGCTTGGGAGGCGCTGTAGGTTCTGTTGATGACCGGTGGCGCAAGCAAAAGGGCCAAAGAAACCACCGCCAACCAACTGGCCAGCAGTCGCCACACCAGTCGTCGCTTGTCTGACCGGCGAACGGCCAGCCAGGTGAGCCAGAGGCCCAGCAGGACAGCAAATAAAAGGACAAGCGGCAGCGGAAGGGTCACGGTTAGTTCAGGCGGTTAAAGTAATTCTGGGCCAGGTCTTTCTCAATAGCAGGGGCCACCCGTTTTGAAGGTGTTTTGGCAGAAACGGGCAGGAAACGGTAAAGTGCTTTTTCTAAGCGCAGCAGGCATTCTGCGCAGGCGGCTCGCTGGGCCCGAAGGTCCTGCACCACTTGGCGTACATCCTGGAGCGCGCGCAGATACAGACCCGGTTCCCGCACCGCGGCTTTGCCCAGCTCCTGGCCGGCCTGTTGCAGGAGCGCAGCATCTCCTGGTCTGGGTTTTCCGCCATTTTTCAGGTTCTCTACGCGTTGCAGCGCCTGGCGTACCACCGGGTAAGAGGCCGTAGGCTTTTCTTCGCGGCGTTGCTGCACGGCCTGCACTTTGCTTACATCGCCGGTCAGGCGCTTTTCTGGTTCTTTGAGGGGCGGCGGCTCAAAACCGCTTTTCTTCACATATACCCTATACTTCTGCTGCACGTCTTTGAGCATGCGCAGGGCCTTGTATTCAAACGGCAGTGCCTCTTTGGGTCGGTTGGTGCGTAACCTTAGTTCGGCTTCCCACATCTGGGCCAGAGCGCCTTTAAGCTGGGCTTTGATGGCGGGCTCAAAAAAGGTGGCGGCTTCTTCCTGGTCATGCTTGTGCAGGTATGGGTCCAGCAGTTCGCCCATTTTGGCTTCATGCTCAGAGGCGCCCTTGGGTGGGGTGTGGTCGTGGCCGTCATCTATTGTATGGCCTTCTCCTAAGCCTTCGGGCAGCGCCCCCTTGCCTATGGTAGACTCAAACTCCTCGCCCAGAAACTTGCCGTAGCGCAGCCGGAGCAGTTTCTGGTCTACACCAATGTTGTTAGAGCGCTCCGCGAAGACCGCCTGGGTAAGGCCTTTCTGTTCCTGAATCAGTTTTTCGGTGTCAATGATGATCTGGCGCTGGCTCCGAAAATACTCGGGGTTAGGGTTCACGCCCAGAGACAGGTCATCCATAGATTCTACCATGGTGGTGTCTTCAATCTCTACCAGAAAGGCCTCGGTGCGCGTGTAGCCGCGGTGGTTGTCATAGGCTTGCAGGTAGAAATAAAGCTCATCGCCGTAGGTCATGCCCAACTTCTTCAGGTCCAGGGTTTGGGTGAGTTGCAGTTGCCGGGGCTGACCTGCAAAGGAGAGGCTCACCGGAATGCGCTGCTCCCTGAACTTGACGGCCTCGCCTTCGCCCTGGGCCACGGTGGCTACCATTTCAGCGGAGCGGAGGCCGTAATCATCCTGCAGGGTGGCCTGCACCGTCACGCGCTGCGGCTGGCCGAACAGAATCTCCTGGTACTGCGCCGGCTTCTTTACGGTGATGCTGGGCGCTTCATCTGGGGTCACTTCTATGGAATAGAAATCTGAGGCCTGCCCGTTCAGTTGCAAATGGTACAGTGTGGCTTGGGTAAGCGTGAGAGAGGCCGTGTAGGTGTTGTTTTGATTGGCCACCGGGCGCAACAAAAGGGGCTTCTGGTTGCCTAATGCCAGTTTAGGAGAAGTAATGGCTTGGTTAGTCTGCACAGTCCAGGTCACGGTTGCGCCCACCTCTGCCTTGAACGAGGGCGTGGTGACCGCATACGGCGCCTTGCGGGTGTAGGCCGGCGGCGAAATGCGGATGTTCATCTGTTCAATGGCGGGCAGAATGGCCTTGGGCTGCTCCACGGGAGCATTTAGATGGATAGAAGCGCCGGGAACCTTATCTACGGCTGCCTCAGGCTTATTGGCGAAGGACGGAAGAAACCACAGCACGGCAGCCAACGTGGCGCCGGCCAGCAAAACCAGCCAGCCTCGTTTCCATTTCACCGGCGAGGCCTCCTGCGGGGAGATGTGCGCCAGTTGGGCTGCCACCCGTTGCCGTTGCAACTGGGCCAGCAACGGCAATTTTTCCTCGGGTTGCAGCAATAGCTCGGTGCTCTCTTCCAGTTGCGGGTATTTCCGGTTCAGGTGCCGGGCTACTTTGGCCAGGTTTGTCTTCTGCTGTCGTTCCCGCCAGCGCCAGGCCTGTAAGCCCACCAAAAGCACTATTAACATCACCGCCGCCATGATTCCACCCGCCCCTTGCCAACCTTTGTACGCCCACATCCCCAACGGCAACACCATGCCCAGCGCCTGCAACGCAAACAACCCCGCCTTCCGGCGAAGGTACTGCGCCCGCACCTGCGCCAGGAGGGCAGTGGAAGGGGTGGTATGGGAGGAGGAATGGGTCATTTAGGTTAAGCTATTCGTAAAACATTACTATAAAGGCTAATTCCTTTTGGGCATCTGAAATACCAATAAACAGGAAATAATATCCATAAACCCAGAATTCAGGCTCTCTTAATCTCTTGTCTGCAGACTCAGGATTTTTACGATTTAATTCAGTATCAAACCAATCCAGAGAAATCAAATAGAAGGAAAAGTCATCACTGAATTCAGATATTTTCGCCTTCAGCTCTTCCCAGATAATTACGAAATCTTTTCTATCATTTGTGTTCCATTCTCCATTGACATAACCATCAAAAAAATCACATAAGCCTTTCTTAGTATAATTTTTAAAATCACTGAAACTCAATTCCTCTAGATTGAATGGTGGCTTAAGGTATTTCTCTCTATTTTCTTCTGGCTTTTTTTGTATATAATCTCTTGTACATTCAACCTGAAAAGAAGCTGAATTGATAAATTTTAAAACTGTCTTTTCACAGTCAATTCCGTTGTCTGGGAATGAAAAAATATTGATAGTTACTCCTTGGTAATTTAAATCAATTGTCTCCTGCTTTTCCCGGGTTAGTTTCATACTGCATTTCCTTTATCCACCTTCCTACCCACCAACCACCGTTCCAACGCCAGCAACAAAGCCAGCGCGCCAATCAGCCACAGTTTCAAATCAAGCACCTCTTCCGTTTTACCTTTGTTTTCAGAAAAAGTGCCCAGAAACGCTTGGGGCCGTTCTACATGTTCAGGCAAAGCGCGGGTGTCATACAGCGTTTTCCACGCATTATTCTCGGGGAACAGCAACCGAAGCATGACTTCCGGGAACTGGCCGCTGTCTACCAGGGCGGTCCAGGCGGGATGGAAGCGGCTGTAGAAGTGGTAATGGGTCTGCAGCGAATCCTGTTCCTGGGTAAGCATAGGTTCCCCGAAACCGTCTTGCCAGAGCACCTTTGCTTTCAAGTTCTTCTCTGCCTTGGTGCGCTGGTGCAAGGGCACTGTCTCAGACAAACCTGAGGCCTGAAGCCAGCTTTCCAGCTTTTGTACGCGCGCCGCGGAAGAAGCGTCCCGCAGCGTTTTGAGCCTGTTTTTAGGAAAACGGGCCAAAAACGGTTGGAGCGGTTCTTCAGAAAGCCAGAAAACCCAGTCCGGGGCAGAACCGGGAAATGGCTGTCCTTCCGAGGATACGGTCAATTGGTAGGCCGCTTCCCGGTAAGTCAGTGCCGTTTCCAAGGCCGCCCGCAAATACCGCACATCGGCTTGCCGCGAAGGGGAAAAGCGCACCAGCACCTGCAGGGGTTGCTTTTGCAAGGCAATGGTATTTCGGGCCCCGCCCAATAAAGTAAGGGAATCGGTTTGGGGATGGACGGAGAATTTCACCGCGGGCACATCAGCGAGCGAAATGGTTTGGCCCGACACAGGCCGAGGAACCTTCTTCTCCAGAAACGTGACTTCCTTGGCATCACTCTTCCCAAAGCGCAGCAGCAACTGCCCGGCCGGAGTGTAATAGGCTTCCTGCAACCAGACGTTGGTTTGCAGGGCGCTCACTGGCACCCAGGTAAAACCAGGCCGCAGCGCCGGGTACGCACCACGGTGGTGCCGCAGTAAATCTGTGGTGAAAATCCAGGCCGGGGTGTGGACCGGTAAGCTGCGGTGCAGCACCCGTAGTTGGGCCCAGGCGTTGGTAGTGTCTATGTTTGAAGTATCGGTTTGGAGGCTGGAAACGGAGGTTTCCTGATGGAGGGCGAGTACCGGAAAACCAGGCTGCAGCCCATGGATTTTCCATCCTTTCTGCACCAAGGAATCTACGGTGGCGGCAATCTGCGGGAGGTACTGCTTCTGGAGCAGGGTTGGGTGCAGGTAAGCGCGCTGGTCGGGCGTGGCTGTGATCTGGCGTGTCCATTGCGGTTGGGCCAGGAGTACCGCCAGTAGCACCACCATTAGGCACCGTAACAGCAGCAGCCAGATCTGGGTAAGGTGCAGGCTGCTCAGTTTCTGGCTTTGCGACGGCTGCAACCACCTGATGCTGCCCACCTGTACCGTTTGCGGCGGCTTCTTGTTCCATAAATGGATAGCAATAGGCACCACCACGCCAGCTGCCGCCCATAACCAAACCGGATGCAGGAACTGTAGCAAAACTAACGGGTAAGACGCAAAAGGTAAGACATAAACGCAAGGTGGGCCAGGCCAGGAACAGACAAGATACAGGCACCCGCTCTATTTTGCAATCTTTGCAGGGGTTAATAGTGCTATAGAGCGGTAGAATTGCTCCCTAAGACGCTTACCGGGCCAGCGTGCTTTTAAGATGGCGGTCATAGAGAATGATAGACCCCGCCGAGGCCACATTCAAAGAGGTTTCGCCGGGCAGTTGCACCAGGTGGTGACATTTGGCAAGGGCCGCTTTGGTGAGGCCGTGGTCTTCGGCGCCCAACAGGTACACGCACCGCCCAGGGTGCACAAACTGCTCCACCGGCACCGCTTTTTCATCTAGCTCAATGCCCACTAACTGGCAACTGTAGGGCAGATGTTGGTAGAAATCCTCCAGGTCTTGGTAATGGTACAGCGGAATCTCTTTCCAGCTTTTATTGGTGTCTGTACTCTGCTTTTTATACCGCTTGCCAATGGTAAAGATGAAGCTGGCCCCCAGCAAAGACGCCGACCGCCAGAGCGTACCCATGTTGGTCTCGTGCTTCGGTTCAAATATGCCTATCCCAAAGTAGCCAGTTGTCATTGAGTGATTGGGTGAGTGAGTGAATGAGAGAATGGGCAAAGATAGATGGTGGCGATTCGTTTTGGAGGTGTTTTCTGGAAAACGGGCTGGAAACAGGAATGTCCTTTCTACTCAAGTTCTCAAAACAAGAAGAGATCTATTGTTTAGCCCTGTTCAACAGAAAGGCACGCAGGGCTTTGTCCAGAGGCTCATGCAGGTGGAAGCGCTCGTATTGAATCTGCCGTTTGCGGGTATCTGCTTCAATGGTTTGAAGCCACTGCTGCAGGTTCTCCAGATAGGTAGTCTTCTGAGTTTCTGCGTTCACCTGCAGGATTTGGCCGGTCTCCAGATCCTGAAAAGACACCTGCCCCTGGTAAGTAAACTCCAGCTCGTTCTGGCCCATGAGGTGGAACAGGAGCGTGTCTTTTTCGCGGGCGCCTATCTTGCGCAGGGTTTCCGTTATCTCTGAAGTCTGCTCGTACATATCGGTGACCAGCACGGTTATCTCCTTTTGCCTCTTTTTGGCAAAAACAGGAGTTAAACGGTCAGCCGCTGGGAAATTCCCGCCGGGTTTCACTTGGTCTAGTTGGTGGAAAAGGCGTTGCAGGTGCTGGGTAGATTGCCCCGGCGCTAATTGCAGCACCTGGTCTTTCTGCAAGACAAACAAGCCCACGGCATCGCCCTGCTGGGTGGCCAGGTAGGCCAGCGCCGCCACCAAATACCGAGCGTAGTCTAGCTTGGAAAGGGTACCGTCCTGGTGCGCCATAGAGCCGCTGGCATCTAACACAAACCTAACGGCCACACTGCTGTCTACCTCCGACTCCCTAATGTAGTACCTATCTGACCGCGCAAACATCTTCCAGTCCAACTGCCGCAGATCATCGCCGGGCTGGTAACTTCGGTACTGACTGAACTCAATGCCCGCCCCCCGCCTGATGCTCTGGTTCTGCCCCAACAGGAACCCATCTACCACGGCCTTCGCAATTAAGCGCAGGTCTTTAATGGCGGAAAATGTTTGTGGGTTGAGGAGGCGATGGGGCATAGAAAAAATGAATTACTTTATTAGGTTAGGAGCTTTTCGTCCCACTTTTGAAGGTATTGTAAATGATTTTATTCGAATTCAAAAAACACCATTAGTAACACTATCCTTTGCAAATATGCAATCAGGTTATTAAACGCAGACTCTCCCCTCAAGGGGAGAGTCTGCGCTTGGTTGGCGGTATCGCTCATTGAAATGACTACCGCAATACCTCCCTTGGCAACTCCACACCTTTCACCAGTTCCTCTACCACTTTATCTGTGGTAATATTATCAGCCTCGGCAGAGAAATTCACGAGGATTCTATGCCGAAGCACGGGATACGCCATGGTGTGCAAATCTGGCAAAGTCACGGCAAAGCGGCCTTGCAATAAGGCACGGGCTTTGGCGGTGAGGATGAGTGCTTGGCCAGCGCGCGGACCGGCGCCCCAGCGCACAAAGTCCTGCACAAACGGCACCTGGGTATCCTCTGGTCGGGTAGCACGGACCAGGCGCGCCACATAGGCCACCAATTCATCTGAAATGGAGACTTCCCGCACCAGGCTTTGCAGCGTCAGAATCTCCGGCCCAGATAAGATAGGCTGTACCTTCTCGCGGGCACCGCCGGTGGTGCTTTTCAGAACGGAAATTTCCTCCAGCTCCGTGGGGTACTGTATTTTAATGTAGAGCAGGAAACGGTCTAGTTGCGCTTCGGGCAACGGGTAGGTGCCGCTTTGCTCAATGGGGTTTTGGGTGGCTAGTAAAAAGAAAGGCCGAGGCAGCGGATAGGTTTTACCCGCGTAGGTCACCTCAAATTCCTGCATAGCCTCCAAGAGCGCCGCCTGCGTTTTAGGCGGGGTCCGGTTAATCTCATCTGCCAGTACAATACTCGCGAAGATGGGGCCTTCATTGAACTGGAAAAAGCGCTTGCCGGTGGTGTGGTCCTCTTCCAGCACCTCGGTACCCAAAATATCGGTGGGCATCAAGTCTGGCGTGAATTGAATACGCCGGAAAGGCAAATCAACGGCGCTGGCCAGCGTGCGGACCAACAAGGTTTTGGCCAATCCCGGTACGCCTTCCAGCAGGCCGTGTCCGCCGGCTAGAAGCGTGATGAGCACCTCATCCAGCACCTCTTGCTGGCCTACAATGATCTTCCCAATTTCCTGCCGAAGGACAGGGAGTTTATCTAAAAGCTGGTTTACTTCTTGTGCAGTCAAGGGAGGGTAAAGCTTAGGTAATTTGTGTGTAGTAAGTAAATGATTGTTGTTGGAATAATCTTTCCGTTTTGGGCCTGTTTTCAAGAAAATGGGCTTAAAACGGAAATTCCCTTTAACTGGTCAGGGCATACATGAGAATATTCACGCCAAACTTGGTGTTATCCTCCGCCAGCCAGCGCTTGTTCCGGAAGTCATAGTCCCACTCGCAGCCGTAGTCTTTGTTGCTGTAGAGCACGCCAATGCGGCCGTTCACTTCATAGGCTTTGAGGTAGTCGTGCACCAGGTCATCGCCCCAGCCATTGAGCTCAAAAGAGGTAGTGGGCGGGCCTTCCTCAAATTTGAAAAAGGATTTGTACAGCGGGTGGGTATTGGGGAGTTTCTTCAGAGCCTTCGGGCCGAAGCAGACGCGCATCTGTTCCTCAAAGGACCGCGCAAACAGGCCGTCAATGTCATGGTTGCAATCGTCCACAAACACGAAGCCTCCGTTCTGCACATACTTCACAAAATTGGCCTTCTCCTTGGCGTTGAACTGCACCAGCTTGTGCCCGCTCAGATAGCAGAACGGATACCGGAACAACTCCGCGCTTTCCAGAGAGATGACCTTCTCCTGCTCTACCACGGGCACGGTGGTGTACTCTACCAAGGAATTGAGCAGGTTAGACGGCATACGCTGGTCGGTATCCCAGTTGCCGGAGCGGTATTGTAAGCGTACGAAGGTGAAAGGGGTAGGCATTTTGGTGAAGTTCCTACATTACTAAATTGTCATTCTGAAAGAACCTTGAGGGCCAACTAGATAGGCGTTATAGTAAATGCTACTACTGTTCGCCCAAAAGGTCCTTTCAGGATGACAAAAGAGAAAAAGATAAAGCGAAGAAGAACCAACCCTGCGTTTTGAGCCTGTTTCCCAGAAAACAGCCCGAAAACAAAAAAGCCCCTCTCCAAAGGGAGAGGGGTTTGGGGCAAGGATTTACACCGCGTCTGACAAGCTGGTGAAGGTAAAGTCTCTGATCTTCATTGGTGGCACCAGGTTGCCGCCAATGCGTTGCGGCTTGCCCAGGGCTTCCAGGTTATTGAGCATGATCACTGGGCTCTCGTTGAAGCGGAAGTTCTTGACCGGGTGCTTGATCTTTCCGTTCTCAATGTAGAAGGTTCCGTCGCGGGTGAGGCCGGTGTAGAGCAGGGTCTGCGGGTCAACGGCACGTATGTACCATAAACGCGTTACCAAGATGCCTTTCTGGGTGCCTTTGATGAGGTCTTCCAGGCTCTGGGTACCGCCGGCCATGATGAAGCCGCCCGGCATAGGAAGGCCTTTCACGCCTTTTTTCTGCGCCCAGAAACGCGAGTACGGCATCTGCTTAATAACGCCTTTGTCAATCCAGGTCACCTTTTCGTGCGGACGACCGTCGCCGGCCCAGGTAGAGGTAGGGATTTCTGGGTTGGTTGGGTCTGAGGTGATGGTCACGCGGGAATCGAACATCTTCTCGCCCAGTTTGGTAGCCCCGCCGGTCTTGCTCAGGAACGAACGACCTTCCTCGGCAGAACGGGCGTCCATGTTTCCGAACATGTTCTGCAACAAATCCACGGCGGCGGTTGGCTCCAGAATTACGGTGTACTTGCCAGGCTCAATGGCCTTGGCGTTCATAGAGCCTATGGCTTTCTGAGCGGCAATAGCCGAGGCGGCAGCGGTGTCCAGTTTGCTTACGTCACTCACGTCACGGGTCACGTAACCAGAGCCGGTGCCGTCCTCGGTACGCATGGTCACGGAGAAATCTACGTTGGAGCTTTGGTTGTAGGCGAACAGACCTTTGGAGTTCATCTTAGCGCTGAACCCACTACGGTCTTCCCAGAAACCAGCCGAAGTCAACTTCTTGCTGTCGGCCAGGGCCATGCTCTTGCGGGCGGCCTCAGCGCGGTACTCTGGGTTGATGTCTGCCGTGCTTTTGAACCACGCGTTGCTGGGCAGATACGTCTGCGGTCCCAGCATAGGCACGTACTCCGGGCTTTCGGGGGCAATGCGGGCCACCTCTTCGGCGCGGCGCACTACTTTCTCCAGCGAGGCATCGTCAAACTCATTGATGGTGGCCACGCCAGAACGTTTGCCAAAGCGGGATTCTACGCTCAGCGACATGTTTTCTTCCTCGCCGCTGGTGCTTACCGTGCTGCGGGCGTAGCGGATGTTGCCGCCTTTATAACCGTTGAGGTTTACCTCACACTCATCGGCTTTTGAATAGCTCAGGGCTTTTTTGAGGAGCGCCTGGGCCTGGTCTTTACTTAGTATTGCCATTTGTTAGTATCACGTATCAGGTAGCAAGGCACAAGACTTCCATCTGGGCTTGCCCCTTAGTTTAATTAAATCTTACGACCAGTATTGATGACATTGACGCCGTTAAAACGGGTGTGCGCAGAACCGTGCGACACGGCGCTTACCTGGCTGGGCTGGCCTTTGCCGTCAAAGAAACTCCCGAACATGCGGTAGTCGCTTTCGTCACAGACGGCGGCGCAGGAGTTCCAGAATTCCTGGGTGTTGCTCTGGTAGGCCACATCTTCCAAGGGTCCTACAATCTTGCCGTCTTTGATCTCATAGAACAACTGCCCGCCAAACTGGAAGTTGTAGCGTTGCTGGTCAATGGAATAAGAACCGCGTCCGGCAATGTAGATACCGCGTTTCACGTCTTTGATCATCTCGTCTACGCTCAGTTTCTGCTTGCCAGGCGCCAGTGACACGTTAGGCATGCGCTGGAACTGCACCGAGCTCCAGTTGTCGGCGTAAGAGCAGCCGTGCGACTCTTTCTCGCCCAGGATGTGCACCTGGTCGCGGGTGGCCTGGTAGTTTACCAGAATACCGTCTTTGATCAGGTCCCAGCGCTTGGTTTTCACGCCTTCATCATCATAGCCCACGGCGCCCAGAGAACCTTCCTGCACTTTATCAGCGAAGATGTTCACCAGTTTGCTGCCGTACGGGAAGTTCTTGGTTTTCCATTTGTCCAGGGTGGCGAAGGATGTACCGGCGTAGTTGGCCTCATAGCCTAATACACGGTCCAGTTCCAGCGGGTGACCCACACTTTCGTGTATGGTTAAGCCCAAGTGGTTGGGGTCCAGCACCAGGTCATATTTACCAGCTAAAACAGACTTGGCTGTCAGTTTTTCGCGGGCTTGTTTGGCGGCCAGACCAGCGTCTGCCACTATATCATAGTACTTGTCATAGCCAATAAGACCGGTGCCTTCGGGGCCTTTCATGGTAGGCGCCTTCACTGTGAGGTACTCGTAACCCATTCCCATGGGCGCGCTCAGCGCATCACGGGTTTTGAACTTGCCAGATGCCTTGTCTACGGCGGTTACCGTAAAGTTGGGCCAGATTCTATGAATGTCCTGGTCAATGTAAGACCCGTCTGTAGAGGCAAAGTATTTCTGCTCGTTGATCTGGAACAGCGCCGAGTTCACGAAGTTAGCGCCGTTGGCCAGCGCGGCGGCGTTGGCAGCCAGCAGCAGGTCGGCTTTCTCAGAAACCGGCACCCCGAAGGCGTTCTGCTTGATAGGCGTTTTCCAGGTCACTTCGCCGTAGCCTTGCTGCGGGGCCAGTTTTACCGGCTCTTTCTGCAGTTTAGAGTTGGCTTTGGCAATGGCCACGGCCTGTTCGGCGGCTTTGGCAATGCCTTTGTCACTCACGTCTGAGGTGGCGGCAAAGCCCCAGGTATCATTGGCAATCACGCGCACGCCCACGCCATAAGACTCTGTGGTGCTAATGCCCTGCACCTGCTTCTCACGGGTGAACAGGTTTTGGGAAAGGTAACGACCTATGCGTACGTCTGTGTAGGTGGCACCTTTGGCTTTTGCGGCGTTGAGGGCCACGTTGGCCAAGCGTTTGTGTAAGGCCACGTCCGCGGGCTCCAGGGCGCGGGCCGGGTCAATCTCATGACCGAACGTTGGGATATTGGCGAACATCAGTCCTCCTACGCCCATAGCGGTCAGTCCTATAAAATCACGTCTTTTCAAGTGTTTGTCTGTTAAGGGAGGAAAAAAATGTGTGGTTTGTAACTCTAAGTTTACCGGTTGTTTGGCAGGAAAGCAAGAAAGCCGTCTTTAAAATTAGCGCCACCACGCTACTATTAGCAGCTATTCAGGCGTTTTGGGACTATTTTCAGAAAAATGGCCTTAAAACGGCTTTTAGTTCCCGCCTTGCCTGGCACACAAAAAAAGGAGCCACCCGCAACGGGTGGCTCCTTTTAAATAGGAAAGACTGAAATAATGAAAGGCTTACTTGGCCAGAATCATACGGTTAGTGAACACTTTGTCTCCGGCCTCTACGCGGTAGATATAGGTACCCACCGGCAAGGCAGAACCATCAAAGTCTACGGTATAGGTGCCAGACTTCTTGGTTTCAGACACCAGAGACTTCACCTTGTTGCCCAGCACATCATATACCCCAATCTGCACCGGACCATCCTGGGCCACAACGTACCTAATGGTGGTTTTGCCCGAGAATGGGTTAGGGTAGCTAGTCACGCGCTCACTGGAAGCCACGGCGGCAGAAGTGCTGGTAGCCGCAGGCTGGGTAGCAGCGTTCCATTGGGCATGCGTGCGGGTAATGATCACGGCAAAGTCTGCGCGGGTTACGTCTTGCAGCGGCTTAAAGGTGGCGTGCAAAGTAGGCTGCAGGTCATACGGGCCTTGGGTCACGCTGTAGTAGGCGTTGATCAGGTTCAGTTCCAGGGCCACGCTCACGTAGCCTTCCAGACCGGCCGGAATGGTAGCAGCGTCTTCAATAGGGTATGTAGTGCCGTCTACTTCTACCGTAGGTGTTTGGCCATTGCGCTCCAGAGCATATTTCTGCAAACCCAGGGCCTGTACCAAGGAATAGGCAATGTCTGCCCGGCTCACTTTCCCGCTTGGCGAGAACTTGCCTGGCGCCACGGGCAGCATGATGCCGCTATACACATGGTTGATATCACGCAGGGCAGCACCTTTGGCCACGATAGACTCAGCCAGCAGGTTTCTTTCTTTTACATCTGTCAAGGTAAAGGAACCGTCAATTGGCAGGAACTGACGAATGCCTTCGCCCATCATCAGGTAATCTGCCATGTCAATGCGCTTGAGCAGTTCATCTGGCTTATAGCCGCCTCCGGTCAGGCCATCGGCTAGACGGGCTTTCACGGCCATCTTGATGGAAGCCTCAGCGGGGTGACCGGCGATGTCTCCCAAACCAGTAGTTCCGGCAGCGGTCATCATGTTCACCACGCCTTTGATTTCCTCTGGGAAGGCCACGCCGTTCAGGCCGGCAATCCGCACGGTCCAGGTGCCGGGCTCCGGTGACGCTACGGCCACGCCTCGGTCATAGCTGGTAGCAAAAAGTACTGGAATGCCGCCTCTGGTTTGCACGCCGCTTGGTGAGATAAGCGCCAGGCTCACCGGGTTTCCGGTTTCGCCGGCCACACCGGCAGCCTTTATTTTGGCCTCAATGCCGGTGGTGCCAGAAGCCACCGTGAATTTATACTCATTGGTGGCCGTGGTGGCCGGGTTGAAGTTGATGGTGAAATTCTCGGCCACGTCTACCGAGTTCACATTGCTGTTGAAGGTACGGTTCAGGTTAAGGGTAGAGCCATAGATGGCAGATGTTCTGAAGGCTCTGTCTACAGCCGCATAGGCGTTCACGTAGCCGGCGCCTACTTCCCAGGACTCGCGGTCTGGCATGTTGGTGGCGGTTTGCTGCAGAATCTCCTTCACCTGGGCTACACTCAGGCTAGGGTTGGCGTCCAGGATCAGGGCCACAATACCGGCAATGTGCGGGGCCGCCATAGAAGTACCGCTCATGTGGGTATAGAACGGCAAATAGGCAGGCTCAAGGGTGGTGGCGTCTTTGTCGGCAGATAAGGAGGAAACGGGGGCAATCACGCGGGTGGAGATAATGTCCACGCCTGGCGAGGTCACGGTAGGGCGGTCTTGCCAGGTGTAGGTTTGGCCATCCAGAGTGAAGGAACCGCCGCGGTTCTTGATGCCCCGCGAAGAGAAGCTGGCCAGGCGACCCTGCTTATCGCCGGCGGCTACGGTGATGATCCAGGGCGCTTTTTTATACTTTCCGGTGATGGTACCAGAGCCCGGCCCGGAGTTACCCGCCGAGAATACCACCACTATGTTTCTGTCAACGCAACGCTTGGTGGCAATGGTGATAGGGTCTGCCGGGTCCACGTCTGTGCCGGTGTCACTGGTGTTGCCGAAGGAGTTGGTGATGACCCTGATATTGTACTGTGCCTGGTTGATGAGCGCGTAGTCAAACCCAGAGAGTACGTCCAGGAGCAGAAGCGCCGCGCCAGAACCGTAGCCTACCAGGCCGGCGCCAGGGGCGACCCCGGTGTATTTGCCGGAAGAGGCTTGGCCGGTGCCGCCTACAATACCAGCCACGTGGGTACCGTGCCCGCCGGTGGCATCTGTGTTAGGAATGTTTTCTATGGGGGTGTAGGGCAGGATGCCGGAAACGGAATTCAGGTTGGTGGCGGACGTAACGTTCTGCTTCAGGTTTTTGCCTAGCTGCAGGTCTGGGTGCGTTCCGTCTACGCCGCTGTCATTCACCAGAACGCCTATGCCCTGCCCTGAAACCGGGAAACCGCCGTTCTTGGCGGTAAAGCCTGCTTCATTGCGCACTTTGTTCACGCCGGTAAGGGCGGTGGCGCCGTCATTCTCATAGTTAAGGGATTCATTCAGGTACAGAGACAGTACCCGGGGATTGTTCGCGAGTGCCTCAATCTGGGCGGGCAGCGCGATAACGCCGGCCATGGGCAGCGCCCGAAGGGTTAGGCCTCTGGTAATGCCGGCTTGGGTGAGGGCGGCCACATCTAAGACCGAAGGAGCGGAGGTTCCTTTAAAAGTGACTACCACCTGCACGGGGGTTAAGCGGTCAAGAAGGGCCGTCTTGAGTTTGGAATCAATCAGGGCTTGCGCCAGGAGCTGCCCCGTGACCAAAAGGCACAGGACCATCAGAGATAAAATTTTTCTCATACAGTTTGGGGTAAGAGTTAAACATTAGGTGTGGTTGTTTGTTAGGCAATGCTGCATCTACGGAGAACATATGGCGTTTGGTTTTATGTTAAGCTGGAATAAATCACATGCATTTGAAGAAATATTTACGTATCTTCTTTTGCTTGCTTTAAGTTATTTTTAATAGGATTTTACTAATAAAGGTTTTTGATAAAATTTATAAAGTGAATCTCCACGGGGAACCGACTTGATTTTAGAAGAAAAGCGCCAGAAAATCCTGGAGCAAAATCCCTGAAAGCGAAAAGCCCCCGGCAGAGAAATCTGCCGGGGGCTCCCGCACTTGTCCACTCAAAAAGAATTAGATAGGCCTTACTTTACCCATGCCGCTGTGGTGCACTTTGGGTGAGCCCTTGTAGTCTACCGTGACAATGCCGGCAGCGTCAACGGTGAGTTCTTTGGCCACGTTTACCTGGGCGCTGCTGGCCCCAGCGGCATCCAGGGTGAGGTAATTGGTTTTAAGCTCCAGGGCTTTCAGGTTAGTGGCGCCGGCCAGATCCAGGGTTACTTTATCGGCAGTGCCGCTAAAGGTCACCTTGGTGCCACCCGCAAAGTCGGCGGTGAGGTCTTTTACCTTTAGGGCCATTACGGCGTTAATGCCACCGGCAAACTCCAGGGCCAAGGCAGAGCCGGTAATAGTATTGGTGGTGTATAACTTAATACCGCCGGCCAACTGAAGCTTTTTAAGGTCCCGCACGGTCACGTAGGCTTTCAGGCGCTTGGCACTCTTCAGGCCTTTCTTAATTTTAATGGTGAGGGTGCCGTTCTGGACGGTAGATTCAATGAGCGGAAGCACGTTTTCTTCGGCCTCCAGTTTCAGGCTTTCTTGGGTGCCCTGGGTGAGTTCCACCTCAAAGCCCCCGCTGATGACAAGGCTGGTGAAAGTGGAAACGGCGCGGGTTTCGGTTTTGAACTTGCCGTTGCCCTCTACGGCTTGTGCGCGGGCCTGAGAAATAAAGCCCACAAAGGCCAGAAGCAGGAAAAGGGTAGAGAATGTCTTTTTCATGGTTGCAGTGAATTTATAGCCGGTTATTTCTTTCATAGATGCAGAAACTTGCCAAAGGTTGCTTAGCCACCACCCGCGCCCTCAAATTAAACCGCCAGACTTACCACCAAGCCCAGCAGCAGCGTAATGAACCCGGTAATCATATAGAGAAACAACACCACGGTCATATTGAGGAACGTGCGCAGGTAGCTGCGCCTGAACACCCGCTTTAATCCAAAGAAAAGGTAGAGAAGCCCCAGCAAGGTAGCCCAACCGAACAAGTCATAAGAAGTGAACAGGTACAAGCTGAGCATGTACAGAATGTACAGCATGAAGTAGAAGCAGTGCAGGTGAATGCTGAAGATCAGGTGCTCCATGTAATACCGCCGGGCCCGCAGGTAGACCAGTTTGAGCAGCAGCGCGAACACCGGCATGAGCACAAACATCATTATTGAGAGATACTTGAGCCCTTTAAGGGCCAGTTCGTTTTTAGAAAGTCGCTGGAAGTCGGCGGCTTTCTGGAGGGCGCCGCGGGTAATCCAGTTGTGGTTGGAAAAGCCGTAATCGGTTAAAACGGAATCCAGCTTGCCCTTTGAGGCATTTGGTGGAATACTGTCCAGTTTAGACAGTTGGGCTTCCTCCTTTTTGGAGTTGGCCACCAGAAGGCTGTCTGGATTGATGTTCCGTTCCTGCAGCTTTTTCCTGAGGGAATCTCGGGCCCCGGGCACGTCAGAAAACACTTCCAGGCTATCTAGCGTCCCAGACGGCATAACCTGCAAATCTGACCTAAGGGTTTGCTCGCCGCCCTTCATGTGCCCCGCGCGCAACGAGAGCAGGAAGAAGAAAATGAAGGAGATGAACACGTAGAGCCTGATGGGTGGCACGTAGCCCATGCGGCGGCCCCTATGAAACTCATTGGTGAGCTTGCCCGGGTAGAAAAGCAGGTATTTGAGGGTGATCCAGAACTTGCTGTCATAGTGAAAAATGCCTTCCAGCAGTTCCAGGGCCACGTGCTTGAAGGGCACGTTGAGGTCATGGTTTTCCTGCCCGCAATTAGGGCAGAAGTTGTCTGGCTGCTCCTTGGTGAAGACGTAATCACAATTGGTACAGACCGGGTATTTCCTGAGATGCTTGGCCATGGCGCCTTACTATGTTCTTTCTATATATAGGAAGGGCAAGATACTTTAATCCTGGGCAAGTGCCAAAGAAAAGGCGGTGCCCTCGCGGTTCCGGGCAACGTCTGTTTTGGGCCTGTTTTTCAGAAAACGGCCTCAAAACAGACGTTCTCTGCTTACGTCCGTTCCACGCCGTTGGGTCCAAAACTAATGCTTTGCCCGGCGGTGGTATTGGAGAAGAGGCGCCAGAAGTACCCGGTATTTTCCAGCACGCCCTGCTCCGGCTGAATACGCAGCAGGTGCTTGCCTTGCATGGTGATCATGAGGTCGCCGGCCGGCGAGGCCGATACCTGTACCACGCGCAGCGGGGCCTCCTGCCCCCGCACCAGTTCCTGCAATTTTCTGTCTCTCAGGTTGCTCCCGGGCACCTTCGGGTCAAAGGCCGGGTCGGCCAGGGTTTGGGCATCACGGGCAATTTCCGCGTCGGTAAATTTAATGGCCACCGCGCCGGCGGTTTCCAGTTGCCAGTGGCAGGCTACCTCCAGGGTCCAGGCGCCCACGTCCAGGATAAGGCCATTGGCGTTGGTCACGTGCGCCCGCCCGAAGTGGAAAAACTGTACCTGCCCCAACCGGGTGGTTTTGGTCAAGGGCAACTCCAGCAGGTGCTGCAGCTCCGGAAAAATATGCTCGCTCATAGGTGTAACTGTAGAAGCCGCTAAGGTACGGATTTAGAGATTTGGAGAGCAACGGTGTTTTGGGGGTGTTTTCAGGAAAACAGGCTTGAAGCGTAGAGCCGCCAATTAGGCTAAGCCGCTTTTATAACCCGATAAATCCGGATATACGCGCTTATAAATGCGGCTAAGGCAGATGCGCCCGCCCACACCTCTTCTTTATTATCGGTCTTTCTGCCCTATAATTCCTGCCCGCTGCCACTCTAAGGCGGTTTTTAAGCTAATTGCACCGCCTTTATTGCCTTGCCGTAAAAAGGTGTTATCTTGATAGAGGAACTGGCTGCGCCTGCTTCTTTAAAAAGGATAGTGCAGAGAGTCAGGATTACCTCCGTACATAGTGCGGATAAACGTAGGTGTTCCGTTTATCCAGTAGTTGGCAAAAATTTAAAACATAAATCAATTTGGGAAGACAAGTAAACTTCTTCTTAAATCAGGAAGACCAAACCGACTTCAATAATTTGCTGGTTTCTTGGGACAACCTTGTATTCTTGAACTCTAAGTCTTTAGATGGGAAAGTATCAATTATGAAAGACAGCCTACGTCAAAATGAATCTGAAGACCTAAGCATCTATCTTGCTCGGAAAGAAGACCTGGAAGACATTCAATTTAAATTTTTACCAACCCAAAATTACTGGTATCTGGATTCCCTGCATTCTCCTGTTATTCAATACAGCAGGTGTTACTTTACCGACACCATAATAAGGAGAGGAAGATTATGGTTCCAGCCAGGTGCTTATGTAGATGCGGAGTGGGTCAACAAGAATCATGAATTTATAGAATGGGCCGACAATATCATCAAAAAAGTGAGACGTAATTTAAAGAGATACAAACATCAGCTAGGTGAATACACATATTCAGAGTATGTTGGTGCAACAACCCTAAAATGGGCTCATGAAAATAAAGCAGAGATTCTAAGCGGGGGTAATGAACTCGCTCTAAAAACAGAATAAAAAAACTTTTGCCAACATTGTATAAAAATCATGCTACGGCCGACGGCCTAGCACGTTTTTTATACGAGGCCGTTATCTGCAATAGAAAATAAGGAAATCGAAAAGAAAATAAAACATATCGCTTTTGAAGTCCTTTTCGGTTTAGCTGCTATTTATATCGCTCTAGTAGCATTCTTAAGCCTTAACCTGCATGGAGGACGAATTACCGAAAGTATAGAAAGGCTAAACACCTTAATATTTGTTTGCCTGCTCTTGTCAGCAGGTTTGAGGATGGCAAAGAAAAATACTTTGACAGCAATACTGACCATTCTGGCTGATGTTCTTCTGATGGGGTTAACAGTAGAGACTGTTATTGCAGATAACCTTTTGGACACGCTAAAGAACTTCATTATAGAGCCAGGAATAACTCTGGCAATCATTTGCATTGGTCTTTTGGCTTGGAGCTGGGTAAGGCTAATTGGAAGATTAAAATTACAGACAAGTAACAGCACCTAAACCAGCATCGGCCGACGGCCTTCAGCCACCTTTTAGCCTAACCATTAGCTATAATAGAAACCTCATGAAGATAATCATCACTATTCTTTCCCTCCTTTCTATCTGGCCTTTGTTCTCCCAAGAACCAATGACTTATAAACTATCAGTCAAGGAAAGAACATCTGTAAAGGGCGAGTACAAAGAACTGGAACTATGGAGAAGCAGGAACCAGAATCTGCTGATTATCAAAACCCAGAAGAAAGAAACACTCCCGCTAAAGGGGGAAGACAGCCTAAGGGTAGTTGAAATAATGAAGAGGAACGCCAAAAAAAATCAAGACGAATTGTTCTCTCTTCTGGAGAAGACGGCAGTGTATGAAGTAGACACCATACAACTTCAAAAAGGGCATCCGTTTCTTAAAACAGCAGATAGGTTTTTTCAGAACCGGAAAGAGCGAAAGAAGCAGGCCACAGAGAGCAAGGGCACTAGAATAGTTCTGGACGGGACAACCTATCATATAACCATAGCAGATTCTGAAGGCGGTTCTTATGTCTTTTACTCCCATTCCCCTACCAGGGAATCACACCCTGAAATTTTTGAATTAGTATCTGCCCTCCATCAAACCCTTGCTACTAACCAGAAGTAAGAACAAAAGCCCGTATTGCCAATGTACTGACACTCCACGGCAACCACCTGGGAGGCTTCATGACCAAAGCCAGTTTCGGGGGTGGGTATGTGCAGGAACTTATAAGATTCATCCAGATGTAAACGTTTCCAGCAAAACGCCTTAAAAACAGCAGGGCCCGCGAAATAGAACGCGGGCCCTGCTGTTTTTGCCTAGAGAAGGAAAGCTTAGTCTTTGGTTTCCCGCTTCTGGTTGATGGTGAAGTTGCTGCCGTCTTTCTTGAGGGTAATGTCAATGTCTTCGCCCTGCGCTTTAGAGATAAGCTTTTTGTATTTCTGGTACAGGCTATCAGATTGTTTCTTGTCATTGACATACAGGCCAGTCTTGTCCAGCTTGAAGGTATAGTCGCCCTCGGGGGTTTTGATGAAACCGTCTTTGACCAGTTCTGCTTTTAGCTCCTTCATCATGGCCTCATGCTTTTTCATGCGCTCATTGTGGGCCTCCATACGTTTTTCATGGTCTTTCATGCGGCGTTCGTGTTCCCCGTTGCGCTGGATCGCTATCCGTTCCCGCTCTACAACTCTGCGCCCGGCTTCTTCGGCCAGGCGACCATTTCTTTCTGCCATGGCGGCATGGCGGCGGGCCAAAGCCTCGGCGCTTCCGCCAACGCGGGTTCCCATCCGGCTGGCGTATTGGCCCATTTCTTCGCCGTATTTTTCCATTTCGGCTTCAAATTTCTTCATTTCAACCTCATAGGCTTTCATTTCTTTGTCATAGCGGGCCTGGTCCTTTTTAGAGACTTTCCCGTCTGGCGACATAGGCGATACGGGCGGAGCCGGAGGTGCTGGGGGTGGAGGCACGCCTGGCCCACCTTGTCCGAAACCGGCCATGGGCGGCATTGGGGGCATGGGAGGGAAAGGAGCCCTCCGGATACCTTGCCCCATAGAGGATCTTCTTTCTACCCGCGCCAACTCACTGCGCGCCGAGTTCATGGCCCGGCTCACCTCGTCTTTGTCTCTTAGTTTCTCGGCGTTCTTGGTGCGGTTCAGGCTAGCGTCTATCTCAGACTGGTATTGGCTTATCTGCCCGCTGGGGATTTTCTTGCCGTTCACGTACAGCTCAATGATCTTGCCTTTCTTGTTACGCACAATAATTAGGTCATTGCCACCTTGCTGCAGGTACTGGGCCCGGGTACCCTCTTCCCTGGCCGGCGCGGCGACTGATACGTACTGGGTCTGCTTTTCTGGAGCCGGCACCGAAACAATTGTAGTAGTTGCCTCCTTAGCCGGGGTTGCTTTGGCCGGTACGGCTTTGGGAGGGGTGGCGGTGGCTTTCTTAGGCGTGGTTTCTGTCTGGTAGGCCATGGCGCTGACAGAGAAGAGCAGGATGCCTACCATAAGCACGCAGGCCGCCATGAAGCCTTCAGAGAAAGATGGCCTTAATGAAGGGCCTTGCACCAGCCGCTTGATGCGGCTTAACAGGGAGCGTTTCTTGCCAGAGAACGTCATGGCAAGCTGGGGGTTTGACACAGGTTTTTTCATAAGAATTTCTTCAAGATTGGTTAACGCGTAAGCATAAGTAAGGGAATTGTCGCAGAGGGTAAGGGCCAGGTCATCACAGCAGTGCTCACGCTCTGCCCGTATGTTTTCTGAGATCCACCACACCGCTGGGTGGAAGAAGAACAGGGCCTCTACCACACACTGTAGCAGGTTCATGAGGTAATCATGGCGGCTCACGTGGGCCAGTTCATGCGCCAGAATGGCCTCTAGCTGCGCAGGACTAAGTCCGGCGGCGGTCCCCAACGGTAATAGGATAATGGGCTGCAAATGTCCTACCACGGCCGGCACTTTTACCAGGCCTGACTCGGCTAGCTGCACCAGTTTCTTTAAGCCTAGTTTCTGGCTCAGGATCTGCACCCGTTGCTGCCATTCCAAGGGAAGGGGTTTTAAGTGATAGCTTCTTAATCGGCGGGTATAGGCCCAGCCGCCCACTAGACGCAATAGCATAGCCGTTAGCCCTAAGAGCCAGACCGTGACAATAAGCGGCAGGTGCCGCCCAAAGTAGCCCTGGAATTCATGGGTCACCGTGGCCCACCACCCTGCCTCAGGGAGCACTGCCATGGGCGCCTGTGTAGTAGTGGCAGCAGCAGCCTGGCTTATGGAAGTGACCTGCCCCGCGGTAGCTGGTTCATACACCTGAAAGAACGTAATGCCGGCCATGACCAGCAGCAGCCCCATAGAAAGGCTGGCCACGCGGTACCTGATGCGGGCCGAATGCCGGTGCAAGACCAACAGCAGCAAGGAGAGCAAGACAGCCAGCAGGGCACCCTGCCAGAGGGAATGCAGCAGAGTCCAGCCCAGGGCTTTTACAATGGCTTCGGGCAGAAATAGGTGGAGCGGGTTCATTGATGGCCTCCTTTCTCTAGTTGGTTTAACAGGGTGCGTATCTGGTCAAGCTCTTCGGGGGTAGTGGTGTGGTTGCCCAGGGCCTGCATGACCAGCTTCATAGCCGACCCCCTGAAGGTGGTGTCCAGGAACCGCCCCAACAGGTGCTGCTGGGTTTCCTCCTCGGTGACGGCCGCCTGGTACACGTGCGAGCGGCTTTCCTCATCGCGCCTCACCAGGTTTTTCTCGTGCATGATCTGCAGCAGCTTAAGCGTAGTGGTATAGCCGGTTTCCTTGGTTTTATTCTGGGCCTCGTTCACGAACCTAACCGTGCTGGGGCCGTTTTGCCACAGAACTTGCAGAATCTCCAGTTCCGTCTCGGTGGGCTTAAGGGGTATGTTCTCTTCCATCATTCTATACGGTTTGCTTTCATCTACGACAAACTTCGTAGGCAAGTATACGAATAGTTTCGTAAAAGAGAATCTTCACACACGAATTTTTTCGTACTTTAACATACTTTAACAAAGCACCTGCCCGGCACAGACCTCCTCCCATAGATATCATCAAGAATAGATTAGTTGGCCACCAAAGGCAAATCATTTCCTTTCAGCCTTTTAAAATTGATTTCAGAAAATACTGACGGGGCTACGCTGAAAGGAAATCTCAGCAAAGAGATGAACCCCGATGGCTAAAGAAGCAATTTGCGCCACGCAAGGCAAGAAACCAGAACCGACCGGCGTTCCAAAAGCAGACTTTCTCCGTGGGCTGTTGCCACGGTCTTGATTTCTCTTCCGTACTTTACCCTATGAAAAAATTATTCCTGCTGGTTCTCGGCTTCTCCCTTTTAGGCACCTTGCCTGCCCTGGCCCAGCGCTATAAGACCGCCGCCGGCGTAAGAATCGGTAGTGATGATTTCGGGCTTACCCTGCAGCAGAAGATTCTGGAGAAGACCACCCTGGAGGGCCTGGTCACGGCCGCGCCCCGTGAGGTGGCCGTTACCGTGTTAGGGGAGCAGCATTTTCCTATGCTGGGCCAACGCCTGAATTACTACCTGGGTGGGGGCGTGCACGCGGGTCACCTGAAGGACTACGGCACCATTTACGGGTTTGACGCCATTACCGGCATAGAGTACAAGCTGAACGGCCTTCCGTTACTACTGTCCGCTGACCTGAAACCGGCGTTCCATATCAAGCATGAGAACTGGTTTAACCTGGGCGGCGCCTTCTCCATCAGGTATGTACTGGTAAAAGAGAAGCCGCCTGGGCCCATGGAAATCATTAAGGGAATTTTCAGCCCGTCTGGCAAGAACAAGAAGAAAGACTAGTTTCCTTTAAGGGGAGGGGGAAGCCGCCACGGTTTCTGTTTTCAGGCTACTTTACCAAAAACGGCCTTAAAACAGCTTGGGCGGCTGGAGGGTTTACACGCACTCTTTCACGTCCTGGCCCACGCTGTCGGCGGCCAGAGAAGGCGCTGGCTGGGTGGTCTGGTCAAGGTAGATCACTTCTTGCTGGTAGTTAAGTCCACTCAAGGCAT
The DNA here is from genome assembly GCF_001078055.1 of Rufibacter radiotolerans. Classification (NCBI taxonomy): domain Bacteria; kingdom Pseudomonadati; phylum Bacteroidota; class Cytophagia; order Cytophagales; family Hymenobacteraceae; genus Rufibacter; species Rufibacter radiotolerans. Next base: position 4,506,436 of record NZ_CP010777.1, on the reverse strand, counting down.
CTTTCAAGGCCAACCCAGATCCAAAACACATCGCGAATAATAAAATGATAACTTTCATGGCTTTATTGTTTTAATTTTTTTTTCGTTTTCAACTTCTTTCAGTTCACATTTGCGGCAGGCCGCCGAGGAGTAAGTGAGGGCTTTTTCAGTTTCCGCGGCCATTAAGAGGCGGGTAGCGGTCAATTTTATTACCCTCGTTCTACCCTACCTTTCCTAATACTGTGCCAATACAATAAATTGTTGATTTACAGATAGTTATAAATAAAATAAAACGTTAAGGATGTCCGGTCCCGAACGGAAAATGTTCAGGACCGGACAGTGGGTGACCGGACAATTTTGGAGGCAACTTTCCCGCCCGCCGGCCGGTATACACAGGCCGGCGCTTCCCCGCGGGACACACCAGCGCCAGCGCCCTTACGTACAGAATTCTATGCTACCAGACCTTACCCCAGAACTGAACTTTCAGACCTCGCGCAGCAGCGGCCCGGGCGGGCAGAACGTGAACAAAGTGGCCAGCAGGGTAGAAGTGTGGTTTTCCATTGAGAACTCTGCCTTGCTTACCCCGCACCAGAAGGAATTGCTCCTGGAAAAGCTTAGCCCTAAACTCAACAAAGAAGGCTTCCTGCACCTGGCCAGCCAGGACAACCGCAGCCAGTTGGTCAACAAAGAGTTAGTGGTACAGAAGCTGTATGAAGTGTTGGAACAGGCCCTGCACCGGCCCAAGCCCCGCAAGCGAACCACTCCCTCAAGGGCCGCGGTGCAGAAAAGACTGGTAGCCAAACAAAAGCAAGGGCAGAAGAAAGCCAACCGCAGAACCGGCGGCTCCGGGGAGGAGTAAGCGTTTTGAGGCCGTTTTCCGGAAAACAGGCTTAAAACGCAAGGGCACCTGCTTTAAAGACATCGTAGCATCCGGAGGACCTGCGAGCGTCTGGGCCAGTAGCCTCTCCTTTGTAAACACCCCCCTTCGCCCCCCTCAAGGGGGGAGTCAGCGTTTAGTAGGTGGTGTCGAGTATCGGAAGCGTTAGCCTGTTTTGAGTCCGTTTTCCGGAAAACAGGCCTAAATCAGTTCCCACTCAGGACTCCTTTAAAAGCTTACCTGAATACCGTTGGTGAGGCTGTAGAGGTAACTGGGGATGGGCACAATGGGCCGGTTCTCATAGGTGTGCGAGAAGTTGGTGGTGAGCTGAAACCACTTGTTGATCTTCATGACCAGGGAGAAGTCTCCGCTGAACCGGTGGCGCCACATCCTGGCGGGCTGGTCATATCCTACCTGGTAATAATGGATGCTGCTCAGCTCCAGGTACGGGTTCAGGGGCAGCCGCACGCTGGCGTAGGTAGACAGCTTGGGAATATCTTTCCGGATGTAGAAGTTCTCCTGCAGGTTGTGCCACCGTTCATGCTCCCCCATCACGCTGGTGCCCAGGTAAAACCTGAGGTTCTCCTTTCTGACTACCGCGTACCTAATGCCCGCCCCCACCAGCGCTCTCAGTTCCAGCCCCCGGTTGTAGTCATACTGCGTTTGGGCGTAGGCCTCATAAGACAGGCGGGCCTGGCGGTTAAAGGTCACGCGCCCGTGCACGTAGCCGGTCTCTACCTGGGTCTCGCCGCGCAGGCGCACGTAGTTGTAAGAACCCAGCAACAGGTACGTATTGTGCTCAGACACGTAGCCTACGTTGCCGTTGCCGGTGAGCCCAATAAAATGATCCGTCAGGCCTTCTTTGCCCACCGGGCGGTTAAACAGGTTGAGGTTCAGGCCCAGTTTACCCGTGAAGTAATGGGAAGAATCCCGCTCCACCCGGGTCTTTTCCACATTCAGGATCTGGGCCCAGGCGGGAGAAGAGAAGAACAATAGGAAGAGGCAACAGCAGGAAAAACGCACCAGAAAAAGCATAAGCAAAACAGCGCCACGGCTCAAAACCAGGCACCCAAAAAGAAGCATGAAAATCAAAACAGGCAAAGGAAAGACTTTGGGCTAAGCCGCCGGCCGCTGCCAATTTTCAGGCAGCCCTTATCCCCTAAAGTATAAAACAGCGCCCAAGGCGACAAACCCAACCCTGAAAAGGCCCCGTCTTTGAGAGTACCGCCCTGAAACTAAAAACCTGTTTTGGGATCGTTTTCCACAAAACACACCCAAAACAGGTTTCCCTTGTTATCGGCTACGCCGAAGATTAAACTTAAGACTACTTGGTGGCAGGCGGATTGAATTCCTGGATGGCTTCGCTGAGGTCATAGACGGGCACGTCTTCCACGCCTATAGCCACTATGCTGGCCCCAGCCGCCGACCGGTAACCACCCGCACAATGCACCACAATGGGTTTGTCGGTGGGAATTTCGTCCAGGCGCTCCCGCAGTTCAGGGAGGGGTATTTCTACCGCGTTTGGGAAGATGCGTTTTTCCTTTACCTCACTCTCGTTTCGCACATCTACAATGGTGTAGTTTTCTGGGTGGGCCTTGAACTGGGCCAGGTCCAGGTCGGGGAGGGTTTCCGTGCTTTCTACCGGGGCGGCCGCCAGGGCTCCGCAGATAAAGCGCTCGTAGCCAATCTTGGCCGTTTTGGCAATCAGTTCCCTCAGGGTTTCCTCGTCATCAGAAATGAGGTAGAACTTTTCCTCGGGGTTGACAATGGAGCCCAGCCAGGTCTCAAACTTGGGGCCGTCCTGCAGGTTGATGGCCTTGGGCAGGTGTCCTTTTTTGAACTGCTCCCGGGGCCGGGTATCAATCACCAGCCCTTCCTCTTCCAGTTCAGTCCCCGGTTCCAGTACCGGTACCTTTTTGGTAGAAGAATCAAACTTGGAGGCCCCTTTGCGGTTCAGCTCTACGTCATAGGCAAAGTACCGGGGCACAAACGGCTGGTCGGCGGTAATAAAGGCTACAAAGGCCTCTTCAGACATGGGCTGCAGGGCGCGGTTAGAAAGCTTTTCGGCGCCAATGGTGCTGGACTTTTCCTCACTGAGGGCTTTGCCGCAGAGGCTGCCGGCCCCGTGCGCCGGGTACACCAGCACGTGGTCTGGCAGGGTCATCAGTTTCTGGCGGGTGGTATGGTACATCTGGCGGGCCAGGTCTTCGCGGGTGGCAGTTTCCTGCCCAACGTCTTCCCGAAGGTCGGGGCGGCCCACATCACCTACAAAAAGGGCATCTCCGGTAAAGACCGCGTGCTCCTTGCCTTCCTCGTCCAGGAGCAGCACCGAGATGCTGTCCGGCGAATGGCCGGGGGTATTGATGGCCCGTAGCGTCACCTTGCCCACCGTGATTTCCTGCCCCTCATCAAAGGTGGTGTGCGGGTACTCGGCCCCTACCGCCGCGCTCACGTAGATGGTGGCTTGTTTGGCATCTGAGAGCTCCAGGTGCCCGCTCACAAAGTCGGCGTGGGGGTGCGTTTCTATGACGGTGGTAATGCGGGCGTCATGCAGCATGGCAAACTCCTCATATTGCCGGGGGTTGCGGGTGGGGTCAATTACCGCAATCTCGGCGTCACTCATGATCACGTAAGAGAAGTGGGCCAGGCCTTTATCTTCAAACTGATGAATTTTCATAGGTATGGGATTAATAAAGCGGTTGTGGTGTTGTACCATAGCCGGGCAGTCCTGCGCTCAGGTACGCTGGCTATTCCAGGTCCTGCCAAGGGAGTAGCTTTAAGAACCACCCTTCCGTAACAGTACTTTGTCTGGTCCACGTGTACGCATAAAAGCGAAGCGGGGTAGGCCTGGCAAAGCACCCTTTTAGAAGAAGGGCCGAAGAAGATAATGGTTAAAGGTCTCTTTTGACCGCACCTCTCTGGTTTTCACCTTAATTTTTCTGGCCCTGCAAGGCGCCCGTATCTTGTGCATCTGGGCAAATCTTGTAGTTTTGACCCCGGCGCACCTGGGGCATTGCCCTGTTTACCGTTTACTATTTTTTTGTGATTATTTCTATGCAACACCCTAAAGGAACCCTTATTGCGCTTGGCGGCGGTGACGATGACGGCTTAATCAATCTTATCCGCTCAGAGATCTGTAGCGTGGAATCTAACATTGAGGTGATCACTACCGCCACCTTAGAGCCCATGGAATCTGGGCAGGCTTACAAAGAAGCGTTTGAAGAACTGGGCTGCAACAGCGTGCGGTTCATGCATATTGACGAAGATAACAAGGCAGACTCACAGGACTATATTACCCGTATTGAACAGGCCGAGGTGATCTTTTTCACCGGCGGCAACCAGCTTAGACTAAAGGAGTTTCTGAGCGGCTCAAAGCTGCACCACCTTATGCAACGCCGGTTCATTGAGGAGGAAATCACCATTGCCGGCACCAGCGCCGGGGCCGCCGCCATGTCTAACCGCATGATCTATGAAGGGTACGGCTCTTACTCCCTCATGAAGGGCGAGGTGAAAACCACAGACGGACTCTCTTTTATCAACAACGTGTTTATTGACACCCATTTCACGGAGCGGGGCCGCTTTGGCCGCCTAGCGCACGCCGTCTCTAAGCGCCCTGAGTTCATTGGCATTGGGCTAGGCGAAGAGACGGGTATCATCATCAAGCACAACAACCACATTGAGGTCTTCGGGGCCGGGGTGGTCACCATTATGGATGGCTCCCAGGTAAGCTACTCTAACCTGAAGGATGTGGAGGAAGGCGACCCTATCGCCATTGAGAACCTGACCATGCACCTGCTGGTGGAAGGCCATGAATACTGCATCCAGGACCGGGCCTTCCGGAAACTCTCGCAGGTAAAGCGCAACACCTCCGCTAAGGTATAGCGTTTAGCCTTATAGCAAATCGTCCCGTTTTGGGCCTGTTTTCTGAAAAACAGGCCCAAAACGGGACGACTCATTTCTAGCTGGGGCAAACCCTACAACCTGAATTCTTTCTGCAGTTCCATGTTAATGGCCACCCCGGCTTTGGTGCCTTCGGCGGCCGCCACAATGACCAGTTGCATGTCACGGGCGGCGTCACCGGCCACGTACAGACCGGGCACATTGGTTTGCTGGTGCTTGTAGGTTTTCACCACGCCTTTGCTGGTGAAGTCACACTGCAGTTGCGCGGCCAGGTCTGAGTGCTGGTCTGAACCGGTGGCAAAGAACAGGGCTTCACGGTCTTCCACCTCGCCGTTTTTGAGCACAATGCGCTGCAGGTGCCCGCCTTCGCCTTCCAGACGCTCTATGGGCAGCAGGTTTACCTTTACCTTGTTGCGCGCCAGCAGCTCGCGGTCTGCCCGGGATAGTTTTTTGGTACCGTCTGTAAACAGCATCACGTCACTGCTCCAGGTTTTAAGCGAGAGCGAAAGGCCAACGGCGTCACGGTTCTTGCCATATGCCGCCAGCGGTTTGTTTTTAGACTCATACCCGTCACAATACGGGCAGTGGTGAATGCTGGAGCCGTAGAAGGCTTCTGCCCCTTCCAGTTTGGGCCACCGGTCACACAGGCCCGTGGCCAGCAACACCTTTCTGGAGATATAGACCTGGTTGTCCTGATCACAGGCTTTGAACAGCTCCCCCTCTTTGGTGATCTGTACAATGCGTTTCTGCTTGAACTCCACCTCATACTTTTCCAGATCTTGCCGGCTCAGTTCCAGAAACTCCTGCGGCGGGGTGCCGTCACGGGAGATGAACCCGTTCATGGCATGTGAATAGGAGTTGCGGTATTGACCGGTATCAAATAGTGCAACTTTCCGCATACAGCGCCCCAGCAGCATGGCGGCGCTCAGGCCGGCCGGCCCGCCTCCTACTATTAAAACATCATACATTTTCTTTCTTGCTTAGCCAGAAATGCATAAACGCATCTGGCGGAAAAGGGGCTAGGTTCTGCCCGCATTTTTGTGACAAAAACCCTTGAAACTGCCAGAAAGAGGCAGAGGAGACAAATCTTTGCCGCTGGGCCGGCAAAAGCATGACCAGGCAATAAAATTAAAAAATGAAAAAATATAGTGCTTATGCATAACACTATGCGAAACTGTGTGCAATTTTTCTATATTTGGTTACCAAATCCACAAGAAATAATTTTACCTATTTTTAACTAGCAAACGCATGAAAAGTAAATTACTAGCCTTTTTGGGATGTGCCATGCTCTCTGCAGGCGTCGCCAACGCGGGTGGCTTCCAGGCTAACCTTCAGGGGCAAAAGCAGTTAGGCATGGGCCACACCGGAACCGGCCTGGCCCTTGACCAAAGCAGCATCTTCTTTAACCCCGGAGCCCTGGCCCATTTGCGCCAAAACGGTATACAACTGGGCGTAAGTGCGTTGAACTCCAAAATTGCTTACCGTGAGCCCTTTCCGGGCGTTTCTGAAGCCCAGACAGATAACAAGATCAGCACGCCTTTCCAGGTCTATGCCTCTTTTGGCAAAGAAGATAGCCCCCTGCGTTTTGGTATTGGTATTTACACCCCTTACGGTTCTTCCGTGAACTGGGGAGACACCTGGCAAGGACGCTTCGGCTTGAATGAGCTAACCTTGCAGGCCATCTTCATTCAGCCTACCATCAGCTACCAGGTGAATGACAAGATTGGCATTGGCGCTGGCTTTGTTTACTCTACCGGTAAAGTGAACCTGCAAAGAAGCATTCCTTTGATCTCTTCTAACGGTGTGGAAAGCGGTCTTGAACTAGACGGCGCCGCCAGCGGTATGGGCTTTAACGTGGGCGTTTTCTTTAAACCTACAGATAAGCTTTCGTTGGGGTTAACCTATCGCTCAAAGGTAGAGATGGAGGTAAAAGAAGGAGATGTGACTTTCACGCTGCCTACGGCTCCAGTGCTGGCTCCTAGCTTTACCGCCACCCAATTTGACGCTACCCTGCCATTGCCGGCCAACATTACCTTAGGGGTTGGGTTTAAACCCACCGATAAACTCACTATTGCCGTTGACTTGCAGCGGGTACAGTGGAGCGCCTATAAATCTCTGCGCTTTGACTTTAACGGCAACGCCGGCGGCCCTGGGGTTACTTCCAGCGAAAGCCCCCGCAACTATGAAGATGTGTTCATTTACCGTTTAGGCTTGCAGTACCAGGTGTCTGATATTTTGACGGTACGTGCCGGCGGGTATTATGACCAGTCTCCGGTTCAGTCTGGTTACCTCACCCCAGAAACGCCAGATGCAGACTCTAGAGGGGTATCTACCGGTTTAACCCTGGCCCTGTCTGAGAAGGTAGATTTAGACGCTTCGTTCCTGTACATCAACAAGAAAGAGCGCACCGATGATGCCAAAGGCTCTGGTGGCGTACCAGGTACCTTTAAGTCAATTGCCTACATCCCTGGGGTTGGGCTTAACTACAAGTTTTAATTTTTACATAGTATGAGAAATATATTACACAGACTGGGCACCGTAGCCCTTCTTTCCAGCGCTTTCCTCTTTGCGGGTTGTGAGCCCGAATTTGAAGATGACGTTGTCCTGAGCAAAGGCAGCCTTGACTTATCAAAATATGTGGCCGTAGGTAACTCCCTTACCGCCGGGTACCAGGACAATGGCCTGTATCTGGAAGGTCAAGTGTACTCGTACCCTAACATCTTAGCCAATCAGTTTGGGTATGTGGGAGGCGGCGCATTTATTCAACCATTGTTCCAGCCTGGCCAGGAGAATGGGGCAGGGTATATCCGTTTGGGTGGTTTCTCTGCTAGCGGCGCCCCTATGCTAGTGCCTGTCACTAATAACTTAGCCATAAGAAAAGATGTAGCACCTTTGCCTGGTGGGCCTAGGCTTACTAAATTCTCTGGGGCAGTGAATAACTGGGGAGTCCCGGGCATCTCTATTTTGGCTAGCGCCACCCCTCTGTACGGAGGCGTTAACCCTTACTTTGAACGTCTGTTGCCAGATGCAGAGGTAGGGCAGAAGAGCTACATAGAGAAAGTAGTGGCCACACAGCCTACCTTCTTTTCTGTTTGGTTAGGAAACAATGACGTGTTGGGGTATGCCACTGCTGGCGGTGTAGAAGACCCCGCTAACCCATTTGGAGGAATCACCGCTCCTGCTCAGTTCTCAGCCATTTACTCCCAACTAGTTGCTGGCCTTTCCAGAAACAAGACTGCTAAGGGTATTGTCGCTACTATTCCAGATGTTCGGGCAGTTCCTTTCTTTACCACAGTGGGCCCTACGTTCAAAGCCGGGTTACCAGCCGCGGTAACAGCCGTGGTAGCGCTTACCAAAAGTGGAGCGAGCCGCAAAGTTATCCCTCGTAACGATATCAGATCAGGCACCACCGGTACCACCTTATTCACTCTTACTTCTACCGCCTATCTGGGTCTTCTGGGACAGCCTACTGGCAGATACTGGAGAGATCAGGCACGCGCAAAATTCCCGACTGATGCCGCCGCCAGAGACCAGGAGATTAGAAGGTACTTACAAACCTACCAGCTTGACACAACCAAGATGTTTGGTTTAAGCGGTGAAAACCCTTTGCCTAGTGCTTTGGTGTTAGACGCAGACGAACAAGCCGATATCCAGGCTGCTACAACTGCCTATAACAATACTATTAAGGCGGTGGCACAGGCAAACGATTTAGCTGTATTTGATGCCTTTGAGTTCTTTAACAGTATTCAAACTCCTTTCAGCATGAATGGCGTTTCCTACTCACCAGCGTATATTACAGGCAATCTGTTTTCTCTGGACGGAGTACACCCTACGCCTAGAGGCTATGCCGTTATTGCTAATGAGATGATAAAAGCTATCAACACCAAATACAATACCTCCATCCCCACTATTGACATAACTCAATTCCGGAGTGTGCTTATCCCATAAGGAGAGCTACTTTCTTTACAATTCTCAAAAGACCAGCCCCAACGGCTGGTCTTTTACTTTGCCCAGGCTTTAACTTCCGCAGTTTTTCTTTTAGGATTTAAGTAGTTTTAAAGCAGTTTCGTATAAAGAGTTTTATTTGACGGCTTATGAAGAACTACCCACTCCTCCTGCTTTTATTTTGCGCCACCCTATTTACCACCGCCTGTAGCAAAGACGATGAAGACCCAGCCCCTACCAAGGAGGAAATGGTACAGAACAAGCGGTGGCAGATCACGGGCTTTACCGTGTCTAACATCTTGATAGGGACCATTGACTACTATGCCTCCCTTGAGAGCTGCCAGAAAGACAATTACCTGGAGTTCAAGCCCGGCAATGTGCTGTTAGCCAATGAAGGAGCCACCAAGTGTGACCCCGCCGCTCCCCAGCAAACCCAGGGCACCTGGAAAATAGAGGGTGACGTAATGACCTTATCAGCGCCGGGGCTTACGGCTGGCCTGCCCGTGACTGAACTGAAACTGACCATAAAGGAACTGACTGCCACTACCCTTACCGCTGACTTTAATGAAAGCATCTCTGGCCTGCCCGTCACCGGCACGGTGAAAATGACGGCCATGTAAAACCCCTTGCCTTCTGACCTTTGCCAGGCACTCAAGTAGTAAAAATTAAGCCGGAACCCTTGGCCTTATTGTGAATTCATAGTAAGGCCAAGGGTTCCGGCTTTTTTGTGGGCCTTAAGGAACATCCAAACAGATATCTAAATTGATTTGCGTCTGCCACTGGTTAAGGCCACAAAGAAAACAACAGTAATCTTTCTCTCCGCCAACTTCTCCAGCCTCCTCTCGTAATTTAAAATATCCTTCTTTTTATTGGATTTATATAAATCAAAAAGGATAAACAAGGATAGGTTTAAATCTCTGTTGCTTTTTTTATCCCTGATTTTGATTGCCTTACAAGAAACGTTTCCCGTCATCTTGAATCAATTACATCTTAAACTGTTTTAGCTCCGTTTAATCCCCATTCTTTACCCTAATTTTTAAGAGCCCATGAAAAAACATTATTTGCTCCTCACTATTCTGGCCATTTTCTCTTTATCCTTTACCGCGTGTAACGATGATGATGAGGACGAAAAACCAGATGACAAAAAGCTTTTGACCGGCAAGAGCTGGAAAATAACCGCCTTCACAGCGGCCCAAGGGCCTGCTTCCTATGATATCTATTCAGACATGGAGCCCTGCGACCAGGATGACCTCTGGAAGTTCTCAGACAATGGCTCTTATGAAATAAATGAAGGCCCCAGTAAGTGTGATCCTAATTCTGCGCAGGTGTATGAGTCTGGAACCTACACCCTTGATAATAAGACTCTCATAACTACTGAATCTGGCAGCTCCAATACCTATAAAGTAGTGGAAATCACAGCTACCACCCTTAAGCTCACTACAGAGCAGGCTATCAGCGGCACCAATACCACCTTCAATCTCACCTTTGCCGGGCAATAACCTGGCCCGTACCATAAACAGAAAAGGAAGCCCAAGGCTTCCTTTTCTGTTTATAAGTATTTCTGTTTTGGGCTTGTTTTTAGGAAAACGGCCCTAAAACGGCTAGTGCGCCTGTAGCCAGTTCTCACCGGTTCCCAGGCCCACCTCCATAGGTACGCTCAGCGGGAAGGCGTTTTTCATGAGCTCCTCAATCTTAGGCTGCACAATAGGTAATTCGTCTTTAAGCACGTCAAACACCAATTCATCATGCACCTGCAAGATCATGCGGCTGGCCAGCTTCTGCTCGCGCAGCCATTGGTCAATGTTGATCATGGCAATCTTGATGATGTCTGCCGCAGTGCCCTGGATAGGTGCGTTGATGGCGTTTCGTTCGGCGTAGCCGCGTACGTTCTGGTTGCGGCTGTTGATATCCCGCAGGTAGCGGCGGCGGCCCAGCAGGGTCTCCACAAATTCCTTCTCGCGGGCCTCGTTGATGGCGCTGTCCATGTACTGCTTCACCGCCGGAAACTCCTGGAAATAGGCTTCAATGATCTCGGCGGCCTCGCGGCGCGGAATAGCCAGGCGTTCGGCCAGGCCGAACGCGGAGATACCGTAGATGATCCCGAAGTTGATGGTCTTAGCCTTGCGGCGCATGTCTGAGTCCACCTCCTCCACGGGCACGTGGAACACCTTGGCGGCCGTAGAAGCGTGAATGTCCAAGCCCTTCTGGAAGGCCTCTTTCATGGTGGCGTCATTGCTGAAGTGCGCCATGATTCTTAGCTCAATCTGCGAATAATCTGCAGACAGCAGCACGTGGTTTTCATCACGGGGCACGAAGGCTTTGCGTATCTCGCGGCCCTTCTCTGTCCTGATGGGGATGTTCTGCAGGTTGGGGTTGGTGGAGCTCAATCGGCCGGTAGCGGCCACGGCCTGGTTGTAAGATGTGTGCAGACGGTTATCCTCTTTGCAAATCAATTGCGGCAGGGCGTCCACGTAGGTGCTCTTGAGTTTGGTGAGTTGCCGGTGGTCCAGAATGAGCTGCACAATCTCGTGCTCAAAGGCCAGCTTGGACAAGATCTCTTCGCCGGTGGCATACTGCCCGGTTTTGGTTTTTTTGATCTTATTTCCGCCCAACTGCATACGGTCAAACAGCACCTCACCCAACTGCTTAGGCGACCCGATGTTGAATTCCATGCCCGCCAGGTTGAAGATCTTCTGCTCAATTTCCTGTATGCTGGCCTGCAGTGAGACTGAAGACTCGGCCAGCGCCTCAGCGTCTATGCTTACGCCTTCGCGCTCCATGTGGCCCAGCACGCGCACCAGCGGGTTCTCCACGTCATTGAACAGGCGTTTCAGGCCTTGTTTTTCTAAAAGTGGGTCAAAGTAGTTTTTGAGTTGCAGGGTGACATCTGCGTCTTCACAGGCATATTCATAAATCTGCAAAGCGGGCAGCTTATCCATGGTGAGCTGGTGCTTGCCTTTGCCCAGCAGCGTTTCAATAGCGATGGGGGTGTAGTGCAGATACGTCTCGGCGAGCAGGTCCATGTTGTGGCGCATGTCGGGCTCCAGCAGGTAGTGGGCCAGCATGGTGTCAAAGAGCGGACCTTGCACGTCTATGCCGTAGCGCTGCAGCACCACCAGGTCATACTTAATGTTCTGGCCAATCTTGGTAATGGTGGGGCTCTCCAGAATCTCCTTGAACTCCTGCACTATCTCGCGGGCGGCGTCCTCATCCTGTGGGGGCACCGGTATGTAATAGGCCTCGCCAGGCAGATAACAGAATGAGATGCCCACCAGACGGGCCGTAATGGCGTCTATGCTGGTGGTCTCGGTGTCAAAGGACACCTCTTTCTGCAGTTTTAAATATTTAAGCAATTGCTGCCGTTGTTCTGGGGTGGTCAGCAAATGGTATTCATGCAAAGTGGTGTCAATGGTTTTCCTGATGCCGGTTACATATTCCCCACCGGCGGTTTCCCGTTCGGCACCTTCTTCCGGGGCCATGGTCTCCCCCGCAGGCATGTCAAACAAAGAGGTCTGCCCCATAGGCTTGTCAGACTTAAAGCCTTTGCCCACAGTGGGTTTGTTGGAGATGGGCTTTGGAACGGCCGGCGAGGCGGTACCCAGCACGCGGGTGGCCAATTGCCGGAACTCCAGCTCATCAAACAGCGCAGCCAGCTTGTCCATATCCGGGCCTTCATACAGCAGGCCCTGCTCGTCAAAGTCAATGGGCACGTCCAGGTGAATGGTGGCCAGTTCCTTGGACATCAGGCCTTGCTCGGCATACGTTTCCACGTTCTCTTTCTGCTTGCCTTTGAGCTCATGGGAGTGGGCAATGAGGTTCTCCACCGACCCATATTTCTGGATGAGCGTCTTCGCGGTTTTCTCGCCTATTCCGGGTATACCGGGTATATTATCCACGGCATCGCCCTGCAACCCCAGAATGTCAATCACCTGCTTTACGTTACTGATCTCCCAGCGCTCCAGCACCTTGGGTTTGTCTATGACCTCAATGGCGTTGCCCAGAAACGCCGGCTTATAGACGAAGACGTGGTCGGTGACCAGTTGATAGTAGTCCTTGTCCGGGGTCATCATGAAGACGTCAAACCCGGCTTTCTCAGCCTTGCAGGAAAGCGTGCCAATGATGTCATCGGCCTCAAACCCGTCCAGCATCATGCCGGGTATCCCGAAGGCGGCCACAATCTTCTTCACGTAGGGTATGGCGATGGAGATATCTTCGGGCATGGCCTGCCGATTGGCCTTGTACTCCACAAAATTGTCGTGCCGGAAGGTCTTGGAAGGCGCGTCATAGCACACGCCAATATGGGTAGGCTTCTCGCGGTTGAGCAGGTCTACCAACGTGTTGGTAAAGCCCAGCGCGGCGCCGGTATTCATGCCTTTGGAGTTGATTCTGGGGTTCTTACTGAACGCGAAGTGGGCCCGGTAAATGAGCGCCATGGCGTCTAGCAGAAACAGGCGTTTGTCTGGTGTACTCATAGAAACGAAGGTACGGGCAATGCCGCGGTTGTGCAATGGGTTACCCTATATAACTGCGGAACGCGGAGAAGGTTAGGGCAATGCTTGTAGTTCTGTTGCCTTCGCTTTGGTGCTTGCAGTTGGCTATAGCTGGCGTGATGGCTGGTGTCGCCTGAGTGTTGTATTCTTTTTCCGCCATTGCTCGCGTAGTATCCTTTCTTGCCTGAGTCCTTATGCTTGGTTGTTTCATTTGTTCCCTCCGAGCGCTCACGGCCGCGGGGCCCCGTCTTTCCCCCTCGCACTGCCCTTGCGGCCTAGACTTGTTTATCGCTCTTAGTAAAGCTATCACAGGGCCACAAGCGAGGCGCTCGAGGTAAAGACTGGAAACGGGGGAATGAAAGTTTAGCTCTTCCGGATTTGCAATCCGGAAGTTCCGAAAGGGGGGATTTGCAATCCCCGACGGTTGCGATTTTGTCCTTGGTTCCCGGCGGATTGCAAATCCCCGGACAGCATGGCGCGTGTGAGGAATGTGTTTTAAGCCCATTTTTTGAAAAACAGGCCCAAAACACTGCAACGCCTCTTCAACGCAAACTCCCCCTTGAGGGGGGCGAAGGGGGGTGTCTACATAAAAGACCATATCCGCATGAGCCATCGGCACAGACGCTCGCAGGAGCTGTGAACGCTACGAGGTCTTTGAAGAAACGGCATTAGCCCCACAACCAACGCAATACCTGCGCTGCTGCTGGTGTCCCTAGAGCCCAAGAACCAAAGCTGATGTCCACTTCCTCGCTCCCATCAAAGGAAACCACTCTTGCACAACAGAATAAATTTTTCCGCCTTTCTGCCATAGAATGTAGGCATTACAGTGTAATTCTATCCTTGAACCGAACACTTCTCCATATCCTTCGTTTTAACTTAACTACTAATTATTAGCACTTTGCAAGTGCATCTTGTATCTTCATGTAGGATCTAAAACATTTCACCTATGGAAATTGAGAAAGACAAGCTCCTCTGGAAAATGGCGAAAAAGCGGGTAGCTTTTCGCAGACACCTGTTCACGTACCTAATGGTTAACCTGGTTATGTGGGCCGTCTGGCATTTCTCCAACGGAGATAGCTTTACGGTAGATGGCTTGCCCTGGCCCGCCTGGGTGACCTTTGGCTGGGGAACAGGCCTGGCCTTCAATTTCTATGACGCCTATTATGGCTTCCAGGATGATGCCACTGAACGGGAGTATGAGAAGCTGGCACGCAAGAAGAAGGTGTAGAACCTTCCAGATAAATTAGTTAAGTTTGCTCACAGACATAACTAGTAAACCGATGCCAAAATTTAGACCTGGTGTTCTGTACGGAGATGAGGTGCAGGACTTATTTGATTACGCCAACAAACACAACTTCGCACTGCCAGCCGTAAACGTGATTGGCACTAACTCCATCAACGCGGTTCTAGAAACAGCTAAGGCGGTAAACTCGCCGGTTATCATTCAATTCTCCCAGGGCGGCGCGCAATTCTATGCGGGCAAAGGCCTTAACAATGACGGCCAGGCCGCTGCTATTGCTGGGGCTATCTCTGGCGCGCACCATGTACACTTAATGGCCGAGGCCTATGGCGTACCGGTGGTGTTGCACACAGACCATGCCGCCCGCAAACTGTTGCCTTGGATTGACGGCTTACTAGATGCCGGCGAAAAATTCCATGCCCAACACGGCAAGCCCCTGTTCAGCTCCCATATGCTGGATCTTTCTGAAGAGGAACTGGAAGAGAACATCTCTACCTGCGCCTCATATCTGGACCGCATGAACAAACTGGGCATGACCATTGAAATTGAACTGGGCGTGACTGGTGGAGAGGAAGACGGCGTAGACAACTCAGACGTTGACAGCGCGCACCTCTACACCCAGCCAGAGCACGTAGCCCATGCCTATGAGGAACTGAAGAAGATCAGCCATCGCTTCACTGTAGCGGCCGCCTTCGGAAACGTGCACGGCGTGTACAAGCCCGGCAACGTCGAGCTTCGCCCCGAGATCCTGAAAAACTCCCAGGATTTCATCCAGCAGAAATACGGCACCTCTGAGAACCCGGTACACTTTGTATTCCACGGCGGCTCTGGCTCTGAGAAAGAGAAGATCAAGGAAGCCATTGAGTACGGCGCCATCAAAATGAACATTGACACTGACATGCAGTGGGCATTCTGGGACGGCATCAAGAACTACTACGAAGACAAAAAAGGCTACCTGCAAGCCCAGATCGGCAACCCCGACGGCGAAGACAGCCCGAACAAGAAATACTATGACCCCCGCGTGTGGTTACGCAAAGGCGAAGAGACCTTCATTGCCCGCCTTAAAGAGGCCTTTGAAGACCTCAACTGCCTGAACCGAAACGCATAGGTTTAATGTGCTATTTATAACCAGCACATGTCCATAAAAACAGAGAAGCCGCCCCATTTGGAGCGGCTTCTCTGTTTTATTCAAAATAGGTTATCTCTTCATTAACAATACGCCATCTCCCATCCACCTTTTTTAAACTATAGGAATGACCATAACCACATAAGCGGTCACAAGCAAAGGCCAATTCTATGTAGGCTCTAGAAAAGTCTTTAGAAACCACAGGGTTGGAGAAGATATAAAACGCGGTTGCTTTTCCTGGAGATTCATTTAACTTTTCTTCCAGATTCAACAAAGCCTCTACTTTTATTCCGTCTGCTCTTAAATTTTTAATGGTATTACGCTTTTTCAACCAAGTGCTATTTAATAACATAAGGTATGCAGAATCCTCTGGTGCAAATAACTTACTAGTGCCTAAAGAATCAGCTTTGACTGAAAGCAAATCTTTCCACCGTATACCTTCCCCGGGTAAGACAACAGGATGATTAGAAGTATCTAGTAAAATCCTAAAGCTGTTTACCACAGCACTCAAAGAATATTGTCCTGACTTACCAATAAGAACCGGCAAACTATCCTCCTGGATTATAGTCCTGATGATAGAATGAAGTTCTATCTCTGGTGGCAATGGCAATTTAGTATCAACGGTTTTTTCATTACCACAAGAGCTAAAAATCAATAAAGACATCACCGTTAAAAGGGAAAGTATTCGCATATATCTTTCTTTTGTTTGAAGATGTCAAATCATTGCTCATTCCACACTTGAAAGTAAAATAAAGAGAAGAACAATCTAACTCTCTCTTCCACCTATTTCCCACCCTGGTTCAAGTTTCTCAACTTGGACCTACCATGGGCGGAAGCTTTCAACTTCCGTGAGGCACAGCCTCAAAACCGGTTCTCAGGGATATTAAAAGAAACAAGCCCCTAGCAGCTGGAACCACGGACAGGTCAAGCCCTGTCCCTACATTAACGTGGCGTCACCCTACTGCAGGAAAGCCATTGGCACAGACGCTCGCAGGAGCTGCGCAAGCTATGAGGTCTTTTGAGCCAAGGCAGTTCTAACTGGGAAATCTTCCACCCGCCGGGCGATGCAGGCATTGCAGCGGACCAGCAGCAGTAGGCTTACCTGCCCTGGACCTGGCGGAGGGCCGCTGCCGCGTAGCCCGAACCATGGGCAGGGCAAGCAGTAGCGGAACAATTGGCAACGGCGTAAGCTCCCTACGCAGCAGAGGACGGTTGCCCGGTGGTACCTTTTTGATGCCCCGCCTGTCTGAGCGGCAGCGAGTTCGGGGGTTCTTGATTCTTTTGATTACTTTTCTTATCAAGGAGAAAAGAGACAGACGCGGGCCGGGTGCAACTATAGTCTGGAGGCTTGACAGGAGGGGATTAGAGAGTAAAAGCGCAATGGCAGAAGGAGAAGCAGTCTTAGTCGTTGGTGAGAACACCAACAACGGCGAAGACGGCGAATTGCTTAAAAAGAAAAAGCCCTCACCAGTTAAAAACCAGCAAAGGCTATCTTCCATCATTTTAAACCTGTTTTCAAGAAAACAAGCCCAAAACACATTCTATAAAATCAAATCCTTCCTTGGCGAAGACGAAAAGCTACCAACTAGAGCCTGCCCCGCCGCCTCCGAAGCTTCCGCCCCCGAAGCCGCCGAAACCGCCACCCCCTCCTCCAAAGCCACCACCGCCGCCGCCAAACACGCCGCGTCCGCCAGAGAAGTCACCGAAGATAACGGGTGGGAAGAAAGGTCCGCCCAGGGTACGCATGCCGCCGCCCCGGCCACCTTTGCCACCGCCTCTACGGCTCATGATAAAGATGATAATTAAGACACCAATGATGATCCAAAGGAAGGGGATTCCGCCTTCATCCTCACCCTGCCGCTCTTTGGGATCGGCTTTGTATTCGCCGCTGGCCACGTCTATGATAAAGCTGGTGCCTTTGTCAAGGCCGGCGTAGTAATTGCCCTGCTGGTACTCGGGTTTGATGGTGTATTCTGTAATGCGTTTGGCAATAGCGTCTGGCACCACGCCTTCCATGCCGTAGCCGGTGGCAATGAATACTTTGCGCTCCTGCACCGCGGTAAGGATTAAGATACCGTTGTTCTTGCCCTTCTGGCCAATGCCCCACTGCTCAGCTAACTGAAACGCGTAGTCAGAGATGTCATAGGGACCAATAGAGGTAATGTTGACAACGGCAATCTGGGTAGAGGTACTGTCACTGTAGTTGACCAGTTTTTGCTCCAGGGCCGCCTCTTCCTCCGGGGAAAGGATATTGGCCAGGTCATTGACCAGGCGCGGGGGCGTAGGCCGGGGCGGGAAATCCTGCGCCAGCCCGGTAAGTGCCCAGCACCACAGCATGCCCAGAAGCCAGATATGTTTTCTCATTTAGTTGGGGTCTCGTCTAGGGTACTACCGAAGGAAATATCATCAGACAACTCATTGATGTCTTTGTGCTCTCCGGCGTAAGGGAAGAAATGCTTGAGCTGCTCACCAGCTTTGTTAATGCCTATGCTCAGGCCGTGGGCGTATTTGCCCTGCTTGAAATCTGCGATCACCTGTTGGGTAATGTCTTCCCAGAAATTCTTGGGTACTACGGCATTAATGCCGGCATCTCCCAGCACGGCAAACTTATGGCTTTTCATGGCCACATAGAACAGCACGCCGTTGCGGAGTTTGGTCTGGTGCATGTGCAGATAGGCAAAGACCTGGGCGGCCCGGTCTAGGACCTCGCCATCACAGGTGTCTTCAATGTGCACCCGTATCTCGCCAGAGGTGTTGTTTTCAGCGTCCTGAATGGCCTTTACAATAATGGCCTCATCTGCTTCGGTGATGTTTTCACGCGCCATAAAAAGGAATTCTGAGTCTGGAGTCCTGAGTCAAGGAAAGAAATGCGTTTTGGGCCTGTTTTCATGAAAACAGGCCCAAAACGACAGAAGAGGTTGAGGCGTTGCACGTACCGGCAAAGGCAATACTTTTAAAGTCTTGCTACCTGATACGGGTTGCTTTGTGCTACTTTAGAAAGTAACCGTAGGCGCTTTCTGGGCCCCGGCATCGGCCTCAAAGTAGCCTTTCTTCTCAAACCCGAACCAGCCGGCGAAGAAGTTGCGCGGGAACGCCCTGATGTAGGAGTTGTAGTCCTGCACCGAGCCGTTGAATTTCTGGCGCTCTACCGTAATGCGGTTCTCCGTGCCCTCTAGCTGCGCCTGCAGTTCCAGAAAGTTCTGGTTAGCCTTCAGGTCTGGGTACGCCTCGGCGGTAGCCATCAGTCTGGAGAGCGAGCCGCTCAGTTGGCTCTGGGCTTCCTGGAACTTAGCCATGTTCTCGGGCGTCAATTGGTCGGCGTTCAGTTGGATGCTGGTGGCCTTGGCGCGGGCGTTGATGACCGCCTCCAGGGTTGACTTCTCAAAGTTGGCGGCGCCTTTCACGGTGTTCACCAAGTTAGGGATCAGGTCGGCGCGGCGTTGGTACGCGTTCTGCACCTGGGCCCAGGAACTGGACACCTGTTCGTCTTTGGTTACCATGTCATTGTACCCGCAGGAGGTCTGTGAGAGAAGGACTACCAGACCGAAGAAGTAAAGCAATAATTTTTTCATAGTGGTGGGTTTGTTATGCGGTATAGGTATTAGTTACATGCGTACTTCAGGCATAGAAGCATCCTCTATACGGAGTGGGCGCCTAGAATGTACGGTTTTGGTTGAATTTCGTTAAAACAGCCCTAAAACAGACTTCTGCGGGCTCCCTTTTAAAAGGGATTGCACCTTGCTAAAGGTAGCAAGGTTCTGCTCAAATATTCAAGAAAGGCTATTGTTATTTCACCAAGGGCCTGCTTTGCTCTCCAAAACCTCACTGCCTCCTGTGCAGGAAAACCGGCAGAATTGCGTAGCTTGGGGAGTAAAAGCCTTCCTTTTGTTTGTATGAAAGCAGTAATTCCGGTGGCTGGCATGGGCGCCCGTTTACGTCCGCATACCCACACCCAACCCAAAGCGCTGGTTCCGGTGGCCGGAAAAGCCATTCTGGGCCATATTATTGAACGCCTGCAAACCACGGGCATTACCCAGTTTGTGTTTGTGGTGGGTTACCTGGGCGAAAAGATCATGCATTACGTGCAGCGCAAGTACCCCAACATACAGGCCGAGTTTGTGGTGCAGCAGCCCCGTGAAGGCCTGGGCCATGCCCTGTGGGCCGCCCGGGAAACCTTCCGGAACGAAGACAGTGTGCTCATTCAGTTAGGCGACACCATTGTAGACGTAGACATGCAGCAACTCATGCAGTCTGAGCACACCATGCTGGGCGTGAAAATGGTGAAGACGCCCTCTATGTTCGGGATTGCCGACATAGACCGCTTTGGGTTTATCACCAAGGTGGTGGAGAAGCCCAAGATCCCTAAATCCAACTTCGCGCTGGTAGGGCTCTACAAAATTGCGCACCCCGCTAAGCTGGCCGAGGCCCTGGAATACATCATTGACCATGATATACGTACCCAGAACGAGCACCACCTCACCGACGCCCTCATGCACATGATTGAGACCGGCGAGCAAATGGTGCCCCTCACGGTAGACCACTGGTTTGACTGCGGCCGCAAGGAAACCCTGCTCCAGGCCAACGCCACCCTGCTCAACCGCCCTGAGTTCAAACGCGCCGATTACCCCGAGTTTCCCAACACCATCATTATTCCGCCGGTGAGCATTGGCAAAGGCGTGCAGATCTCCAACTCCATTGTGGGGCCCAACGTGGCTATTGGTGAGAGCGCTATTTTGAACTACACCATTGTGCGCAACTCCATCATCGGCGGCTACGCCGAACTGGGCTACGCTGTGCTGGAAGACTCGCTGGTTGGCTCAGATTCCTCGCTCAAAGGCCTGAGCCAGCGCCTGAACATTGGCGACAGCACCGAGATTGATTTTAGCAACTGAGAAGCGTAGCAGGTAGTGCGTATCACGAAGCAAGACTTTTATAATTTACCTTTAAACATCAGGTAGGTAATTCAGGAAGTTCATCTTGATACTTGCTACCTGATACTTGATACCATGCAAAACAGAATTACCCAACTCTTCAACATACAATACCCTATTATACAAGCCGGCATGATCTGGTGCAGTGGCTGGAAACTGGCGGCGGCGGTGAGCAACGCCGGCGGGCTGGGCCTTATTGGCGCCGGCTCTATGTACCCAGATACGCTGCGGGAGCACATCCAGAAATGCAAGGCAGCCACAGATAAACCGTTTGGCGTGAACGTGCCGCTGCTGTACCCAGACCTGGAGGAGCATTTCAAGATCATCATGGAGGAGAAGGTGCCCGTGATAGTGACCTCTGCCGGCAACCCCAAAACCTGGACCAAAAAGCTTCAGGACAACGGCGCCAAGGTGATACATGTGGTGAGCAACGTGAAGTTCGCGCGCAAATGTGAAGAGGCCGGCGTAGATGCCATTGTAGCCGAAGGCTTTGAGGCTGGCGGGCACAATGGCCGCGAGGAAACCACTACCTTCTGTTTGATCCCCATGATACGGGAGGCGGTGAGCTTGCCTTTGATTGCCGCCGGCGGGATTGCAAATGGCAGGGGTATCTTCGGGGCACTGGCCTTAGGAGCCGAGGGCGTGCAGGTAGGCAGCCGTTTTGTAGCCAGCGTGGAATCCAGCGCACACCCCAGCTTCAAAGACCGCGTGATCCATACCCAGGAAGGCGACACCGAGCTTTCCCTGAAGCAACTCACGCCCGTGCGCCTGCTCAAGAACAAATTCTACCAGGACGTAAAAGCCGCCGAACTTCGCGGTGCCTCTACTCTTGAATTAGTAGAACTGCTGGGTTCCCGCCGGGCCAAGCGGGGCATGTACGAGGGTGACCTGGAAGAAGGCGAACTGGAGATTGGCCAGGCCGCCGCTCTGGTGCATGACATAAAGCCCGCCGGCGAGATTGTGCAGGAGATGTGGCAGGAGTTTCTGGCCGCCAAGGCAAGGCTTTGCGCGGATTGGTAGCGCCTTCTATCACAAAATCACCCTGCTTCCAACAGACCTAATTAACTAACACTATATGCTATGGAAAACGAAGCCAAGACAACCGTAACCGTTGAGACCACCGTTCAACAGCCCGTAGAGAAAGTATGGGAACGCTGGACCACCCCAGAACACATCACGCAGTGGAACTTTGCCGCAGACACGTGGCAATGCCCCAACGCCACCAATGACCTGCAACCCGGCGGACGGTTTGTCTGGCGCATGGAAGCCAAAGACGGCAGCATGGGCTTTGACTATTCCGGCACCTATGAGCAGGTAATTCCCTATAAGAAAATTGTGGGCCAGCTAGACGATGACCGTCAGGTGACCATCACGTTTGACGGTCAAGACGGCCAGACCCAGGTAACAGAGACATTTGAGGTGGAAGACCAGAATTCCGTTGACCTGCAAAGAGCCGGTTGGCAAGCCATCTTGGACAACTTTAAAAAGCACGCCGAATCCGTAAAATAACTGCTCCTGTCAACAGAAAAGCCTCTCCATATCTTTTGACCCACGCCACCATTATAGCCGCCCTTCATCAGCATGTCTCCCTCACGCCAGAGGAAGAGGCGGCTTTTTTGGCGATCTGTGAACCCCAAGAGGCCAGGAAAAAGGAGTTTCTCCTGCGCACCGGCGATCAGAACCATGCCTTGTATTTTGTGCAGAGCGGGTGCCTGCGGTCCTTCATCATAGACCAGTCCGGCAAGGAAGTGAACCTGGAGTTTGCCATAGAAGGCTACTGGATCAGTGACGTGGCGTTCAACAAACCCGCCCTGCTGTCTATCCAGGCGCTGGAGCCCACGCAATATGTGGCCATTAACTACAATGCCTTTGACCGGCTCACTAAGCAGTATCCTGTTTTTAACCTGTTTTTCAGAAAACTGCTCCAAAACGGCTACTTCGCGTTTAAGAAGCGCATGCTCACGGGCATGACCCAGACGGCCGCCCAGAACTACCGCGATTTCCTGCTCAAGTTCCCCACGCTCAGCCAGCGCATTGCCCAGTACCACATTGCCTCCTACCTGGGCATCACGCCCGAGTTCTTCAGCTCCATCAAATCTGAGGGCCTGGACCTCTACCGGCAGGACTTTTCGTAAACTGGTAAAAAATAATGACGTTTCCCTGCCGCAAGTTTAGCGCTAGCGTAACTTGTGGTTTCTTATAGTGGGGAGTTTTCAACTTCCCTTCTTCTGCCGGAAAGAAAGGTCCTTGAAATAGATAGAAGGTGCAGAGTAGGTAAGTTTATAAACTTACTCCATGCCAAGCCACAAGTTACGCTAGCGATAAACTTGCGGCAGTGTAATATCAAAGAAGCAGCGCTCATTTCTTAAACTACCTTATTCTTTTCGGTGCAGCCCTTCCCGACCTTTGTGTAGTGAACCTGAGGCAAGGCAGG
Organism: Rufibacter radiotolerans; assembly: GCF_001078055.1. Lineage (NCBI taxonomy): Bacteria > Pseudomonadati > Bacteroidota > Cytophagia > Cytophagales > Hymenobacteraceae > Rufibacter > Rufibacter radiotolerans. The sequence continues at coordinate 4,483,514 of NZ_CP010777.1, read as the reverse complement.
CTGTGTTTTAAAAACAGTCCCGCCAGCCTTTTCACAGACTTTTCTTCACCCGTTTATTTGATGTACCGTGGAAAGAAGAAGCTTTTTAAAACTAGCAGCCGGAGGAGCCATTACGATGACGACATTAAGCGCTTTCAGAAAATTTACCGGGGAACTTACCCCCCAGGAATATACCATGCCCGTGCTCTTTATTGGCCACGGGTCGCCTATGAACGGCATTGAAGACAACGAGTTCAGCCAGCACTGGGGCAAGATGGCGAAGGAGATACCCGCTCCCAAAGCGGTGCTGGTGGTATCGGCGCACTGGTTTACCAAAGGCACCAAGATCACGGCCATGGACTTCCCCAAGACCATCCATGACTTCGGGGGCTTCCCCAAAGAGCTGTTTGCCGTGCAGTACGCCGCGCCGGGGCATGCCGCGCTGGCCAAGGAGACCGCAGAGCTGGTCAAATCTGCGCACGTAGAACTGGACCATGACTGGGGCCTGGACCACGGCACCTGGACCATCATCCGGCACATGTATCCAGATGCTGAAGTACCCGTTTTACAGCTCAGCATTGACTACACCAAAGGCCCCCAGTACCACTATGACCTGGCCAAGGAACTCACCGCGCTCCGTAAGAAAGGCGTCTTGATAGTGGGCAGCGGCAACATGGTGCACAACCTGCGCATGATGGACTGGGGCATGATCAACGGCGGCGGCTTTGACTGGACCCAGACCATCAATGAGAAGTTCAAGGAACTGATCCTGGCGCGTGACCACCAGCCGCTCATCAACTACCAGACCCTGGGCAAGGAAGCCCTGCTGGCCATCCCCACGGTTGAGCACTACCTTCCGCTTATGTATACGCTGGGGCTGCAGGGCAAAAACGAAGACGCCACGTTCTTCAATGACAAAATGGTGGGTGGCTCCCTCACCATGACCTCCGTGAAAATAGGAGCCTGATTCTTTACCCAACGCTTAAAAACCCTGGAAAGAGGCCGGATTGTTTCCGGCCTCTTTTTTTGAAACGAGTCAGAAACGCATCTTCTTTGAGCAGGCGTTTGGTAAACTGGCCTGCCGGGTGCTGGTGAGCGTATAAGATTTCTAGTGGGAAAAGCCTGACTTGCTGTAATATATGAGAGGTTCCTTCTACTAATTTTCTATCACTAAGCACTCTTATTTTATGCTTCAGAACAAAGACTTTTTGGTGCTGCTTATCCGGCTGTTTCTGGGATATATCTTTTTCTCAGCGGGGGTCTGCAAACTCACGCACGGTCAATTCGGGCAGTTGATTGGTCCGCCGTGGCTGGAGGAGAGCCTGGCCAAATATGGGTTAGGCCTGTTTGCGCAGGTGGTGGCCGGGAGCCAGGTTATTTGCGGGGCTTTGCTGTTCTCGCAGCGGTTCAGCACTTTGGGGGCCATCATGCTGGTGCCCATGAACATCTCCATTCTGGCGGTCACCGTCTCTATGAATTGGGCCGGAACGCCATACGTGAACGCGGTCTTTCTATTCCTGAACCTGCTGCTATTGGCCTATGAGTATAAGCGGTTCTGGTTCCTGTTTTCGCCGGCACCGGCGCCGGAAACTACGCCTTCACCGCTGGAAGCTTTCCGGACGGGACGCTGGCCATGGGTTGTTCTGGTGGCCGCGGTGGCTACCCTGGCCGTGGCACCTTTTTCCGGCACCCTGGCGTTTGTGTTCGGGCTGCTCACGTTCATACTGGCGGCTGTAAACCTCCTTAGGTTACCGCTGCTCAGCACTTTAGAGAAAATCATCGTCGGGTTGGCTACGGGCAATATGTGCCTGCTCACGCTGGGCATGAAACTCCCCTACACGCATATGTTGGTGGCGGCTATCAGCGGGATTATCTTTATTCTGCTGCTGGTCAATCTTTGGCTTAGAAGCCGTCGGGTTCCTGAAAATATCACCTCTTTGGCCTGACCTGCCCCTACTATCATCAAACAAAAGAAGCCGGAGCATTTCCGGCCTCTTTTGGCAAAAACAGGCTTAAAACGGGAAGGGCGCTTCTATTTGTACAGCAGATATTTCTTCCGCATTTCTTTGTAGGCTGCTAAGCCCGGTTGCCAGGTTTGCCTGATTTTCTCTTCAGACCAGCCTTCCTGAATCTGCTTCCGGAAATCGGCTACGCCGGCCAGCCGTTCAATCACGCCCATCTGCCTGCTGTAGGAAGAGTCAAAAAACTTCTCTTTCTGCGGATAGGCGTTGTAGAGTTCTATCATCCAGCCCAGGTTAATTTGTCGCTTCCGGCGCAGCTGTTCCACGTCATACCCGCGCAGGTCCAGGCCGTAGCAGACCTCATTCATGTGCAACGGGGTTTCGCTCATGCCTTTGATTCCCACGGGCGTGAAGGAGAACGTATACTTGCCTTGCAGGGCTGGCGCGCCCAGCACGGTAAAGGGCATGTAGGTGCCCCGGCCGAGGTTCAGGATGGTGCCCTCAAACAGGCAGGTGCTGGGGTAGAGCATAATAGACTGCGCGGTATTGAGGTTGGGCGAAGGGTTCACTGGCAACACGTAGGGCAGGTCATGGTGGTAATTGGCGATTTTGATGATGTTGAGTTTGTTCAGCTTCAGGCCCTTCTCCATCCAGCCCTCGCCGTTCACCATCTGCGCAAACTCTCCCACCGTCAACCCATGCGCAATAGGAATTGGGAACTGCCCGATACCCGACTTGTACTTCATGTCCAGGATGGGCCCGTCTATCATGTAGGCATGCGGGTTAGGCCGGTCCAGCACCATTAGCTCCACGTTGTGCTCGGCGGCGGCTTCCATGACATCGCGCAGCGTATTGATGTTGGTATAGAACCGAACGCCCACGTCCTGAATGTCATAGATGAGCACGTCTACCCCCGCCAGGTCCTCTTTGCTGGGCTTTCTCTTTTTGCCGTACAACGAGATAATGGGAATACCCGTTTGGGCGTCTACCTCATCACCCACATGCGTTCCGTTGCTGGCATTACCCCTAAAACCATGCTCTGGCCCGAAGATTTTCACGATCTGCACACCCAGCTTCTGCAGGCTGTCCACGCTTAGTTTATTACCGATGATAGAGGTCTGGTTCACCACCATGGCTACCTTTTTGCCTTTTAGGTAAGGCACGTATTTCTCCGTTTGGTCTGCGCCCGTGATCAGGCTTTTGCCAGAGGTGGCAGCTTTGTTAACAGAACTGATGGATGTGGTTTTGGTACAGGACCCAATGCCCAGTGCCACCGTGAGCAGCCCTATAGACAGAAGAGATAAAAATGAGTTAGGCATGGGGAGGAACTGATAGGTTTAGTGTTCAGATTTTTCTGTGGGTAGCAGCTAATGTAAAGAGATCTTGGCAGCTAAAGAAGGTATTTAATAAATATTAAAAAGTAGACTCGCCTGTTATATACCTTCATCATAAGACGATAGATGGTTTACAGAATAAGCATTACCATTTCCTCTTGTCATCCTCAAAAGACCTTGTGGCCGAACTAGAAAGGCGTTTGCCCAAGCGTCATTACCGTTCGCCACCAAAATCCTTTCAGGATGACAAAGAGAAGGAGAAAGACGTGAAATGAGACTTTGAGATCAGATAAGAAGGCCCAGAGAGTAAGAGAAATAGAGGAAGACAAAAGAGACTTATAAAGAGACTTATAAAAATTTGAGAAGTAAAACCCAGAACGCTAAAAACGAAAAAAGAGGCTGGAACATTTCCGGCCTCTTTTTCTTAAAACTTGGCTAAACCAGCAGACTATTCTTTGTCAATCAGCTCCACACTGCGTTTCACAAACGCGGTTAAGGCTGCTCCGGAAAGCATGTTCTGCGACAATAGCGCCAGGTCATAGGCTTGCTTGGCAATCTTCTCGCCGCGCTCGTCATTGTGCTTTAAGATGCGGTGGTTTACCGGGTGGTTGGCATTGATGGTCACGTTGTACATGTCGGGCATGTTGCCCATCATCATCATGCCTCCGCCGCCCATGCGGCTCATGTCTTTCATGCGGCGCATGAACTCAGGAAGGGTAATGATTACCGGCTGCTCGTCGGTGCTCAGGGCCTCTACCGTTACCGTCATGTTCTGGTTAGAGATTGCTTTCTCAAACAGTTCCTTCAGACGGGTGGTCTCTTCCTCAGACAACACGCTCTCCGGTTTGGCATCGGTCTGGATGAGCTTGTCAATGGTATCGGCGTCTACGCGCTTCAACGTGGTCTTCTCCAGTTTCTGCTCCAGTTGGCCAATGAAGTGCGGGTCAATCATGGTATCCAGTTTCACCACATCATAGTTGCGGTTCTGGGCCGTCTCAATGAACGCGTGCTGTTTCTCCACATCGGTGGTGTACAAGATGATCAAGTTGCCGTCTTTGTCGGTTTGGTTGGCCTGTACCAAGGTGCGGTATTCTTCCAGGGTGTGGTACTTGCCCTCGGTGTTTTGCAGCAAGGCAAAATCCTTGGCCTTCTCATAGAACTTATCATCTGAGAGCATGCCGTATTTCACAAACACTGCAATGTCATTCCACTTCTCCTCGTAAGAGGCGCGGTCTTTCTTGTAGAGCTCGTTCAGTTTATCGGCTACCTTACGGGTAATGTAGGTATTGATTTTCTTCACGTTGGCGTCTGCCTGCAGGAACGAGCGGCTCACGTTCAACGGAATGTCCGGAGAATCAATCACGCCGTGCAACAGCATCAGGAACTCCGGCACCACGTCTTTCACCTCATCGGTGATGAACACCTGGCGGCTGTAGAGCTGGATTTTGTTTTTCTGGAAGTCAAACTCGTTCTTCACCTTCGGGAAGTACAGGATACCGGTCAAATTGAACGGGTAGTCCACGTTGAGGTGAATCCAGAAGAGCGGGTCCTCAGAGAACGGGTACAGTTCTTTGTAGAAGTTCTTGTAGTCCTCATCGGTCAAATCAGATGGCGACTTGGTCCAGATAGGGTTAGGGTTGTTGATCACCTCGCCGTTGAACTCTACCGGTACGGGCAGGAACTTGCAGTACTTGTTCAGGATGGTCTGGATGCGGGCCTCTTCCAGGAACTCCTCAGAATCCTCAGCTATGTTCAGGATCACGTCCGTTCCGCGCTCGCGGCGGGTACCGTTGGTGATGGTGAACTCCGTGGAGCCGTCGCACACCCAGTGGGCCGCCTCGGCGCCTTCTTGGTGTGACAAGGTGTCAATCTCTACGGTGCTGGCCACCATAAACGCCGAGTAGAACCCTAGACCGAACTGCCCGATGATCTGGCTCTTGTCAGCATTGGAGTCTTTGTAGCGTTCCACAAACTCGGTGGCGCCGGAGAAGGCAATCTGGTTAATGTATTTCTTGATCTCCTCGGCAGTCATCCCTATCCCGTTGTCTGAGATGATGATCTGCTTTTTCTCCTTGTCTACCTTCACGGTCACTTTCAGCTCGCCCAGCTCGCCTTGCAGCTCGCCAATGCTGGAGAGGCTCTTGGCTTTCTGGCTCGCATCCACGGCGTTAGAAACTAATTCGCGTAGGAAAATCTCGTGGTCTGAGTACAAGAATTTCTTGATGATGGGGAAAATGTTCTCGGTGTGAATTGAAATCGTGCCTTTTTCTTCCATTTCAGTGGTATATAAAATGTTGTGTGTTGCGCTTTGTAGAGGAGGCTTGGCAAAAGCTGTTCCAGAGCGGCAAAAGTGACAGGATGGCAGAAATCCCTAAAAATTTCACCCTTCAGAAATGTCACCTTATTCAGGCGCAGAAAGTAAACAAAAGCCGTTTTAGGCCTGTTTTCCGGAAAACATCCCTAAAACGGCTTCTTGCCAATCTCAAAAACTATTGGTTTGACCAGCGGTTACTTACCAAAATAAAAGATTGTTGGCTTATATTTGTAGATACACCAGCTGTCTGTGCGAAACCTCCGGAACCTAAGTGCCTACCTCTTGCTCCTGCTATTTATGCGGGTGATGGTGCCTGACAAGGTACTGGTGGCACTGCATGCCCACACGCACACAGAACACAAAGCGCATGATGAGCGCCGCACGCACATAGACGGAAAGCACACGCACTGCCCTACCGCCGAGCTTTTCAACACCTCTTTTCAACCTTCAGAAACCGTGGTGGCGTTCACCGCCCCCCTTGCCCTGGTAGATAGTTACCAGCCCGGCTACGCGTTTATCTGGAAATTCAGCTACCCGCACACCGCCTCTCCGCGCGGCCCGCCGGCTGTAGCCTAATCTTACCTTCCCCAGAATTCAACCCTCCTCTGCGCAGGGCCAGAATTCCATTTTTTTAAAGCCCGCCGTATAGATAAACGGCCGGGGCTCAAGCTGCTATTAGCGGCTTGTCTTCCTATTTTCTTAAATTAGATAGAATGTCTTTTCCAAAATATTTCCTGCTTTGGGCGGCCCTGCTGCTGAATGTCGGCAACGCCTTCTCCCAAGCCTCCAACACACTTTCGGGCACCATTACAGACGGCCAGACCAACGCGCCGCTCATTGGGGCCACTATTTACCTCACCGACCTGAAACGCGCCGCCTCTACTGACCTAAACGGCCATTACCAGCTTGACAATCTACCCCGGGGTCGCTTTCTAGCCCAGGTGCGCTACGTTGGCTACATCACCAAGGCGCTGCCGGTTACTATCAACGGCGCCACCACATTTAACCTGGCCCTGGCCCCTTCTGTAGTGGAAGTTCGGGCTGTAGTGGTGACCGGCGTTTCCTCTTCTACCGAGGCCCGCCTGAACCCCGTAGCTACCACCGTGGTGGGCCGGGAGCAGCTGGACCGCACCAGCTCTACCAACGTGATAGACGCCATTGCCAAAACCCCCGGCGTGGCGCAGATCTCCACCGGCGCGGGCATCTCCAAGCCGGTCATCAGGGGATTGGGCTTTAACCGCATCATTACCCTTAACGACGGCATTAAGCAAGAAGGCCAGCAGTGGGGCGACGAGCACGGCATTGAGATTGATGAGTACTCCGTGGACCGGGCCGAGATTGTGAAAGGCCCCGGCAGCCTCATGTATGGCTCAGACGGCATTGCCGGTGTGCTAAACTTCCTCACGCCAGACCCCATCGCCGAAGGCAAGGTGATAGGCAACCTCTCCACAAATTACCAGACCAATAACAACCTGCTGGGCTATTCTGCCTACAACGCCGGCAACCTGAACGGCTTTAACTGGGCCGCACGCCTGAGCCAGAAAGTGGCTGGCAACTACCGCAATGAGGTTGATGGCCGCGTGTACAACTCGGGGTTCAGGGAAACCAATGCCAACGGGTACGTGGGCCTGAACAAAAGCTGGGGCTACTCCCATCTGGCCTTCAGCACCTTTAACCAGACTGTGGGCCTGGTAGAGGGCAAGCGCGACGAAGAAGGCACGTTCCTGAAACTGGTCAACCGCAACGGCGAGGCCGAAGAAGAACCTGTCACAAATGATGACCTGAAAGGCTATGGCCTTGGTATTCCGCAGCAACGCATCAACCATTTCAGGGTGGCCTCCCAGAACAACCTGGTCTTTGACAGATCACGGCTTACCTTCAACCTGGCCTGGCAGCAGAACCTGCGCCGCGAGTACGGCAACCCGGTAGACACAGATGAGGAAGAACTGGCCATGCGCCTGAACACCGTCAACTATGACGTGAAATACTTTCTGTCGCAGCTGGCCGGTTGGGAACCCACTATTGGCGTGAACGGCATGGTGCAGCAGAACCGCAACGAGGGCGAAGAAGTGATCATCCCCGAATACCGTCTCTGGGATGCCGGCGTTTTCGCGTACCTGAAACGGGAGTTTGGACCTTTGCACCTGAGCGGCGGCCTGCGCTATGACTACCGCAGCGTCACCTCAGACGCCCTGTTCCTCACTGATGAAGATGAATTCACCACTGATCCATCGGCCGCTTCTGAAACCAAGTTTGACGCCTTCACCAGCACGTTCTCCAACATCTCGGGCAGCGTGGGCGCCACTTACAGCCTGAATGAGCGCCTCACCGTGAAAGCCAACCTGGCCCGTGGTTTCCGGTCGCCTAACATAGCCGAGCTGGCCTCCAACGGTAGGCATGAGGGCACGTTCCGGTATGAGGTGGGCAACACTGATCTGAACCCCGAAACCAGCCTTCAGTTTGACGCGGGCCTCACCTATGACACTAAGCACATAACCCTGGGCCTGAACGGTTTCCGGAACAACATCCAGAACTACATCTTCGCGCAGAAACTGACCAGCGTTCTGGGCGGCGATTCTCTTTCTGGCGAGGCTGATGACCTGGCCCCCACCTTTAAATATGTGCAGGGCGATGCCTACGTGTATGGCGGCGAGTTTATCATTGACATCCACCCGCACCCCCTGGACTGGCTGCACCTGGAGAACTCCTTTTCCTGGGTGCGTTCCATCCAGAAAGACGTACCCCAAGACATGAAGTACCTGCCCTTTACGCCGGCCCCACGCCTGAGCTCAGAACTGCGGGTAAGCTTCCCTAAAGCCGGCAACAATATCAGGAACTGGTACGCCAAGGCGGAGCTGGAGAACTACTTTGCGCAGAACAAGGTCTACACCGCCTTTGACACCGAAACCCCTACCCCCGGGTACAGCCTGCTGAATCTGGGCATAGGCGGCAACCTGACAAACGCCGCCGGCAAGACCAGGCTCTCGGTGTACCTCATTGGCAACAACATCCTGGACAAAACCTACCAGAGCCACCTCAGCCGCCTTAAATATGCCCCAGAAAACCCAGCCACCGGCCGGACAGGGGTGTACAACATGGGCCGCAACATAAGCCTTAAGGTGATGGTACCTTTTGGGTAAGCGGGCAGAACCGATTTGTTAAAACATGAAAAGGCGCGGGAGAAAATTCCCGCGCCTTTTTTATGTGCCTTGCGCCTTAAGAATAATTCAGAAAGCATTTCAGAGCGCATTGATACTCTAGATGATTTGATCACCTAGGCAGCAATGATTATTCCGTCCTCTGTAATGTTGGAACGACCTTGCGGGCAAACTAATAAAGCATTTGCTCCAGCGTTCTTGCCGTTCGCCACCAAGATCCTTTCAGGATGACACAACTGAAAATAGATAATGCATAAGGCAGACTATATAATGAGTCAAGCTGTTTTGAGCCTGTTTTTCAGAAAAGAGCTCCAAAACAGGATACCCTGTTTTTCTGTTTGCTGGCTACTCTTTTTATGAACGCCAATGGATCTATTCCTCAAAGGGTTATTCTTGACACACTGCTGACTTTATTCTATCAATAAGTCAATGCACAAACAGTAAATGAGTGCGCAAAACAGCAGGGCCAGCAACCCTACATCAACCAAAAGGCCAGCCTCTATATAGAAGGCTGGCCTTTTGGTTGATGTAGGGATAGTAGATGTTTATCTCAAATAGTAAAGGTTTATCTCAATACGGGTTCTACTTTATAGCCTTGGTTTCTTAGCAATTGAATCAGTCCTTGTTCTCCGGGCAGGTGGGCGGCGCCTACGGCCACAAAAGAGGAGCTTTTCTGCATCATGGCCAGCAGGGGGGCCATCCATTTCTCGTTCCGCTCATTCAGCAACAGGTCCTCTGAATCTTCTGAGCCAGATTGGGCCTTAATCAGGTCATAGAGGCTGTAAATGTCTTCCTGCTGGTACAGGGTCAGCATTCCTTTCATCAATTTCCGCTGGCGGTCAAACTGCTTTATATTCTGGAGAAGCTGTGAGGTCTGGGTCTCCAGGGAGGTTTTCTCAAACAAAGCTACCTGCTCTTCCGGGGTCTCCAGGGACTGGATATCCTTGCGTTCCTTTTTGGCCAGGTTAAGCAGGGCCAGGTCATAAGACTCTGGGTTATAGCCCAGCAATTTGGGGTAAAGCAGTAATTGACCCAGGAATGCCGGCTTTATGTACCGAAAGGTTTGCATGTTGCGCTCCAGGCTGTCTCTTACAAACTTAGCGAAGAGGGTATAGTCCTGTACCGTCATGAGGCTCTCAATGGGTTTGGCCATGTGCATGGACTTAGAGATCATGCGGGAAAGCTTGGGGCTATCCAGGTCTACTTCAAACACCACCGTTTCGGATTTTTCCAGCTTTTGTGTTACCTTTCTAGGCAATGAAAACTGGTCTTTGGGTACTAGATGGAACGTTCCGTAGAGATAGGAGGTCTTTATACCTTTCCCACTTACTTTCCATAGCAAGGATTTTTCCTTAGTTTCAGGAGTATCACAGCTCCCTACTTTTGGCCAGACTAACCCTAACAGGACGATGGCCAGAGAAACAGAAAAAAAAGCGGCTTTATACGTACCCATTAGCTTAAGGTTACAAGTCTTAAGCAAAAATATGAGTTTTTTTTTCGAGGGCAATGAAATGGCCCTAACTTCTATCAAGTATAATCAAAAATACTTTAAAAAATATAACAACCTGTAAATAAAGTATTTATATCAAATATTCTATATTATTTACTTTATACGCAAAATATAGAATAATCCAATTACTCTATTAAGACTTTTCTATGTCCATGCCCTCTACTTCGGTTCCCACCACCAAAATCCTGAACACTGCCGTGATTGTGGCGGCCCTGGGGTACTTTGTTGACATCTATGACTTAGTGCTTTTCAGCATTGTCAGGATCAATAGCCTTAAGGAGCTAGGAATAACCCAACCAGCCGCACTTCTAGAGCAAGGGGTACGTCTCATAAATATGCAAATGATAGGCATGCTGGTGGGGGGTATTTTCTGGGGCATTCTGGGCGATAAACGGGGCCGTATCTCGGTTTTGTTCGGGTCTATCTTCTTGTACTCTGCCGCGAACATCGCTAACGGTTTTGTCACCGACCTGGAGGCCTACGCCTGGTTGCGGTTTGTGGCGGGCCTGGGATTGGCGGGTGAATTAGGGGCCGGCATCACGCTGGTAAGTGAAGTATTGCCCAAGGAAAAGCGGGGCTATGGCACCACCATTGTGGCGTCGGTGGGTATCTCGGGGGCCATTCTGGCCGGGGTCATTGGCGAGTATTTTCACTGGCGCACCGCGTACTTTGTGGGCGGCGGACTGGGCCTGATGTTGCTGGTACTCCGGATTGGGGTCTATGAGTCTGGTATGTTTGCCCGCACCCAGCAACAAGCCGTGGCCCGGGGCAACTTCCTGAGCTTGTTCACCAACACCACCCGTTTCCTGAAATACCTTAAGTGCATTCTGATCGGCATTCCTATTTGGTTTGTGATTGGGGTCTTGATCACCTTCTCCCCTGAGATCAGCCAGGCGCTGAACATTCCGGCCCCTATCTCAGCGGCCAAGGGAATCGCCTTCTCCTACCTGGGCCTTACCCTGGGCGATCTGGCCAGCGGGCTGCTGAGCCAGAAACTGAAAAGCCGCAAGAAGGTGGTCACTATCTTTCTGCTGCTGCTGGCCTGCATTATTGCCCTGTTCCTGTTGGCGCAGGGAGCCAGTGAGACGTATTTCTATGCCCTGTGCGTGGCGCTGGGCTTTGGCGGCGGGTACTGGGCCGTTTTCGTGACCATTGCCGCCGAGCAGTTCGGGACCAACATCCGGGCCACCGTCACCACCACCGTACCTAACTTTGTGCGCGGGGCCGTGGTGATTCTTACGCTCTCGTTCAAAGGTTTGCAAGACAACCTGGGCATTCTGGAAACCGCCGCCTTGCTGGGAGCCGTTTCCATTCTCATTGCCCTGCTGTCTATCAGCACCTTGCCGGAAAGCTTCAGCAAGGACCTGGATTACCATGAATAGCCGCGTTTTAAGCCTGTTTTAGTTAAAACGGGCTTAAAACAGAAAGGCACCATTTTTACCTGATAGCTGTTTCTATGCCAGGAAAGCACTAATTTTGAACATGATTCTTTTCAACGAAACCGTAAGCATAGACAACACCGTGGCCGCCGAGTGGCTGCAGTGGATGCAGGAAACCCATATTCCGGCCGTTATGGCCACCACCTATTTTCTTAATTTCCAGATAGCCAAGGTCATGGAAGAAGAGGAAACCGGCGGTTCTACCTACGCCATTCAATACTATGCCCGCCACATGGACGACCTGCTGGAATACCACCGTGAGCACGACCAGGACATGCAGGCCAGAATGCAGGCCAAATACCCGGGGCAGTACGTGGCCTTCAGGACGGTACTGGAGGTAGTTGAGAAAAGCGACAAGCAATAAGGTCTTCCCGCAAGGCGCGCATAGTTCCTGTTTTAGCCCTCCTTTCATGAAAACAGCCTGAAAACGCATTTGTCTTCAGGCTGTTTTCATAAGTATTAGTTATATAGATTTTACAACTGCTGCAGTTGCTGCTCGCTTAGGTTACAGTTGATCCATTCCCCGTCCAGGTCGGCGCCTATGCTGCGATAAAAATTGATGGCGGGCTCGTTCCAGTCCAGCACCTGCCATTTCATGCGTTTGTAATGCCCTTCCTTGGCAGCCTCCGCCACGGCGTTGAACAGCTGGCGGCCTATGCCTTGGCGCCGGAGGGTCTCCGTGACCACAATGTCTTCCAGGAACAGCATCTTGCCCTTCCAGGTGGAGTAAGCCGTGTAGTACAGCGCAATCCCCACAATGCCTTTCTCCACAGAGTCGGCCACGTAGAACTCAAAGATAGGCTGGTCCCCGAAGCCGTCGCGGCGCATGTCCTCTACGGTATTGGTTACTTCATTAGGGGCTTTTTCAAACACGGCCAGTTCTACAATCAGGGCATGTACGCCGGGCAGGTCAGCCTCGATTCCTTTTCTTATGGTAACGGTTACACTCATGGTCTTTCTTTGGTTAATTCGCCCGGCGGGCGAGGCGCAAGTTACAATACCCGCCTTTCAATAAAAAAGCCGGAGCATAGGCCCCGGCTTCTCTTTTTGCAGACGTGTTATTTAGTCGCGTAGGGGTTCACGCCCATGTTGTAGAAGGTGAACGACCACACATCGGCGGCCTCGGCAATCTGGGCGGTGGTGGATTTACCGGCGCCGTGGCCGGCTTTCACGTCTACCCTGATCAGGTAGGGGTTGGGCCCTGCGCCTTTCTCCTGGAGCGTGGCAATGTACTTGAACGAGTGGGCCGGCACCACGCGGTCGTCATGGTCGGCGGTGGTGACCAGGGTGGCCGGGTAGCTCACGCCCTCTTTGATGTTGTGAATAGGCGAGAAGGCCATGAGGTTCTGAAACTGCGCCGCGTCATCTGAGGAACCGTATTCGGGTACCCAGGCCCAGCCAATGGTGAACTTATGGAACCGCAGCATATCCATCACGCCCACGGCGGGCAGAGCCACCTTGAACAGGTCTGGGCGCTGGTTGGCTACGGCACCAATAAGCAACCCACCGTTAGAACCACCGGCAATGGCCAGTTTCTGCGGTGCCGTATATTTCTGGTCTCTCAGGTACTCCGCGGCCGCGATGAAGTCATCAAACACGTTTTGCTTGTTAGGGGTCATGCCCGCTTTGTGCCAGGCCTCGCCGTATTCCCCGCCGCCGCGTATGTTGGCAATGGCCAGCACGCCGCCGTTCTCCAGCCACAGCATGCGCGAGATGCTGAATCCGGGGGTAGTAGAGGCGTTAAATCCGCCGTAGGCATAGAGGTAGGTGGGGTTATCGCCGTTCAGGGCTAAGCCTTTCTTGTGCACAATGAACATAGGAATCTTGGTGCCGTCCTTGCTCGGGTAGAAGACCTGTTTGGTTTCATAGGCCTCCATGTCCACATCTACCTCCGCCTTGCGGTAGAGAGTAGATTTATTGCTGGCAATGTCATATTGGTACACGGCGCTAGGGTAGGTAAACGAGTTGAACGTGTAGAAAACGGTCTTGTCTTCCTTCTTGCCGCTGAATCCGGCGGCTGAGCCTAGCGTGGGCAGTTGCACGTCATGCAGCCATTTGCCGTTGGTGTCATGCACGCGCACCAGCGTGGCGGCGTCTTTCATGTAGTTCAGGATTAGGCGGCCGCCTACTAAATCTACCCCACCTAGCACATTATCGGTCTCCGCTACCAGGGTTTTCCAGTTGGCAGGCTGTGGTTTCTTCAGGTCTATCTGGATGAGCTTGTACTTGGGCGCGCCCTGATTGGTGACTACAATGAGCTTGTCGCCTATGTTCTCCACCACGCCGTATTCTTTGTCAAAGGTCTCTACCAGCGGCACAATGGGACTGTTGGGTTTACTCAGGTCCTTCACGTACAGTGAGTTGTTGCTGGTTCCCTCAGAGGCGGTAAGGATCAGGTATTTCTCGTCCTCGGTGGTACTGGCGAAGAGCAGACGCAACGGGTATTGCTTGGCTTCCCAGATGAGTTTGTCCTGGCTTTGCGGTGTGCCTACTTTGTGGTAGTACACTTTGTGGTACTCATTCTTGTTGGCCATCTTGGAGCCTTTGGTGGGCTCGGCGTAACGGCTGTAGAAGAACCCGTCCTTGTGCCAGCTGGTGCCCGAGAACTTGATCCAGTGCAACTCATCTGACAGTTTTTTACCGGTGGCCACATCCAGCACATAGGCATCGCGCCAGTCTGAGCCGCCCGTGGAGGTGGTGTAAACGGCGTACCTGGCGTCTTTGCTGAAGTCCAGGCTACCCAGGGAAGTGGTCCCGTCGGCGGACAGTTTGTTGGGGTCCAGGAACAGTTCGGGGGTGCCGTCCAGGCCTTTCTGGCGGTATATCACGGCCTGGTTCTGGAGGCCGTCGTTCTTGGTGAAATAGTAATAGGCGCCTTCGCGGAAGGGAGCCCCGTATTTAGGGTAGTTCCAGAGCTTGGTAAGGCGTTCCTTGATCTGCTCCCGGAAGGGGATCTTAGCCAGGTAATCAAAGGTGACCTTGTTCTGCGCCTTCACCCATTCCGCCACGTTTTTGGCGGTATCGGCTTCCAGCCAGCGGTACGGGTCAGGCACCTGGGTGCCGTGGTAGGTGTCAACGTGGTTTATTTTCTCGGTTTTGGGGTACATAAGGGAAGGTTTGGTAGCCACCGCGGGCGCTTCGGCCGGTGGGGTGGTGCTGGCACTGGCTCCCGAACTGGGTGCCGGGCTGGTTTTACAGCCGGTCATTGCTGCCAACGCAGCAATACAAACGAATACAGAGGTCTTGTTCATAGCGCTTGGTGTTAATGTACTTGATTACAAGAAAGAAAGATGCATAAGCTTGCCGCCAGGTCTAGTGCTGGAGGCCTGGCACAGGCTCTTATTCCAAAATTAAACAGCCGGCGGTTTATTTCCTTTCGCCCCCGGCAATAACTTCCACCAAAGCCTGGTGACTGCTTTCACGCCGGGCAGATACAGCAGCCCTGCCAGATAATAATTGCTGTCTAAAAGCCGCTGCCGATAGGCCTCAAAGTCAGTAAACACTTCTTCCTGATCTTGCTGTTGGTATTGCAGCCGGTAGCGGGCCTGGTTCCCCTTCCCTTCAAAGTTCACCCGCACAGGCACCGCCAACTTCTGCCTGTACTGGCGGAACAGCAACCCATACGGGAAAAACAGACAAACCAGCGTGAGGCAGGCTACTACAAAGAAAATAAGGAAGGCAAACTGGTTAATGAGGTGAAACAGCACCAGGAAACCACCTACCCAAGGCCTTAGCGGCGAGTGCCAGGCCGCGGCTACCGCCGAAGTGAGCACGTACACTATCACTAAAAAGCCCAGTTGCCACACCCACGGAAAATCTGTGTACAACTGTGCCATGGTAAATGGCTGGTCATAGTCCCGGAAACTGACCACTGCGTTATAGAGCGCCGCCTCAGGTTTGAGCCAATGCACATCTGTGGATGCAGAAATAAGTTTCTTGCCCAGCGCCGCTATCTTCCACAGCCCCGACAACGTGTACACAAACAGCAACCCGAAATAAAACCAATTGATACTAGCATACTGCACCCGGTCGGGGTGATTTTTGGCGGGTGCCTCTACCACCACAAACACCAGAAAAAGGTGGGCCAGCAGAAACAGATGGTTCACGTGGGGCAGATACCCGTAACTCCATAGCACCAGATTCATCCATAGCAACCCGGCAGCCAGGACCGCCTGCAACACTAAGCTTTTTTTATGGAACAGTTTCACTAGGTTGGCCACCGCACAGACTGCCGCTACCGTCCAGAAAAGCTCTTTGGCTGGCAACTCTGGGGCTACTAGCTTACCAACTAAAGTCAACGGCTCAAACAGATCGGCCGGCCGTTGCAGGTACAGCACATATTTCTCCAGGGCCCAGTACAGCCACACAAACGTGAACAGCCTAAGCGCCTGCTCGGCGTAGAAGAAATCAACCACGGCGCGCAGGTACCGGTTTTGCAGGCTGCTTTCCGTGAGCTTCCCGCGCGTTTGGGCGGTGGCGTTAGAAACGGGCAACGGTATCGGCTTTAAAATTTTCGGGGTGGTGTAACAGGGCCTGCACCGTAGCGGTTTCCCTTACAATGCGGTACTCCCCGGCATTTGGGTGCAGGTATTGGACCAGCGTGCGTAGCTTTTCGCGGCTTTGGGTGGTGTTAGTAGTATCTGCCAGGGTACGGTTCACCCAGTAGTCCAGGGTATACACGTAGTCGTCTGGGTCAAAGGTACGGGTGGCCCGCACAGCCTGTCGCTGAAAGCTAGCCTGCCCCGCCTGGCGGGTGTAGATGCGGTAGGTGCTGTAGTGGTTATCACTGCCGCGGGGCTGCGTGAAAAGCTTCCAGTTAGCAAAAGGATAGAGTTCGCCCCAGCCCTTGATCAAGGCGAAAGAAGACAGCAAGGACCCCACGATGCTCACCACCACCAAAACTTGCAGACAAAGAAGACGCCGGAAACGGGAAGGCATACGCATCACAAAGGCTTTCTGCACCTATATTAGAGAAAAGCAGGAGATTTTCCCAATTACCGGGCGGCCAGCCCTGCCCCCGCCTTTCCACTATACTGGTTTATTCCGTACCTTTTGGCTGGCTTATACAGGCTTTCGCATAACCGAACTTATCTGATTCACCATCCTAATTACTTCTATGAAGCTAACCCGAATCTTTTTCCTTTTCCTCCTTCTGGCCTTCGCGGGCACGGCCAGCGCCCAGACCAAACCAGCCTACCAAGAACCTAAGGACGGCCAGATGAAAACCTATTACATGGCGTTCCTGAAGAAAGGCCCCAATCGCACCCATGACTCACTTACCGCCGCCAAAATTCAGGAAGCGCACATGGCCCACATTAACAAGATGGCCGCCGAAGGAAAGCTGACCATGGCCGGCCCCTTTATGGATGACGGTGACCTGCGCGGCATCTTTATCTTCAATGTAAAAACCATGGAAGAAGCCAAGGCGCTTACTGAGGCAGACCCGGCCGTAAAGTCAGGCAGGCTTATCATGGAGCTGCACCCTTGGTACTCGCAGAAGGGTACCAAGCTCCAGTAAACCTGTTTTGAGACCGTTTTCAGGAAAACAGCCCCAAAAAGGAAAATAAATTTTTACAACTGCACAATATACCGGCAACTCCCTGCGTTTTAGGGGCAAAATAGTTGTTGTGAAAATACCAGAGGGATCTGGCCAGAACGGCCAGATCCCTTTGCGTTTTATCAGGGCCTTGGGTCAAATCCTCTTTTCAAAAGCTTTCCATTAGCTCGCCCACCGCACCCTGTCCTGTAAACGCAAAGCCGTTTCAGGGCCGTTTTTCAGAAAACAGGCCTGAAACAGACGCAATTTTTGGGGTGCCCTACAATACGCAAGTATGTGCCTCCGTTTCTATTATTGAAGTAGTTTCTGTTTAGCTTGGTTAAGGCATTTATCCTTTAGGGGTAGGTGCCTTAACTTTTTTTTAGCCAAAGCATTCTTCTGCCATCCATACAGGTAATATAATCCGTAGCTATATTGCAATCCCACAATCTATCCAGTAGCTTTTCAGGCTGGATGACAGGTTGCCCCACACAGACATTCAGGATCAGTTAATAAGCGGTCATCATGAAACACCGGTTTACCCACCCATTTTTTCGTTTTCAAAAACGTCTGGCAACGGCCTGCCTGCTGGCCGTTGGTCTCTGGATGATACCTCTCTCCGCCGCTTTTGCGCAGGAGACCTGCCTGTTGATTCCCTTGTCTTTGGAGGAGCGCGTGCAAACCTCTGAGGCAGTGGTAGAGGGCAAGGTAATCAGCCAACGCTCCTTCTGGGACGACAAGCACGAGAACATCTACACCGCCCACCAGGTGGAAGTATACAAGGTCTTCAAGGGAACCCCTTCGGGCAGCCAGGTGGAGATCATCACCGAAGGCGGCCGGGTAGATATGGACCTGCATGTGTACTCGGCTACCCTTCAACTGAAAATCCAGCAGCAGGGCGTTTTCTTCCTGCAGAAATCTAAAACCAAGAATGCCCGCTACGCGGTGGTAGGGAGCATGCAAGGCTTCATTAAGTATGACCTGGGGCAAGGTACTGCGCGTGATCCTTTCCAGAAATATGCGTCTATTCCCCTGGAAGTCTACGGCTCCCTGACCCGTTTATCTGGGGCGGCCATGCGCACAGTGAAGGCCAACCCAGAGTTGGCCGAAGCCCTGGCCCCTAAGAAAGCCCCCACCAACCAGCGTCGGCTTATTCCCTTGATCACCGGTTTCAGTCCGCTTAGTCTTAGGGCCGGCACCGGCGATGTACTCACCATCACGGGCACTAACTTCGGCACTACCCGCGGCAGCGGCTACGTAGAGTTCCGGGACGCAGATGACGGCGGCACCTCCTTTATCAAGCCCCTGGACACTGACTACGTCAGTTGGTCAGACAACGAGATCAAGGTAAAGGTGCCAAGCCAGGCCATTGATGGGGGAACCGCCGGCACCGGCACGTTCCGGGTAGTCAACAGTGATCCCAATACTGCCACTTCGGCGGCGCCGCTCAGCATTATCTATGCGGTCTCCAACGTGGAGTATGAAGACAAAGCCCGTAACATTGTCTCGCAGAGTTTTCAGCCCCGGCTGATTTCCCAGAATGGGCTAGGCGGCTACACGTTCCGGTTTGGGGCCAGCTTTGAGAGCAACACCCCGGCGCTGCACGCGTTCAAGCGCGCCATGAACGAGTGGTCCTGCAAAACCTTCATCAATTGGGTAACCGCCTCTAATTCGCCTATTGCCACTACGGCAGATGATGACGTGAACGCCGTGCGCTTCGCCTCTTCCGGTGATTTGCCCGCTAACGTGCTGGGGCGCACCATCAGCCGTTACCGGGGTTGTATACAGGGCACCGTGGTTAACTTCTGGGTAGATGAAATTGACATGGAATTTGCCCAACGCAGTGACTGGCAGTATGGCCCTAACGTAGCCACCAACACCCAATATGATTTCCAGAGCGTGGTGGTGCATGAGCTAGGGCACGGCCATCAGTTAAGCCACCTTATCTTACCTAGGGCCGTTATGCACTACGCCGTGTCAAGGGGGCAGTCTTCTCGTACGCTCAACCCCGAAAACGATATTGCCGGCGGAAATTACGTGATGGCCCTGAGCGCCACCGCCCCTCCCTGCAATGTGGCCAAAATGGTGCCCAAACCCGCCAATGCCTGCGCCATACCGGTAGAGCAGCTTAAACTTACCGGTGAGTTCTCCAACAACCAGGTAATATTGAAATGGACCACCGAGACCGAGACCGGCCTCACCGAGTTTGCTGTGGAACGAAGCGAAGACGGCATTACCTATACCCAAATTGGCACGGTGCCCGCCAGCGGAAACTCCACTTCGCCCAGGTCTTACCAGTTCATTGACCCCAACCCGTTCCCGGCCCTTACCTATTACCGCCTGCGGCTGATTAGGACCAACGGCACGCTGGAGTATTCTGAGGTAGTGCAGGTAACCGGCCCCTCCTTTGTGCGGCAACTGGCGCCTAACCCCGGGGGCAGAAAAACCTTCCTGTACTTTAACACCACAGAGGCCGACAACGTAAAACTGACCATCTATGACCTTACCGGCCGTATTTTTGGGGTAGTGTCTGTGAACGTGGTGCCGCAGTCTAACCGCTATGAGCTTACCCTGCCATTGGCCGGCCAGGGGCTGTACCTCATCATGTGGCAGTCTAAACGCGAGAGCGGCACTATCCGGTATGTCAAAATAGATAAGCAAGACTAAAGGCGTTTCTGTTTTGGGGCTGTTTTCCTGAAAACGGCCCCAAAACGGGAATGCTTTCCCGGGCGGGTACTTTCTGCTTGCTTTGGACGCGGGGCGGCCGTAGTTTAGGGCTTTGCCTATAGCCATGCCACAGATGACCTGGGAGCGCCTGATCTCCAAGAAACGCTTTGACGCCCAAACCCCGCAGTACGCCACCGATGAGGCCGTGCGCGGCGAGTTCCAACGCGATTATGACCGCCTGGTGTTCTCTACGCCCTTCCGGCGCCTGCAGAACAAGACCCAGGTGTTGCCCATGCCCGAAAGCGACTTTGTGCACAACCGGCTCACGCATAGCCTGGAGACTTCCTGCGTAGGCCGTTCTCTGGGCCGGCTGGTAGGCAAAACCATTCTGGAGCGCCACCCGGCCATTCTGCAGGCGCACCCCAGCATGCTGGAGTCTGACTTTGGCGATATGGTGGCGGCCGCCTGCCTGGCCCATGACATTGGCAACCCTCCCTTCGGGCACTCCGGCGAAGACGCCATCTCCGCTTACTTCAGAAGTCCGCAGGCCGTTTCCTTTCTGCAAGACCTTACCCCGGCCCAGGCCGAAGACCTGCGTAACTTTGAGGGCAACGCCGCCGGTTTCAGGATTCTTACCCACACGCACCCCGGTCAGAGTAGCGGTTCCTGCGGCATGCGCCTCACCTACAGCACACTGGCCACCTTCACCAAATACCCGCGCCCGGCAGACCAGGTGGTAATAGGCACCAAGAACGCAAGCGAGAAAAAATACGGCTTCTTTCAGGCCGAACAGACCCATTTCACCAAGATAGCCCAGGAGTTAGGGATGCTCCCCGCGGGCCAGAACGCCTTTCACCGACACCCCATGGCCTTTCTGGTAGAGGCCGCCGATGACATCTGTTACCGCATTATTGACTTTGAAGATGGTTGCCGCCTGGGACTTATCCCGTTTGAGCAGGCGCAGGCCCTTTTGCAACCTCTCCTGAAAGAGACCGCGGGCAAGCCTTCCAGCATCACCTTCCATGACGAGCGCGAGCAGCTGGGTCTCTGGCGCGCCCGCATTATCAGCAATCTCATTTATGAGTGCGCCGGCATTTTCCTGGAGCATGAAGAGGCCATTCTGAACGGTACCTTTGACCAGTCGCTCATCAACCTCGTGGCACAGAAACCGGCTCTGGATGAGATCAAGAAAGTGTCTATTGACCGAATTTACCGCCACCGGCCCGTTCTGGAGATTGAGGCCGCGGGCTTTGAGGTTTTGGGTGGACTTTTAGATGCGTTCCTGCAAGCCGTCTTTGACCCCACCGCCGGCCGCCACCGCAAGTACCTGGACCTGGTGCCTGACCAGTTCCTGGGCCCGCAACGCCAGCTTTCCTCCAGTAACTATGAGAAGATCCTGAACATCACAGACTTCATCTCGGGCCTCACGGATAGCAGCGCCATTAGTCTCTTTAGGAAGATCAGAGGGATTGATTTGCCAAGGATGTATTGATAGTTTTTTGTTGGTTGTTACAATGAAGGCTAGTTAAAAGATAATAGTCTTGTTATTGCTTACGAACACCTTCTCCGCGAAGACCAGTTTCAGGGCCTGGGCCAGCACAATCTTCTCCACATCACGTCCGGCCTGGGCCATGTCGCGGGCACCTTGGGCATGGTTTACCTGAATCACGTTCTGGGCAATGATTGGGCCCTCGTCCAGGTCTGTGTTCACGAAGTGGGCGGTGGCACCAATGATTTTCACACCGCGCTCAAAAGCCTGCCGGTACGGGTTGGCACCAATAAAGGCGGGCAGGAATGAGTGGTGGATGTTGATGATGCGGTTAGGAAACCGGGCCACAAATGCCGAGCTGAGCACGCGCATGTATTTGGCCAACACCAAGTACTCGGGGTGGTAAGCGTCAATTACCTCGCTCATTTCCTGGTCATGCGCCTCGCGGGTCTTTCCTTCATGCGAGATGTAGTGAAACGGAATCCCGAAGCGGCTTACCAAAGACTCCAGCTCCAGGTAGTTGCCAATTACCGCCAGAATGGTGGCGTTCAGGTCGCCGTACTAATGCCGCAGCAGCAGATCCCCCAGGCAGTGGTGCTCTTTGGTGACCAGGAGTACAATGTTCTTTTTGCGTTCCGGCACCAGCCGTATGTTCGCCTCCGGCGGAAGCTCGACCCGCAGTTCCTCTCCCAGATGGGAAGGCTGCAGCTCCCCCGAGAGTTCGGCGCGCATGAAGAAGTGGTTGCGCGCACGATCCACAAACTCATCATTGCTGGTGATGTTGAGGTTGTTCCTGAAAACGATCTGGGTAATGGTGAAAATAAGCCCTTTGCGGTCTGGGCAGTCAATGAGGAGCGTATGAATCATGGCCGCGAAGCTGGGGAATGGGCAGCCAAACTATTGTCTGTCTGCGTTTTGCATCTTTTTTGGCGAAAATAGGCAGAAAACAGCTAATCAAACAAACCCACTGCAATCAGCAGCCCTATTTTACATCTTCAGCTTTAACTGGGGCAGATTCTGCAACTGCTTCATGGTTTCCAACAGCCCCAGCTGTTTCATGACAGGGCCTGCGTTGGGCAGGCCTACCACCTGCCAATAGGTGCCCTTGTCCACCATCTGCACTTCCACAATAACGGGCTCAGGCTGCGAGGGCATGCGTAGGTCCAGCCCTACCACCGCTAGGGAGTCCTGCCGGTTCACGTAAGAAATGCCTTCCAGGCGGCTGTTGATAAGCGGGTTCTCCTCCAGCAGCTTCTTCAAAGGCAGCACCGACTGTAGTTGCTCCCATTCTTGTTCATTAACTCCTTTGGGCGCCGTCCGACCAGAGCTTCCTTTTTCCACGTAATCTTCAATGCCATCGCGCAGCGCCTGCAAAACCTGCTCTTTTTTAGAAGCCATGGCCATGCCCAGCACTATGGCCGCCATGGCCTGCTGTTTCTGGGGCAGTTCGGCCATGCCGGCCTGCACGGCCTGGTCCAGGAAACTGGCTGTAGTGCGGTCTACGTCTACGTATTTCTCCAGGGCCGCCATGTCGCGGTTGTCTACCGCCTGCTTGATCTGGTACAAAGAGTACTCCGGCCCCTGGGCATACCGTTTGTAGAGCCAGAAACCTACCGCCCCAATGACTACCAGCACGGAGACCAAGACTATTATTCTCTTCATAGCAACACGTTTAGACGCACATTGAAAAGGACCAGGAACAAGAGAACCCGGCCGCTGTGCCTGCTTAAGATACTTTCTTTTACGGGAAATGTTGTAGCCTGCCTAAAGAACCAGACGGCCCACCCTGGGTGATTGAAAAAAACAGAAATGGCGTTCAACCGTTTTGGGGCCGTTTTTGGTAAAACGGCCCCAAAACGGCAACTGCTTGCGCCTCTTCGCTTACAGCATACCGGCCCCTACCGCCAGCAAAGCCCCGGCCAGGGTAGCCAGCAGTTTGCCTTGGTTGAACCGGTGCTCGGGGCTGGTCTCAAACAAGATGGTGGTGGAAATGTGCAGGAAGTTACCTACCACCAAACCCGAAAGAATAGTATAGGCTTCGCTGGAAAGTAGTTTTTCCAGGGCAATGTAATTACTGAACAGGAGCCCCGCCGGGGCCGCCGCCGCAAACAGCAGCAGATAGGCAAAGGCTTTCTTGAAACTATGCAGGCGCGCCACTAGCACAGACATTAAGGCAATGGCCGCCGGAATGTGGTGCAGCGCAATGCCCGCCAGAATGGTGTAGAAATTATCACCAACGTGCGAGTGCTGCAGGTGCTCATGCGCCTGTTGGGCGGCCATGCGGCTCTGCACCATAATGCTGCCTTCCAGAAACGAGTGAATAATAAGAGACACTAGCAGCAGGATGGGAACCGTGCTCACGTGGCGGTGCTGGTGCCCTTCGCGCTCTGGGTGGGCATGAATGTGCCCGTGCTCCACGCCGTGGGAAAATACCTCCAGGACCAATTGCAGGAAAAAGCCGGCCAGCACATAAAAACCCACTCGGTGCGGGTCATCTGTGCTGAGCAACACGTCTGGCAGAATGTGCAGAATGGTAAGCGCGAACAGGTACGCCCCGCTAAAGGCCAGCAGCATCTTAAGCCAGCGCTGGTTCTGCTGGGGCAGAAAACGTACCAGCCAGCCGGCCAGCAGAACGGTAAAGAATAGAACGGAGACCGCTACTACCATGTGGGTTATCGCTTCAGGATGAAAATCATACGCTCGCTTTTCTCGGGGTCAAAGGGATTCAGGTGATAATCACCAAACACCTCGGCCACCCGCAGCTGGGACATCTGGAAGTACTCCAGAAACTCCTCATACTGCAGCGCACGCACTTTTTCTATGAACTCAAAAGGCTGCCCCTGGTCTTCAAACCTAATGGTCTTAATAATAAAGCCAGCCTCCAGTTTACGGGTAATATGAAAGGTGATATTGTCTACTTCCTTTACCTCATGGGCCACCAGACGGTTAATCACCCGGCGGGTGTTCATGAAGTCTATCACCAGCTTGCCGCCCACCTTCAAAGAGGCGGTAGTGGCCCGTAAGGCCACCACGTTCTCTGCGTCTGCCTGAAAGTAACCGAAACTGGTGAACAGGTTCAGCACAAAGTCAAACGTGTCTGGCTGGAACACCTCGCGCATGTCATGCACAAAGAAATGCAGCCGGTCATTCTCAAACTGTTTGGCAAAGGCAATGCTCTGCTCAGACAGGTCAAGACCGGTTACGTCATAGCCTTTCTCATTGAGGTAAATGGCATGGCGTCCTTTACCGCAGGCCAGGTCCATTAATTTGCAGTTCGGCTTTGGTTGAAGGTGATCCAGAAGGTTATCCATAAACCGTTGGGCTTCATGGGCGTCACGGCTCTTGTATAACTGGTGGTAATACGGAGAATCAAACCAAGTACTAAACCAATCAATGGGTTGTGTCATGCGGATGGGGTAAGAAGTAAAGCGTAAGCGCAGGTACTGGCGCAGGGCCAGCCCGGGCTTACTGGGCGCCTTTGGCGTCTGCGGAGGCGGCAGGGTTCTTTACCAGGTCCATGCCGCATACCGGGCACTTGCCAGGTTTCATACTGGCGCTGCCGTCGCATTCCATAGGGCAGATGTAGGCCATCTGGCCGGTCTGGGTAGCGGCGGTAGTGTCTGCCGCGGTCGCCTCTGTCTGGGCCGGGGCGGTTGCCTCAGTGGCAGGTTGCTCCTTAGTAGAAGAAGAGCACGAAGAAACGGTTACTAAGGCGGTGAGGGCTAGGGCCCAGGATAAAAAGATCTTTTTCATATGTAAAAACAGAAGGTACGCCGAAGCCCGTTTCTGGCCTGTTTACAGAAAAACAGGCCAGAAACGGGCTTCAGAATAAATGGATATTAGTGGTTCTCTACCGCTTCTTTCTGGGTAGTTTTCTGAGAAGGGGCTATTTCCTTATCGCTGCCCGGCTTGGTTTTCTTCTCGTGCTCGTCATGGTTTACCTGCACGTCTGGGCGGGTCACCTCTGCGTCATTACGGCCATTGTCAATGTTAGAAGTGTTGTTGCGCATGCCCGGGGGCACCGAATCAACAGACACTTTTACACCAGGACGCAGGTCAGACGGGTTGCTGCTGCAGGAAGCCAGCAAAAGAGCACCGGCCACGGCTAAAACGGAAAGGGTGTTTTTTATCATTTTTAAGGAATTTATATCAGAAACAAATTAAGCTACTTTAGACGCTTCAGTGGGAATAAAGTTCTTACGGCGTAACAGCGAGTCCATGAGTTTGAGGTCATTGGGGCTGTTGAAGATACGGAACGGCAGGTGCAGGAACACAGGCACGTTAAAGGTTTTGGCCAGCCAGCCCTTGAACCCACCCGGTAACTGGTCCGCCGAGGGGCCTTTCAGGTACATGAAGTAAGAGTCTTTGTTCTGGGTAACGCGGTCAATCATGTCCCACTGCAGGGCCATGCACTCGCGGTCATTGCGTTTAAGCAGAATCTGGCGCTGGTCAATCTCATAGTTCACCCGCTCAAATAGCACGCTGCTCTGCTCCATCTGGGTGACCCCCATCACTTGCGCAGAACGCACCAATACATACAGCACGGTCACCAGCACGGCAGCCGCTACCCACCACCAGGAGAAAGCAATAGCGGCTGGCAAGGAGAAAAGCACCAGCGGAATAAGCGCCCGCCACCACTCTTTCTTCCAGACCTGCAGCAAGGCTATCTTGGCGTAGTCGTTTTTATCTACTTGGTTCTTCTTGGTCCGGATGGCCAGCGGGTTGAATGGTTGCTGTTGGGTAACCCGTTGCCCTCCTCGTTGATTTGGTTGTTGCATAATCTTAATGGTATCAGGTAGCGCGTATCAAGTATCAAAACTTGGTGGTTCGCCCCCTCTTTGCTCTTTCTCTACTTTTTAATTACTCTTCTAAAAAAAATCGTGCTACCTGTACGCCTTCAAACTCAGGTCCAGGCTGCGGTTGGAGTGCGTGAGGGCCCCTACGGAGATGTAGTTCACGCCCGTCTCGGCCACGGCCCTGATGGTTTCCTCAGTAATACCGCCAGAGGCCTCGGTCTCAAACTTGCCGCCAATGAGGGCTACCGCCTCGCGCAGTTGCTCTACCGGGAAGTTATCCAGCATGATGCGGTCCACGCCGCCAGTCTCCAGCACCTGCCGTACCTCGTCCAGGTTGCGGGTCTCTATCTCAATCTTGAGCGGCTTGCCCAGTTTTTCCAGGTATTGGTGGGTGGCGTCAATGGCTTGTTTGATACCCCCGGCATAATCCACGTGGTTATCTTTAAGCATAATCATATCAAACAACCCAAACCGGTGGTTAGTGCCGCCGCCAATCAAGACCGCCCACTTTTCCATCATCCTGAAGTTAGGGGTGGTCTTGCGGGTGTCCAGCAACTTGGCGCCGGTGCCTTCTATCAGTTTCACAAGGCTCCGGGTGTAGGTGGCAATGCCGCTCATGCGCTGCATGCAGTTCAACACCAGCCGCTCGGCCGTTAAGATAGACTGCGCCTTGCCGTGCACGGTAAAGGCCACGTCTCCGTAGTGGATCTGCGCCCCGTCCTGTAGCAATATCTCCATGTGTAGCGTAGGGTCCACCTCATGGAAGATCTTCCAGGCCAGTTCCACCCCGGCCAGTATGCCTTCATCCTTGACCAAAAGCTTAGCCTGGTTGGTGGCGCTCTCCGGAATAGCGGCCAACGACGAGTGGTCGCCATCAGCTACGTCTTCCTGCAGGGCCTGCCGGATAAAGGCTTTGATGGCTTCTTGGGTAAGGTATGGAGCTTTCACGGTGCAAAAATAAAAAAAGGCACCGAACAATCGGTGCCTTTTACAGGAATAGGCCAAAACTGACCATTATATTTCATTTATAAGACAAAAGCGCGGCTTTTAAGGAAGTCTTCTGTCTTGCGTATTATATCTTGTGTCTGGTTTTTACTTAAACTCAATGGTGTCAATCTTGTAGGCGTCGCCGTATTTCTTCACCTTCACCACCACATTGTAGCGGCCGCCTTTGTGGGCGTATTTACCAATGGCGTAGCGCTGTCCGTCTTCTGATCCACCCTGGTGGTCAAAGCTGAAATCTGCCGGCGGGTTTTTGCTGAAGAAGTTACGCACCACCATCTCGGCCTGGCTTTGGCTGTAATTGCCGTTGTCGCCGTCAATGATCACGTTTACCTTGGTATTGAAATAACGGGCCAGGTCACGGGAAGAACCAGATTTGATAGCAGACTGAATACCGCCCATCACGTCAGACTGCGCAGCCACCTGTCCGGCTCCCACCAGCATTCCCAACAGCACCACGGTCATCGCCACCAATCTCTTTAAATTTTTCATGTCTTATAATGTAAGCAAGTTTCCTTCCTGTATGCCAAAACTATGCCAAAGCCAGATTAGTTCAGCCCCTTAAAGATACAGGAAATCTGCAGAAACAAAGGCCAGGCTCTGCTTTTTCAAGTCTGAAGTGTATCTTTACGCGCATGAGTAAGAAGGTACTTTTGATGATCTTAGACGGTTGGGGCCTGGGCACCGACCCTTCCGTATCGGCGATTGAGCACGCCCATACCCCTTTCATGGATTCTCTGGGCCACCGGTTCCCGCACGCGCGCCTGCAAGCCTCTGGAGAGGCCGTAGGTCTGCCCGAGGGCCAGATGGGAAACTCTGAAGTAGGGCACATGAACCTGGGTGCCGGCCGCGTGGTCTACCAGGACCTGGTCAAGATAAACGTAGCTATTAGAGAGAAAACCCTGGGCACAAACCCCATTTTGCAGGACGCCTTCCGGTTCGCCCGCGAGAACAATAAGCCGGTGCACTTCATTGGCCTGGTTTCAGACGGCGGCGTACACTCCCATATTGAGCATTTAAAGGCCCTTTGCAGCCTGGCACAGGAGCAAGGCCTGTCTAACGTATTTGTACACGCCTTCACCGATGGCCGTGACACTGACCCCAAGGGTGGCCTGGCGTATTTAACAGACCTGCAGCACCACCTGAACACCACCGGCGGCAAGCTGGCCTCCATCATTGGCCGCTACTACGCCATGGACCGTGACAACCGCTGGGAGCGCGTGAAACTGGCTTATGACCTGCTGGTGCACGGTCAGGGCAGAGCCGCCGTAAACTGGAGGGAAGCGATGCAAGAGTCGTATGACGAAGGCGTGACCGATGAGTTCATCCAGCCTATTGTGTGCCTGGACGATAACGGCCTGCCCCTGGCCCACATCCAGGAGGGCGACGTGGTGATCTGCTTCAACTTCCGGACGGACCGTGGCCGCGAGATCACGCAGGCCCTCACGCAGCGCGCCTTTCCCGAGCAGGACATGCACCCCCTTTCCCTGCGCTACTACACCCTCACCAACTATGATGACACGTTTGTAGGCGTACAGCCCATCTTTGACAAAGACAACCTGGCTAACACGCTGGGCGAGGTGCTGGAGAAAGCCGGTAAAACCCAGATCCGCATAGCTGAGACCGAGAAGTACCCGCACGTGACCTTCTTCTTCTCCGGGGGCCGCGAAGAGCCGTTCAAAGGAGAGAAGCGTCTGCTGTGCCCATCGCCTAAGGTGGCCACTTATGACATGCAGCCCGAGATGAGCGCCTTTGACATTAGAGATGCCATCATTCCTGAAATTGAAGCCGAGACCGCCGACTTTATCTGCCTCAACTTCGCCAACCCAGACATGGTAGGCCACACCGGGGTGTTTGAAGCCGCCGTGAAAGCCGTAGAAACCGTTGACCAATGCATGGGAGACGTAGTCACCGCCGCGTTGGCCCACGGGTACGCCTCCATCATCATCGCCGATCACGGCAACGCCGATATGATGCGCAACCCAGACGGCTCGCCTAACACCGCCCACACCACCAACCTGGTACCGGTGATCCTGGCCGACAATGACTACAAAGGCGAACTGCAGGACGGCAAGCTAGGCGACATCGCGCCTACGGTGCTGGCATTGATGGGCCTGCAGGCCCCCGTAGAAATGACGGGCACCTCGCTGCTCATCCCGGCCACGGCCTAGTCAGAAAATAAACCTAACGGATGGAATTCCGGAGGACCGGTGTCTCCCAGGAATTTCATCCGTTTTTGTTTTCAGCACGTTTTCCATAAAACAGGCCCAAAACGCCGGTAACTTTTGTCCGGGCAATTTCAGGTCTTCTCTTTTCAGCCAACTACCATCAATGAAGAACATTTATTCCTTTATCTGCTTGTGCCTCGCTTTCTGGGTGAGTAGTTGCCAGGAAGAACCCACCGCGGCTTCCAGGGCCGCCCGGGTGAAACAAGCCTACGACATGGAAGGCTTCCTGAACCAGGAGGCCCAGGCGTTGGCCAAAGCGCAGCCCAAAGTGACCAAAACGGTGTATGAGACTGGCAAAGCCAAAGACACCAAAACCATGTCTGGGGTGGACTGGCCCAGCGAACTGGCCCCTTTCTCTGACGCTGACTTAAACAAACCCGCCCTGCTGGGCCTCTACACCGAGGAGGTCTCTACCAACGCCGCCGGGCAAACCGTAAAGCGCTACCTGGCCCAGGAAGACGCCAAAACCAACCTCAAGGAAGCCACCTACACCTTTGATCCGCAAGGCCAG
Organism: Rufibacter radiotolerans; assembly: GCF_001078055.1. Taxonomy (NCBI): domain Bacteria; kingdom Pseudomonadati; phylum Bacteroidota; class Cytophagia; order Cytophagales; family Hymenobacteraceae; genus Rufibacter; species Rufibacter radiotolerans. The sequence goes on along the minus strand of NZ_CP010777.1, from coordinate 4,453,590 downwards.
CTGGTGCAGGTAGACGCCCTCATTCTGCAGGAAAACCTCATGTTCAAAACCCAAAAGAAACTGCACCTGGAAGTTCGGCCTAACCAAACACCCCGCCTGCACCGCTACCGCCTGGACGAGACCCAGGAACTCATGTTCATGTCTCCGGATGAATACGGCATTGAGGGAGTTATCCTTCCCTAAGCGTTTTTGAGCCGTTTTCAGGAAAACAGGCCCAAAAGAGTAAAATAAGACAGGGCAAATGACACTATACAATTTGTCATCCTGAAAGGACCTTGTAGGCGAGCTAGAAAGGCTTTGGTTATATGCTATTACTGTTCGCTGCCAAGATCCTTCCAGGATGACAAAACAAAAAAATGTGTAGTTATTTCTATCTAGTCAATTAGCTGCTCCTTCGTTCTTCCCTTGTTTTCCTGGATGAGCCCAAGCTTTTAACTTAACTTTTATTCCTTTTTACATAAAACAGGCACGCCTTCCGTCTCCTTACTATGAGGAAAACGGAAGGCGTGCCTTTGTAATATAGGAGCGTTGTTTATCTACTCACCAAGGAAAACAGCCGCACTTTGGTACTGCCGGGTACCAGTTTCAGGCCCTTCGGGATGCCTTTGTGGGAGTCCTGGTACTGGTGGCTTTTGTACCAGACCTGATAGCTTTCCTCGTCCTGCCAATGGGTGAGCAACCAGATCTCATTGGGGTTATCCTGCGGCGACATCACTTCCATGCGCTGGAAACCGGGGGCGTTGTCTACCAAATGCGGACGGTTAATAAAGGCTTCTTTTACTTCGGGGGCCACATCATTGGCAATGGTGAAGGTACTAACGGCAATAAACATATCTTTTCGTCTTGGGAGCTTCTCAGGGGAGAGGCTCGGATTTGGGGACTTTGGCAAAAGCGGGGCAGTCAAGTACCACTTTTCAATTAACGGAATTAGCCAGGGGCAAATATACGGGCTTCTTCGTTTTAAGGCTCTTTTCTGGAAAACGGCCTTAAAACGGAATTGTCCGGAGTAATACGCTCCTCTTAATTGGCCATGGGTTACTTTCCTTGCAAGGTCACCAGTACGGTGCGTTTGCCGCCGTGGTTGCGGTGCTCGCAGAGGTACACGCCCTGCCAGGTGCCCAGGTTGAAGCTGCCCTTGGTAATGGGAATGGTCACGGAGGCGCCTAACAGAGAGGCTTTGATGTGGGCCGGCATGTCATCAGGGCCTTCCAGGGTATGGCGGTAGTAGGGGGCGTTTTCGGGCACCGCCTTGTTGAAATGCTGCTCAAAGTCATGGCGCACCGTGGGGTCTGCGTTCTCGTTGATGGTCAGGCTAGCCGAGGTATGCTGGATGAAAATGTGCGCCAGCCCTATCTCAATTTCCTCCAGCTCGGGCAGTTGTGCCTCCAGCAGATCGGTGATTAAATGGAAGCCGCGGGGCACGGCAGGCAGTCTGATGGATTTCTGAAACCACTTCATAGGCTGGTGTTAATCATGTACTTCAATGGCCCCTACATCGGGCGTGGCCGCATCACGGGCCTTGTTCTCATAGTCTACCGTAATGCCGGCCAGGGGCGTGGCAGCTTTGTTGGCCGGGGAAAGTTTAATGATCTGGAAATCTAGCTTGGGGTCGTCGCGGAACTTAGGGTCTACGTTGATTTGGTTGCCGTTGCCGGTGAACTCAGTTTGGTAGGCCTTGGTCTTGAGAAACGAATAGCGCACGGTTCTGGTGGAGCCTAACTTGGCATCATCAAACTTCAGTTCTTCCTCCTGCCGGCCCCACAAGATGCTGTTCACTACCTCTACCACGTATTTGGCTTCGCGTACCAGTTTGCCGCCGGTCTCCAGCTTTTCCTGGAACAGGAAAGAAGGCGTGACCCTAAGAAAATCATAGCTGTAGTTAGCCAGCGTGCTGTAGACAACCTCATACCGGCCGCCGCCCAGCCCGGCCAGCGCATACTCGGCGCAGTTGGCAATGAGGGTATTTTCCAGCCGGACGTTTCCGCCGTGGCTCAGCACCCCGTGCTGCAGCATGTTCTTCACAAATACCTGCCGGAGCGTGACCTGGGGCACGTTATTTCCTTCGGCTTTCAGGTATACGCCCGTCATGGCGTTTTTTATCTCCGCGTAGCGGATCTGGTTGTTCTGGCTTGCACCGGCAAACTCCAGGCCGTGCCACTGGCCGGGGGCGTTGCGGTAGCGCTCTTCCTGGCGCACCTGCTGGAAAACCACCCGCTGCTCGGGCTCGCCCTCCACGCGCAACATGCCCAGCACCTTCAGCTTGGCTTTGTTGTGCAGGTATACCTGCGCTCCCTTGGCAATGGTAAGCGTGCAGCCCACCGGGACGGTCACCGAGTCATAGATCACGTGCGCCTTGGCGGCGGTCCAGACCTCGGCGCAGCCGGCGGTGGCATTGCGGTAATAGGTGGCGTTCTGGCCGTAGGCGACCAGTTTTACTTCCTGCTGGTTTCCGTTGGTAAGGAAAAGCAGGGATTCATTGACCAGGAACGGGCCCTGGGCCGAGGTGGATTTGAGATTGGCCGTGACCAGGACCAGCAGGCTGTCGCCGCCCCGTACCTCAATATTCTGCAGCTGCGGCCCCGCCTGGCCGTTCACAATCACCTGAAAAGGCGACGCACTTAACTGCCCTACTTTTATTTCTGAGATCCGGACGGCGTTTTTACTGCGGTTATAGACCTTGAGGCGTTTGGTCACGCTGCTGGCTTCGGTGAAAATGGTGTCAAAGGTGACCGTATCTGCCTCAAACTGCAGCAGGGCGCCGGCGTCTGGGGTAAACTCTTCGTCGCGAGGTGTGCAGGCGCTCATCCACCAGGCAGCCAGACACACCAGGGCCAGGCTTTGCAGCAGGCCTTTCAGGGAGAAGGTGGACGGGCGGTGAAGGTGTCTCAAAGGATGAAGGTGGGTTGCGGGTATACTGTACGTGACCAGGTGAAAGCCGTTCTCCATATGCCGGCCAGTTTACGGCTGTTTTCAGAAAAATAGCCTTAAAACAGCACAAACAAAAAAAGCGCAGCCTTTGGGCTGCGCTTTTCAATACAATAATGGCTTACGCCTGCGTGCCCTCTTGCAGACGCTCGGCGTTTTCGGCAATCCGGAGCTGCTCTACAAACTCATCAATACCGCCGTCCATGACAGTGGGTAGGTTATACACGGTCAAGCCAATGCGGTGATCACTCACCCGGCCTTGCGGGTAGTTGTAGGTTCTGATCTTGTCTGACCGGTCACCGCCACCCACCATGCTCTTGCGCTGGGCACCTTCAATTTCGTTTTTCTTGGCCAATTCCTGCTCATAGATACGGGAACGCAACACGGCCAGGGCCTTGTCAAAGTTCTTCATCTGTGATTTCTGGTCCTGGCACTGGGCCACCAATCCGGTAGGTAAGTGGGTCAGGCGCACCGCAGAATACGTGGTGTTCACTGACTGACCACCTGGGCCCGATGAACAGAACAGGTCCTTGCGGATATCATTCATGTTGAGGTCAATGTCCAGCTCTTCTACCTCTGGAAGCACTACTACTGACGCTACCGAGGTGTGGATACGCCCGGCGGTCTCCGTGGCGGGTACGCGCTGCACGCGGTGCACGCCAGACTCAAACTTGAGCTTACCGTACACGTCTTCGCCCTTGATGCCCACAATTACCTCTTTGTAACCACCGGCGGTGCCTTCCATCACGTCAATGACTTCCATTTTCCAGCCCTGCTTCTCTGCGAAGCGGCTGTACATACGGTAAAGGTCACCGGCAAACAGGGAGGCTTCATCGCCCCCGGCGCCGGCCCTGATCTCCATAATAATGTCTTTGCTATCGTCTGGGTCAGTGGGGATCAGCATTTCTTTGATGCGCTCCTCCATCTCGTTGCGTTGGGGCAACAGTTCGTCCAGTTCTTCTTTGGCCATCTCCCTGAAATCTTCGTCTTTCTCAGTGGAGATTACCTCTTTGGTATGCTCAATGTTACTCAGTAAGAGCTTATACCGCTCATATTCGGCCACAATCTTCTCCAGGTCCTTGAACTCCTTGTTCAAAGACTTATATCGCTTGAGGTCGCTAACTACATCAGGCTGAATGAGTTGCTCGTTTACCTCTTCAAACCGCCGTTTAATTGCTTCCAGTTTATCTAACATCTTCTGCTTTACTTAATTCAGGCCGCAAAGATACGAAATTTCCGGCGGATGTAGAAGCTCCTGTTTTACCCCTCTTTTTCTGAAACCAGGCCTAAAACGCACTCTTCACCTGCAGCGAGGCCTCGGCCCGGCCCAGTTGCCCTTTACCCGTGAACCCTTCCAGAATGGCGCGGTAGGTGGTTTTGGCATCGGCGGCGAAAAAGGAGAAGCTGCCCCGGCCATTGGCATCTGTGGTGACGGTGGGGCTCCAGAAGATGGTGGTGCGCAAATCTGGGGCTTCTATGTTGCTGGGTTTGTCATAGCGGGGCATGTAAAAGGCGCGGGCCTGCTGGAGCCTTACCCCCTGGTAGGCGGCAATTCCTTTCCAGCGGGTTTCTGGGTTAGCCACTGAAACCCCTTTTTTGAGGGTAACCGCTATAACCCCGTTGCCGCCTTGCAAACCATAAATGGCGGCGTTAGGGCCCGGCTTTAGAATGTCTACCCGCTCAATCTCATTCATTGAAATGGACCGCACATAATCAATATCAATGGGCATGCCGTCTACCAGGAACAGCGGTTCGCCGCCGCCGCGCATAGAAACCTCATTACCCCGAACCTGCAGCCCGGCCACCCGGCCCTGCAAATTGGTAATAAGGTCTAGAGACATAGGCAGGTCTGAACCTTTGAAAGACCGGTCGGCCTGGTTATGCAGGCCGCTGCTGGACCAGTCTTCTTCCTCTTTGTCTTTTTGGCCTTTGATATTAACCGCGTTCAGCAAGATGCTTTTCCCGGCCAGTTGGTCTAGTTTAAGCTGTTCGCGGTTGCCTTGCAGGTACTCCCACAGGGCCGGAGAATAAGGGGCCGGCGCCGGGGCATACGGCACCTGGGGCTTGACCAAGGTAACAGGAAGGCCTTTCTCTAAGACCACCTCCAGGCTGCTTTTGCCTTTGGGGCTCCGGGCCTGCACCACCAGGCGGGAGCTGTCACTGATGTCTTTGATCCCGAAGAGGAACTTGCCGTTGGCGTCTGTGGTGGTGGTTTGCATGTTGCCCAGGTTTCTAAGGTCATACAGCGTCACACCTGCATTAGGCTCTGGCTTACCCGATAGTTTGAGCACCTTGCCGGTTACCGCCACGGCCTGCTCCAGCGGGTAAGGCAGCGCTGGCTTCTTCTCCTCCAGAATATCTTTCCAGAGGAATCGGCGCCAACCTTGCGTGAGCATGAGGTTGTCCAGGGCCAGGCCCGCCTCTGGGTGTTGGGAGGAGAAGTAGTAGCCTGGCTGTTCAATATGGCCCCTAAGGTCTGAGGTAAGCAGCAGGTTGGTGAGAATGGTGGCCCCGTCTGATTCCTGTTCCACCTTTTGGGCATCGGTAACGGCCACCGAGAAGTTACCGGCCACCGGCTTGCCCGTATAGTCAAGGGCCTTGAGGTGCATGGTTACTTTCTCACGGGGTTTGTAGATGGGCTTTTCTGAGGTGAGGGTAAGTTGCAGGTTCATGGCCCGGTCCACGAACACCAGGCGCTCGGCCAGGGGCTGACCCGTGTCTGAGAACATGGTAATCTGGCACACGCCCGTGGGCAATGTGGAAAAAGGCACCTCCATCACAAACACGTCTTTGGTCATGCTAGCTTGGCCCGTGAAGTAGACCTTGCCCCTGGTCTGGCCAATCACATAAATGGATTTAGGCCGACCCACGCCGTCTGCATACCCGGTCAGGAATCCTTTCACCCTGATGTTGCCTTCTTTTAAGGGGTCTACGGTCATGGTGAGGCCGCGCTCTTTCACGGCAGGTAAGGCATACGTGAGCTCTGCTCCCTGTGCGTTTTTCAGGCGGGCCTGGTACTTTTTGCCGGGCAGGGGCTTGAACCCAAAACGGCCCATCCCGAACTTGAGGGTCTTGAAATCGGCTACTTTCTGCCCGTCCTGGTCAAAGACGCTGCCCTGGGCTTCTTTCCCCAGGCCGTTGACGTCTACCACTTTCAGACCTACGGTGCTCCACATGTTGGCCACCAGATCACCGCTTTCCGGGAAGAACTGCACGTCTGGCTTGTCTACGGCCTGCGGAACCTGGAAACTACGGTGGTACTGTTGCTTGCCTTCCAGAATGGTCAATTCCAGCCGGGCGTTCTCCCGGGCCGCGCCGTCTGGCAGGAAAAACCGGAACTCGGCGTTGCCGCCCAGGTTGGTCATGCCTTTCTTTTTACTTGATTGTTTGCGGTTCAGGCGGGTATGGTAGGTAAAAGGCGTCTGCGGGATCACCTCCTCGCGGTGGTTTTTGAGCGACAGCCGCACCCGCACCGAGTCGCCCGCGCCCTGGCGCTGCAGGTCAAAGGCCACGGTGGGCACCACGTCTTCTACCCGCGGGTTGTAGATGTTCACGTTCTGGTGGAAGAAGTACTCCTCATCAGAATTCTGCATCCAGCTGGTATAGGCCCGCACCCGGTACAACCCCTGCGAGATGGTATCTGACAGCGCGAAGTCCCCTTTGCCCACGCCGTCCTGCACGTCTATAGCCACCCGGCTGTACACCGAGTCTTCCTGGTTGATGAGTTCCACGTACAGCACCTTGCTTAACGGGCTAGGCGCGTGCTGTTCTGCCTCTACCACATAGGCCTTGAACCAGATGTCTTCGCCGGCGGCGTAAAAAGGCTTGTCCAGGTGCAGGTAGACTTTCTCCTGGGGGTAATTACGCGTGTAGGTGCTGAGCTTAGCCGCTATCTTTTGCAGCATCCCACCCTCTTGCCATTCATTGGGCGCAAACGAAGAGACCGCCAGCACCGCCGCCAGCGATAGAAATAAAAACGTCTTTTTTCTCTGGAAGGGCATGGCCGGGGAAGTAGCTTTTTGAGTTCAGGGAGTTAGATGCGGTAACAGCGCAAGGGTTTAAAGCCATCTTTCTGGCAGGCAACTGATAACCAGCTGTTTCGGGGCTGTTTTGGCCAAAACAGCCCCGAAACAGAAATTGGCCCTGTTCCTTATTTCACCTGCATGGAGGCTGTGGCCTGTCCCAGTTGCCCTTTGGCGGTAAAGCCTTCCACCACGGCACGGTAGGTGGTTTTGGCATCGGCGGCGAAGAAGGTGAGCGTGGCTTTGCCCTGGGCGTCTGTCTTCACGGTAGGGTTCCAGAAAATGGTGGTGCGCCAGTCTGGAGTGTAGACCTCAGAAGGTTTGTCATAGCGCGGCATGTAGAATTCACGCGTAGTCTGGTAGCGGGGCCCCTTGTAGAGAGCAATGCCTTCCAGGCGGGCGTTGGACGTCACTGATTTGGAAGCTCCGCGTTTTAAGATCACGGAAATAACACCGTTTACCCCGGCAGTACCATAAATGGCAGAGGGGGCACCCGGCATGAGAACATCAATCCGTTCTATATCCACCTCCGTAAGGCTCTCCACTCCATTTACATCAGAGGTAATGCCGTCAATCATAAATAGGGGTTCATTAGAGAGGCCACTGCCCGCCTCAGCACCAATGTTCAAAGAAGAGACGCCCCTTAGCACATATTCGCCGTTTACCTCACTCAGGCTAGGTACCCTCCTCATCAGGCTTTTCATAATGCTCATGCCCGGAGGGAATTTATCTGTTTTCACGGAATAGCTGACTTCGTGTGGCGAGTGGAGCGTATTCTGGTCGGCTAAACTCTTGTTGGCATCCAAGTCCCTTCTGCCCCTGATGGTCACCTGGCCCAGCATAATCCCTTTGCCCATAGACTGGTCTACTTTCTGTTGTTCGCGGTTCATACGCAGGTAGGCCCATTGCGGGTCTGACAAGGAAACGGGAGCAGGGGCATAGGGTACCTTAGGGAAAACCTGCGCCGGCACAAAACTCTCAAGGTTCACCAACAGCTGAGTCTTATCTTTTTGGTCCCGCGTCTGCACTACAACTTTTGAAGAATCTGTGAGCGGCGGCAGCGGAACAGAGAATCTGCCTTCCAGGTCTGCTTTCCCCATCATCACGTTCTTAATGTTTTTTGCATCAAACACAGTGACCATGGCATGCGGCTCGGGCTTCTTGCTGTAGCGGGTCACCACCCCACTCACCGAAAGGCCCTGCTCCAATGGGAACGTCAAGGCTGGGTATTTGTCCTGTAGGATCTCTTTCCAGACAAATCGGCGCCAGCCTTGGGTGAGCATTAAGTTATCTAAGGCCTGCAGCACCTCTGGCTGGGTGGAGGAGAAGTAGTAGCCCGGGTTTTCAATGTAGCCCTGAAGGTCTGAGGACAGTTGCAGGTAGGAGACCATGTTGGCCGCATACGGGTTTGGGGACACGGAATGAGCATCAGTCACGCCCAGGGAGAAGTTACCTGCTACCGGGTTGCCCGCCGCGTCTTTCACCTGCAGCTGCAACGTCACTTTCTCACGGGGTTTGTAGGTGGGTTTGTCTGAGGTGAGGGAGATTTGCAATTGCTGGTTCTGGTTCACAAATAGCAGGCGCTCAGACAAAGGCTCACCGGCCTGGTTGAAAAGCGTAATCTGACTGATACCGGTGGGGAATTTCTCCCGGGGGATATCTACCTGAAACACATCTCTACCAGTGGCGCTGCTGGCCCCGAAGAACACTGCTCCCCTGGACTGGGCCACCACGTGCAGGCCGCTGGGTTTGCCTGCGCCGTCTGCGTAGCCTACTGTGTAGCATTTCACGCGCACCAGCTCAGGTTTGGAATTGTCTACAGTCATCACCACGCCCTTGTCCTGGGCGGGGGGCAGCGGGTACACGGTCTCTGTGCCGTTGGCGGCTTTGATGCGGGCCTCGTATTGCTTGCCTTTCTCTGGCAGGAACCCCAGGCGGCCCATCCCGAATTTGAGGCTAGTGAAGTCTGTTACTTTGGTGCCAGCCTGGTCATAGATGGCACCTTGCACGTCTTGGCCCAGGCCCTGCGCGTCTATGGCCTTAAAACCGATGTTGTTCCAGAAGCCGCTTATTAAGGCCCCACCCTCCGGGAAGAACTGCACATCTAGTTTATTGGTGGGCAAAGGCACCAACATGCTTTTAACCACGGGCGCCTTGTCTTTTCCCTGGCCCAAGGACAGTTCCAGCTGGGCCAGTTGGCGGGCATTGCCGTCGGGTAGGAAGAACGTGGTCTTGGTCTTGCCGGCGGCGTTGGTAGTGAGTTTCCGAGGGCCTGATTTTTTACCAGCTTGTTTCACCACATAAGAAACTGGTAATTGCCCGGCGGCCTCTGCCTTGTGGTTCACAAACTCCAGCTGCACGGTCACGGAGTCGCCCTTGCCGGCACGTTTAAAAGAGAAGTTGGCCGCTGGCACCAGGTCGCTTTCCCGGGAGTTCCAGACCTGTATATTCTGGTGGAAGAAATACGTTTCAGGGAAGTTCTGCATCCAGCTGGTGTAGGCGCGTAGTTGGTAGAGCCCTTCGGGGATATCCTCTGGCAAGGTGAAATCCCCGGCCCCTTTCCCTTCCTGCATGTTCAGGACCACCCGCTGGAAGATGGAATCCTGGGGGTTGATCAACTCCACGTATAGCACCTTGCTCAACGGGCTGGGCGCGTGGTCTGAGCTGTTGACCAGATAGGCGCTGAACCAGATGTCTTCGCCGGCGGCGTAGTAGGGCTTGTCCAGGTGCAGGTAGGCTTTCTCCTGGGGGTAATTGCTTTCAAAATGGGTAAGCTTGGCAATGAGCCGCTTTAACATGTCTACTTCCTGCCAGACCTTGGGAGCAAATGCACTTAAAGCAAATAAGAGGAAGAAGGCGACGCCGTAACTCGATTTCACGCGATGGGGCATGGGTGTGGCAGGGGATAAAAATATTGGATAGAATTTAGGTGTTTAAATGTAACTAAAACTTTGAAGAATTGTGCTGCCCCCCAGAAGGAAAACATCGGCTTTGTTTCGCCCCCGGCGGATTTCAACCTTGGGATGTCCTGAATATCGTTTTAAGCCTATATTTCAGAAAACAGGCTTGAAACATCATGAGAGTATTTAGGCTGTGCTTGGCACCAAGTTAGGCCCAAAGCCGCTGCAGAAACCTCAGCGCGTTACGGTAGCTAAGGTCAACTACCGCCTCCCTGGGGTACTGCTGTGCGAGTTCCCGGAGGATGCTTTGGTATTTGGTGGCGTTCCGGTGCTCCGGGTGAAAATGTGATTCGCCGCCCTCCATAATGCCCGATTCCTGGAAGAAATCTGCCCCGAAACATAGGGCTTTGGGCGCGTGTTCAAACCCATATTTTATATGTTCCAGTAACACCTCGGGCTGCGTGGGGTGCACAAACTTTTTAAGGAAATTGACACCAATCAGACCTTCGCGGCGCACCACCTCCTCCACCAGTTCCAGAGGCAGGTTACGCGGGTTGTCATACACCTCCCGGAAGTTGGAGTGGCTGGCGATGATGGGGATGTTCAGGTTCTGGCGGTCAATGAAGGTTAAGATATCAAACGCGGCGGCGTCTGAAGTGTGGGCCAGGTCCAGGGCAATGCGCTTCCCGCTAAGAAACCAGAGCAGCTCCTCGCCGTCTGGCTTCAGGCCGATGCCCGGGGTGAAGTTGCCGCCCGAGAAGCGGTTGGCGTCTACGTGCGTGAGGCTGATGTACAGCAGCGGTCCGGCCAATGTTAAGATTTGCTCCAGCCGGGAAAACGCCAGCTCCAGCGGCTCTTCCTCTTCTACCAACCCCGAGGCATTCTCAATGGCAGCCACCAGTGCCACCCGCTCGCCATGTATAATCTGAGCCTCCAGTTCCTGTGGCTGCACTAGGGCAAATACCTCCTCGTTCTGCAGCAATACTTCCTTGAACAGATGGGCCTGCTTTAAGGTAAAGGCGGCGCTGCCTGGTTCGGTGGGCGTGAAGAAGGCCATGGTCTGCAGCCGTACCCGGCCCGCCTGCAGGTGCGGAATGGCGCAGCCAATGCGGTCCACGTCCATGGCGGTGGCCCCCGGTATCCAGGCCAGGTAACCGGTGAGGTCGCAGTGCAGGTCTATGACGGGAAGATTCATATTGGATGATTGAGAGATTGAATGAGTGAGAGATTGAGAGAATGAAGTATTGTTTAGGGGTAGTTTACGAAGAAGTAGGGAGCCCCTCGCCACAAAGCCGGATTTTTTGCCGAATTTTGCAAAAACAACGCAAAAACGTGCGCACCTCAACCGGCGCACCCCTGGGCTATGGCAACACTTCCTTCTATTATACTGCACGCAGGCAAAGAAACTTCGCTCCAACGCTTCCACCCCTGGGTTTTCTCGGGGGCTATCAAAAAAATAGAGGAGGGCATTCAGGAGGGCGACATTGTGGCCGTGTACACCAACCGCCGCGAGTTCCTGGGCATTGGCCATTACCAGCCGGGCTCCATTGCCGTGCGTATTTTCTCTTTTGAGGAGATAGAGCCTGACTACGCATTCTGGAAAAGCCGGGTGCAACGCGCCGTAGACTACCGCCGCGAGCAGGGCTTCCTGGACACCCCCGACACTGACGTGTATCGCCTTATCTTCGCCGAGGGCGATAACCTACCCGGCCTCATTGTAGACGTGTACGGCAACACCGCCGTCTTGCAGGCGCACAATGTGGGCATGTTCCACGTGCGTCAGCAGATTGCGCAGGCGCTGATTGAAGTATATGACGGCACCCTGACGGCCGTGTATGACAAGAGCGCCGAGACCCTACCGGGCAAAGGCACCGAACACGGCCAGAACGGCTATTTGATTGGTGAGACGGCCGTGCCGCATGTGGTCACCGAGAACGGCAACAAGTTTCTGGTGGATTGGGTGACCGGACAGAAAACCGGTTTCTTCATTGACCAGCGCGAGAACCGCGAACTGCTGGCCCGTTACTCCAAAGGCAAAACCGTGCTCAACACCTTCTGCTACACCGGCGGATTCTCCATCTACGCCCTCAATGCCGGCGCCAAGGTTGTGCACTCCGTGGATGTCTCCAAAAAAGCGATCGTGCTCACCGAGCAGAACGCCGAGCTGAACCACGGCCAGGACCGCCACGAAGCCTTCGCCCTGGATACCTTTGATTTCATGAAAGGCCGTGAAGACTTCTATGACGTGATTGTGCTGGACCCACCGGCCTTCGCCAAAAGCCAGAAAGTACGCCACAACGCGCTCATGGGCTACAAACGCCTGAACGCCGATGCCATTGCCAAAATCAAGCCCGGTGGTATCATCTTCACCTTCTCTTGCTCAGGGGTGGTAGACAAATACCTGTTCCAGAGCACCGTCATGGCCGCCGCCATTGAAGCCGGCCGTAACGTCAAGGTCATGCACCACCTCTCCCAACCCGCAGACCACCCCATCAGCATCTTCCACCCCGAGGGCGAGTATTTAAAGGGCTTGGTACTGTATGTGGAGTAAGGAGTAGCAAGTAGTGCGTATCAGGCAACTAGACCTATAATAATTGATAGAAAACAGGAATCCCGGCAATTTGTGAATTGCCGGGATTCCTGTTTTCTCCGGATTTAGTAAAAAGAAGCTATAAAGTGCTGAAATTGTTAACTAAATTACTTCACTCGTTTTGCAAATGTCTATAATGCGCCCCTCTTGGTTAAACTCAAATATGTAGTGGTCTACAAATCTTAGCTTCTTATAGGCACTTATGGAGACATAATGCTTATTCCCAACTTGCCTGCTAGGTGATACAGCTATATTAAGCCGGTTAGACCAGTTTCTGACTTTCTTAATCTTAATTCCTGACTCAGAGATTCTTAATGACCTTGACTTTTCAGGCAATTGGTCGTAGATCTTTTTCTTGGTTTCTTCTTCCCAGTGTTTACAGGTCATCACAATGCCTATATATAATGAAGTATCCGTTCTTGGATTAAATTCTACAGATTTCAGGTCTGGATAATTTTCAGGCAGAGCATTTAGGAAGAAATGCTCCACAGCTAATTGCTCATAATCAGGCTTTTGCTCTGCTACAAATGCAGAAAATAAGAAATAGACAAATAGCAACATCTGTGTCATTTTGATAGCAAAATCGACTTTAAATTAAGCATTAAAACTTCAATGCCTATGGTCGCTTCTTCAAAGCGAGGGTAGTTGCAAACTACCGCCATCTATAGCCACGAGTTACAAACTCGCGTCAGGGTTAAGGAATAGATTTTGGGTTATGGCTGTTTTGAGGCTGTTTTCTTGAAAACAGCCTCAAAATAGGAAATCATAAATCTTGCTACGCGATACGTGCTACTTGATACCCATTTACAGCTACTTGCTACTATTTCCCCAGCGTGAATAGCCCTTCTACATTCTCCGCTTTCAACGCCTCATCCAAACTCATTCTGATGCGCCATTCTTTGGGGTAGTGGTTGTTGACGCGGTTCTGCAGTTTCTTGCCCCAGCCTAAAGCCACGCCATTGAACTGCACCAAGACCCAGCCGTTGGCCGAGTTTTCCAGCACCACGTCTTCGCGGTGGAGGTATTTGAGGGCGGTGACCTGGTCTACCCCCGCGTGCGGGAAAGCATCTGGCGCTAAGTGTTGGGAGAGGGCCAGGGCGGGCAGGGGCTTGGCGTTGTTTTTCATGACCTCGGCCAGTTCAATGCCGCCGTAGACCACCCGCAGGTTCTCGTAAAGCTGCTCCAGTTCCAGCATCCAGGCTTTGGGCAGGGCCCGCAGAATCTCCTTGTGCTTTACCAGTTCCCAGGCCTGCGGTTCTTTGAGCCAGTCCTGTACCAGGGCTTTTTCCTGCTTGGAGGCCAGCACCAGGAACGGGCGCTTGCTTTTCTTGAACGTGCGGGCTTCCTCACCACCGGTTTTCCGCACAGCGGCCAGGAAGAAGCCTTCGCCCTGGGTTTTATGCGGATAGAAGCGGTAGCCGTGCATGCCTTCCAGTTGGGTTTCGGTCACGCCCCACTCCGGTTGCAGCTGCAGCTGAATGGGCTCGGCTTCCTGTTGGCGGGCCAGCCAGGCCAGGTTCTCCTCGTTTTCCTCCAAGTTATAGGTACAGGTGCTGTAAATCAAAACGCCGCCGGGCTTGAGCGCGTCCCAGACATCCATTAAGATACGGCGCTGACGTTCGCAGCAGAGTTTCACGTTGGCCTCAGACCACTCGTTCATGGCATCTGGGTCTTTCCGGAACATGCCTTCGCCCGAGCAGGGCGCGTCTACCACCATCACGTCAAAAAAGCCGGTCAGCTGCCCCAAATGGCTGGGATCATTGTTGGTGACCACCACGTTGCCGCTGCCCCATTTCTGGATGTTCTCTGCCAGGATATTGGCCCGGGCCTTGATCACTTCATTGGCGACCAGCAAACTTTCAGGAGAAATAAGCGAAGCAATGTGCGTGGACTTTCCGCCGGGCGCACCGCACAAATCCAATACCGCCAACGGCTCGCTTAAGTCAACGCTTTGGCGCAGGGCCTGCTCCAGAAACATGGAACTGGCTTCCTGCACGTAATACGCGCCGCCGTGCAACAGTGGGTCCAGGGTAAAGCTGGGCCGAGAGGGCAGGTAGAAACCGGTCTGGGTCCAGGGCACGGGCGTAAGGCCGGTGGGCAAGGGCAGCTTGGCCTGGTTCACCCGCACGCTAATGGGCGAGGCCTGGCCCAGCGCCTGGGCGAAGGCGGCGTAGGCATCGCCCAACTGGGTTTGCATGCGGGTCTCAAAGGAAGCCGGAAGGGTCACGCTCATAGGAATAAAGCCAGGTAAAAGAGAAGGCCGCCGCAAAGATACCATTTCTGTTTTAGGCCCGTTTTCCTAAAATCAGGGGTAAAACAGAAGTTACTCATTCTCTGAGGCCTCTATCCAAAGTTTGCGGGCCGTGGCTTGCGCCGAAAAACCGGCTCCCTGCCTAAACCGTCCCCGGAACAGAATGGACACGTACTGCCCTATGGCCAGCTCGCTCAGCGTACGGCTTTTCCCGTCCGGCCCAATGACTTGCGTAATAGGGGTCACCAGAACCAGCGCCCGGCTGAACTGCGAGTCTTGGTCCAGCGTGCCCTCTACAAAGATGACCACCTGCCCCTGGTTGTACTCCCGCTGCGTGATGTACCCGCGTATGTCTACCCGCTTGGGCGAAAGTCTTGGAATAGGGGCTTCGGTGGAGTCTTCTGTGGTGGTGGCTGCGCTTTCTGCCGGGGCTGAGCCCGCCGGGGCGGCGGTCTGGCAACTGAACAACCAGACAGTAAGCAAGCTTAAAAGAATATAAGAAAAAGCTATCCTGGGCATCTTCATGTGTTTAGAAAGTAAGGCTATAATCCTAAAAACGAGAACAATACCCCGGCGGCCGAAAATTTATCTAGGCAAACTGTATTTTTAGGTTATTTTTGAGAAAACAGGCGTAAAACGGACCATTTACCCGCCAGAAGTTGTTACGTCTGTGGCTGTCTGCCAAGGCCGCAAGCCCTCACCTTTCATTCTTTTGCGGCAGGCGCAGCACGGAAAAATTTATTTTATGGCTAAAATCAAAACAGCATATTTCTGCCAGAGCTGCGGCGCCCAATCGGCTAAATGGATAGGCAAGTGCCCCGCCTGCGGCGAATGGAATACCTACGTAGAGGAAGTTCTGTTGCGCGAGGACGTCACTCCTACCAGCGCCTGGAAAGTGGGCACCAGCAGCCAGCAGGTGGCCAGCAAACCCAAGGCTATCAATGATATTACCTACTCAGAGCAGGCCCGCATTGAAACCACTGACGCCGAACTGAACCGCGTGCTGGGGGGCGGCATCGTGCCGGGCTCCATGGTACTGATCGGCGGCGAGCCGGGCATTGGCAAGTCTACGCTCATGCTGCAGATTGCCCTGAGTCTGCGCGCCCAAAGGGTGCTTTATATCTCTGGCGAGGAAAGCGAGCAGCAGATCAAGATGCGCGCCGAACGCCTGGGCGCCCAACACCCCAACTGCTTTATCTTAACCGAGACCGGCACCCAGAACATCTTCAAGCAGATTGAACAGCTCCAGCCAGATGTCTTGATCGTGGACTCCATTCAGACGCTGCATTCTTCCTTTATTGAAAGCGGGGCGGGTAGTGTGGCGCAGGTGCGCGAGTGTACCGCCGAATTGCTCAAGTTCGCAAAGGAGAGCGGCACGCCGGTGTTTTTGATCGGGCATATCACCAAAGAAGGCAGCCTGGCCGGGCCTAAGATTCTGGAGCACATGGTAGACACCGTGTTGACTTTTGAAGGCGACCGCCACATGACCTACCGCATTCTGCGCACCACCAAAAACCGCTTCGGGAGCACGTCTGAACTAGGTATCTATGAAATGCTGGGCACTGGCCTGCGGGAAGTAAGCAACCCATCTGAAATCCTGATTTCGCAGCGCGAAGAGTCCTTCAGTGGCATTACCATTGGCGGCACCATGGAAGGCAACCGACCCTTATTAATTGAGGTGCAGAGCCTGGTCACGCCCGCCACCTACGGTACGCCGCAACGCAGCTCCACGGGGTTTGACGTGAAACGCCTGAACATGCTGCTGGCCGTGCTGGAGAAACGCGGGGGCTTTAAAATGGGTACCCAGGACGTGTTCCTGAACATTGCCGGCGGCCTAAAGGTAGAGGACCCCGCCCTGGATCTGGCCATCTGCGCCGCCATGCTGTCCTCGTTTGAGGACAT
The DNA here is from genome assembly GCF_001078055.1 of Rufibacter radiotolerans. NCBI lineage: Bacteria > Pseudomonadati > Bacteroidota > Cytophagia > Cytophagales > Hymenobacteraceae > Rufibacter > Rufibacter radiotolerans. The sequence goes on along the minus strand of NZ_CP010777.1, from coordinate 4,437,000 downwards.
CGCTATACCGCACACCTCCTGCTTTGCCGCTGAGGTGGGCCTGGGGGGCGAGGTACGGGCGGTACACCGCATAGAACAACGCATCTCAGAGGCCGAAAAGCTCGGTTTCCAGGATATTTATATTTCAAAGTACAACAAGAAAGGGGTGGACCTGAGCCGGTTTAACATCAGAATTCATGCGGCCAGCCGTTTAGAGGAGGTGTTCAGTGGGTTGTTTGGCTAAGGTCTGTTTGAACTCTTTTTTTGCACTTTGGCGTTACAGTACCATTCCTATATAAAAAAGAAGTTCCCCTTAATTATTATCCCTGCATGCCATGACGTTTACTTTAAAAACCCTTTCCCCCGCATTTCTTTTTTCTTTGGTGTTAAGCGTAGTCCCGGCTACATCGGTCTGGGCCCAGAATACGGTCACCATTACAGGCCGGGTTTCTAACCCGGTCAGTGACAGCGTTTTGCTGGAACTCTACACGGTGCCCGCCTCTTATTCTGGGGTGTCTCATACGGTGGCATTGTCAGATAAAGGGGAGTTTACCATCAAGGCGCCCGTGGGGGAGGCCATGCTGGGAGAGCTGGTACATGGGCCGGAGTCGGTGATGTTGTACCTGCAGCCCGGCGATGCCCTGGACGTGCGCGTAGAGGCCGAGGATTTTATCTCCAGTATCAAGATAAAGGGAAAAGGGTTTGACGAGAATAACTTCCTGCTGCAGTTTGAGAAGAAGTTTGAGGAAGAGGAAGATTACCAGGTGCTGCCAGAGAACATCCATAAACGGGAAAAGGAGTTCCTCCAGTTTCTGGAGGAGCGGCGCGAAGACCAGTACGCGTTTTTGGAGAAGTTCCTGAAAAACAAGAAGGTGTCTGAGGAGTTCAAGGGGTACGCCAAGGCCCAGATTGAGTTCACCTACGCCAATGACCGCCTCACCTATGTAGACGTGCGCAAGCGCGTGGGTGACCTGCCGCCGCAGCTTTCCCCTACCTACTATGACTTTCTCGCCAAGGTAGACGTGAATGAGGCAGGTGCCATCAGAAGCCAGGCCTACCTTGATTTCCTGAATAACTATTTCCAGTTCAAAGCCCTAAAGGAGCAGCCCAACAACCTGGGCCGCGATTTCTACCCCACCTTATATGCCCTGGCTAAAAAAGAACTGAAAGGCGTTCCCCGCGAGATGATGCTGTCCCGCGTGGTGTCGCAGGCGTTTAGGTTTGGCTACGTGCCAGATGCAGATGCCATGTACCTTGACTTTCTGAAAGAGGCCAAACAGCCTACTTACGTGAGCTACGTGAAAGACCAATACAAGCAGTTCAGAAGGGTGGGCTTGGGCACCACGGCTCCTGCCTTCAAACTCCTTTCCGCCGCCGGCGACAGCGTTTCTCTGGATAAATACAAGGGCAAGATTGTGTACCTGGGCTTCTGGCGCACCCACTGCGGCATTTGCACGGTAGACCAGCAGGCCTACAAGTATTTCGCGCAGCAACTGGCCGCCAAAGACATTGTGTTGCTGCAGGTGTCTGTGGGCGAGGACCTGGCCACCTGGAAAAAAACGGTGGCCCAGAACAAATACCCGGGTGTGCAGCTGTACGCGCCAGACCTTTCGGCCCAGATCCTGAAGGACTATGACGTGAAAAGTTTTCCGGCGTATTTCATGATTGCCCCAGACGGTACCCTGTTCAATACCAATGCCCGCCGCCCCGGCCATGCCGAAGGCGCCCGTGACGTGGCCACCGCCGTTGACAAATACCGCGAGGGCCAGGGGAAGTAGCGTTTTTTGCGTACTTTTGGAAAAACAGGCTTAAAACGGACTTTTACGTAAACGCCTGGAGCTGCCGGCTTCTGCCCTTAAGGGAGAAACAGCACCGCACCTTTACTTCTAGCATTTAATTCCCTTGACCCGAGGCACCTTACAGGATGGATTGAACCTGGCATCTAAGCTTACCCCCCGCCGCGCCTGGAACGTGCTGCAGGTAGTGAGCAGCTATGCCCTGGCCCGCCTTACCAAAAAGCCCCGCCACTGGGGCACGCCGGTGAGCATCTCCTTTGAGCCCACCACTTCCTGCAACCTGCGCTGCCCCGAGTGCCCCAGCGGCCTGCGGTCCTTCACCCGTCCTACGGGCATGCTCTCCAATGACCTGTTCAAGCAGACCATAGACCAGTTGCACAACCGCCTGCTTTACCTGCTCTTTTATTTCCAGGGCGAGCCGTACCTGCATCCTTCGTTCCTGGACTTGGTGAAGTACGCCTCTCAAAAAGGCATCTACACCGCCACCTCTACCAACGCCCACTACCTCTCTGAGGAGAACGCCCGCAAGACTGTGGAGTCTGGCCTGGACCGCCTTATCATTTCCCTGGACGGTACCACCCAGGAGGTGTACAAGCAGTACCGCATAGGCGGAAAGCTGGACAAGGTGTTGGAAGGCACCAAGCGGCTAGTGGAGCAGAAACGCGAGCTCAAGTCCAGGACCCCATACCTTATCTTCCAGTTTCTGGTGGTGCGCCCCAATGAGCACCAGATTGAGGATGCCCGGCAACTGGCCAAAGACCTGGGCGTGGATGACATCTGGTTCAAGACCGCGCAGATCTATGACCATGAACACGGCTCGCCGCTTATCCCTACCATAGACTATTACAGCAGGTACCAGGCCCAGCCCAACGGCACGTACTCGCTAAAGAACAAACTGATTGACGGCTGCTGGAAGATGTGGCATTCCTGCGTGATCACTTGGGACGGCCTGGTGGTGCCCTGCTGCTTTGACAAAGACGCGCATTACCGCCTGGGCAACCTGCAGCAGCAATCCTTTAAAGAGCTCTGGAAAAGCGAAGGCTATAAAAAATTCAGAGGCTCTCTGTTGCAGGGGCGCACCCAGATAGAGATGTGCCGCAATTGCTCAGAAGGCACTAAAGTTTGGGGATAGCGCTTTTCTCTGGCAATTAATGTGGCTTGGATTCCCTATCTTTCGTATGTAGGGTAAATTTATTTCGTCTCTTCTTTTTCAGGGCAGGTGTGAATGTGTGTTTTTTGCGCGGCAAAAGCCATATTTACCATGCCCGTACGTGACTTTCTATTTGCACACCCGTGATTGAACTGAACAAAGCGTTCCAACTTTTATGGCAGAAAATGGACCTGTGGCTAAAAGCCGTGGTGCTCATGCTGCCTAACCTGCTCATGGCCCTGCTGGTGCTGATCCTTTCTGTGATCACGGCCCGGCTCATGCGCCGCACCTCAGACAAACTGCTCATCAGGTTTACCCATAGCAGTGCCCTCAACAACCTGGTAGGCACCACGGTCTACGCCAGCATCATGGTGCTGGGCATCTTCTTCACCCTCAGTATTCTTAAACTGGATAAGACGGTCACCACCTTGTTGGCGGGTGCCGGTATCATAGGTTTAGCCCTGGGTTTCGCGTTTCAGGACATTGCCGCCAACTTCATCTCGGGGGTGATCATCGCCTTTAGAAAGCCCTTTGTGGTAGGCGACGTGATTGACACCAATGACCATTTCGGGACTATTGAGCGCATAAACCTGCGCACTGTAGACATTAGAAGGCAGACAGGCGAGCTGGTGAAGATGCCTAACCGTAAGGTGTTTGAGTCGGCGCTCATCAATTACACGCACTACGGCATCCGGCGCATTGACCTGAAGGTAGGGGTTTCTTATGCCGAGGACCTGGACCGCGTACGGGAAGTGGTGAAAGCCGCCATGGTAGACATTCCCAACATGATTGAGGGCAAAGACGTGGAAGTGGTGTATGAGGAGTTCGGGGCCAGCAGTATCAACTTTCTGGTGCGCTACTGGATCAGTTACAAACGCCAGACCGACTTTGTCTACGCCAAGAGCGAGGCCATCATGCGCATTAAAAAAGCCTTTGACACGCATAACATTGAGATTCCGTTCCCTATCACCACCCTCAACTTTGGGGTGAAAGGCGGTAAGAACCTATCCATTGAGTTGAAAGAGGCAAATCAGCAGCTGGCTCAGGGGGCGAACCAGAAAGTGGAGATTGTCCCCCAGGAAGAAACTCCCCCAGGCCTTCCGGAGAAAGGCGAGGAAACAGGAGACACAAAAAAAGCGGCCGACGAATAATCGTCGGCCGCTTTGGCTTTTGGCCCTGCTTGGGCAGGCTATTTATCTTTCTTGTCTAAGTTCTTGCCAATATCCTCTACCTGCTTCAGGAAAGCATCTACCCCTTGGTCGGCGTAGGTGCCGTAGGAGTTAGAGATGGTTCCCTTAATGCCGTCATTGGTTTCAATAGCGTACAGAATAGACATGTCATCTGGGTTGCTCTCGCCCTCAAAGCGGTAAAAGTCTACAATGCGTACCTGGTCAGCGTTATAGAACTTGTCTGAGTCAAGCACACACAGACGGTTATCATCTGTTACTTTAAAGTTATGTGTATAGCCTTCTTTGTTAAGGCGAGCTTCTACGTTGATTAAGCTTCTTTCTTCTTCCTTGTCTTGCATAGCCAGAGGTATTAGGGTTGTTTTTGGGTTATAGGGTATTTGTTGGCTATACGTAAAAACCCCGCCGGGTTGCCAGCTATATTCAATAAAAATAATATTCAAACGGGAGATGCCAGGCCTGACGCAACAGGTACCAGAAATAGGGAAGGCCTGTTTTGCGCCTGTTTTCTGAAAAACGGCCCTGAAACGGAAAGGCAAAAAGAAAGGCATCCTTTGGAAAGAATGCCTTGAGAAGGTAAGACGAAGCCATGTTATTTGGCAGGGGTCCGTTTGGACGCCTCTATCTCCCGGGCAATTTTCTCCAGGTCAATTGAGGAGCAGGCGCTTCCGCAGCCTTTCGCGCAGCCCACGTCCTTAGAGAAAAAGCTTTTATACCCCAGCCGCAACACATAGCCAGTGGCTAAAAGAAAAATCAGCAGAATAATGATTTCCTGTACCATAACAAGAGGATAACGCTGGCAAAGGTAGAAATAGTTTAAGGCAAGGGCTACAATTACTCCTGCCACCTACTATACCAAAGGTAACCTGTTTTAAGCCTGTTTTACAGAAAAAAGCCTCAAAACAGGTTTTCTTAAAACAGGCTTACAATTCCACCCCGGTGTTTCTGGGCTGCTGGGTTTTCCAGAAGGGGGCAATGAGGGCCAGCATCTCTTTCTGCACGGCTGGGCCGTTGCTCACGCAGATCTCCCGGCCAAACACGTAGTCCTTGCCTCCCCTGAAATCGGTTACCTGTCCGCCGGCCTCCTGCACCAGCAGGGCGCCGGCCGCTACGTCATAGGAGTTGATATTGTATTCAAAGTAGCCGTCAAACCTTCCGCAGGCCACGTAGGCCAGGTCCAGGGCAGCAGAGCCCAACCGGCGGAGGCCGTGGCAACTTTGCATGAAGGCGCCCATCACGTTCAGGTAGCTGGGCAGCAGGTCAAAGTTGTAGTACGGGAAGCCCGTGGCAATAAGCGAGCCGCTCAAAGCTGGGGTCTGCGACACCGAGATGCGGTTCTGGTTGCAGAAGGCGCCGCCACCGGCAATGGCATGGTAGCACTCGTCTCGGCAGATGTCATATACTACGCCCAAAACCAGCTCGTCTTTCTGCTGCAGCGCAATACTGATGGCATAGATGGGCAGGCTATGAATAAAGTTAGTGGTACCGTCCAGGGGGTCAATGATCCAGTTGTACTCCTCAGACTGCTCAGACTTGGTGCCTTCCTCGGTGATGTAGCCCGCCTCCGGCAGCAGTTGCTCCAGAGTGGCCACCAGCATTTTCTCCGCCTCCTTGTCTACGTAAGACACCAGGTCATTGACACCTTTGTGCTCCAGACGGGCCACGTCAAACTGAGCGGCTTCGGTCTGGATAAACTGGCCTACTTCTCTGGTGAGCTTTACTACCTGGTCTCTGAGGGCGGAAAGGTCTTGCATAGGTTCTAAGGATAATTGCTTCTCACAGGAGAGGCGGGTTACTTATTTCAAAGGTCTGCGGCGCGTGGTGCCCAGCACAAAGGCAATAAAGACAAAGCCCATGGCCAGCCACTGGGTACCGTGCCCAATATATTCACCGTTACGGGTATAGAAGGTCTGCTCCTGGTTGAACCTGATCACGCCTTTAAGCGCCGCCGGCACCCACCAGCCAGATTTCTGCACCAATTCGCCTTTTTGGTTGATAAAGCCCGAGATACCTGTATTAGCCGAACGGGCCACCGCGCGCCGGGTTTCAATGGCCCGCAGATTGGCGTACTCTAAGTGCTGCTTGTAGCCCGGCGAGTCGCTCCACCACGCGTCATTGGTGATGATGAAGATGGCATTGGCGCCGTTCCGCACGTATTCGCTCACGTACTCGCCGTAGATGGACTCATAGCAGATCACGGGCGCGCCCGATAGGTTGGGGTGCTGCGCGTGGCGGAACACCGAGCGCTCTTCCTGCATGCCGTAGCTGCCCACCGAACCACCCAGGTCAATGGCCATGGGCCCTAAGAACCCGAATAGCCCCGGATAGGGTAGTTTCTCCACGCCCGGCACCAGCTTTGATTTATGGTAGAACTCAAATTTACCGCTTTGCTGCAGATGCAGGCCGGCATTGAACACGTCATAATAGCCTATTTCCGGGTAACGCCGGGCGGTCACGCTTTTCTTGGTGGAGTCTGGGTACTGGATAGCCGAGGTGATGCCCGAGACCAGTTCTACGCCGGGGTGTCGGGCCAGGAAATCCTGCAGGGCCAACCGCACGGGGCTGAACTGAAAATTCTCCTCCCAGTTTAGGCCGTTACTGATGGAAGTCTCGGGCCACAGCACAAATTTGGTATTGGGGGTGATCTGCTGGTCAGAGAGTTTGATTAACCGCGCCAGTTGCTGGTCAAACGGAATATAGCCTTCGGCGCCCTCAAACTTCTCGCGGTAGGGGTCTACGTTGGGTTGTACTACCACTACTTCGGCGGCCTCGCCTTTCTCCTGGTATTGGCTGCCAATCCAGAAGGAAAGCAGCAACGGCAGCAAAATAGCCGCGGCCGGCGCCCACCACCGGGCCATGGATTTCTTTCTGGACTGCAGGGCAAAGAATATTAGGAGGTTCACTACCCAGATCCAGACGGAGCCGCCCAGGAAACCGGTGTACTCATACCACTGCACCCAGCTGGGCATGGAGGCAAAGCCGTTGCCCAGAGTAAGCCAGGGCCAGCTGAGGTCCCAGTTCAGGTGGAACTGCTCAAAGGCGATCCAGTAGACGGGTAAACTCGCGTAGCCAATGATCTGGCCGGCGGCGCGCTTGGTCCAATAGAACGCCATCATGGGCATCATCATAAAGAGCGCATTGAACACCACGGCCGCAATACCGCCGCCTAGCGTGGAATAGCTTACCCAGTAGGTCGTGAAGATGTTCCAGAGCAACAGCGTGAGGTAGGCATGCCGGAAGAACCGACGCGCCTTTTTGGGTTTGTTCTGGCTGGAGATGATCTGCTCCATGAGCAGGAACGGCACCCAGCCCACAAACAGGAAAAAGGCCACCGGTTTCACGGGCCAGCCCAGCCACAGCAACAGAGCGCTCAGCAGCGCCAACAATGAAAGTGTAGAACGGTTATTTGCTTCCTTGAACAACAATGACAAACTCTCCTTTAATGGCTTTAGTGGTAAACGTCTGCACCATTTCTGCCAGGGTGCCATTCAACGTTTCTTCAAATAGTTTACTTATCTCGCGGCTCACCGAGACCATGCGCTCCGGCCCGAACACCTCTTTGAATTGCTCCAGCGTCTTTAACACCCGGTGCGGCGACTCATAGAAAACCATGGTGCGCTCTTCCTGGGCTAGGCTCTGCAGGCGCGTCTGCCGTCCTTTCTTGATGGGCAGGAAACCCTCAAAGGTGAACCGATCCGTGCTGAAACCCGATTTCACCAGGGCTGGCACAAAGGCGGTAGGCCCGGGAAGGCACTCAATCTTGATACCTTCCTGCACGCAGGCCCTTACCAGCAGAAAGCCGGGGTCTGAGATACCGGGCGTGCCGGCGTCTGAGACCATGGCCATTTTCTCGCCCTTTTTCAGGCGTTCTACCAGGTGCGCCACCGCCTTGTGCTCATTGTGCAGGTGGTGGCTGTGCATGCGCTTGTCAATGCCCAGGTGGTTGAGGAGCTTGCCGCTGGTGCGGGTATCCTCGGCTAAAACCACGTCCACTTCCTTTAGAATACGGATGGCCCGAAGGGTGATATCCTCCAGGTTGCCAATGGGCGTGGGCACTAAATATAAGCGGGTTTCTTCTGCAGGCTCGGCCATAGGCCAAAGATAGGGAAAAATGAGTTCTGAGTTCTGAGTGAGGAAACGCCTTTTAGGCACGTTTTCCGGAAAACAGGCTCAAAACAGGTTTGCCGCTTGCTGGCCCTAGTCGTTGCCGGGCTTGGCGTTGTATTGCTCGGCCAGCGCGCTTATCCTTTTGGCCAGCGCGTGGTCTTTTTGGGTAACGGTGGTGCCGGCGTCATAGGTGGTGAGCCTGAACTCTACCTTGTTGTAGACGTTGCTCCACCACGGGTGATGGTTGAGTTCCTCGGCCACCTGGGCCACGTCGGTCATGAACGCGAAGGCTTCTTTAAAGTCTTTGAAGCTGAAGGACTGGGTGAGATGGTTGTTTTTTTCGGTCCACATAAAGCGTAGGTTTTGGTCTAAGGAAAAGGAAGGCCGCCGGCTGCTTTCTGGCCTGCCGCGCCTCCGTGTTTTTACTCTCTTTTCCGGAAAACGGCCATAAAACGTATCTCTTCCAGAGCAATTAAGTAAAAAGGAGGCAGTCTTTCACCTAGCCCCTGCACACCTTATTACACATCCTTAACCAACAGCATATAGTATATGGCAACCGAGAAACCGAAGAAAGTTCCAGACCAGCACCAGGACCAGCAACCCGGCAATGAGCATGAAATGATTCCCGTGCCTACCGTCATCCGGAAAGAATACAAGGGCAGCGAAAAGCTCAAAGGCAAGAAAGCCCTGATCACCGGCGGCGACAGCGGCATTGGTCGGGCCGTGGCGGTCCATTTCGCCCGCGAGGGCGCCGACGTAGCCATTATCTACCTCAATGAAGACAAAGACGCCAAAGACACCCAGAAGATGGTGGAGAAAGAAGGCCGCAGATGCGTCTTGATTGCCGGCGATCTGCGCGATGAGAAGTTCTGCAAGGACAGCGTGAAGCAGGCCGTAAAAGAACTGGGCGGGCTCAACATCCTAGTGAACAACGCCGCCGAGCAGCACGAGAAGCAGGATCTGCGCGAGATTACTGGCCAGCAGTTGGAAAACACGTTCCGGACCAACATCTTCTCCTTTTTCTTTGTGGCCCAGGCCGCCCTGGACCACTTGCAGAAAGGCGACAGCATTATCAATACCACTTCCATTACCTCTTACCGGGGTTCTGAGCACTTAATGGATTACTCGGCTACTAAAGGCGCCATAACCACCTTTACCCGGTCACTCTCGCAGAACCTGGCCAAGGCAGGCATACGCGTGAACGCCGTGGCCCCCGGCCCCATCTGGACCCCGCTGATTCCGGCCACGCTGGAAGAAGTAGGTAAGTTTGGGCAAGACCAGCCCATGGGCCGCCTGGGTCAACCCTCAGAGGTGGCTCCCGCCTATGTGTTTCTGGCCTCTGAAGACGGTTCTTACATTACCGGGCAGACCATTCACGTGAATGGCGGTGAGATGATCAACGGATAGGCCTTAACCTTTCCACGTGGAAAACAGTAAACAAGGGTACAATTTTCAACCTAACCCCAACGCCTATGGCAACTGACAATAAAGCGCACCCTAACGGACATGACCGTCCGGTACGGGTGATTGACGATACCAGTACCAACATGGAAGACATGATGGCTGGACATATTATCCCGGGCGCAGATCCGCCCAAGAATGAAGCCCAGCGCGGCGGTTTCGGGAACCGGGATGGTAAGGAAGGCTACGGCTCAGACTCTTCAGACGGACCTTCATCTGTGAGCGTAAACGAAGACGCTGACAGCACCGAGCATCCGGCAGACAACATGCGCACCGAGGAAGAAGGCCGCGGCACGTGATCTAGTGACGAGTGATAAATGATATGTTGAACTAACTTAAAAAGGAGGAACTCATGCCATATAAAAGCAATAACACCAACCAGGACTCTAAGTCTCAAAAGGGCGGACCCGCCAACAGAGGCGATGACAAAGCCGGCGCCAAAACCACCGGCGGACCAGAGGCCATTGACCGCGCGGAAGAACTGGTAGCCAAGCACCTGGATGATCAGGAGCGTCCGGTTCCGGAGGCCCGCACCCACCCCAACCGAAACACCAATAAACCAAACATTGACAAGCCAGGCTATGGCGGTTCCTGATTTGGTTTCCCTATAAATGAAAAGGCACCTTCTTTACGGGAGGTGCCTTTTTTATTTTACCCTTACTGGATAGATGATGCCTGGAAACAGCTCTGATTCCTAACCGTACACCTTTTTTTGACTTTTACTTAACGCTTTCCCCTATGGCCCGGTATGCCATCTTTGATATTCATGGTTGTCTTGTTACCTTCCAAAAAATGGTGGAGCAGGTTATCCAGCTTCAGCCCCAGGACCACCTCTATCTCTTAGGCGATTATATTAACAAAGGCCCCAACAGCAAAGGAGTGCTGGACTATATCTTTTCCCTGCAGAAACAAGGCTTCCGGCTTACCTGCCTGCGCGGCAACCATGACCAACTATTGTTAGATGCCATAGCCAAAGGGGAGCATACCGTTTGGCTTACGCCGGAAGACAAGCAGAATACCCTGCAGAATTTTGGGGTAGCCTCCTTTCAAGACATTGACCCAGCCTATATCTCCTTTATCAGGTCGCTTCCGCTTATGGCTTTGCTAGATGATTACGTGTTGGTGCACGCCGGCCTGGACTTCTCTCTTTCCAACCCTTTCTTAACCAATAACTTTGTACTGCTCAACACCAAACGCATGCAGCCTTCGCTGGCCAAATTAGGAGAGAGAAGACTACTGCACGGGCATCTCCCTATCCCAAGAGCAAGCATTGAGCAAGCGGTCAGCAGGAAGCGGCCAGCCATTAACCTTGATGCCGGTTGCGTGTATTATAAGAATCAAGAGTTTGGCCAGTTGTGCGCCCTTAACCTAGACACTTTAGCACTATTATTTTTGCAAAATACCGAAGAGCCTTATTCCATTAAGACTAAGTAATGTTCTGATAATTGTCCTTCTTTTTAGACCTCCAAAAACCTTCCTTCATATTTTCCTATTTAACGCAATCCCTCCATTTAATCCATAGGCTCATCTTTAGCATTATAACTAGGCTACGGGGCGCTTCTTCAAATATTAGGCCATTTATATATTATTCCTCCGCAGCAGTACCGTCGCCTTAATACTTAAAAATTTATAAAATAATATCTTAGAATCTTAAACTTTATTGTAATTTTACCCGTATGGGAATGCCCCAAAATGAGCGTTCTTAAAAAATATAAATATATTATTTAATATTACTATTTTTATAAGAGAGCTTTATTGCAAAATACCCATAAATAAGTATTGACCAATATTTTATAGTTAACCCAGAAAAAAAACAGTTCATCAATTTTAAAGTAGCGTTATGGAGAAAAATTTACTCAGAAGAATGTCTTCCGGGGAAAGTAGGGCAAGCAGAATCTGGCTATTTTTAGTCTTGGTTTTACTAAGTGCTACCCCCGCACTGAAGACGCAGGCACAGTCTACTACATCTTTGCCGACAAACCACAATGGACCTTGGAGTACATTAAATACATTAACACCGACAAAGACAGGTTGGTCACAAAGTGGATTGGCTGGAGATCCTAATAAGATTAACCTAAGCAATGGTGCAGTTCCAGATGCCTCTAACACGACCCAAACTGGCGCCGCTTCTTTTGACTCTCCGGGAGACCAAATTCAAATCGTATTTAGTGATTCTCCTGAAAAAGTTACCTTTCTTTATAACACTAAGAGTGGAAGCGCCTTTAGCGGTAACTTTATAGTAGAAGAGGCCGAAACAACGGCCGGACCTTGGTCAACCATGACGACATTACCCCCATTCACTGGAAGTTCCCCGGGAGGATCTGTACCAGGTTTGGCTACGCCAAAAGCTGAAACCAGGGTAGTGCGCTTTAGATTGACAAGCATTGCTTCAAGTACTATCCCCCTTTATCTGGACCAGGTGGTAGTAACAAAAAGAACTACTAGCCCTGAAATTGAAGTTTTGGCTGGTTCTAACGCCATGAATAGCGGGAGCACCTATACTTTTGCACCACAAAATGCTAATACAACTAGCAGCCCCACTACCTTCTACATCAAAAATGTTGGGTCAGAACCGCTAGTTATCTCAACTCCTCTAGCCATTACAAGTGAAAACCCTGCTGGGCAATTTGAAATAGTTACCCAGCCAACGGCATCCACTCTTCAGCCAAACGAACAAACGTCCTTCAGAGTAGCATTTAAACCAAATGCCATTTTTACTAAGACTGCATCAATCGTTATAGCTAACAATGACAGTGATGAAGGAAATTTCGCTGTAAACCTATCAGGTAATGGTGTAATTCTGCCGGCCGTAATAGATTCCTTTACTCCAACCTCTGGTGGAATCGGAACCACGGTAGATATTTATGGCTCGAACTTAATCAACACCACTGAAGTCCTTTTCAACCCTAGCTTGAAAAGCAGCACTTTAACAATTGTTAATGACAGCAGAATCACAGTAAAAGTACCTTCTGGTGCAGTTACTGGTAAGATAACTGTTAAGGTTAGCAGCAATGAGACTACTTCTAGTGCAAACGACTTTACCATTATCCCAGCCCCTACCATTAGCTCCATTGACCCCACTTCTGGTCCTATTGGAACAGTTGTAACTGTAAATGGAACGAACCTTGATAATTTCCAAAGCATCTCCATAAATGGCCAGGTTGCTTCTGAGTATACTTTAGAGAGCAAAACTAAAATTACAGTTAAAGTACCTAGTGGTGCGGCAAACGGTGCTGGAAAACTAGTGGTTACCACTTTAGGTGGTTCAGCCCAGACAGATTTCACAGTAGTGGTTCCATCTCCCATCATTACTTCCATTAGCCCGTCTTCTGGACCAATAGGTGCAGAGGTAACTATCCTTGGCTCTAATCTGAATGGATTACAAAGCATTACCTTTAATGGCACCATCGCTACAGAAGTAATGGCTATCAATAGTAATGAGGTGAGAGTAATTGTTCCTACCAATGCCTCCACCGGCCCATTAGTGGTTACCACCGCCGGCGGATCTGCACAAGTAAACTTTACTGTTCTGGGAGCTTCTATTACCTCTATTACCCCAGACCGTGGCCCGGTGGGCACGCTGGTAACTGTAACCGGCAGCAATTTCTCTGCAAATGCAGGACTTCTCTTCACTGACCAGTTCGGAAACTACACCTACGCCGACGATATCGTGGTAAACCCGGACCCTTCTAAGCCAGCAGGCACGGTGATCTCAGGCTACGTACCAGTTAATGCGGTGACCGGCAAGATCGCCATTGATGATGATGAGGGCAACATTGTAGAAGAAAGTGTAACCTTATTTACTGTAACGCCTCCTGCACCAACCATTACCTCGCTTTCCCCATCCTCCGGGCCGGTAGGCACTATTGTGAGGATCACAGGAACCAACTTGAGCAACCCCACAAGCATCACTTTCAACGGGACCACCGCCCTTGAGTTTGGTGAAATCGACGCCAACAACCTGCAAGTGAAGGTACCTGCGGGAGCCACCTCAGGCCCGTTGGTGGTTACAACCGCAGGTGGAGAAGCTAGCATTACTTACTCTGTAGCTACCTCCATAACCTCCTTTACCCCAGACCGTGGCCCGGTGGGCACGCTGGTAACTGTAACTGGCACTGATTTCTCTGCTAATGCAGGACTTATGTTCACTGATCAATTCGGAAACTATACGTACGCCGACGATATCGTGGTAAACCCAGACCCCACCAAGCCAGAAGGCACCGTGATCACAGGCTACGTGCCAGTAAACGCGGTGACTGGTAAGATCGCAATTGATAATGACGAAGGAGTGATTGTAGTAGAAAGCACTTCTCTCTTTACTGTCCTTCCTCCTGCGCCAACCATTACCTCGCTTTCCCCTTCCTCCGGGCCGGTAGGCACTATTGTGAGGATCACAGGAACTAACCTAAGCAACCCCACAAGCATCACTTTCAACGGGACCACCGCCCTTGAGTTTGGTGAAATCGACGCCAACAACCTGCAAGTGAAGGTACCTGCGGGAGCCACCTCAGGCCCGTTGGTGGTTACAACCGCAGGAGGAGAAGCTCAAGCCATGTTCTATGTAGGACCAACTATAACTTCTTTATCCCCAAATTCTGGTTTAGTTGGAACTAAGGTGACTGTTAAAGGATCAAACCTGAAAGACATCACCGCCATTGCTTTCAATGGGACTGCTGTATCTACTTTTGAAAACCTAGATGCGAATACCATTACCATGAACGTGCCAACTGGCGCCACCTCAGGCCCAATGACGGTAACAACGTTAGGCGGTGAAGCAAGTGCACCTTTCACCGTACTTGAGCCAGAGCCGCTTCCTGTAGAGTTAATGGACTTCGCTGGTAAAGGAACTTCTAAAGGCATTATCCTTACCTGGAAAACTGCTTCTGAAAAAGATAACGCTTATTTTGAAGTGCAGACAAGTGCTAATCCTACCAAAGAAGGTTTCGTAACGATTGGACGCGTAGACAGCAAAGTAACTAACAGCTCAGTAGTACAGTCTTATGAATTCATAAATCGTACTCCAAAAGCCCCAGTAACGTACTACCGCTTAAAGCAAGTTGACCTAGATGGTGCCTCTGAACTGAGCAAAGTAATTGCTGTTAACAAAGCCGTAACCGAACCTTCTAATGCTCAGGTAAAGGTTTATCCAAATCCTTTTGTTCAGAACCTGAACGTGGAAGTAGACGCTGCCAAAGCTGGTGAACTCACAGTAGTACTTTACTACGTAACCGGCAAAAAGGCTTTTGAGCAAACATTTACAGTTGAAAGCGGAGTATCAACAGTTGAACTTCCATTAAACAACTCGTCTTTAAGCTCTGGTATTTACATCCTGACTACAGAGTTAAATGGCCAGGTAACCACAGCACGTGTGATTAAACAATAGGTTACTCACTAGCCATAAAAAAAGGGGAAGCAAATGCTTCCCCTTTTTTTATGTTCAAAATCATCAAACAAGCTCTTCAACAAAGTAAGCAGCCAAACGCAGCGCCAACTCATCAAGGGCCCACTTCCTCTAGTAAGCCCTTCCCTCAGATGAAAAGTTACAAGTCCTCTGAGCTATTTAATCTTCGCCTTCCCATCTTTTAAATTATAAGCTAAAAAAACAGGCGGTCTTATACACAACATGCATGAAGGGCAGTAATCAGCAAACTTTCCACCACGCAATTATATTTTCCAAATATTTATCTCAGATACTCTATAACCCCTTGCCTATATATAATTATGACATATATTAGTATATAAAATTGACCAATAGAATAGGTATTGCCCATTCAGAAGCCAAAAATAGAATATCATTTATAATTATTATCATAATTAAGCAAAACCATTTAAAGCTATAGCTATGCATTATCATAAAACAACTGCCTCTTACCTTATTAGCCAATTATAGAATTATTTTTCATACCCCCATTAACAAGCTTATCTAATACTACTAAACCCTAATTTTAACATTATGCAGAAAACAATTACTCACTTGAAGGTTATTCCCTACCTGATCTTGTGCCTGATTTTGACCTGCCGCACTCTGGTATCTGCAAAAGGCAGCCTGTCTGCCCCTTTCAGGTCAACTAAGATTATGAATGAAGGCCATTTTGCAACCACGCATGCTCAGCTGTCCCTGACTAATCTTGCCCTACTAGGAAAAATAGTATCTAGTCTACCCTTAGCCGATTCAACAGCCACTGGTAAAACCTATTATTGGGTTCCTTTTGGATTGAATAACCGCGGTAGCGGCGCATGGAGTGAATTAGGCCACTGGGCAACTACCAGCGGAGGAAAAATAAAGCATCAATCATTGCCTACAGCAGAAGATGATGTAGTCTTTGATTTGAATTCGTTTCTTTTCTCAGGCCAGAAAATCACTTTAGACGTAGAAGCACACACAAAAAACATTACCTGGACTAATATCCGGGGGGCCTCTTTTGACGGAAACGGGCAGACATTAAATATACATGGAGGACTGCAGGCCCATCTTGATTTAACCTTTACCGGAGTAAAAGGCCTCAACCTTATATTCAAATCTTCAGGCATAAACATTCCGGTAAACTTAGAGGCAAGGATCTTAGCCCCTAACACCGTTCTTACATTTGAAGGAGGCGGGATTTGGGAACTTCAAAGCCAGATAAGAGCCGCTGCCAACGGAACCATTAATCTTAATGAGGGAACCCTCAAAACCAATGGCCACCCAATTTCAGTAAACACCTTTAATTCTGTGGGCACTGCCGCCAGAACCTTGGAAATAGGGAGTACTTCCATTGATTATTTGAGCACCTGGAATATCAACCCGTCCTTAAACCTAGATGCAACCGGGGCCACTTTCACCCTTAACGGACCCAACACACATGTATTCAATGGCGGTGGCAAATCATACAAATTAGTCACGTTCCATGGGTCAAACTCCATAATCAACCAAAGCAATACATTTGTTGGGCTTTCGCTTCCTAAAGCTGACTTAGCCGAGGGAAATACACTTACCTTAGAAAGTAGCCAGACTCAAACTGTAGAAAGTCTTTTTACCCCAGGCGCCGGATCTTTGACTACTATCAAATCCTCTATTGCTGGCCAAACAGCCAACGTTAATTTTTCATCTTTTGGCTTTTGCACAGATTACCTTACTATTTCTGATGTTACTGCCACTGGCCCAGGAAATTATTTTGCAGGCTTAGCCAGCACATCAATAGGAACTACTACAGGTTGGAACTTCTTAAACTGCGGTTCTCTCATTTATTCTCCCAAGGCTCCTACTGATTTTAACGCTTGCACACCTTCCCTAAGCATCACCTCAACAGGTTCAAATACCTGGCAGGAAATTAAATATGAAGGAGAAGTAATTGCCGCTATTCGTGACGGTGGAAATATTTTAGGTGAGGTATCCATTGACTTTGCCGTGAACTCCAATCCTAACCTAGCTTTAAAAAACGCCGAAGGGAGTATTATAAATGCTTTTGCCAGGAACTGGAGAATAAGATCTTCTAACCAGCCAAGCGCAGACAAGCCAGTAAGCATTAGGCTTTATGGTTTAGCCTCAGAGCTTGAGGCCTATAGTGCCGCCAATAATGCGGTGACATCACTCTCTGACCTCTCGTTTACAACCTATAGCGCAGGCACCACAGAAAACTGTGCCTATATAGACAATACAGAAGATGGCGCCGTTACCTCATATCTTCCTAATGCCACCTTCTCTGCAACGGGTAACTATTTTACCGCAGAACTTACTGGCATTTCAGACCTCACTGAATATTACCTCCATAACGGCACTTCGGCTATTGACTTCATTGCTTCTCAACCAGTGAAAGAAGAGCCTGCAGTTACCGTAGAAGAAATGGATTTCACTGGTCACTGGAACGCAAAAACCGTCAAACTCAAGTGGATGGTTGCTGGTCGTAACACTGCTTCTTATGATGTGGAAATAGCTACCAGCTTAGAGAGTAACGAATTCAAGACCATCATCACAAATGCACCTAGACAGAACAGTAACAACGCGGCAGTCGCAGTGTACCATGCAGAAGATGTAAGCCCATTACAAGGGCAGGCCAACTACTACCGCCTTAAAAGAGTTAACCTGGATGGCTCCTTTACTTACAGCCAGACCATAGAGGTAGAGTTCAAGCCTTCTGCCAATTCTGTCACCGCTTCTCCCAATCCCTTCACAAACAAGGTAAGAGTAGTCGTTAACGCAGAAAAAGCAGGTGAGATGTTAGTAAAACTTATTTCTGAGTATGGCCAGGTAGCCTTTGAAAAAAAGGTAAAAATTTCTGCCGGTGCTTCTGAAACCGATCTTACTTTAGGCCCACAAGTAAAGCCTGGCATTTACTTACTCACAACGGAGGTTAATGGGGAAAGACAGACCCAACGATTGATAAAGCAGTAAACATTCAAACCCAATCACAAAAAGCCTCAGGTTCAGCCTGGGGCTTTTTTTATACCCTTTTCCGTAAAACGCCTTTAAACCACTGCGCACCATTTCTCTTGCGCCTTCAACCCTAAACCATTGGTTATTTGCTGCAATGGCTGTACTTTTGGGCACCTACTAACAATATCTCACATGCAACGCGATTCCCAAATCTTCGATCTTATCCAGAAAGAGCATCAGCGCCAACTGCACGGCTTAGAACTTATTGCCTCAGAAAACTTTGTGTCAGACCAGGTAATGGAGGCCATGGGCAGCGTGCTCACCAATAAATACGCCGAGGGCTTGCCGTCCAAGCGCTATTACGGGGGCTGTGAGATAGTAGACCAGTCGGAGCAATTGGCTATTGATAGGGCCAAAGAACTCTTCGGGGTGGAGTGGGTGAACGTACAGCCGCACTCCGGCGCGCAGGCCAATGCCGCGGTGATGCTGGCCGTGTTAAACGCCGGTGATAAAATTCTAGGCTTTGACCTGTCACACGGTGGGCACTTAACCCACGGGTCGCCGGTGAACTTCTCCGGCAAGCTGTACAAGCCTTCTTTCTATGGCGTAGAGCCAGAGACTGGCGAAATCAACTGGGAGAAAGTCAGAGAGGTAGCTGAGCGCGAGAAACCGAAACTGATCATCTGTGGGGCCTCGGCCTACTCCCGTGACTGGAACTACAAAGTACTGCGCGAGGCCGCCGATGCGGTAGGGGCTCTTTTGTTAGCCGATATCTCGCACCCGGCCGGCCTTATTGCCACCGGACTGTTGAATGACCCGTTTGACTATTGCCACATTGTGACCACCACCACCCACAAAACCCTACGGGGACCGCGCGGCGGGATGATCATGATGCGGAAAGACTTTGAAAACCCGTTCGGGCTGAAGACGCCTAAGGGCGAAGTACGCATGATGTCTTCCTTGCTGGACAGCGGCGTGTTCCCGGGCACGCAGGGCGGACCACTGGAGCACGTGATTGCCGCCAAGGCCGTGGCTTTCTTTGAGGCCCTCACGCCTTCCTATAAAGAATATACCGCGCAGGTGCAGAAAAACGCCCAGGCGCTGGCTCATTCTCTGGTGGGCCGTGGCTACAAGCTTATCTCAGCCGGCACAGACAATCACCTGATGCTGATTGACCTCAGATCTAAGGACTTGACCGGTAAACTGGCGGAAAACACCTTGATCAAAGCCGATATCACCATCAACAAGAACATGGTGCCGTTTGATGACAAATCACCTTTTGTGACTTCCGGAATCCGAATTGGCTCGGCTGCCGTAACTACCCGCGGGCTGAAGGAACAAGACATGGATCGCATTGTGGAGTACATTGACCGCGTGCTCATGAACCATGACAACGAGACCATCATTTCACAGACCAGAAAAGACATCAACAACTGGATGTTACAGTTCCCGTTGTTCAACTACTAAATAACCAGACCAAGCAACACTAAGCTAGATAGAAACCTTTCCCTGCGCAGGCAGATGCATAAAGCCGGTCTATGCCGGGAAGGGTTATTAGTTGACTAGCAAGCTTGTAAAATTTTTACCAGATACATGGCACAACGTTCCGGAGAGGTGGCAGCGCACAGTGGAGAAGAACATGAGATGACCTTTTTGGACCACCTGGAGGTTCTACGGTGGCATTTGATCCGTTCGGCGGTGGCGGTGGTGGTATTTACCGGTATAGCCTTCAGCTTCCCGGAGATTGTCTTCCATGAGATCATTCTGGGCCCATCAAGGGTAGATTTCCTCACGTACCGGAAACTGTGCGAAGTGGGCGCGGCTTTAAACTCGCCCGGCCTTTGTATCACAGAACTACCGTTCACGTTGCAAAGCCGGGAACTGTCCTCGCAGTTCACCATGCACTTGACCAGTTCCTTTATTATTGGTCTGTTGCTGGGCTTCCCGTACCTTTTCTGGGAAATCTGGAGCTTTATCAAACCGGGCCTCTACCCCAATGAACGGGAAAATTCCAGGGGCGCGGTCTTCTTTGTGTCAGCGCTGTTCCTGGTAGGGTCCCTGTTTGGGTATTTCATTGTGTCGCCGCTGTCTATCAATTTTCTGGCCTCTTACCAGGTAGATCCTAGCATTGTGAATGAGTTTGACTTGTCTTCGTACGTGTCTACCCTCATCACTATTGTTTTGTCCTGCGGCCTTATGTTTGAACTACCCATGATTGTGTTCTTCCTGTCTAAGGCTGGACTGGTAAGCCCAGAGTTAATGCGGATTTACCGCAAGCACGCCATTGTGGTGATTGCCCTGGTAGCTGCCATCCTGTCACCGCCAGACGTGCTGAGCATGACGCTCATGGGCATTCCATTGCTGTTACTCTATGAGGTAAGTATCCATATCTCCTGGATGGTGCGTAAAAATGATCTGGCCCGTTTAAACAAAGAAGCGACCTCTTAACCTATTACGCCATGAAAATTGCACTAGGCGGCGACCATGCCGGCTTCCAATACAAAGAAATACTAAAGCAGGAACTGGAGAAGAAGGGCCATGAGTTGAAAGACTTCGGTCCGTTCTCAGATGCCTCGGTAGATTACCCAGACTTTGTGCATCCGCTTTCCACGGCCGTGGAGAACAAGGAGTATGAAATGGGAATCTTGATCTGCGGCAGCGGCAACGGAGTAGCCATTACGGCCAACAAGCACGCCGGCATCAGGGCAGCCCTTTGCTGGGATAAAGAACTGGCCCAGTTGGCCCGTTCTCACAACAACGCCAACGTGCTCTGTATTCCGGCCCGCTTTGTGACCGAAGACGTGGCCAAAGACATGGTAGACGCTTTCCTAACCACTCCCTTTGAAGGAGGCAGACACCAGACCCGCGTAGACAAGATCACTTGCTAAGAACAACCTAGTCAGCCATAAAAAGCAATTCCCGTTTTGGGCCTGTTATTCAGAAAACAGGCCCAAAACGGGAATTGTCTTTTCACCTATATCACAACGGAAGAGGTTACGAAAGGCAATGAAGACAAAAGCTGTTTTAAGCCTGCTTTCAGTAAAACGGCCTTAAAACAGCCAAAGCCTTCTACCTGACCCGCTTATAGAAAGGCCCGTTCTCTACCCGTTCGTACCGCTGGAACACCACCGGTAGCTTGTATTGCAGCTCAGGCATGAGGTTCTTCTGGTCCACAATATAGTCTGGGGGGCTTTGCCGAAGGTCTTGGAGAATGGTGAACAGTGACTGGTAATTATCTAACTGGCCAAAATAGGGCTGCGCCAGGTCCCAGCGTAGGTAAGGTGAGCCCAGGCGGTTGTGTTGGTAATAGTTGAGGTCGGGGCCCAGCACCAGCAGCCGTTGGCCTTGCACCTGCCGGTAGCGGGGGGCTTCGCGCACCTGCACCAGCTCGGGGTCAATGCCCAGGGGCAGGTACACCATCCCGAAGGGGTTATACCTGATCACCACCACGGCGGCCACAATCACCAGAAAGAGAATTTCGGCTATCCAGATACGCTTACCCCACCAGGAGAACAGGAAAATGCCGAAGTACGAGATCAACGGCAGCACCACAATCAGGCCTTTGGCCGACCCGTCATGTCCACTGATGAGCACCGGAATCACCACAATGGTCCAGATGAGCATAAACTGCAGGAAACGGGCCTGGTAGTTGGGGCCTAAGGTGATCAGGGGCAAGCTAAGGAGAGACAGCGCCAGAAAGGCCAGGGGCAGGGCCGCAATGGTGAGCACCTGTTTCATGGGCAAGCCAAACGCAAAGCCAAACTGCCACGACCACGCCAGTCCTTCCTCCAGAAAAGGTATCAAGGCATTCTGGTACAGGAAGAAGGTGATGACCACGCTAAAGGGGAAAGCAAAGCCCGTGAGCATGAGCAGGGTACTTCTGAACGCCACCGACGCAAAGTAGATAATGGCGAAGAAGCCCAGCACCAGAAACCACATAAGCGGCAGGTAACACAAGGCCGCCAGCCCCAGCATGAAACCGGCCTTAAACAGGCGACCGCCGTTAGAGGCCTCCTTGGAGATGGCCGTGAGGCTGTACACGGCGAGCAGCACAAACGTATGGCCCAGCAGCAACGGAGAGAGCACGTCTAGCTCAAAGAAGATACTGCCAAAGAGCATGTACAGAAGCGCCGGAACGTAAGACCGGTAGGGGTGCACCTGGTTGCGGTTGAAAATATAATTCAGCAGGAAGGCCTGGTAGCCAATAAGGAAAGTGGCCAACAACCGGTGCAGCAGAAAAGGCCGCGGCGACAGGGTCTCCAGTAGCCAGTAGATTCCCGCAGACAGCGGGGCGGTGGTGTCATACACGTCCTGGTAGAGCATAAAACCGTCGTGCAGGCGCTCGCCCAGCAGCAGGTGGTGCAGCTCAGAAAGCGTCATAGGAAGCTCCAGAAAGATAAGCGGAAGCCGGATAAGAAGAAACAGCAGTCCCAACACCACCCATCTAGACGGAAACAAACTGCGGAAGAATCGTATCAAACGTATGTGCGGCTGAGCCGCCCCCAGGACCTTGTGTCAAAGAGGGCAGCGGTTTGTGGGGTAAAAATGTGAAATTAATGCGATATTTGCTGAATCATGGAAAGTAAACGCCAACAAAAATTCGCCCGTCTGATCCAGAAAGAGCTCGCTGATATTTTTCAGCGCGATGTTTCCCATCTGTTTCATGGCGCCTATATATCTGTAAGTGGGGTACAAGTGTCCCCGGACCTGGGCGTGGCCAAAGCGCATTTGAGCCTGTTGCTCAACCCCAATGGCCGCGAAATGCTCAAGGAGATTCAGGTACACACCAAGACCATTCGGCACGAGCTGGCCAAGCGCATCAAGAACCAGGTGCGTGTAATCCCCGAGCTGATCTTCTACCTGGACGACACCGCCGAGTACGCCGCCAAAATGGACAAAATCCTGGCTACGCTGGATATCCCCTCTGAGTCTAAGGAAGATCCTACCAATCCCTTCACCAACCCTGAGGACGAGACCGGCGAGGAGGAAGATGACTTCTATGACGAAGACATTGACGACCACGAAGAAGACACCGAAGGCCGCTAATTCTGCCTTTCTCATAGCCAGCTACTAAACCCACCCATGCAGTACGATCCTATTAAACGCGTTCTGGGCGAGGCGTTCAACAAAACCCCTTTCCTGCGCAAGCTGTTTTACAACCTGTTAGACCTTTTGCTGCTGCGCACGTGGCACATCCATAAAGAACTGCGGGCCTGGGCCAAGGGCAAGCGCCAGCAACCCATCCGTATTCTGGATGCCGGCTCGGGCTTTGGCCAGTACAGCTACTACCTCTCCGGCATGAGCGACAAATGGCGCATTCTGGCCGTAGACGTGAAGGACGAGCAGATCGCGGATTGCCACAACTTCTTCCAGAAGATAGGCCGCAACAACGTGAACTTCCGCAAGGAGGATCTGGTGACGTACCGCGAGCCGCAGGAGACCTTTGACCTGGTGCTTTCTGTAGACGTGATGGAGCACATTCTGGAAGACGTGGAGGTGTTCAAGAACTTCTATGCCTCCATGAAGCCCGGCGGCATGGTCTTGATCTCCACGCCCTCAGACCAAGGCGGCTCAGACGTGCACGGCGGCGAGGAAAGCTCTTTCATTGAAGAACACGTACGCGACGGTTACAACATCCAGGAAATACAGGACAAACTGAAGAGCGCCGGTTTCAGCCGCACCCAGGCCCATTATTCCTACGGAACGCCTGGTAAGATCTCCTGGCGCCTGAGCATGAAGTACCCTATCTTAATGCTGGGGGCCTCCAAGCTGTTCTTCATCATCCTGCCGTTCTACTACCTGCTGGTGTACCCGTTCTGCCTACTGCTTAACTGGTTGGACACCAACGGCAACCACCCCACCGGCACCGGCCTCATTGTAAAGGCCTGGAAGTAGGTTTAATGAGTGAAGGAGTGGCTGAGTGGTTGAGTGATTGAATGATGGAGAGAATGGGGAAGGCTCATTCTTTAAAAGCAGGATACCACTTAGCGGCTTTTTCCCCAAACACGCGTTAAGGTATGCTACCAAAAACGCCATAGGAACTAGAAAGAAATAAAACCCTTTGCCCGCAGAACAGTAAACCGACCTGAATAGCACGAGAAGCCATTCACGCAATCATTTAACCACTACCTCCCTCACCCAAAGATGAACGTTGCCCTTTTTATCGCCCGGCGGTACTTCTTCTCCAAGAAGAAGCGCAACATCATCAACATCATCTCCATTATTGCCATGATTGGCGTGGGCGTGGGGTCCATGGCCTTGATTGTGGTGCTGTCGGTGTTCAACGGGCTGGAGGATCTGATCAGGTCGCTGTACGGCAAGTTTGACCCCGAAATAAAGATCACTTCCATAGAAGGCAAGTCCTTTGAGACCAATGCCCAGTTTCTGGAGCGCATACGCAAAACTCCGGGCGTGGCCCTTCTCACCGAGGTGATTGAAGACAACGCCCTGCTCCGCTACAATGACCGCCAGATGGTGGTGAAGGTGAAAGGGGTGAGTGACAACTTCTTCCTGCAGAACCAGATTGACTCCGCTATTGTAGAGGGCAGTTACCGGCTCAAGAAAGGCAAAACGCAATACGCGCTTATTGGCCGGGGCGTGCAGTACCAATTGTCCATCCGGACGGAGAACCCCTTCTCACCGCTGCAGTTCCTGTACCCCAAGGCCGGCAAGAAAACGGTCATCAACCCAGAGAACGCCTTCCGGCAGGAGGGTATACAGGCGGGGGGCGTGTTTGCCATTGAGCGGCAGTATGATGACCAGTACGTGTTTGTGCCCTTGACCTTCGCGCAGGAGCTGCTAAGCTACGGCAATAAACGCACGGCCCTGGAAGTGAAAACCGAAGACCCCAAAGACATTGACAACGTGAAGGCCGCCCTGCAGGAGCAGCTGGGCCCGGGCTTTAACGTGCAGAACAGCGAGGAACAGCACGTGAGCCTGCTCAGGGCCGTGAAGGTAGAGAAGCTGTTCGTGTTTGTGACCTTCACCTTTGTGCTGCTCATCGCCTCTATCAACATCTTCTTCTCCCTTTCCATGCTGGTGCTGGACAAGCAGAAAGACATTGCCATTCTGGCTTCTCTGGGCGCCGACCCGGGCACCATTAGAAAGGTTTTCTTGCTGGAAGGCGCCATTGTGGCGTTCACCGGTGCGGTGGTGGGCCTGGTTACCGGCGGATTGATCTGCTGGCTGCAGCAGACCTACGGCTGGGTGTCTATGGGCATGAGCACGTCAGTAGTAGAGGCGTACCCGGTTTTAATGCGCCCCCTGGATTTCGCGTTCACGGCCGCGGCCATCATCTTCATTACTTTCCTGGTTTCCATCAAGCCGGCGCAGCGGGCAGCTGCCCTTTCCATTAGGGAGAACCTATAGCCATTTTGGGCTTGTTTTCTGGAAAACAGCCTTAAAACAGGCGGCTTCCCAAGCGGAGCCTTTGCCCGCACGTCTAATCACCCGCCAAGCACTCCTCCTTTCCCTTATCAAATATTTCAGAATTTATATATTATCGTTTATAGCCCGTTTTTCTGAAAACAGGTGGAAACCAGACGGGTCGGTGCCAAGGAAATTAGAGTCTGCTAAATTTTCTGTCTTTCCCTGGGTAGAAAAAACTTTTTGTTGTACTTTCAAAGTTGGGATAGAAAGCTTCAGCCATGAAAGTATTCACTACACAGCCTTTTCAAGTTATTTATTCTCTTTTTGAGCATGAATACCTGGGCTATTTGTTTGAGTCTTTTGTGGTGCAGGTCAACTCCAAGAAGCAACTCACGCTCCAGCACCAGAACATCTCCAGCAAGAACGCAGATGAGTTTGCCGCCCGTCTTGACAAGACAGACTTCAAACTAATTGAGCTCATAGACCAGATCCAGCAGGATGTGGTTTTCAAGCGCTTTGCCGTCAAGAAAACCACCCTGGCAGATTTCTTCCTGAAGACCTATGACCCCGCCAAAGGCGATAAGCAACTGCAGGAAAACATAGACCACTACGTGCAGAGCCGCATGTCCAAAATTCTGGACCTGCTCCAGGAGAAGATGGTCTTTATCATGGGCAAAGACGGTGAGCCTACCTGGAAACGCGTGCAGATGGCCCCCGAGAAAGCCACCGTGCTGTTCCATTTCCGGAGAAACGAGGAAAACACCCATTATTTCCCTACCATAAAATACAAGGGTGAGCGCTTGGAGTTCCAGTACCAGGACGCCGTGCTTGTCTGCAAAGAACCTGCCTGGCTGCTGCTCAATGACGTAATGTATAGCTTTGAGAAACAGGTAGATGGCAAGAAACTGCTGCCTTTCCTCAACAAAAAATTCATTGTGGTGCCCCGCAACGTGGAGGAAAGCTATTACCGCAAGTTTGTGGCCCCGCTGGTAGAGCAGTTTGACGTCTACGCCAAAGGCTTTGACATTAAGTCTGAGCGCTACGTGCCACAGCCGCAACTGCAGTTCTCTGAATTGACCGTGGGCGAACCAGCCCCGGCCCTGTTTGCCGCCGCCGGCTCAGACGAGGAGGAAGAACCCACCCATCAGCTCTCAGACGGCGACAAGATTGTCTTCCAGTTGAGTTTCCAGTACGGCACCTACCAGGTGGGCACGCAGGAAACCCGGAATATTAGCGTGAACGTGGAGAAGACCGAGGATTCCTACATTTTCCATAGGCTGCACCGCGACCAGGAGAAGGAGATAGCCTTTCTACGCGAACTGTCCAGCCGCGGCCTGGAGATCAGGAACGGCAAGGCTGTCATGGAAAAACCCAAGGCCTTCGGGTGGCTTAACACCTATGCCAAGGCCCTGGAAGAACTGGGCTTTACGCTTAAGCAAAGCCAGTCTGAGAAGAATTACTTTATTGGCGAGACCAGCGTGAACGTAGGCATCAACGAGTCCAATGACTGGTTTGACATCTACGGCACGGTTCGGTTTGGGCCCTATGAGATTCCGTTTATCAAGCTGCGTAACCACATCTTAACCAAGCGCCGCGAGTACAAACTGCCCAATGGTCAGATTGCCATCATTCCGGAGGAGTGGTTTACCCAGTACCTGGAATTGTTTGCCTTCTCTGAGGGCGAAGACGAGATGAAGCTGCGCAAGCACCACCTCTCCCTGGTAAGCGACCTGCAGAACGGCAACCTGGCCCATGTGACCATGAGCCGCAAACTGGAGAAGCTGCGCGAGTTTGAGTCTGTGGAAGACAAGCCTTTGCCGGCCGGCTTTAAAGGCGAGCTCAGGCCGTACCAGAAAGCGGGCTATAACTGGCTGCATTTTGTGCAGGAATACCACTTCGGGGGTTGCCTGGCAGATGACATGGGTCTGGGCAAAACCGTGCAGACATTGGCCATGCTGCAGCACCGTAAAGAGAACGGCGCCCAAAGCGCGTCTTTGCTGGTCATGCCTACCTCTTTGATTTACAACTGGTTAGCCGAGGCTCAGAAATTCACGCCCCAGCTGCGCATTCTCACTTATACCGGCACGTACCGAAATAAGAACGTATCACAGTTCAAGCACTATGACCTTATTCTCACGTCTTACGGCATTGTACGTCTGGATCATGAGATCCTGAAGAAATACATCTTTGACTACGTGATTCTGGACGAGAGCCAGGCCATCAAGAACCCCAATTCCAATACCTCCATCAGCATACGCGAGCTCAAGTCCAAGCACCGCTTGATCTTGACCGGTACGCCCGTAGAGAACAGCACGCTGGATCTCTGGAGCCAGATGTCGTTCATTAACCCGGGCCTCTTGGGCACCCAGAACTTCTTTAAGAAGGAGTTCCTGCGCCCCATTGAGAAGCTGAAAGACGAGCAGAAGACGCACCGCCTGCACGCGCTCATCAAGCCCTTTATCCTGCGCCGCCACAAAAGCCAAGTAGCCAAAGAACTGCCCGAAAAGATTGAGCACGTCACGTACTGCAAGATGACCGAGGAGCAGGAGCACGCCTACGAGGAAACCAAGTCTTACTACCGCAACAAGATCCTCAAGAACATAGAGGAGCAGGGCGCGGCCAAGTCGCAGTTCATGCTCTTACAGGGCTTGATGAAGCTGCGCCAGATAGCCAACCACCCACGCATGGCAGACCCGGCCTCAGAGGCAGAATCTGGCAAGCTGGGCGAGGTGATGCGCCTTACCCGCAACGTGGTGAGCGAAGGCCACAAAGTGCTTATTTTCAGCCAATTTGTAAAGCACCTGGACATTGTGCGCGCCGCCCTGGACGAGCGCAAGATCAAATACGCCTACCTGGACGGCTCCACCAAAGACCGCCAGGCCCAGGTCAACAACTTCCAGAACGACCCTAAACTCCCCGTCTTCCTTATCTCTTTAAAAGCGGGGGGCGTAGGCCTTAATCTCACTGCCGCCGACTACGTGTTCATTCTGGACCCCTGGTGGAACCCCGCCGTAGAGGCCCAGGCCATTGACCGTGCCCACCGCATTGGCCAGCAGAATACCGTCTTCACCTACAAATTCATCACCAAGAACAGCGTGGAAGAGAAGATCCTGGCCCTGCAGGACAAGAAACTGCAAATGGTCTCAGACCTTATTTCTACTGATGAAGCCGTCATTAAACGGTTGACCAAGGAAGATATTGAGAGCTTGTTGAGCTAGGCTGTTTTGAGCCTGTTTTTGAGAAAATGGGCTTGAAATGGGAAGGCGATTGTACAGTTAAATGCTTAGCTACGTTTAGCTAATATTTGTGGCTTACATCTCTTTATCAAGAATTAAATACCCTTATACAAACTTCAGCCCTTGTATTTATAAGATATAAAATGGCATATTACCTAACGTTAATCAAAATTAGATAGAGTAAAAATGAGAACAACATTTACCTTTTTATTTTTCTTCCTTCTTACAATTAGTGCAAATGCACAGAATAAGTTTTTAAAAGATAGGGCTCAAACTGAACAACTATCTAAAAAGGTTGCCGAATTATTCAATAGCAATAAAATTTCCGAATCCTTTCAAGAATTGTCCTCCTATTGGCCAATTCCTGAAAATGAACTTGAAGGCCTGGAAGAAAAAACTATTAAATATTTGAATTTATTAAATGAAAGGTTTGGAGAACCAATAGGCGCGTTAAAAGTTAGAACCGAGTCGATAAGTGATATTGCGCTTAAAGAAACTTATTTAGTACGTTATCAGAATTCTGCCATAAGGTTAATCTTTACTTATTACAAAAACTCTAATGGTTGGATAGTAAACGCCTTTAAATGGGATGATTCTTTTACAGATGAATTCAAATAAGCTAATAATCATACCTAACACTTTGTAAACGCTACCATTGCAGAAAGCTTTCACCATTGCTTATACAATGCTGCTTTTCTTTTACGAAACTCTAAACCCCTTATATCCATGAACAATCTTCACTTCCCTCAAGAAGGCTTAGATTACTTAGAGAGTCATACCCTAGCAGGCGTAAAAGGCGGTACAGACCGTGACAAATTCCTAGACATCTGGATGGTGGCGGTAGAGGGAAGAGTGTTCGCCCGAAGCTGGGCCAAAAGCAAC
This sequence comes from Rufibacter radiotolerans, assembly GCF_001078055.1. Taxonomy (NCBI): domain Bacteria; kingdom Pseudomonadati; phylum Bacteroidota; class Cytophagia; order Cytophagales; family Hymenobacteraceae; genus Rufibacter; species Rufibacter radiotolerans. The sequence continues at coordinate 4,407,481 of NZ_CP010777.1, read as the reverse complement.
AGAAGTTGGTTTACGGCCTTTCAGGAGCAGGGCGTGGGAGAATTAAAGTTGGGAGATCAGGTTCTAAAGGTAACCGGCAAACAGTTAACCGATGCCCACATGAACCTTTTGGTAGACCAAGCCTATAAGAAGAAGTACACCCAGGAACATAATCTAATATATGTCCAAGGCATTACTCAGCCAGAGTACCATGCTTATACCATGGAGTTCATTTTAAGGGCTAATTAATCTTCGCTAGATAAGGGAGCCAGGAAAGAAGAAGTGGCAGGTCAAAAAAGCCGATGAATACGTTAAACAGATTATACCTGCTTTCTATAAAGAGAACATATCAGTACCGCATTTGAGACTTTTAATGCTACTTACATGCAACACCAGAATCTTTTGTTCATTGGCATTGGTCCCTCAGAAATACTGATGCTTCTGTTTTTTGCAGGCATTCCGGTCCTTCTCTTGCTATGGGCACTGATTGATGTACTCACCAGCATCTTTGCGAACAGCATTGAAAAACTCATCTGGCTGGCAACCATTGTGTTTGTGCCGGTTCTGGGCGCTATCCTCTATTTAGTGCTCGGCCGGAAACAGAAAGTAAAAACGTTTTTATAGCTAAGGCATCCTAACGCCTCATAGTACGCTTCCATGCTTCCTAAAAAGAAAGAACACCCCAAGGAGAAATCAAGGTTACACCCCAGGAACAAGCATAGGGAGCGCTATGATTTCAAGCAGCTTATTGCCAGCCTTCCAGCCTTAAGGGAGTTTGTGAAGCGGAACGAGTACCAGGATGAATCCATAGATTTTTTCAACCCAGCGGCGGTGAAAATGCTGAACAGGGCATTGCTCCAGCATTTCTACCAGATCAAGGACTGGGACATTCCTCAGAATTACCTATGTCCGCCTATCCCCGGCCGGGCTGACTATCTTCACCACATAGCCGATTTGCTGGGCAGCCAGAACCCCACCGGTAAGGGAGACAAGATACCCCGAGGCAACATGATCACCTGTCTGGATATTGGCGTGGGCGCGAATGCCGTGTACCCCCTCATTGGCCACCAGGAATACGGCTGGTCTTTTATAGGCGCAGACATTGATCCGGTTTCTATCGCCTCTGCGCAACGCATCCTTGATAAGAACCCAGCCTTAAAAGAACACATTAAGCTCAGACTGCAGCCCAACCCGAAGGATATCTTTAAAGGCATTCTGCAAAAGGACGAACGCGTGGACCTGTCTATCTGCAACCCACCCTTTCACGCGTCGGCGGCAGATGCCCAGGCGGGTACGCAGCGTAAGCTCAGGAACCTCAAGCAGCAGAAGGTGACCAAGACCGTCCTCAACTTTGGGGGGCAGCATAATGAACTGTGGTGCGAAGGAGGGGAGGAAAGATTCATTGCCGACATGGTACGCCAGAGCAAGCAGTTTGCCCAATCCTGCTTCTGGTTCTCTACCCTAGTGTCAAAATCAGCCAGCCTGAAGAGCACCTACAAAGCTCTGGAACTATCAAAGGCTGTGGAGGTAAAGACAATTAACATGAGCCAGGGAAACAAGAGCAGCCGCCTTGTGGCCTGGACTTTTCTCACCCCAGAACAGAAGCAAGAATGGGTAGCTACCAGGTGGAAATAAACCGGGCACAGGCAGAATCTGCGATTTAAGGGCAGCACCTTTACCAGAAAAGGCCTTCCTATTTTACTAAGGAGAGAATTAATAGAAGTCAAATTTTCCGTTTTAAGCCTGTTTTTACAAATACGGGCTTAAAACGGATAATTCATCAAAAGGCCCGTGCAGAATGATCTGCACGGGCCTTTTGGTGAGCAAAAAGTTAGAGTAGCTCCAATATTCTGTCCTCCTGAAAGGACCTTGTGGGCGAACTTGAAAAGCGTTGATTAAAAGCCACTGCTCCTCGCCACCTAGATCCTTTCAGGATGACAAAGAGGTAATAGTATCTCTGCTAGTTAAGAAACGCTATAGAGCGGCTTCCTCTTCTTTCTTTTTCTTGCCAATGGAAATCAGCTTGGGCAATACCTCTTTGAAGTTTTCTACACCCACCACCTGCCAGTAGTCTTCTTTTTGAAGCATGCGCAGCTCAATCACCATAGTCTCATCGCCATTTACAGGCTTTACGTTCAGCCCTACCAGCGCAGTGGAATCCTGACGGTCAATGTGGTCTACGCCTTCAAACTCCAGCTTGGGAAGCATTTTGGTGTTGATGAGTTTGCCAATAGGGAGCAGTTTTACCACGTCGCCAATCTCCGGTACTTTCTGTCCAGAAACGGTCTCGGCGCTTTGGATGAGTTGGTTACGAACGGTAGAGGTCAATTGCTTTCTGGCTTTGAGGCCGCGTCTGAGCAGGTTTGCAGCGCCCTGTAGCTCCTGAGGTAACAGGTCAACGGCCATGTTCTGGCTTTCCTCCACTATGCTGGCCGAGGTGCGCTTAAAGTCTACGTACTTCTGCAGCTTTTCCATGTCTTTGGTTTCCAACGCCGACCGTATCTCTACAATAGACGCCTCGGGGCCGGTTTTGGCTCTGTTATAAAACCAATATCCGCCTGCGGCAATAGCCACTACCACCAAAAGAAGAAGGATTTTTTTCATTTCTGGGTTTCTGTTTTAAACTGATGGGTTAGTAAAAAGCCTGCTGTCTGAGAGCAGGCTAGTAATATTACTAAAAAGATTTTACTTGTTACCTATGCCCCAGACCAGGCGAAAAAATGCAGGAAAAATGCCACCGGTTACTGTTTCTCCACCACAGCCACGCCGCCCGCATGCGCAGAAGAATCTGGGGCTACTTTCAGTTTAGCATACGGCAGCGTCTTGGAGGCTTTGCGGGTCATGGCCTTGACAATTGAATGGGTATCACTGCCTACCCCGCGGGTCAGGAATTTGTCATAGCTCCAGAGCAGGCTTCCGGTGGGCCCGTCATAGATTTTTATAGTGGTGTTGCCTACGTTGGTAGGCTGGCTACCTACCAGATCTGGGGTGTAGAGAAAGGTATAAATAGCCAGAACTACGGCGGCGGCATTAGAGAGCGGCTTTTCAGTGACAAGGGTGCCCACCAGCACCGCATCTACGCCCAGCATTTGGGCAAGGTCAGAGGGCGCAATGGCCTGGATCTCCTCCGGCTGAATATCATGCTCCTTTAAAATAGAATTGGTCACCATTACGTCCTGCACGGCTACCTTCTCCGCCTCCTTGTTGATCTTGTTCAGGAAATGGATCTGGAACGCGCTCTGCACCGCCCGCCCGTGCTGCAGTTCCAGGTCATAGTGCTGCTCCGGGGTAAGGCGCTTCATCTGGTTAGGCCGAAGCCCCACTTGCACATCAAAAGGCAGAATGGCAATAGTTTTATGTTGCCGGGCCACCGTTGAGAAAGTAGGGCTCGTATAAATATGCCGGGACTGGTCACAACCGGTTAGCGCTAACAGTAGGGCAGGCACCACCCACAGATACTTCATCTTTTTCTTCATTTGTCTTGATGTTACAGACCTTCTTTTCACCTTCCGGCCCCTGGCCGATAACTTTACCTCTGGGAGCGGGTTACCTATCAGAACCAACAGTTGCGCTATGAAACTCCATCTTCAATTTGCAGTGGCCCAGGATATGCAGGCCGTGCTGGCAGGTTTTACAGTAGACCTGTTCAGGGCCCTGTCACCCCCATTCCCTAAATTAAAAATTTTAAGATTTGATGGAAGTTTCCCCGGAGACCATGTGGAGATAGAGTTGCAGGCAGGCCCGCTGGCCCGCCGCTGGACCTCGCTTATCACTGAGCGGGAAGAACGGGAAAACGAGGTTTGGTTTGTAGACGAAGGGCAGGAATTGCCGCCGCCCCTTAAATTCTGGCGGCACAAACACCTTATCACCCGCCAGGGAAACCATAGTATCATCCATGAACTGATAGAATACCGTACCGGCTCTCCCATACTAGACAGGTTGCTTTACCCCATATTCTATGCGCAGTTTGCCCAAAGAGGCCCGGTGTACCGTCGGTTCTTCGGGAAGGTGGGTTAAGCGTTTTAGGGCCGTTTTTACAAAAACAAGCTCAAAACAGGTTTTACCCAACTACAGCAAAGCAAACAATTGCGGTAATGGGCGGTTATGTCCAGAAAAAAAGCAGGAAAAGCGTAGATTGGCAGCATGGCAACAGCAGTAGTGATTGGTTCAGGCATAGGCGGCATAGCGGCAGCTATCAGGCTGGTGGTGAAAGGCTATGCCGTGACCGTGCTGGAAGCCAACGCCACCTTCGGGGGTAAGATGACGCAGTTCACGCTGCCGGGAGGCTACCGCTTTGATGCCGGCCCCTCGCTCTTCACGCTGCCCCAGTTGGTTGATGACCTGTTCACATTGGCCGGCCGTACGCCCAAAGACTATTTCCGGTACCAGCGCCTGCCCATTGTCACGCAGTATTTCTGGCAAGATGGTACCAGGCTCACGGCCCATGCCAACGCAGACGCTTTTGCGCAGGAGGTGGAAGACAAACTGGGTGTGCCCCAAGAGCAACTACTCAAACACCTGCAGAAAGTGGCCCGCTTGTACCACGCCACCGCAGACACGTTCCTGCACAAGTCCCTGCACAAGCTGGGCACCTTTCTGAGCCCCGATGTGCTCAAGACGCTTCCGGCCTTGCCCGAACTGGGCTTGACCACCACTATGCACGCCGCCAACGCACGCGCCTTTAAAGACCCGCGCCTGGTGCAGCTCCTGGACCGCTACGCCACCTACAACGGCTCAGACCCGTACCAGGCCCCCGGCACGCTTAACCTTATCCCACACCTGGAGTTCAACATTGGCGCGTACTACCCCGAGGGCGGCATTTACGCCATTGCCGAAAGCCTGGTCAAACTGGCCACGGAGCTGGGCGTCAAATTCAGATACAACGAACCGGTGCAGGAAATCATTACGGAGGGCAGTCGCACTACGGGTGTGCGCACTAATCAGGGCACGTACTTCGCAGGTATAGTGGTGAGCAATATGGACGTGGTGCCTACCTACCGCAAACTGTTGCCTAAGCAACCGGCGCCTGAGAAAACGCTGAGGCAACCACGCAGCAGCTCGGCGCTCATTTATTACTGGGGCATTTCCCGCACATTCCCGGAGCTGGACCTGCACAACATCTTCTTCAGCCAGGACTACCGGCAGGAATTTGAGCATATCTTCCAGAAGGGCACTGTAACCCATGACCCAACTGTGTACGTGAACATTACCTCCAAACTTACGCTTTCAGATGCGCCGGCGGGGCATGAGAACTGGTTTGTGATGGTGAACGTGCCCCACAACGCCGGCCAGGACTGGGAAACGCTCATCCAGGAAACCCGGCAGCGGGTGGTCCAGAAAGTAAGCCAGAGCCTGGGCGTAAATCTGGAGGAGTTGATCACCACGGAAAGAGTCTGGGACCCGAAGGGTATTGAGGCAGACACGTCTTCGTTTGCCGGGGCCTTGTACGGCAGCTCTTCCAATAACAAAATGGCGGCTTTCCTGCGGCACCCCAATTTTACCGGTAAGCTCAAAGGCCTTTATTTTGTAGGCGGCAGCGTGCACCCCGGGGGCGGTATTCCGCTGTGTCTGCTCTCGGCTAAGATTGCCACCGATTTGGTTCCTGTTGTTTCCCCTAACGTACCCGCATGATTTCCGCGCTTTCTGCCCCGGCTTCTTCTTTCAGGGCCCGCTACCTGCCCTGGGCGGTGGGCGTGCTGTTTCTGTTTTACTGCGTGGGTTTCTGGGGGATGGGCTTTAGTGCCTATGAAGACTGGTTCAAGGCCTTGGTGCCATTTAATCTGTTGCTGACTAACACGTTGCTTTTCCTGTTCCACCGGGGCTGGACCCGCTCTTTCTGGCTATTTGCTTTTACGGCCTGGTGGGTGGGCATGGCCTTTGAATGGGTGGGGGTGCACACGGGCCTTATGTTTGGCGAGTACGTCTATGGCCCTACGCTGGGCTTGAAACTGTGGGAAGTGCCGGTGCTCATTGGCGTGAACTGGTTGATGCTGGTATATGCCTCGGGGCACGTGGTGCAGAAAGTGGCGTCGCATTGGTTGGTAAAATCGGTGCTGGGCGCTGCGCATATGGTGTTGCTGGATTACTTTATTGAGCCCGTGGCCGTGCGGTTTGACTTCTGGTCGTGGCACGCCGAGGCCATTCCCTTTTCTAACTTTATTGGCTGGTTTCTGGTGGCGCTGCTGTTGCAGGTGTATTTTCACCGGTCCTCTTTCCTGAAAGATAACCCCATGGCCCCGTGGGTTTTTCTGGTGCAATTGCTGTTCTTTGCAGGCCTGTCTTTCATGGTGTAAGACACAAATCTAACCCAACAGCTACCCTGTGCCAACGCCGCCTGCTGCGTCTTCTTTGCGTACCGCTCTGCCAGTGGTGGCTCCGTTTGTGGCGCTGCTATTGGGCCTCACGTGGTACGTGCAGCGCAACGGTTTCTTCTGGGACAGCATCTTGCTGGCTTCTAAATACGGGCAATGGTATTACCAAACCAGTTTCTCCACCTTGTTCGTGCCCCAGGAAATGGCTGGTTACCCGCCCTTATTTGGCATGTACCTGGCCGCAGGCTGGCACCTGTTTGGCAAGACCCTACCGGTAAGCCATTTTCTCATGCTGCCTTTTCTGCTGGGCATTGTCTGGCAGGTATATTTACTCGCCAAACGGTACCTTTCAGGCACTTGGGTTTTTCTGGGCATACTCATTGTTTTTCTGGACCCTACGCTGCTGGCCCAAAGCGCGCAGGTGGCGCCAGATATCCTGCTTCTCTTTCTCTACCTGACTTGCCTGAACGCGATACTGCACCACCGGCCCTGGTTGTTGGGGATAGCCCTGGCGCTCATGGCCCTGCACACGCCCCGTAGCCAAATCTTAATCATCGCGGTTTTTCTCACGCAGTTGCTGTGGCACGTACGCGAGTACCGGCAGCTTTCCAAGCCAATGCTGGGTAAGATGCTGCTGCGTTATCTTCCCGCGGGGTTGCTACTGCTAGGTTGGCTGGGGTTGCATTACCGCCACTTCGGGTGGATAGGGTTTTCCAGGTCCTCAGACTGGGGCACCTATAGTACCTTAGTCACTACCCCGCAGTTTTTCCGGAACTTGGGCCTCATTGCCTGGCGCCTGTTAGACTTTGGCCGGGTGGCGCTGTGGCTCACGGGCGGTGTGCTGCTAGGCCTATCAGCCCGGAGCCTACCTAAGGCTACCAAAGAACTGCTCCTGCTCCTGACGGTGCCCCTGATCACGCTTAGTGCGGTGCTGGTCTGGTTTACCAACCCCATCGGGCACCGGTACTGGCTGGTAGAATTTGTCCTGCTAGGGCTCCTTACCGCGCATCTGCTGCAGGTGACGGTGAAAAGAAAGGAGGCAAGGGCTGGTATATATGCCTTGCTGTTGGTTAGCCTGGTAAGCGGGCATTTCTGGCTGTACCCGCAGCGGGTGGCCAAAGGCTGGGATGCCACGCTGGCGCACCTGCCGTACTTTGAGCTCCGGCAGCAAATGCTCACCTATCTGGACCAGCAACAGATTCCCAGGGAAGAGGTAGGCAGTGATTTCCCTAACCTGGCCGCCCCGTCAGACACAGACCTGAATAAGGACCACCGCACCTTTCCGGCCAAGAACCTGGCCGCCCAGTCATATATTCTGTACTCCAATGTCTTTAACGGCTTCACTAATGAAGAACTGGAAGACCTGCAGGAAAAGTGGGTAGTGCTGCATGAAGTGCGCGCAGGGCAGGTGTATATGCGGCTCTACCAGAAGAAGGTTTCTACCTACCAGGGGGTGCCTATTTCCTTTTGAGCACCTTCTCCAGAGGTGAATTAACCGTTCCCCTCCTTATGGCCGTACGCTGCTTTGGGTCCCTTTAAGAACGAGGATTTTCCTGGACCAAAACAGGCCTGAAAACCACTGGAAAAGTTAAAAATTGGGGTGGCTTTACTGAAACTCTTTACCCCGGGCCGGGTTGCTTCTGGGCCGGCAGGAGGGAAGGGAACTTTTGTTCTTCCTTTAAGCAAGCTTAAAATTAATAATGTGGGAAAACAGCACACCTCAAGCAGAATTCAGGTAGCTTTGTGGCACCTTGCCCCAAACAGATTCACAGATATTTATCCGTCTACTTACATGACCTTCAAGCAAACCGTCTTACAGGAGTTGTTCAGCTTAATAAGGCAAGAAGGCCTCAGTGATTTAAATGAGCAGGAGATCCTTTCGCGCATTGACATCTCTTCGGCTACCTTCAAAGAGTTTTTCCAAAGCATGGAAGACATGGTTACCCAAGTGGTGGCCTTTGACTTGGAAAGCCGTAAGCAAGAGCACGAGCGGCTGTTTGACCGTGAACCCAGCCCGGTACGCCGCCTGCTGATCATGGTACAAATGGGCCTGGAGTCGCTTCAGGAATCAAAGCCGTCGCTTTTGATGGAGATTCAGCAATATTACCCCAATGCCTGGACGCTGTACTGGAATCATTCCAATGACTATACGGCCCATGTGCTTTATAATATCCTGAATGACGGCGTGTTAACCAAAGAGCTCAGAAGCGACCTCAACATTCAGCTGGTGACCAAGATCATGCTGGAGCAACTGTCAATGCTGGTGAACCCCGGTATTTTCCCGCCAGATAAGTACAACATCTCTGAAGTGTTCCGCAGCATTTTCCTGTACTACATACGGGGGCTTTGCTCAGAGGAGGGCATGAAAAAAGTGGAGGACTTCTTCTCCAAGTTAAAATAACCTTCGGCGTTGCCGGATAAAAAAGAGGGGCTGCCAGACACAACTGGCAGCCCCTCTTTTTTTGAATGAAGGCAGGTTAGTTAATAGACACCCGCACTTTTTGGGTGAACTCGCGCAGGGCGGTCTTGAAATCTACCTTATGGTCACCCATGTGGTTGAGGATCCAGATGGCACCAAACACGTGGGTCAGTTTCTCGCCCTCGTCTTCGCCCTCAATGTCAAAGGCCGGGGTTTCCTCGTTGAGGAGTTGCTCTTCGGCCTGGCGAAGGTTTTCTATGGTCTGGGTTTCCACCAGCTTTTTAATGGCAGGTATTTTCATGTCTGTCTTACGCTAGTTTTTGCACCATGCTTACCACGTATTCTTCCTTGCTGGTGGCGGCGCCTTCTACCAGCTCGCCGTTTTTGAACACGGCAAAGAAAGGAAGGTTGGTCACCCCGGCCAGTTTACGGGCCTCGGGGCTGTTTTCAGCGTTCACGTCTACAAAGGCCACGTTGGCAAACTCCTCGTTGGCGGCCATGCGCTTGAACTTAGGCGAAAAAAGGCGGCAGTTCCCGCACCAATCGGCAAAATATTTCACCACTACGCGCTCATTATTCTGGAGCACGTCCTGGAAATCTGTATCTGTTGCTTGAATGATAGCCATAACAATTTATGTAAGTACATTAAAATGAAAATCAATACGCAAAATTAGCGTTTATGCATCACTTTTCAGAAAACAAGGCGAAACTGGAAAGTTAATCTTTGGTAGGTTTGGCCGTGGAGTCTGCCGCGCTGGCAAAGAGCTTGCCGCGCCTAGACGGCTTGGTTTTGAGCGTGATCTGCTCAATGATCTTTTCTTTGGGGAAGGAGATAAGCCATGCGCCACGCAACTGCTCTTCCTCATACCCGTCTGGCTGCCCTTGCGCCGAAAACACCCGCAGCTTATCTAACTCCTGGGCCGTGAAGTCCAGCAGGCTGGGCTCATCACAGCTGGCGCAATTACGCCTTCTGATCACAATGGGCCGTTGGTACTGGAAGGTGGCCTGCGGGGTAAGCTTTATCCGGGTACCCGGGGCTTCGCTTTTAAGCGACGACGTTTTGGTAGGGAAGAAAGTACGGGCCTCTGTGGCAGAGGCAAACGTAACCCGTTCCAGGGTGGCGTTGTAGCGTTTAAGAATGGCATTCACCGTAGGCAGTTTGTCTGGCTGGGCCACAAACAGGGCCTGCTCTTTGGGCTGGCTTTCGGCTAGCTGCAGGAACGCCCCTTCCACTAGTTTGGTGATGGTGTCACCGGCGGCCCGGGCCTGTTTTTCCATGTCTTCAGGCATGATGCGTTTCACCTTGTGTCGTTCTGCCTCTACGGCCATTTCCTTGCCCCGCTCCAGTTTCTCTGGCTCACAGCCCCAGATAAAGAACCCAAGGGCCAGGCAGAGCAGGTATAGCGTATGTTTAGTCATAAGTAGATTTTCTCAAAGATACCCGTTGCGTTAGGTGTAACAAAGATGGGGTATGCCTTGGTTATTCACAACGCAATAATAGGCAGTATCATTCCCGGGATAGTGGTAGCAAAAGGGATAGCGGGTTTCATTTTCCTGTTTTAAGGCCGTTTTCCGGAAAACAGGCCTAAAACGGATTTCAAAGAAAGAGCCCGCTGCGGGGGCAGCGGGCTCTGTTGGGGTAAAATGAAAACGTCTTGCTATTAGGGCTGCAGCACCACCGGTTTACCCAGGCCTGCGTCTTTAAGACCGCTTAGCTGGGTTTTGGCATCGCCTACCACTACATACACCATTTTATTGGGATTAATGTAATTGCTGATGAGGCTCTTGGCCTGGGCGTAACTAAGGCTCTGGAGCGAGGTGAGGTTCTGCTTGAGGTAGTCCAGGGGCAGGTTGTAGGTACTGATGGTTTCCAGCAGGTTTACCAGGCTGCCCAGGGTCTCAAAGCTAAGGGCCGTCTCTTTGAACATGGCGCCTTTGGTGGTGGCCAGGTCTTTCTCTGAGTAGCTGGTGCCGTAATCTTTCAAGATGCCATCTATGGTCTGCAGAGACTCTTTGGTGACGTTGGTGCGCACGCTGGAAGACGTGATGAAAGGACCTGGCGCGGTAGGCCTGCGGGAGAAGCCAGACCCGGCCCCGTAGGTGTAGCCTTTCTGCAGCCTGAGCACACTAAACAGGGTAGAGGCAGAACCCGCCCCCAGCTTGTGGTTAATGGCCTGCAACGCCATATAGTCTTTAGACCCCGCCGGCACGGCCAGGTACCCGGCATAGATCACTGACTGCTTGGCGTCTGGCTGATCAATGAAGTAAAGGCGAGCAGCGGGTTTGGCGGGAGAAGAGACCACAGAAGGCAAGGTGACCTTTTTAGGGGTCCATCTTTGCTCCAACCCGACCAGCGCTTTGGTCACGTCGGCCTGCTTGATGTTGCCCGCCACCTGGAAGCTGGCAATGCTAGGCGAGAAGTTCTTCTGGTAATAGTCTTTGAGGTCTTGCAGCGTAATGCCCTGCACGGTTTCCAAGGTGCCGCTGGTAGGGTAGGCAAAGCGGCTGCCCTGGCCATATAGCACTTTGTTGAACGCCAGAGAGGCGATGGCATTAGGGTTGGCCAGGTTTTGCTTGATGCGGTTCAGGGCGGCTTCTTTGGCCTTGCCGAACTCGGCCTCATCCCAGCGGGGTTCCAGCAGGATCTCCTCCACCAGTTTCATGACCTGCGGGAAATTTCGGGAAAGCGTATTGCCGGTAAGGGTAATGTCCTCGGTGGAGGCGTTCACATTGACATAGGCGCCCAGTTGCCCAATGGCTTCTTCCAGTTGCTGTGGCGTCTTGTTTTTGGTGCCTTCCAGCAGCATGGCGTCCAGCAAGGCGGCCGTGCCTATCTTCTTGGGGTCATCCAGCTGCATGCCGCCTTTTATCTGTACGCTAAAGTTCACCAGGGGCAGTTCATTCTGCTCAATGCCGTACACTTTCATGCCGTTCTTGAGCTGGCCCGTCCAGATGGAAGGGGGCGTGAACTTGAAGTTGTTGCTTAGGGCAGGGCGTTTGCTGCGGTCTATCTTAGAGGGGGTTTTGGCAAAAGAGGTAGGCTCTTTCCCGGTATTGGCCCCTTCGGCCCCGGCCACTACTTTTTCTTCCACCACCTCGGCTTTGACGGCACCTTTCAGGGCCAGCTCTTCCTGCCCTTTGGGCACAAAGCTGGTGGCCACGTAGGGCTTCCCCTTGATGTATTTTAGGTACACGTTCATGATGTCCTGGGCGGTAACGGCCTGGGTCATGGCAATGTCTTTCCTGGCGTAGCCCGGGTCACCGGCAAACTCATTGTACTGCGCCAGCTGGAAGGCTTTGTTCTGCAGGCTGGAGATGCCGTTATAAAGGGCCGTCTCCTGGCGTATCTTCAGCCTTTCCAGGTCCTTTTCGTTTACTCCTTCTTTCTCAAAGCGGTCAAAGGCGGCGAAGATGGCAGCCTGCACGTCGTCCAGGTCTTTCTTGTCAAAGGTGCGCACCCGTACCCTGAACGTGCCCGCAATCTCCTGGGAGCTCTGCCCGGCAGAAGCGCCAGGCGCCAGCTTGCGTTCCTCTACAATAACGCGCTCAAAAGGAGAGTTCTTTCCTTCAGCCAATAAGCTGCCCAGCATGCTGAGGGCGTAGGAATCTTTGTGGTACTGCTCCACAGTGGGGTAGACCATGGTCAGCTCAGGCAGGTTGGCAAAGTTATCCACGTGGAAAAGTGACTTCGAGGCCGTGAGTTTCGCCGGCATGGGCGCCAGTTTCTTCACCTCGGGCTTGGACTTAAGCTCCCCGAAGTATTTCTCAATCATGGCTTTGGCATTGGCCGTCTCAAAGTCGCCGGTAAGTACCAGGGTGGCGTTGCTGGCCCCGTACCATTGGTTGTAGAACTCCTTCACGTCGGCCAGGGTGGCGTTCTGCAGGTCCTCCAGAGAGCCTATCACTTCCCAGTTGTAGGGGTGGCTGGCGGGGTACAGGTTTTTCAGGATCACGTAATTGGTATGGCCGTAGGGCTGGTTGTCTACCCGCTGGCGCTTCTCATTCTTCACCACCTGCTTCTCGTTCTCCAGGCCCCACTCGCTTACGGTATTGATGAAGAACCCCATGCGGTCAGACTCCATCCAGAGAATGCGCTCCAGGGCGTCTTTAGGAACGGTCTCATAATACACGGTACCATCTGTGAACGTACCGCCGTTAAAGGAGCCGCCAATCTGGTTCACGTTCTTGATGAAGTTGCCCTTGCCTACGTTCTCTGAGTTCTGGAACAGCATGTGCTCAAAGAAGTGCGCAAAGCCGGTGCGGCCCGGTTTCTCGCGGTTAGAGCCCACGTGATACATAATGGCCACCGCCACCTTGGGGTCTGATTTGTCCTGGTGCAGCACCACCTCCAGGCCATTGGCCAGCTTATACTTCTCAAATGGCAGGTTGAACTGACCTGGCGTGTTGGTGGCTGGCTTGGCAGCGGCTTTGGCTACCGGTTTCTGGGTGGCCTGGGCGTTTACAGGCTGCAACGGGCTAAGAGCCATTCCGCCCAGCAATGCGGTAAGGCAAACAGTTTTTAGGTTGTGGTGCATAAAATGGGAGGTTTTTGACGTGAATGCTCCGGCCGAGACCAAAATAATATGTTGACTTTTAATTTGTCTGGATAAAAGAGGATTTCTTACAGTTAATATTGATAAAAAAGAGCGAGAAATAAAAGCCTCCAGATCAATGATTTAGCCCGTACGGTTGGGGCTTCGGTTTTGGGCCCTTTCAGATTTTGGATTATCTTAGCCAACCGTGGCTGCCACCAGAAGCGCCTGTTTCCGTTAACTTTCTGTTTTAAGCCTGTTTTCCTGAAATCAAGCCTAAAACGCCAGCTTTTTCTGGCCCCGGAGAAATATCAATTTTCTGGCTTGATTTTTTTATCCCGCTAACCTGTTGTAAAGGTGTTCTGTTACCTGTCTTGGCATGAAAAACCGTAAGCTCATTGTTATTCTGTTCAGCATAGCCGCCCTGCTGGCCTTCGCCTCGCTGTCGCTCACCTTCTACCTCACGGGCCGCATTGAGTGGCTGCGGTTAGTCACGTTCCTGTTCTCAGCAATTTTGGCCTACATTATCTATACCCGCAAATGAAACCCCTGCTCAGCGCCTTGTTAAGTATTCTGGTATCCATGGCTGCCTGGGCGCAAACCCCGGTCATTCCTAAAAACCACTATGGCCTGCCGGTGGTCACCAACACGGCCTTGTACCAACAGCTGGTGGCCCAAATCCCAGACCATGAACTGGTGGAGCTGGCCTCTTACGTGCCGGGGGTGGTGCTGGACATAAAATACGCCACCGCTGATAACCTGGTAGGCGAACCGGTCTATACGCTGGCCACCGCCTATGCCCGCAAGCCCGTAGCTGATGCCCTGCGCAAGATCCAGGCCGACCTGAAACCGCTGGGCCTGGGACTCAAGATTTTTGACGGGTACCGACCGTACCAGGTCACGGTGCATTTCTATGAGAAGATCAAAGACACGGTGTACGTGGCCTCGCCGCGCAATGGCTCCCGCCACAACCGGGGCTGCGCCATGGATGTGACGCTGGTGCGCCTCAAAGACGGACAGGAACTGGAGATGCCCACCGCCTATGACGCCACCATCCCCAGGGCCCACGCCAATTTCAAAGACGTGCCCAGAAAAGTGAAAAAGAACCGGGAGCTCCTCAAGAAGACCATGCAGCGCCACGGCTTTACCGTGTACGCCGAAGAATGGTGGCACTATGACTTCAATGACTGGCGCAAGTTCCCGCTCATGGATATCAGGTTTGAAGACCTGAAAGCCCTTAAAAGATAAAAGGTCTCCTGTTTTAGGACCGTTTTGAGAAAAACAGCCCTAAAACGGCCGCTGCTTCAAGAATTGTTGCAAAGAAAAGAGCAGAGGAAACAAAAAGGGCTTTAACTTGCCTACTCAGACAAACAAACCCCTCTTCTCCCTATGCATCTTTTTTACCCTCTCCGGAAGACTGCTGTTCTGGCGGTTCTCTTTGTATTGCTTCACCTTACCGCCCATGCCCAGCCGTCGCCTAAGCGCGAGTTCAGGGGCGTCTGGATTGCCACCGTGGCTAACATTGACTGGCCCAGCCAGAAAGGCCTGTCGCCGGTAGTGCAGATGGACGAGTTCCGGTATATCCTGGATGAGCACCAGAAATCTGGCATTAACGCCGTAGTGGTGCAGGTGCGCCCTACCACAGATGCTCTGTACCGGAGCCAGAAAGAGCTTTGGTCACACTGGCTCACCGGCAAGCAGGGCGAGGCCCCCAACCCGCCATATGACCCGCTGGCGTTCCAGATTGAGGAGGCGCACAAGCGGGGCATGGAGTTCCACGCCTGGTTCAACCCGTACCGTGCTACCCATGACACCGTGAGCGCTACCATCTCCAAAGACCACATCACCCGCAAGAAGCCCGAGTGGTTTATTCAGTACGGCGGTAAATTCTACTTTAAGCCGGGCCTGCCCGAGGTGCGCCACTACATTATTGGCGTGATCATGGACGTGGTGCGCAACTATGACGTAGACGCCATCCACTTTGACGACTATTTCTATCCGTACCCCACCAAAGACCCGTTCCCAGATGATGAGGACTTTGCCACCTATGGCACCAACTTCACCAACAAAGATGACTGGCGCCGCTACAACGTAGATGAGGTGATCAGGGTACTCTCAGATAGCATCAAGAAAGAGAAGCCGTACGTGAAATTCGGGGTAAGCCCGTTTGGCATCTGGCGGAACAAAACCGAGTTGGAACCGCGCGGCTCAGACTCTAAAGGCGGCATCACCAACTATGACCACCTCTACGCCGACATCAGGGGCTGGCTGGAGAAAGGCTGGATTGACTACAACGTGCCGCAGATCTACTTCCACCTGGGCCACCCCAACGCCGATTACGGCAAGCTGCTGGACTGGTGGAGCAAGAACAGTTTTGGCAAGCATTTGTACATAGGGCAGGGGCCTTACAAGATCAACAATGACCGCGTGTACAAGCAGTGGAGTGACCCGCTGGAGACCGGCCGCCAGATCAGGCTCAACCGCCAGACCCCAGACGTACAGGGCAGCGTGTTCTTCAGCTCCAAGTCAGTAATGGCCAACCCCAACGGCATTCAGGACAGCCTGCGGCAGCATTACTACCAGAACCTGGCCCTGTTGCCCACCATGCCCTGGCTGGACAGTATAGCCCCCAACACCCCCTCTGAGTTAAAAGTTATCAACACCACAGATGCAGTGGCTCTTCGCTGGAAAGCGCCTTCCGCGGCCCCAGACGGTAATCTGGCTCGCTATTATGTGGTATACCGCGTGCCGCAAGGCCAGATTATGAACCCAGAGAACCCGGCGCACATCCTGGCTATCCACAACGGCGGCACCACCTATACAGATACCTCGGCCCAGGCCGGGCAGCGGTATATCTATGCGGTAACCGCCGTTGACCGCCTCCACAATGAAAGCAGCCTGTCTGCTAAAGCCACCGGCAAGCGGAAGAAGTAAGTATTCATGTGCGAATGATTCAATGTGCTGATTTGCGAATGAGCTTTTAGAGCAATATGAGTTGACTACTTCTTTTGTCATCCTGAAAGGATTTTGGTGGCGAACGGTAACCAAGGGTATTAAAGGCCATTTTGGTTCGCCCATAAGATCTTTTCAAGATGACACAGCCCTATAAAGTATTCCTGTCTTTGCACTAAAAGGCTAAAGGTTCATTTACTAACAAGCCATCAGTTTTTTAGAAAAGCCGTTTTGAGGCCGTTTTTCGGAAAACAGGCGTAAAACGGGAGGCAAGGTTTGTCTCCCGTTTTTTATGAATTATTGCGTAGTTTTAAGGCATCTAACCTATTCACTATTTTCTCAAAAGATATGAACGTACGCATAGAGAAAGACACTATGGGGCCGGTAGAGGTACCCGCCGATAAATACTGGGGTGCCCAAACCCAACGCTCCAAAGAAAACTTCACCATTGGCGGCCAGTTAATGCCCACGGAGGTAATTGAGGCTTTCGCTATTCTTAAGAAAGCCGCCGCCTACACCAACGCCGAGCTAGGCGTACTGGCCCAGGACAAAGCCGAGATCATTGGCCGCGTATGCGATGAGATTCTGGCCGGAGAGCTGGCCGACCAATTTCCGCTGGTAGTGTGGCAGACGGGTTCTGGTACCCAAAGCAACATGAACGTGAACGAGGTGGTGGCCAACCGCGCGCACGTACTGCTGGGCGGCGACCTGATGGACGAGAAAAAGAAGATTCACCCCAATGATGATGTGAACAAGTCACAGTCTTCTAATGATACCTTCCCTACGGCCATGCACATTGCGGCCTACAAGATCGTGACCCAGCATACCCTTCCCCTGGTACAGAAGCTGCGCGATACGCTGCACGCCAAATCTCAGGAGTTTATGCACGTGGTGAAGATTGGCCGTACGCACCTAATGGATGCCACCCCGCTTACCCTAGGCCAGGAACTGTCTGGCTATGTGTCTCAGTTGGACCACGGCATGCGGGCCCTTAGAAACACCCTGGATCACCTGAGTGAGCTGGCCCTGGGTGGTTCTGCCGTGGGTACCGGCCTGAATACCCCGCAAGGCTACGCCGAGAAGGTGGCCCAAAAGATCTCTGAGTTCGCTGGCCTGGACCTAAGAACCGCTGATAATAAGTTTGAGTCCTTAGCCGCCCATGATGCCATGGTGGAAACCCACGGCGCGCTCAAGCAACTGGCCGTGAGCCTGATGAAGATAGCCAATGACATCCGTCTATTGGCCTCTGGCCCGCGTTCTGGTATTGGGGAGATCATCATCCCTGAGAATGAGCCCGGCTCATCCATCATGCCCGGCAAGGTGAACCCTACCCAGGCTGAGGCTATGACCATGGTCTGCGCGCAGGTTATGGGAAATGACGTAGCTATTTCAGTAGGAGGGATGAACGGCCATTTTGAGCTGAACGTATTCAAGCCCGTGATGATCTTCAACCTGCTCATGAGTGCCCGCCTGATTGGTGATGCCTGTGATTCTTTTGACAAGCACTGCGCCGTAGGCATTGAGCCGAACTACGAGGTGATCAAACGCCAGCTGGATAACTCCCTGATGCTGGTGACCGCCCTGAACCCGCACGTAGGGTATGACAACGCCGCCAAGATTGCCAAGAAAGCCCACAAAGAAGGCACCACCCTTCGGCAGGCCGCCCTTGACCTTGGTTTATTGACCGATGAGCAGTTCACCGAGTGGGTTCGCCCCGAGGATATGATCGGTTCTTTGAAGAAGTAATTACTGTTTTTGGCCTGTTTTGGCCAAAACGGCTTCAAAACAGAAAGGCCCTTCTGCATCTGCAGAAGGGCCTTTCTGTTGTAGGAAAGTAAATCGATTTTATGAAACTGCCGGATAATTTATCCTACCTTAAGCGGGAAGAGGCGAGCCTTTGAGTTTAAGGTCTGCCGTCCTTTTCCTGATTTTGCGCATGAAGGATTTGCCGGGGTCCGTTTTCATGGTCCTGTAGGTAGAATCGGCTTCTTTCCAGAGCTCATGGCCAGAGAAATCTTTGTACTCATAATGCCCGATCACATACTCAATGGGGTATTTCTTTTTGAGGTGCCTGATCAGGGCCTCATTGGCTTTGAGCTGGGCCCGGGTGAGGGGTGCATCATCGCTTCCTACGTTCTCCACGCCAATGGCGCAGTAGTTTAAGCCAATCACGTGGCGCGCAAAGGCGGTATCTGGCAACTGCCGGAAAATGGTACCGTCACGGTCTACCAGAAACTGGGCCGCCACGTTCAAGGCGCTGGCCCCGGCTATGGCTTGGCGCCTGGTGGGTAGCAGCGCCGGGTTCATGGTGTCAAAGCCTTGCTCTGCGGTTTGGCTGCCCGTCCAGTGGAGCACCACCATTCTTGGGGTGATGTAAGGGGCCGCTTGCTGCAGGCCATGCCGGCTTTCCAGATATTCCAGAGACAGTTTTTTCCTTTCTTCATCAAAGACCACCGGTTTGTCAAGAATTCTAAAGGTGGGGCCGGAGCACCCTATCAAGGAAAATAGCCCCGTCAAGACAAGGGAAAAAGAGAGGAGGGAGGGTTTCATGTTACACATGGTTTGGCGATTTAAGGCTCATAAAAGAAAAGGGAGGACCACTACGGTGATCCTCCCTTTTGGCATCAGTAACTTATTGGGTATTCCACCATAGAGGCGTTAACAGGCGGTAGCGCTCTGAGTTATCGCCTATGTTTTCACCGTTTCTGTTTTGCTCATTGGTCTCATAGACCATGGCCTGTATCCATTGGCTTGGGTTATTGGCGTCAAACACCACGGTGTTCAAATTAGCCGGCCGCTGCAAGGTAGGCCCGTAGATGGCCTGGCTGTAGTCCATGCGGCGCATATCTACCCACGTTTCGGGGTTAAGGGTCTGCGTGATGTATTTCTGCCGCATGATGTGGCTGAGCCCCTGGGTAAGGTTATTGAAATGGAGCGCCACCCCATCGGCTAACTGGGCCAGCCAGTATGCGTTGATCTCGCCTGCGGGTACCCCCAGTTTGCGCATGTTAGCCTTTACGCCTTCTTCATAGGCCGCCAGCGCCCCGCTTGCATCCCCTGACCTAAGCCTGGCCTCAGACTCAATCAGCTTCACTTCAGAATAGGTGATGAAAGGGAAAGGCGAGGTGGCTCTGGTGTAGAAACCGCTGTTTTTAAAAGGACCGTAGCTCGTTTCTGTGGTAAAGGTCCCTTTTCCGCCTTGTCCGCCTGCCAGGCCTAAGCCGGATCTCAGGCCCCGGTACTGCCCGTCTGGGGCGGGGGTCATGATACGGCTAATGCGTGGGTCCTGGTAGTCGGTCTCAGTTACCGGGAAGTTCTGCAGCAGGTCAATGTAAAACTGGGTCCAGGTGAAATAGCGGTCTTGCTTCCGGTCTGCACTGGTAAAACCGCCCCAGCTATACCAGGGGTTTTCATCTGTCTGCTGCCCGCCGGCTAAATACGAGAACTCGGCATCCATGCCATCTGCGTTAAAGCCTTTCTGGGCCGCCGCTATGATCTCCTGGGGTTTGTACAGATTCCCCTTTTTGGCAAGGTGATTCATGTACCTGGCTTTCAGAGACCAGGCAAAACGCTTCCATTTGTCAACGTCTCCCTTGTACATAATATCGCCGCCGCTAAAATTGAGAGGCGTTTTATTATCTGGGCTGCTGAAGGCGGCAATGGCTTCATCTAACAGGGTCTGTATTCTCTGGTATACCTCTTCCTGGGTGTTGAACTTTGGCGTGAGGTTGATCTGGTCCTGCCCATTATAGTAATCATCTACCACAATAGCCCCGTACTGATCTGTGAGCATGCCATAGTTAAGGGCCAGCAAGGTCTTCCCGGCCCCCACAAAGTGCGGATTGCCCTCTTTCTCACCCAGCACAATCAAATCTATGCAGTTGGGCATGGTAAAGACATAGGCATTCTGCCAGAAGAAGTAACTGGCCGTGAACCGCCACTGCTCGGCGTTGCGGTTGGTACCGGTGGCCACGTTGGCGGTAGAGGCGTACTGCGTCACCGCCGCAATCTCCCTGGCCCCGCGCCACATAGACGCCCCGTTGGTAGTGGTAATAGCGCCCACCAGGCGGCTGTGCGCCGGCACTATGGTTGGCAGATTCGGGTCTTTGTTGACATCCAGGTAGTCATCACAGGAAGTGCTTACCAGCAAGGTGGCAACAAGAAAAGCCTTTATGTTTATATATCTCTTTTTCATGATTCAGGCACACGTTAAAGCGTTAATTTCAATCCAATGTCAAACCCTTTGGTAGCCGGAACGCCCAGGTTGTCAAACCCGAAGGAGCCAGAACCGCCTACCCCTGCACCACTACCAGAAACCTCTGGGTCTACGCCGGAATAATCTGTGATCAGAATAAGGTTACGGCCCGTTCCAAACACCTGCAGGCCTTTGATAGGCGTCTTTTCTATAAACGATTTGGGCAGGCTATAGGTAAGGGTAATGTAGCGCAAACGGGTCCAACTGCCGTCCTCCACGAAATCATATCCCTGGAACGGGTAGATCGTCTGGTAATAGTTTTGGTTAAGGACCACTGGCTTGGTGTTAGGCTGGCCCGTTGACTCAATAATCCCCTCAAACACTCTGGTCTCCCCTCTGGCAAGGGTCTTGGTACTCAAGCCTGAGCGAACCAGCACGTTTTCTGTGGCATTATAGATATCACCGCCAATGCGCACATCCCACATAAAGGAAAGGGACAAGGTTTTATAGGTGAGGGTGTTGGTAATACCGCCGGTCCAGTCTGGATTACGGTCACCAATAGACTGCAGCAAGGACTGCACCTGCGGATACCCGTTGGGGTCTAACAAGAGCTGGCCCTGCGCGTTGCGCTTCCAAACGTTGCCGTTTATTCCAAACAGTGAACCGTTCAGGAAAGCCGCCCCCTGTGCCACGTTGTTAGCCGCCCAGGCATCTGACAGTTCTACCCTGTCCAGGGTACCTGGCAGATCTTTTACCGTAGCCGTATTTTTAGCGAAGTTGAAGTCTAAGGCCCAGGAAAAATTATCACGGGTGACCGGCTGGGTATTCAGCATAAACTCCACGCCCTCATTGTCAATCTGTCCACCGTTTAGATAGGCCAGGAATGCTCCCGAAGAAGGTGGGGTGCGGGTACCTAAGATCTGCTCATCGGTGCTGGTCTTGTAGTAGGTGAAGTCTAAGCCAAGGCGGTTACGCAGAAAACGCACATCGGCCCCAAACTCAATGGAGTTGGTGAACTCTGGCTTGAGGGCCGGGTTACCGTAGTAATCGTTGGCGTTGGAGATAAATCCCCGGGGGGCAATGGTGAAGGTGTTGGTGGCCGTGGCCAGCGTGGTGGCCAGCACGTGCGGAGGCGCGTCTTTCCCTACCCTGGCCCAGGAGGCCCTTAACTTACCAAAGGATACAATGCCCTCGCCAGACGTAATCCCCAGCTCTTCTAACAGGTCTGTGACTACAATGGAAGTACTTACCGCCGGGTAAAAGAATGACCTGGCATTGACCGGCAAGGTGGAAGACCAGTCATTGCGGCCCCTGAAGTTAAGGAAGGCGATTCCTTTCCAGTCAAGGTTCAAGTCTGCGAACACCCCAATGATTCTGCGTTTGGCAATGGACTGGGAGATGGTGCGGTCTGTTTGCACCACGTTGTTGATACCCGCAAAGCCAGGGTCAATGAAATTCCTGCCGTACCAGTTGGTGGTCTGTCTGTAGGAATCCTCTGTGTTATGGCCCAGGGTTAAGCTGGTATTGAAGGATTCCCCAAAAGACTTCTTACCTGTCACCAACAGGGTAGAGGTAGTGATCTGGCTGTTAGTGGTGGACTGTGACAGCGCGCCTTTCTCCTCTCCTACAATGGTGGTACCGGGCATTCTTACACTCTTAAAGTTGTCTGTATAATAGTCTGTTCCCAGCCGGTAAGTGATATTTAAGAACTCAAAAGGATCATACATGACATGGCCCACCGCCATCACCCGATCCACATCACTGGTGATGGGTTTGTTCTGCACTCCCCAGTGTGGGTTATCCATACCCGGAAAGGTGCGCTGGCTGCCGTTTGGGTTAAGGTAGTTGCTCATGTCATCATTGCGGGGCCAATAGACGGCGCCCATCACCCCGTTGGAACTTCCCTGGGAAACGTACTCCCGGCCGGTCTTAATGTAGTTAGCAGTACCTCCCACCCGTAGTTTCTCGCCCGCTTTCGTTTCGGCTGTCAGCCGGAAAGTGTTTCTCTCCAGGCTTGTGTTATCCACAATCCCTCCCTGGTCATAATGCGAGGCTGAGCCATAGAAAGTAGTTTTATCATTCCCCCCGTTTATGGTCAGGTCATGCTTTTGGGTGAAGGCTCTTTTGAAGATGCTTTCCACGTTATCATACACCGTCTCATTAGGCTCAAACCGAGGTCCCCAGGAGTCATTTGAGGTGGCATCAAACAGGCCCTGTTCCCCTTGTTTATAGGTAGACTGCAGTTCTGGCAGCCTGTTCACTTTGTCAAAGGAGAAGCTGTTGGAGTAAGATATTTTAGTGGCCCCGGCAGACCCTTTCTTGGTAGTGATGACCACCACCCCGGAGGCTGCCCGTAAACCATATAAGGCCGCCGCCGCGGGCCCTTTCAATACCGTCAGGCTTTCTATGTCTTCTGGGTTAATATCTATGGCCCGGTTGGAAGCTGGCGCTGTACCGGCATTAAGTCCGCCCTGGGTAACGGGCGTGCTATTGTCAATGGGCACCCCATCCACCACATACAGCGGCTGGTTGTTTCCGCTTAGGGAAGTCCC
Organism: Rufibacter radiotolerans; assembly: GCF_001078055.1. NCBI lineage: Bacteria > Pseudomonadati > Bacteroidota > Cytophagia > Cytophagales > Hymenobacteraceae > Rufibacter > Rufibacter radiotolerans. The sequence goes on along the minus strand of NZ_CP010777.1, from coordinate 4,384,541 downwards.
TCCCCTAATGAGCATGATGGCCGAAGCCCCGGGCGCACCCCCTGAATTGGTGATTTGCACCCCTGCCACTTTCCCCTGTAACGCGTTCACTATGTTGGCCTGCTGGGACTCTGTGATTTCCTTCGCCTGCACTTCCTGCACAGAAAAACCCAAGGCCCTTTTTTCTTGCTCTACGCCAAACGCAGTAACTACCACCTCATCTAAGGCCTTGGCATCTGACCTAAGCACCACGTTGATGGTGTTACTGGTGCCTACGGTACGCTCCTGGGGCACCATTCCAATAAAGGTGTACACCAATACATTTCCGGGTGCCGCCTCAATTGAATAGTTTCCCTCACCATTTGTAGAGGCACCCACCGTGGTACCTTTCACCACCACGCTGACGCCTGGCATCCCGGAACCGTCATCTGCGGAGGTCACCCTTCCGGTAATTGTTCTGCTCTGGGCAAAACCGGCCTGAGCTACCAATAAGCTCAAGACAAACAAGGTTAAACGTATTATTTCTTTCATAGAAAAGAGATTAGCAATTCATAAGGTTTGTTAGTAGTTGTGAGTTAGGGAAAAGACATTGGGTTTTACATTTTAATCATAGGCGTCTTGTTTGGGGTGGAAGAGGAGCATTACAATCTGTGCGTTACTTTAGGTTTAAATAGCCTTTTAAAATGTTTGCGGTAGAACCGCTCTTTAAGCTAAGTGGCTGTAAGTAATACCCGCTTTAAGTTTAGGTTTTGAATTTTCAGAAACAAGCATTCCTTTCACTATCTTTCTCCTCCTTGACACTTCCTTTCTTTAATGATAACTATTATTAAACTGGTTATTATTCAAGCGCTTGGAAAACGTGAATCTTGCAATTTAAAAAGAGCCACCTGAAAAGGTGCTATCTTCCGTTTCCGGCCTGTTTTGGCCAAAACGGCCTCAAAACAGAAAGGCCCTTCTGCATCTGCAGAAGGGCCTTTCTGTTTTGAAGGGTAAAAGAAAAGGAGCTTCCTAAAGAAGCTCCTTTTCTTAAAGCGGAGGGATCTTACCTTTCTCTCCAGTAGTCAATCTTACCGGTTTTAACAGTAGCACTATAAGTACCTCTTATTTGCGTGGTGTACACCCGTCCATATAAAGAACTGGTTATTCCCAGGGAATGAGAAATAAATGGCGTGCTGGTTTCTGGATTGTACGTAGTACCAGATTGGAAAACTTTGAAAACCCAGGTACCTACTGCCGGCAGTTGTACATAGTCACCTTGCTGTTTAAATTCCAGGTTCATGCCCAGGGGAATGATGACCGCAGGAACTTCAGGCTTGGTGGCAGTGGCTGCTATCTTGGCTTTTACCGCGTAGGCATCTACCTTGAAACCTGCCGGAGTGCCTGCCATGGTATGCACAAATCTCCACCACACTTTGTCATAATCTAAAGGTGGCTGGTTGTCCTTAGCTACATGAATTTCATAGGTGGCGGCTGTTGTACCCGTTGCCGGAACGCCTACAAAGTAGGCTGAATAGTAGGTATTTGGCTCTAAAGTCACCTCCTTAGTTACCAAGTCTACTAACTTACCGGAGGTTGCTGAGGCCCCTACATCAACAACCCGCATATTGAATTTACCAGCTGGTATCTCTGCGTAGTTGTTGTTAGGATAGATGGTGCCAAACACTTGTCCACGGGGCTGGCCTGCGGTAGAACCACTGGTTAACGGGGCAATAGCCGTTACTTTTGTATCATTCATATAAAAGGCCGCCGCAGGGGCGCCTTCCACATGGAAGAAGAATTTCACCTTTGCTTCTTTGCTTGCATCATACGGGTTTGTGATTTCTGGAAGTTCATTCTTCTCACAGGCTCCCAGCATGAAAACCGTAGCCAGAAGTACTAATGTTCTATGAAGTATGTTTTTCATGTCTTTTCTGATTATTGGCCAGGCTTGCTAAACCACGTTTCAAATGTATGGTAAGCTGGGTCATTACCACCTATTTTATCAAGGGCTGCTCTGTTCCACATATACTCTGAGTTATACCTTGGTCTGGCTCTGTAAGCCGGATTGCCATTGTTAACAATGTCTAAGGTTGCCGGTAACATAAAACCAGTGTAGACACTGCTACTGTAGTGGTACTTTCTCAAATCTGACCATGTCTCTAAGAAACCAAAGCCCCAGCCCCAGGTAGCAATGTACTTCTGAAGCAGAATTTTAGAAAGGGTAAGACCAGCAGGTGCGGCAGGAACTACAGCAGGATCTGTTAAATATAAGGCTTTTCTCTGATCGAAAACCGTCTTGTCTGCGGCAAACTGACGGGCATAGGTCATATGGGACTCTATGCCTTTCTTGTAGGCATCTAAGGCAGCCTGCGTAGGAGTACCTGCTTTTTTAAGCTCGGCTTCTGCCTGTACAAATCTCAGGAGCGCTTCTGTTAATACCGGGTGCTTCATGTCATTTCCAAAGTGGTAGACAGGTAAGCTTCCGGGTACCACCGTATTGCCTGACGTTGTATTCCAGAAGGTTTTGGGGGCGGCCCCACCGGCTGAGGTAGTTCCTTTTCCAGGCTCCAATCCTCTATAAGCGGCGTCAGTGGCAGGAGCCATCATGGCAGTAATGCGCGGGTCATTTAAGGTTTCCCCTGTAATAACCGGATCGGGTACCGTTGTATCTAAGGCAGGATTGCTTCCATTCAACAGGTTAAGGATAAACTTGCTCTGTCTTAAGGTTCCAAGGTTGTTTCTGAGAGGTCCGTACCAGTTGGCGTCAGCTGTGGTGGTACCGGCAAAGGTAATCAGGGCATCTGGGAAGGTATTGTCTGGACCAAAAGCCTTTGACAGGTAGTTAAGCACTACGTTAGGGTCATAGCTGCTTTTGTTGGAAAGACGGTGTGCGTTAATAGCCAGTAAACCGTACGCAAACTTCTTCCACTTTTCCTTATCTCCAGCATAGATCAAGTCTCCTTTGCTCAAACCAGAAGGTTGCACCCCATCTGTGCGCTCCAGGTTTTTGATCCCTTCTTCCAGTAAGCGTTTAATCTCACCATACACAAACTCCTGCGAGTCATAGTCAAAGGTTCTTTTAGCTGGGTCAAAGGCCTGTGAAACAATGATTTCACCATGGTAATCTGTCAATACCTGCCACCCTAAGGCGCGCATAATATGACCTACTCCTACAAAATCATACTTTCCATCTTTTTCAGCGCTCGCTATCATATCTGATAGGTTATAGCCCATACTAAAGTATACTGCCCGCCAAAGTTGGGAATAAGAATCTGAGGAGGCAGGGTGACCATGTAGATCAAAGGTATTGTCTACGCCAGTAGAAGTCCAACCTTGGGTATATTGGCCGGCATATCTACCATCCCATTGCATACCTATGACCAGTTCAGACTGGATTTGCGGTAAATACAACTCTGAGGGAAGTAATTGATCAGGGCCATTAGGGTTGGTATTTACATCCAACCAGTTCTCACAGCCAGAGGTGGTAAACACACTGGCTGCTATAAGCGTGGCATATAATATTTTTCTCATGGTAGCTTAAATTAAAATCCTGCTCTTAAAGTAAAATTCCATCCTCTTGGCGTAGGGAAATTACCGTAGTCAATTCCACCACCACCTGCACCACCAGTTGCGGCAGAAGTACCTGCTCCAATTGGGTCAAGACCAGAATAATTAGTTAATATGAATAGATCTGTACCAGTTACTGAAAGGCTCAGGTCTTTTACAAACCCTGCTCTTTTTAATAAGGTAGAAGGCAGACGATAGCTCAAGGTCACGTCTCTCAGGCGCATCCAGTTAATGTCCTTCTCAATAAAAGTATTGAAGTTGTAGATAGAGCTCCAGTAAGAGGAATTACGTGACACATCAATAGGGAGATTGTTTCTGGTTGGGTTGTCTGTGTTCTCCAGACCGTCTTGCAATACACCTTCTACAATTCTGGTTTGGTCACGGCTAAGTGTTCTTGGGCTTAAGCCACGGGTAACCATATAATGCTCAGTGGCATTGTAAACGTCACCGCCTACTCTAAAGTCAAGCAGGAAGTTCAAACCAATGTTCTTGTAAGAGAACGTGTTGGTCAAACCTACAGTGAAATCAGGGTTTTTGTCTCCTACCACTACCCACTCAGCAGTATTTACGGTGGGTAAACCAGTAGTTGGGTTGATCAAAAGTTCTCCGTTTTTGTTTCTGAAGTAATCATAGCCTGTGAAGGTAGACAAAGGTCCGCCTACTCTTGAACCTGCTCTCACGTTACCATACAACCAGGTATCTGAGTTGTAGAACTCTGTCACATCACCAGGCAGTTTCACTAACTCATTCCAGAATTTGGTATAGTTGGCAGAAACATCCCAGGTGAAATTATCCATCTGCAGGGGAGTGGCATTCATTTGTAATTCAACACCCTCATTCTTGATCTCACCAGCGTTGAAGGTCATTAACACGAAGCCCGTTGCATAGCTCAGGCGAAGGTTCTGCACAATCTGGTCAACAGAAGTTTTACTGAAGTAGGTAGCGTCAATACCAAAGCGGTCATTGAAGAACTTCATTTCAGTACCAAACTCATAGGAGGTGGTCATTTCTGGGCGTAGGTTCAAACTTGGCCCGGTGAAACCATATCTGTAACCACCACCAGTAGTAAGCGCGTTTTCATAAAACGGACGGATGCTATATGGTCTGGCATCTTTACCCACCTGGGCAATGGAAGCTCTTAGCTTACCATAAGACAAGATATTTTTGATAGAGGCAAGTGGAGTCAACTCTGTGAAGACAAAGCTCATCGCGGCAGAAGGGTAGAAGAAGGAGTTATTTTCTACAGGAAGAGTAGAGCTCCAGTCATTACGGCCAGTTACGGTAAGGTACACAATGTCATCATAGCTTAGGCCCACGCTACCAAATACCCCTAAATTGCGGTACTGGTTAAGGTTGTTGAAAGCTCTTTGTGAGGTAAGCAGGGTGTTGTTAATGGAGTAAACCCCAGGGGCCTGAAATCTCTCACCAGAGGCAGCAGCGCTAAAGCGGTTGTTATCACGTACCATGCTACCTGCCTTCAGGTCTATGCCAAACTTGTCACCAAAGAAACGCTTGGTGTATTGACCATAGTACTGTACTGTAAGGTTTCTGGTAGTAGATAATACCTGGTCAAAGAGACCACCATATGATTTACCGGTGTTAGACTCAGGATGGCGCACAATAGTCGTTTTCTCTGTGTAATAATCTACACCACCTTGTAAGACAAACCTTAAACCGGCAGCTGGCTTAACAGACATCTGTACGTTGGTTCTGTATCTGTCAGTTAAGGTGTTAAGGATGTTCTTGTTTACGTTAAAGAAGGGGTTCTCCACGCCGTTGGCAAATGTGGCATAATCTCTTCTGGTACCGTCTGGGTTTAGGTACACGCTGGCATCATCATCCATAGGCCACAGCAGCAAGTGCAGGAAAGCACCGTTCACTCCTGTAAAGGCCTTGTCATTGTCAGCCCGGGTATAGTCAAAAGACACATCGGTAGAGATGTACTTATTGAGGTCTGTAGTAATGGAAGAGTTTAGGTTTATCTGGTCTAGCCCGGTATTAGGAATATACCCCTCTGAGTTAGTATAGGCACCAGATACACGGTAAGTGGTTTTCTCACTACCACCGGTGAAGGTTAGGTTGTGTTTTTGCTGGAAGGCAGTCTGGAAGAACTTGCTTACGTTATCATAAAATTGAGTACCTTCTGGATAAGGGGCCCCAAAATAGGTAAGGGTCTCTTCGCCTTCTGAGGTATAGCCGTTTACACCTCTGTTGAATACCTTCTGGCGCTCTGGCAACTTAGTGATAGAGCTAATTCTGGAGTTGAAGGAATAGTTGATTTTGCCTTGTCCTGCCTTGCCACGCTTAGTGGTAACCACAATAGCACCAGATGCTGCTTCAATACCATAAAGAGCAGAGGCTTCTGGTCCTTTCAATACGGTAATAGACTCTATATCTTCTGGGTTGATGTCTGCCGCACGGTTGGTAAAGTCAATACCCCGGTTCTCAAAAGATTTACCAGAAACACCGGCTGTTGCAAATGTACCAGTGGAGGTAACGTCATTGCTGATAGGCAACCCGTCTACTACAAACAAAGGTTGGCTGCTGCCGCTCAAAGAGCTTTGCCCTCTAATCACAATAGAAGTAGAAGAACCAGGTAAACCAGAAGTAGAGTTTACTTCAACCCCTGCCACACGACCTGCCAATGCGTTCACAAAGTTTTCGCGCTGGGTTTGGGCTACGGTAGAACCCTTTACCTCAGTAATAGCATAACCAAGAGACTTTTTCTCCTCCTGAATACCCAAGGCGGTTACTACCACCTCATCCAGGGCCTTGGAGTCTGTTCTCAGCACTACGTCTATATTGTTGTTGTCACCCACGGTTTTTTCCTGGGAAACAGTTCCTATGAAACTGTACACCAACACACCGCCCACCGGGGCCTGGATAGAATAACGACCGTTTCCGTCTGTGGAAGAACCTATGGTGGTACCTTTCACTACCACGCTCACGCCAGGCATGGCTGAGCCGTCATCGGAAGAAGTCACCCTCCCGGTAATTGTCTTGCTTTGGGCAAAACCTGCCTGAGCTATGGATAAGCTCAAGACAAATAACATTAGCCGTAACATTATTTTCATAAAAAAGGATTTAGGGTACTGGAATGGATTTTTGTTGGTTGATTTGTCTGTTTTGAATCAGAAGCCAATTCTACTACATAGGCACTTATTTTTAAAGGAGTTAGAGTAGGTGTAAAGTACTGCAAGTTAATGCTATTTCAGGTAAGTCAGAAAGGTAAAATAAGGAATCAGTAAAAAAATTGAGTATTGAGCTCAACTTTTTAAGCTTTTTTAAAGTGACAATCAGAATCTTGTTAAATTTTTCAATAAAAATCAGCAACTTCACTCTGTCGCAAGCGCTATTCTTATTGGTAATATTTCCCTTTTGTGGGAAGTTCGAAGTGGAAAATATAGAGAAGCTGTTTAACGAAAACAAGAGTTATTTAATATTTTTAATTACTATCCTTTAATAGTTTAAAAATGTTTTACTGTTTGGTGTTTTTTAATGCCACTTTATTATTCGCGTATAATTTACACTTGTTTTAAGGGCCGATTTCCTAAAAGAAAACTTATGTACTCCGTCAGCTTTTTTTAAAGTAACATTGCCTCACTGACTTCCTCACTTCTTACTCTATAAGCCGTGCAAATCTCTTCACCTGCTACAAAAGAAATACTCACTGAAGAACCTTCTGGAATGGTTGCTAACACCCGGCTAAGGTCTCTGGATGTGTTCAGGGGCATTACGGTCCTGGCCATGATTCTGGTGAACAACCCGGGCAACTGGGGAAAGATCTACGCTCCGCTTAAGCACGCCGCCTGGAACGGGTGCACCCCCACCGACCTGGTATTTCCTTTCTTCTTATTTATAGTAGGGGTATCTATTGCCTATGCCTTAGCTAGTAGCAAACTGCACCCCGAGACGCACAACAAGACCTTGCTCAGAATTGTAAGGCGGGGGCTTACCCTGTTTGCCCTGGGTCTGTTCCTGTCACTGTTCCCTAAGTTTGCGTTTGAGACCGTGCGTATACCGGGGGTGTTGCAGCGCATTGGGGTGGTATTCATTCTGGCGGCCATTATCTTTTTAAAAACCGAAAAGCGCATGCAGCTGTTGATCATGGCGGTATTACTGGTGGGCTATTGGCTGGTAATGATGTATGCCCCGGTGTCTGGCATTGGCCAGGCCAACCTGCAACCCACCACCAACCTGGCCGCGTGGCTGGATAATACCCTGCTGCCCGGTCACCTTTGGAGCCAAACCAAGGTCTGGGACCCGGAAGGCATTCTCAGCACGTTACCCGCTGTTGTGACTGCGCTATTAGGCGTGCAGGTAGGCCAATGGCTGAAACGGAAAGACGAACCCGGCAATAAAATCGCCTGGCTGATGGTGTGGGGTGTGATCTGTACGTGTCTGGGTCTTATCTGGGACCTGCACTTCCCCATCAACAAAAGCCTCTGGACCAGCTCCTATGTGCTGTATTCCGGTGGTCTGGCTATGCTGGGGCTGGGCTTGTGCTACTGGCTGATTGACGTGAAAGGCTACCGGAAACTCACTACTCCGTTCCTGGTCTATGGCGTGAACGCTATCACCGTCTTTTTCCTGTCTGGGCTTATCCCGCGTATTATGGGCATGATCAAGGTAGACACCCCCGGCGGCGAGGTAGACAGCAAAACCTATCTGTACAATGCCTTTTACACCACCTGGCTTTCGCCGTACAACGCTTCCCTGGCCTGGGCCCTCACCTGGATTTTCTTCTGGATGGTTATTCTGTATGTGATGTACAGAAAGAACATCATCATTAAAGTATAAGCCTGCAGCGGAAAGGAAGCATCCATTTACCTTTCGGGCGTTTAGGGCTGGTTTACGAAAAACGGCCCCTAAACGCCCGAAACTGGTTTTTAAGGAAAACTGGTTGATAGAGTCACTTTTCTGGGTTTGGCCTGACCACCCAACAGCAGGCAGCAGGGAGAGCTGATTCTTACTTGAGGAGAAGCCAAGACGGCGTAATCCTGGTTGGTCTGGGTTTTTGAAAACGCCTGTAAAATCTCATCTTTAGGCTTCAGATGGACACCAAGTAGATGTATTGTGTATTACCTGCCAAATGGAAAGGAAACCTACCTATATCAGAAGACGGTTGAACAGTTTCGGGTACGCCCTGCAGGGAATGGCCTCGGCGTTCAGGTCTGAGGAGAACTTGCAGTGGCATGTCTTGTCGGCGGTGGTGGCGGTGGCGGTGGGCTTTTTCCTGGGCATTTCGCGCATAGAGTGGGCCTTCATCATTTTCGCCATCGGGCTGGTCTGGACGGCAGAGCTTTTCAACACAGCCCTGGAGGTGTTAGTGAACCTGGTGTCGCCGGGCCGGCACCCCTTGGCGGGCAAGGTAAAAGACATTGCGGCCGGCGCGGTACTGGTGGCCGCGATCACGGCTGCGCTTATAGGAGCTCTGGTTTTCTTTCCTTATCTCTGGACCCTTCTCTTAAAGTCATCGTAAACATTCGTTCTAACCGGCAGGTTTAGTACTTTTGCCCGGTTTCTGAGGCACTTGCCTCTTTGTTTATCTTTTTTCTTACCATGACTACTACAGACGTACTTAAGAACCTTACCGAATATAACGTTTGGGCCAACACACGCATCCTTAAAAGCCTGGACCGTATTGAAGGAGAGCTGCCAGATTACGCCCAGCTCATGTTCAGCCATTTACTCAATGCCCAAGCCATCTGGATTGCGCGGATTACCGGCACAAAAAGCCCGGTAACAGTGCTGCAGGTGCACTCGCTGGAAGAGCTGCACCAATTGCATGCGCAGACTTCTCCTAAACTGGTGGAACTGTACGCCAACGCAGATGCCGCAGAACTGGCCCGTACCATTGACTACACTAACACCCAAGGCAAAGCCTACTCTACCAAGGTGCAGGATATCCTCACCCATGCTATTAACCACGCCACCTACCACCGTGGACAGGTATCACGGGAGTTGAGACTGGCCGGCCATGAGCCCATCAACTCTGACTATGTGACCTACGTGCGCATTCAGTACGGCCAGGACCTGGAACTGTAAGTTTGCGTTTCAGGCCTGTTTTCCTGAAAACGGCTCTAAAACAGATTTAGACATTAGCACAAAAAAAGAGAGGAGACCCATTATAGGTCTCCTCTCTTTTTAATAAAGTAAGCTGGGTATTCCTTAGTTCAGGTTTACCGCCGGGATATCAGTGATACGGTCATTGGTCACTACTACACCGGTCACTTCTTTGTTTTTGTAAGGAGCCACGGTGCTGTACTGCACTTTGTAGGTACCGGCCGGAATGCCTTTGATCAGGTAATTTCCGGCGTCATCTGCAAAACCACCAATGGTGTCATTGGCCGCAGAGATCACGAAAATACCTGGCTTGGCAGCAGCGGGGGTAACAGTACCTCTAATTCCCCCGGCCACGGCCTGGGTAAGGGTTCTGATCACCGGTTTCAGGTTATAAGCACCGCTATTGCCTCTTGGCACCACCGATTTGGCGGCGTCAAAGTCAAGCAGCATCACGTAGGTCACGTCTGGCTGAAGGTCAGCATTTATCTGCAGCTTCACGCCAGAGGTTTGCCCGCTGGGGGTAGTAAGCGGAACCAGAGTGTTACTGCCTTTCAATTTAAGGGTGTTGTTTGTTCCTAATACCAATCTGATCTGGGAAATACGACCGGCCGGCAGGGTAGAGCTGGCTAACAGCGTGTCGCGGCCATTGGCGAAGTCAAGCAGGTTGTACACGCCTGGTCTAATGGTTTCAAGAGTGGTCCAGCCAGTACCGTCATCATTGGCGTCTCTGTGCACCTGCACAGACTTAATGTCAATGTTCACTTCATCATAGTCGCCGGGGGCGTCTGTCAATCTTACTTCCATACGGGAAGTGCCGGAGGGATCGTTTTCTTCTGAACAAGCCGTAAAACCAAGTACGGACAGGCACATCATGGCAAAGAATACACTCTTTCTCATAGTTAAAAAATAAGGGGATTGATGAGGCTACTTCTCTGTAGCAGACCTTTAACGTGCAGCTACCAGGTTAGTATATAAAAAGTTGTTTTAGGCCTCATTTTCTTAAAACGGGCCTAAAACAACTTTCTAAAATGCTATTGCTGCTTGGTGGTGTCTGCCGGAGGGATGGCTACCGGTTTGCGGGGAGTAAGCAACCTGTTCAGTCTGGACTTGGCTTCCTCTCTCAGCTTCTGCTCGGCCTCCACACGTTTCTTGTCCAGTTCCTGGCGGGCTTTCAGTTCCATTTCCTGCTGGCGTTTCACTAGTTCGGCCTTGATACTGTCTTTGTTGGTGGGCGTGGTAATGTTATATTTCTCTTTCACGCTTTCCAGCTTGGAGCTTACCACTTCCTTTACCAGGTTAGAGGCCTCGGCCTTCAGGCTGCTGCCTTTCAGGGCCACGGCCGGGTCATTGTAGTTTCCGGTTACGCCTAGGTTCAGGGTTACCCGCTCCAGGCCTTTCAGGTTCTGCACGCCAGAGAGACTGGTAAGCTTGCTAGCCAGGGCATTCCCTACCTTGCCAGAGGGGACATCCAGAGCCACCACGTAGTCTATCTTCCCGCTCAGGTTATTGGTGCCGCCCACGGTCATTTTGATATCCTTCACCGTGAAGTCAAACGGTTTCACCACCAGGTTACCACCCACCACCTCGGCCGCGAAACCCCGGTTCTTGATGGAGAAGTTCTGCACCTCGTTCAGGCTGGTCAGCTGGCTGATCTTGCTCAGGGCTTTCACGTTCGCGACCACTGCCTCTACCACCTCAATCATGCCTTTCCCGGTAAGGGTGCTCATGACGGGCATCATGTCGCTGCCTAGTTCACCAGTTAGGTTAAACTTGGTAGAGAACTCGCCTTTGAGTAGTTGGGCAATGGGCGCTATCTTCTGAATGGTGTTGAAAGCACTAAAGGCATTCTGGAAATCAAGGTTCTCAATGTCTAACCCAAAGGAGAATTTAGGGTGAATAAGGTCTCTTGAATCATAAGAGCCGGTGGTTGAGAACTTCCCGCCCAGCGTGTTGAAGGTAACGTTCTCTAACCTGGCTATCTGGTCTTTAAGCGTCACTTTGCCTTTCAGGTTCTGGAGCTTGAGGTTATCATAGAGCACGGTACCGGCCTGGGTTATTAACACCATGTCCAGGTTAGCCGGAATCTGCACTACGCCTTGCGCCTCCTTGGTAGAAGACGGCACGGTTTGGCCCGTATGCTCGTCTACCATCCATTCGTTTACATTGAAGTTGATGGAGTTCAGGGTGAAGTTTCCGCGCAGGGGCTGGTTCTCAGAGAACAGGTAGCCCATGTAATTAGAGACGGTACCGTTCATCTGCACATCGCTTTTGCCCAGGAACCCGTTCAGTTGCTGCAACGCTACCTGCTCATTGTTGAAGGTAGCCTTGGCCGAGTTGATCTTCATGCCCTGCGGCAGGTCAGTGCTCTTGTAGTTGAGGTTGGCAATCTGGACCGTGCCGCTGGCCTGTACGTTGCCGTAACGGCCAGCGTCTACATCGGTCATCTTGCCTTTGGCCAGAATGTTCCCGTTCAGGCGACCGCTAAGGGTAGTGCCTTCAATAGGGAAGATCTTAGTGAGTTTGGTCAGGTCCAGCACTCCTTTGATATCAGCGTCAAACTGGGGCTGCGCCAGGTTCTTGATGGAAACGCGGCCTTCCAGCGGCTCTTTGTCCAGGAGCATCTTAAACCGGGAGATCTGGATATCGGTGTCAGCTGCGTTACCGGTGCGGTTGCTCACGTTGCCAATCACGGTCACCTGCTCCAGCGGGGCCGGAAATTGAGAGGACTTCACGTACCCATTGGTCAGGTTGAGCTTGGCAGTCACCATGGGCATGTGTTTCTCAAAGTAAACACCCTTGGCCTGAGCGTCTACGTCCAGCAGCCCGCGCAGGGTAGTTCCTTCCAGCGGGAACACCTTGGTCACCTCGGCCAGGTCCAGCTTGGCTTTCAGGTTACCGTCAATTTTCATCGGGTCCAACCCGTCAATCACCACACGTCCGTCTACCGGGTTCTTGCCCAGGTCCAGGTGCATCTTGCGCACATCTATAAAGGTGTGGTCCATATTGCCATCGGTGTTTTTCACGCTCATGTCAATATTGATGTTGCGGGCGGCCTGGGGCAGGTCTGGGTACTGGAACGTACCGTTGTTCACTTTAAGGTCTACCCCAAAACCAGGCATGGTGGTTTCATTGTACACCCCTTTCACGTATCCGTTAAAGGCTACCTTTCCGTCGGTCTTCACGTCTTTATACTGCTCAGTGAAAACCCCCGGTACCAGGGAGAAGATATTTTTGAAATCGGTCTCCAGGGCTTTGAAAGTCAGGTCCAGGTTGATATCCTCCGTATGCATGCCCACCGAACCTGCCATCCCGAAGGCGAAATCATTCAGCCGGAAATTGTTGTCTTTAAAGGTGTAGAGATACTTGTTCAGGTCCATGGCCATGGTCACGTCGGCGTCCAGCTTCTTGTTCTCCAGGTAGTTGACCCCGTCATAGGTCATGGTAAAGCGCTCGGCCTGGGTTTTGGTGGTCATGTCAAAGATATCCTTGGCCAGGTCGCCGCTACCGGTGTGGTCTACGTTATTGGCGGCTATGCCGAAAGGAATGCTCAGGTCCTGGTAGATGATCTGGCCCTGGTTGATTTTCCACTCCTTGATCCCCATTTTGAAATCGGTGGTGTCCTGGTCCTGGGCGGCGGCCAGAGAGTCTGGAATGAAAATATCCCAGTTGGCTTTCCCGCTTTTGAGCACCAGCAGTTTCAGGCGCGGCTCGTCCATCTGCACCGACTTGATTTTCATCTGGTCGCCGGTAATCACGCTCATCAGGTCCAGGCCCAGGCTGAAGTCCGGCAGGTAGGCCAGGGTATCGCGTTCAAAAGAGTCTTTGCCCACAATGGTGAGGTCTTTCACGCTCAGGGCCAGATCTGGGAATGTGCGAAAAAGGGACAGGCTTACGTTATCTGTCTCGTATATAACCCGAGCGTTCACGCTTTTGGCAATCTCTTTATCTAACCGGCCTTTGATCTTATCTTTGAAGAAGATAGGAACCAGGGCAGCGGCGGCTAGCAACACTACTACAAATACTGCCAGACCTATAATTAATTTCCTCATATTGGTAATGATGTATTTTCAGGTTGTAAGTTTAGGCATTTTCAAATGATTATGCGCTTGGTCATGCTTCTGCAATTAATGTGCCGTCTCTTTTGCTGTACTATTCTAAGTAGCGTCCGTCTGGTTGCGCTGACGGCTGTGCTTTGTATGGGCTCAATGGCGGCCCGGGCGCAGGAAGGAGCCAGCGCATTGCCATATGCCCACCGTCTTTTCCTTAACCCCGCTTTTACAGGTTTATTGTCTGATTACAGCGTCATAGCCGGGCACCGCTCCCAATGGACCGGCGTCAGTTCGGGGTTCAGCACACAATGGGTGAGCGGCGAGTACCGTTTCCTGGAAAACAAGAATGCGGTGGGGGCTACGTTTCTATCAGACAAAGCACCGGGCAACGGGTACCAGAAAGTGCAGGCCAACGCCCTTTATGCCTACCATACAAAATTAAAACAAAAACTGGATTTGAGTGCCGGCCTGCAGGTAGGGTATGGTGCTGAGAAACCAGGGCTAAGCCATCTTGTGTTTGAGGACCAGTTAGGACCCGATGGCACTGTTACTCAGCCTACTACAGAGAATTTTAGCTTTGAAAGAAAGCAGTACCTCACGTTAGGGGCCGGTCTGCTTCTTTTTACCCGTCAATTCTGGGTGGGGCTCTCTGGCTTTCAATTAAATAACCCTACTGTAGGTGAAGCTTCCACCAGCACCGTGGCCCCTACTTTCCAACTGCAGACGGGCTACCGGTTTTACCTGAAAAGCTATTTTTCAGAAAATAAATTTGAGGAGATTAGCTTTGTGCCTACCCTTTCGTATATTCACCAACGTGCCTTTAAACGCCTGGATGCAAGTATTTACGCCAATTTCACTCCCTTTACTGTAGGCGTGGGCGCCACCATGCTACCGGGCACAAAAAATACGCCCCTGGCAAGTACTATTCAGGGGGTAGCAGGCGTTACACATAAAGGATTTAAAATTGGGTATGGGTACCGGCACCCGGTGTCTGAAAACCCGGTGGCCTTAGGCCCTACGCACGAGCTGGTCCTTTCCTTTGAGAAAGTGGATTACGAGAAGATTTTTAAAAGGTCAGGTTCCGATAAAAAATACAATCGGATTGCTTGCCCAGCGTTCTAATTTTCTATAATATTGCGTGTTAAAAGGTATATTTGATCTAAGAATACAATTTATCTGGTAGTTACCAATTTTATGAAGCTGTCTAAACAATTAATGTATGTGTTGGCCGCGGGGATGATCGTGTTTTCCTCCTGCTCCAAGAACAAACGTCCCACCAGCCAAGACCCGGGCAACAAAAGTACTGCCACCGGAATTGAGTTTGATGAAGAAGAGGGAGGCTTTGCGGTAGCAGACTACAGCGACGTACCTGAAGGACCAGGTCTGGTCTTTATTGAAGGTGGTAGAACAACCCTTGGCTCTTCTGAAGAAGATGTGGCCATGACCCGTGATAACATTGAGCGTACTGTTACTATTGCGTCTTTCTACATGGACGAGGCAGAGGTAGCCAACATTCACTGGCTGGAGTACCTGCACTACATCCGGAAAGACTCTTCTGAAGAGATCTATGCCAAAGCGTTACCTGACACCACCGTGTGGGAGCGTGAACTATCTTTCAATGACCCTTACGTAAGCTATTACCTGCGTTATCCAGGTTTCCGGTACTACCCAGTAGTAGGCGTAAGCTGGTTGCAGGCCCAGGATTATTGTACATGGCGGACGGCCATGGTAAACAAAGGCCTTGCCTCCAAATACAAAGGTGACTTAGCCGAAGGCGCTACGCCTCCTATTGAGTCTGGCGCCATTCTGCCCAACTACCGTCTCCCAACAGAAGCTGAGTGGGAATATGCTGCCCAGGCCTTGATTGGTACCCAATTGAGCGAAGAAGAAAACCAAACCAACAAGCGTATCTACCCATGGGACGGCCACCAGGTGCGTAATCCATACGGTAAGAACCAAGGTCAGTTCCTGGCTAACTTCAAACGTGGCCGTGGTGACTACGCCGGTATTGCCGGTTCTTTGAATGACGGTGCTATGATCACCGAGTATGTGTACGCTTACCCACCAAATGACTTCGGTCTGTACAACATGGCAGGTAACGTGAACGAGTGGGTACAAGACGTGTACCGTCCGCTTTCCTTCCAGGACGTGGAAGATCTGAACCCGGTTCGTAGAAACGGCGTGTTGGATGACTCTTCAATGTATGACGTAGCTGGCTTCCAGTCCTTGATCACCAACACCGTTCGTGTATACAAAGGTGGTTCCTGGAAAGATGTGGCTTACTGGTTGTCTCCTGGTACCCGTAGATTCATGGAGCAGGATTCTGCTACCTCTACTATCGGTTTCCGTTGCGCCATGATTAACACTGGCTCCAACAAATAAGAACAGTTTCTAAAGCATAAGTAAAAAGGGCCGGTTAGTAACCGGCCCTTTTTGTTTTATAGGGTGTTGATGATTTTATAAAGTATAGGCTTTATAAAGTATAGGCAATAGCCGCAATGCTTACAGCACTGGCTCCATTCTGCAATAGGAGGGAAGCGCAGGCCTCCAGCGTAGCCCCGGTAGTGATCACATCATCCACCAGCAGCACGTGCTTGCCCTGGATTGACTCCTTATTATATATACTATACAGCTGTTGCATGGCTTCCCATCGGGCCTGCCGGTCTTTCTTGGTTTGGGTAAGGCTGTTCCTATTCTTCTGCAGAGCATCTTCCGCTACTGGAACAGACAAGGCTGTCGCCAACTCCCTTGAGAAAGCTGCCACCTGGTTGTAGCCTCTCTGTTTCAGTTTGCTTTTATGTAGTGGCACCGGCACTACTACCTCAATGCCTTTATAGTCCGGTTGGTTCTGCATCAGGGCGCCATACCACCGGCCCAATACTTCGCCCACCTCTTCCTGGCCCCTGTATTTCAATTGGTGCAGAAGCCGCTGCACACGGCCCTTCTCCTGAAACTTAAGGTATGCTCCTGCTGCTTGCACAGGCACTCTTCCCCAGAAAACCGGATGCAGGGCGTTATCGAAAGGTGCCGTATGAAAATCGGTATAAGGCAGTTTGATGCGGCAATGGCTGCAGATAACCTCTTCGCCCATGGCCAGTTCCCCGGCACAGGCCCGGCAATCCTCGGGATATAGCAAGGCCAGAAAGTCATGGAGGAGCGTACGGAGGGTCATCTGCACTGGGGGCATAGCACTCTTGCTGATTTTGGTGTAACTTTACAGTAGGGCACAGGAGCCCATTTAATTTCGCACAACAATGAGCCAAGTAAAAGAATTCAACGACTACCGCACCCGCATGAACGAGAAGATCATGGCCGCGGATAATAAAGTAATCAAACGCTTTTTCAACCTGGACACCAATGCCTACGCAGACGGAGCCATAGACGTAAAAACCAAGGAAATGCTAGGCCTGGCCTGTTCTATGGTACTGCGCTGTGATGACTGCATCAAGTATCATTTGGGCAAATGCTTTGAATGTGGCCTCACCGATGAGGAAGTGTATGAAGTGTTCGCCATCGCTAACCTAATTGGCGGTTCCATCGTGATTCCGCACTTCAGAAGAGCGGTAGAGTATTGGGAAGAACTGAAGACCGAACAGCAAGGATAAGGGAAATCATAAGCAGGACGGATTTTGTTTTTGAGCTATTTTTCAGAAAACAAGCTTAAAAATATCTCTGAAGAAATGTGGATTACATCAGATTTAGATGAGTTCTATTCATGCTTTCACCGAAAGTAAGGAAAACATAAAAATTACGTTTCCGTCCTTTTTTAGCAGAAACGGGCCTAAAATACGATCCTTACTCAAGGTAAAAACGAACTCTTTCCACAGCTTATACTTTCTCATTACCTCACACTTATTCACACACGGCACCCATGGAGAACGAAGAAGATTTTGATGTCAGGTGGGCAGCGCTACGCCAGGATTTCAAGAAGAAGTTCGGCAAGAAGCCCGACCTCAATACCATCTTATTTTTAATAGGCATCCAGGAACTAGGACAGGGCGCGCGGGAGTTCACTAAAGAGGAAAAGCAGGACCTCATGCACATTGCTACCTGCAAGCTGCTCAGCTTGTCGGGGTTCTATGAACTGGAGGGGACAGACCAAGACGGCTGGCCGCACTGGAAATCTATCAAGCAATTGCCTGCCTGCAACCTGAAAGAACAGGAGCGCATGCTCAAATGGCACGCCTTGGAATACTTTGACCAAATGAGTTAAATGAAAATCATCAGTTATAACGTAAACGGTATCCGGTCTGCCATCTCCAAAGGATTTGTGGACTGGGTAAAGGCCGCCAACCCAGACGTATTGTGCCTGCAGGAAATAAAGGCTTGCGTTGACAAATTTGACAAAGCTCCCTTTGAGGAACTGGGATATAAGGTGTATCTGCACCCGGCCACCAAGAAAGGGTATAGCGGCGTGGCCATCCTCTCAAAGGCGGAGCCTAAGAACGTATGCATTGGCTGCGGCATTGAGCAGTATGACCAGGAGGGAAGGGTTATCCGCGCCGATTTTGACGGGTATTCGGTGTTGAACGTGTACATGCCATCAGGCTCCAGCGGGGAACACAGGCAGGCCTTTAAGATGGAGTGGCTGCGTGATTTTCAACAGTACATGCAGGGTTTAAGGCAAACGGTGCCCGGTTTGGTCATTTGCGGCGATTATAACATCTGTCACCAGGCCATAGATATCCACAACCCAAAATCAAACGCCAAAAGCTCTGGTTTCCTGCCCGAGGAACGTAATTGGTTCTCAGGTTTTCTGCAGGATGGCTATATAGATTCCTTCCGGCATTTCAATCAGGAGCCGCATCAGTATACCTGGTGGAGCTACCGCGCCAACGTGCGCACCAAGAATCTGGGTTGGCGTATTGATTACCTCCTGGTGTCTGATCACCTGAAGCCTTTTATGAAAAGGGCCGCCATTCTTCCGGAGGCCAAGCATTCTGACCACTGCCCGGTGTTGTTGGAGATGCATCCGGTAGGGGCATAGACTTTACTTTTTAATTAGAAAGCGTTTTGGGGCTGTTTTTACGAAAACGGCTCCAAAACGCTTTTTGCTTTTCTACTTTCATTAGAGACCAGGCACCTAGTAATGAGGTGCGCCTCATTCATTTTTACTCTTAAGATATCTTACGGTGGAGTGTTTTGAGGCTATTTTCTGAAAAACAGCTGCAAAACGCGGTGTTTACTTCCAATCCAGAGAATTAACAATAAATTAGTGAGCAAAAGAGTTAATACTCTACTACCTAATTACGTATGAAAGGCAAGGAAACGGTTCGTACTTGCTCTTGCTGCGTTCCTGTCTCCTACTTACCTCTTTATCTCTATTAATAAGTATGCGGGCTGCCGGTTCTTTAGATTCAGTTTTACAGCAGCTTCAGGCGTTCAAGCGCAAGTTCTATCTGAACCTGCTTTTCAAAGGTGCTTTGCTCACTATAGGGCTGCTACTGTCTTCCTTCCTGCTCATTACCGTTTTAGAGTATTTCTTTTACTTCCAGCCAAAAGTACGGGCTTTTCTGCTTTTCTCTTTCTTGGCCATTAGCGCCTTTGCCGTTATCAGGTGGCTTTGGACGCCCCTTCTGGCGCTGGCTAACCTTAAAAAGCTGCTCTCAGATGAGCAGGCGGCCCGGCAAGTGTCGCAGTACTTCCCCGAGATCCAGGACCGGCTCCTGAATTTGCTGCAACTCAAGAACGTGGCCCTGACCAATGATTTGGTGGCCGCCAGCGTGGAGCAGCGCTCTGAAGAACTGGCGGGTTACCGCTTTCCGGAACGTATTAAGCTCGCCCAGAACCGCTCGTACTTCAAATACCTGCTGCTGCCGTTGTCTTTGGTTTTAGTGCTCGCCTTTATTTACCCGGCTCTCTTTGTGCAGGGCACCGAACGGATCATCCATTTCAAGCGCCATTACACCCCCAAGGCTCCCTTTGAGTTTAAGATTGAGAACAAGTCCCTGCAGGCCTTCAAAGGCGAGGACTTTGAGCTGAAGGTGACCATTGAAGGCAGATCCATCCCGGAGGAAGTGGCCTTGGTGCTAGACGGGCGGGTACTGCCGCTTAAGCAAACCGGGGAGAATACCTATGTCTATGAGTTCAAGCAAGTGCAGGAGCCCGTGGACTTTCAGTTGACCGGTGCTGGCTTTTACTCAGGTTCTAACCATTTAAACGTGGTGGCCCGCCCCATGCTTCGGGCCTTAAGGGCCGAGCTGAAATACCCTGCCTATACCCGCAAGCCTGCTGAAATGCTGGACAATACCGGAGATTTGACCGTTCCGGAGGGGACTCAGGTAACCTGGCGCCTGGCCGCCGATAACGCCGACTCGCTCTGGCTCCAGTTCCATGCTCCCGCCCAAACCGTGAAAGCCGAGGCGGATGATGAGGAATATGTAGTCCGTAAAACCTTCCTGCAGAGCCAACCCTACAGCATGCACCTCAAGAACCGGTACTCTGAGAACAAGGAGCAAATCTCGCACCAGGTGACCGTTATCCCGGACCAGACCCCTGAGATCACGTTGGAGCAATTCAAAGACTCGGTGCTATACTCTTATTTGGTAGTAGGGGGTACCATTTCAGATGACTATGGTTTCAGTCGGCTGGCGCTGCATTACCGCGTGCTCAAAGGCAACCAAACCGGCGGCGGGTATAGGACGGTTGGGCTGCCCTTCAGTGGTTCCCTAGCCACGCAGTCTTACTTCTACCAGCTTAACCTGAAACCCTTTAACCTGCAGCCCGGCGACAAACTGGAGTACTACGTGCAGGTGACAGACAATGACCAGGTGCCGCAGCCTAAGAGTGCCCGTACGTCTACCTTCATTTTCAAGTACCCAGACCCGTCTGAGCTCCGCAAATCCATTGAGGAGACCTCGCAGCAGGTACAGTCCCAGATGAAATCATCTCTCACCAAAGCCGAGGAGCTGAAAAAGTCCCTGGAGCAGAACGAGGACAAGACCAAATTGAAGAAAGAACTGTCTTACCAGGACAAAAAAGCCCTACAGGAACTGGCAGAAAAGAAAAAGGCGCTACAGGAGGATCTGGAGGCCATGAAGAAGATGAACGAGCAGCTGAATCAGCAGCAAGAACGTTTTTCGCCCCAAAACGAGAAACTAGCCGAAAAACGAGAGCAGCTCCAGAAGATGATGGACCAGCTCCTGGACGAGGAAACCAAGAAGCTGTACGAGCAACTGGAGAAACTGCTCCAACAGAAACAGCCAGACCCGGCCCAGATACAACCCCTGCTGGACAAACTTAATAACAAGGAAGATAACCTCCAGAAAGAGCTGGACCGCCTGCTGGAGATGTTCAAACAGCTTCAGGTAGAGCAAAAACTGGACAACGCCTTACAGAAGCTGGACGAGCTGTCTAAAAAGCAGGAAGACCTGGGTAAAAAGACAGCAGAGCAGAAAGAAAAAGCAGATCAGGGCCTGCAGCAGGAGCAAAAAGCCCTGCAAGAGGAATTCAAGCAGATGCAGGAAGATCTGAAGGAAGCCGAGAAGCTGAACAAGGAACTGGAGAACCCCGAGAACATACCTGACACCGACCAGACCGAGGAACAGATTGAGCAGGAGCAGGAGAACGCCCAGGAATCTATGCAGAAAGGCAAGAACCAGAAAGCAAGCCAATCGCAGAAAGCGGCGGCCCAGAAAATGAAGCAGTTGGCCCAGCAGATGCAAAGCCAAGAAATGGGCGGCGATATGCAGCAGATGCAGGAAAACTTGGACCACCTGCGTGACATCCTGGAAAACCTGGTAACGCTTTCCTTTGACCAGGAGAAGCTAATGAAAGACTTCAGGGCGGTGCAGCAGACAGACCCCCGGTTCATTGGCCTGGCCCAACAGCAGCTTAAACTATCAGATGACGCCACCATCATTGAAGACAGCCTTTTATCCCTGGCCAAACGCGTCCCTCAGATAGAGTCCTTTGTGACCCGTGAGGTAGGTGCCATGGAGGAACAGATGAGCAAAAGCTCTGAGTCCATCAAAGAACGGAACCTGGGCAAGACCGGAAACCATCAGCAATTGGCCATGACCTCCATGAACAACCTGGCGCTTATGCTAAGCGATGTGCAGAAGCAGATGCAACAGGCCATGATGGCCATGCAGCAAAGCGGGCCCGGCAAAAAGAAAGGCAAAGGCAAGAACGGCAAAAACCAGCCCGGCAAGATGGGGCAGATGCAGCAACAGCTCAATGAGCAGATTCAGCAACTGCAACAGAGCGGCAAAAGCGGCAAAGAACTGTCTGAGCAACTGGCCCGGCTGGCTGCCCAGCAGGAAATGCTGCGCAACGCCATGAAAGACCTGGCCCCGTCGCCGGGTGCCCCGGGGGGCAAAGAAGGAGGGGAGAAACTCAGTAATTTGAGTAAGCTCATGGAACAAACCGAAACTGATCTCGTTAATAAACGTCTTACGGAGCAGACCATGATGCGGCAGAAAGAGATTCTGACGCGTCTGCTGCAAGCTGAGAAGGCCGCTAATGAGCGCGATCTGGATGAAAAAAGGGAAGCCAATACCGCTAAGGATTTGCCCGCCCGCATTCCGCCATCGCTTCAAAAGTACCAGGAAAGGCAAAAACAGCAGACAGAAACGCTCCGTCAGAACCTACCTGCACTAACTCCTTATTATAAAAAACAGGTAGATGCTTATTTTAAGCAATTAGGTTATTAGATTTGCAGACATTTCAGATATAGTATACATATTATGAATCAAGTAAAAATTCAGATTCCTTCTATCATTGAGAATATCCGTATCGTGGAGAGCTTCATTGACAACTCCCGGGAGAAGTTCCAGATTGAAGATGATATCTATGGTAATATTATGGTTGCCGTGACGGAATCTGTGAACAACGCCATTAGACACGGTAACAAGTTTGATAAAGATAAGAACGTCTATCTTTCTCTTTTTGTAGAGCCCAACCAACTACGCTTTGAGATAGAAGATGAGGGAAGTGGCTTTGACCCTAACTCTCTAAGCGATCCTACTGCCCCTGAAAACCTGGAGAACCCCGGCGGACGTGGCATCTTCTTAATGCGCAACCTCTGTGATGACGTTACCTTCAGCAATAACGGCCGCACCGTTTCCTTAACCTTTAATATTGAGAATGCAGGAACTGCCAATTGAGTTCTTTACCGAAGAGGTAGACTTTGAAGTAAAGAACGAAACAAAAGTCAAGGAGTGGCTTTTTGAGATTATTTCAGAATATTCCTTCGAAGTAGAATCTTTGAACTACATTTTTTGTTCCGATGAATATCTTCATCAGATGAATGTAGAATACTTAGATCATGATACTCTCACTGATGTCATCACCTTTGATAATTCCGATATAGAAGGAGTTATTGAAGGTGATGTTTTCATTAGTATAGACCGTATTGTGGACAACGCCACTACTTTCAACACACCAATAGAAAAAGAGTTGCATAGGGTAATGGCACATGGTTTACTCCATTTACTTGGTTTTGATGATAAAACCCCCGAAAAGCAAGCAATAATGCAATCTAAAGAAGAAGAGTGTTTAGCCCTTATAAAGTTTTAAACACAGCTTTCTTTAGTTTTACCTCACTTATCAACAATGTTTCACGTGAAACATCACACTAATCCACATTATGTTCACAAATTATGATGTAATAGTTGTTGGGGCGGGACATGCCGGTTGTGAAGCAGCACACGCGGCCGCCACCATGGGATCGAAGGTATTACTCGTAACTATGAACATGAATACTATTGCCCAAATGTCCTGCAACCCAGCCATGGGTGGGGTGGCCAAAGGGCAGATAGTCCGGGAGGTTGATGCCCTAGGCGGAATGAGCGGAGTTATCACGGATAAAACCATGATCCAGTTCAGGATGCTCAATATGTCAAAAGGCCCCGCCATGTGGAGCCCCAGGGCCCAAAGCGACCGCATGCGGTTCGCTGAGGAGTGGAGACTTACCTTGGAGCAAACGCCTAATATTGATTTCTGGCAGGAGATGGTTTCTGAACTTCTGGTAGAAGATGGAAAAGTAACCGGTGTGAAAACCAGCTTAGGTATTGAAATCAAAGGAAAGGCGGTAGTGCTTACTAACGGAACTTTCCTGAACGGTATCATCCATATTGGGGAGAAACAACTAGGGGGAGGAAGAGCCGCTGAGAAATCTGCCAAAGGTATCACAGAGCAACTAGTACGTTTAGGCTTTGAGGCCGGCCGCATGAAAACTGGTACCCCGCCTCGTGTAGACGGCCGTAGCCTCAACTATGATCTCATGGAAGAGCAGAAAGGCGATGAGAATCCGTCTAAATTCTCTTACACAGATACGCCAGCCCTTACCAACCAGAGAAGCTGCTACATTACCTATACCAATACCAAGGTTCATGATATCCTGAAAACAGGCTTTGAGCAGTCACCTATGTTCCAAGGAAGAATCCAGGGACTGGGCCCCCGCTACTGCCCGTCTATTGAAGATAAGATCAACCGCTTCGCAGAGCGTGACCGTCACCAGATCTTTGTGGAGCCCGAAGGCTGGAACACCGTGGAAGTTTACGTGAACGGTTTCTCCAGTTCCTTGCCGGAAGATGTGCAGTTAAAGGCCCTCCGCGAGATTCAGGGATTTGAGAATGCTAAGATGTTCCGTCCGGGTTACGCCATTGAATATGACTTCTTCCCGCCAACCCAACTGAACTTGACCCTGGAAACAAAGCTGGTGGAAAACCTCTACTTTGCGGGGCAGATAAACGGTACCACGGGTTATGAGGAAGCGGCCTGCCAGGGCCTTATGGCGGGAATTAACGCCCACAATAAGGTGCATAACGCAGAACCGTTTGTCTTGAAAAGATCAGAGGCTTACATAGGTGTTTTGATAGATGACTTGGTGAACAAAGGCACCGAGGAGCCTTACCGTATGTTCACCTCCCGCGCCGAGCACCGCATCCTGCTCCGTCAGGATAATGCCGATCTTCGGTTAACCGAGAAAGGCTACCATCTGGGTCTCGCCTCTGAGGAGCGCCTGCAGAAAGTGACCCGCAAGCGGGAAGAGACCGCCGAAGTACTGGCGTACCTGCAGCAGAAGGGAATTGAGCCGGAAGAAGTAAACGCCATGCTGCTATCCCTGGATTCTGCACCGATCAGTGAGAGAGCCAAGGCGGGTAATCTGCTAAAGCGGCCAAACGTGGAACTGGAGCATTTACTCCGGTCTTCTGAAAGCCTGAACCTGTTCCTGGGTAAATATTTACCAGACAGCCTGGAGCAAGCGGTTATTTCTTTGAAATATGCGAGCTATATTGACAAAGAAAACCAGATGGCCTCTAAAATGGAGGAACTGGAGAACTACATTATTAAAGGCCGGCTAGACTATAAGGGAATCACAGCGCTTTCAAACGAGGCCCGTGAGAAACTCTTTAAGGTACAGCCGGAAACCTTAGGACAAGCATCGCGCATCAGTGGCGTATCTCCCGCAGATATCTCCATCCTGATGGTATATTTAGGAAAATAGAATGAACTACGAACGGCTAGATAATTGCCCCATTTGTTCAAAAACCGAGTTTAAAAATTTTCTGGTAGTACAAGACAAAAGCGTTTCCCAGGAAAGCTTTGTGCTAGTACAGTGCCTTAATTGCCAACTCAAGTTCACTAACCCGCGCCCACCCGAAGAAAGTATTGGCCCTTACTATGCATCTGAGGAATACATTTCCCACTCAGATACCAGCAAAGGTCTCTTCAATAAAACCTACCGTTTGGTTAGGTCCATGGCTGTGAAGAACAAGGTAGATCTAGTAAACCGGCTGAGTAAGAAAGGGAAGATTCTGGATTATGGCTGTGGGGTAGGGTACTTTCTCAAAGCCTGCCAGAAGCAAGGTTGGCAGGTAGAAGGGTATGAACCAAATGAAATAGCCCGTCAGCAGACCGAGGAAAAACTGGGAAAGCCGGTGTTCCATGGCTCCTTAGAGGAACTGGGTCAGGAAGAATATGATGTGATTACGCTCTGGCATGTGCTGGAGCATATCCATCAGCTGAATGAAACGGTAAAGACGCTGGTTAACGCCACCAAAAAGGGAGGCTATATTGTGATTGCCGTACCCAACGCCGATTCTTACGACGCTAAAAAATACGGGGCAGATTGGGCGGCATATGACGTTCCCCGCCATTTATACCACTTCAACAAAGCCAGCATGCAACGCTTGCTGAAAAAACACCGCCTGGACCTGAAGGAGGTGTTACCTATGAAGTGGGACGCCTATTACGTAAGTATCTTGAGCGAAAAGTATAAACATGGCCAAACCAAAATGCTGGGTTCCTTCTTCACCGGATTCAGGTCTAACCTGCACGGCGCGTATAACGGGAACTCCTACTCCAGCCAGATATTTATTGCCCAGAAAAAATAAACTATAGAAAAGAAAGAGCAATGACCTTATAGTGTATACTGTAAGGTCATTTCCATTTTAAAGCCAAAAATGAAAAAACAGATCAAAAACGCCCTTACCGGGGCAGCCTTGTTCCTTGCAGGATGCGCCAGCATTGCCAGCCCCGAAGGCGGAGACAGAGACGTAACCGCGCCCAAACTGATTTCCAGTACCCCAAACAATGGCCAAACCAATATAAAGCCCGAGAATATCATCCTCACCTTCGATGAAGATATCCAGGCCCCGGACTTGACCCGGGAATTACTCATCGCGCCCTTGACGGACAATACTTACAAGACTAAAGTAAAGAACGAGACCATTGAAATCACTTTCACGGAGCCTTGGCTGGAAAACACTACCTACAACCTTAATTTCAGGAAAGGGATCACAGACGTAACGGAGAAAAATGCCGCCAAGAACCTGGTGATCACCTTCGCCACCGGCGGCTTTCTGGATTCAGGTAGGGTGACTGGTAGGGTGGCCAATCTTTTCAGCAATACCCCGCCAAAAGAAGCGAGCGTGCTTTTGTACCGGGCCAATGATACCGCCCAGGTAGCGAAGGGAAGACCGTTGTATGTCACCTCCTCAGATTCCGCAGGAAATTTCACCTTCACTAATATAAAGGAAGGCAACTACCATATCTACGCCCTCACCGAGGCCAACAACAACCTGCGCTATGACAATGAAAAGGAATCTATTGCCTACCTGGCAGATTCTATTCAGGTAAAGCCCGCCGTAAAAGACCTAAAACTAATCTTACACACCCAGGACGTAACCAGGCCAAACGTGATTTCCCGCAAGGGCTTCACCAATACCTATGAGGTAACCTACAATGAGGGCCTGGCCAAAGCCACTGTGTTAGGGGCTGAAAAAGGTGAAGAGATTAAATGGCTTTTAGATGCCAGCGGGAAAACCCTGCGTCTGTTCCCGGCCAAGCCCGAGGAGAAAAAATGGTTAATAGAAGTACAGGATAGCGCCAATAACATAAAGGTAGATACCATCGCCGTTAGGTTAAGCGGCACCCGTGCCCCCCGCAAGAACAACAGCTTTGCGGTGGCCAACGGCGCCTCCATTAAACCCGGTGAGACCCTCAGGCTGCAATTTGAAGTGCCCACCAAGATCCTTCAGCCCCAGGGCGCCGTCACCTTGGTCTATGATTCTGTTAAAACTGTTTCCACCAAAGACGCCAAAGACCTGGAACTAAACCAAACGGGCACCGAGATCACCGTGAAACTTCCTATGGAGGCCAAAAAGAACATCACTATTACCCTGGACTCTACCAAAGTGGTTCCTTTCATTGGAGACCGGTACGCCACCAGTACCCAAAAGCTGACCGTTTCAGACAAAGCCACCACCGGAAGCCTGCAGGTAAAACTGTCCACAAAACAAAAGAACTTCTTGGTGCAGCTCCTTAGGCAGGGGCAGGTAGTGAAAGAGGTGAAAAACAGAACCTCCATTCTTTGGAATGATCTGGAGCCCGGCAGCTACCAACTGCGCATTCTGGTGGACGCCAACGGGAACGGGAAATGGGACAATGGCTCTTTAAAAGACCGCAGATTACCGGAACCAGTGGTGTTACCAGCCGAAATTTTTGAGATCAGGAGCAACTGGGAAATTGAAACCACCACCATCCAATTCTAGGTGGAAACCCTGTGCACAACTGTGGACAAACTTCTGGACAACTCAAGCGTAAGTCTGATAAATGATTTTACCAAAACCGTGAAACAGTGCTTCTCCTACTAACTTGTGGGAGCCGGTGCATAAAAACAGGAATTGCCGGAAGTTATTCACGTGAGTATAAACGTTGGCCGGTTTTAGACACATTTTGTGTGAAAAGGTGGAAAGCTCATTTAAGTGCTTGACAGAGACCAAACAAGAATCCACAAAGAAGTCGGCATAACCGGTACTACCACGGGGATTATTCAGAAGGCCGGGGATAACCTGAGGAAAAGAAATCTTATCCACTTCTGCACAGTCCTAATGATGAAAAAGATTTATTTTATGAAAAATCATTTTATAATAAATATCACGTGGGGAAAGTGGAAAAGTGGGAAAAGCCGGAAGATCGGGTAGGAGAAAGGGGAGCTGGGGCGCGGCGCGGAAAATCAGAAGAGTCTCCGTTTGCCGGAAGAATGTGGAATAAACCCCAATTTTGAGTAGTTTTATAAAAAACAAGCCGGAAACGGACCCATATAACCAACAGAAACTATGGAACAGGATAGAGAACAATTCGATCACGAGATAAAATTAGGCTACGGCATAGGCGACCTGCGCTTTGGTCTGAGCATGGACCAGGTGGAGGAGATCATGGGCGAGCCCGAAGAGGTAGAAGAGTCTGATGAGGAAGATGAGTTTGAGCACAAGGCCTGGAACTACTGGGACAGCGGCTTCTCTTTCTATTTTGACAAAGAAGACGACTACCGCCTCAGCTGCATAGAGACCGCTAACCCTAACGTAACCCTGTGGGGCAAGAATATTTTTGAAATGAGCCAGCAGGAGGTAGAGCAGCTCTTCAAACAGCAAGGCATACAGGAAGTGGAGAAAGAGAAAATGGAAAACAACGTGACCTGCCTCTCTTACGAAAACGAAATGATTGACCTTTACTTTGAAGAAGGCAAGCTACTGGCCGTGAACTTCGGCGTGCACATGGACGAAAACCTGGAAGTACTCTGGCCAGAGGAAAACCAGGCGTAAGATTCCTTTTAATTTAAAGAGAAGCCCCACCCAGGTATAAATGCTGAGGTGGGGCTTCTCTTTTTTGTATAAGGTTCCTCCTGTTTCGGGCCTGTTTTTAGAAAAAGAGCTCCAAAACAGAGAAACTGATGTATACATGCCTGGCGCAAAAGGCCAAATTTCAAAAAAATCGTCCGCCTTTGGCGGTTTCATACAATAAGAGGGCCGGCGTAAGTTTCTTGGAAGAGAAAGGGAAGGAGCGGTTTTTTTGAAATGAAGCAAGTCTCCTGTTCAGACTGGTTTTTAAAAGAGGGCAGGCCGAGTTTTTTTCAAAATTGATTTTCCATTCTACAGGCCATTGGTGCTCTTTGAATAGCCGCTGGCATCTCCTCTAGTTATTTTATCTGCCGCCCTTATAGAGGCTGTCTTAAGTGCTTAGTTTGCCTAGCGTAATTCCGTGGAACATATGCCAGGTTTCATTTCTAAGTTGTCTGACTATTATAAAGGAAGAAGAGGCTGGCAAAAATTTGCGAAAGCTAGGCTTTCAGCATTGGAATCTTCTTATCAGTTCTATACTTAAAATCATTGCAGACAGCCCTTAAAACAAAAAGAGCCACCTTTACTAAGGCGGCTCTTTTTGTTTTAAGATAAAGAATGGGTTATGACAATAACCACCGGAAAAGAATGAACAACGATCCTGAGAGGAACATAGACACTGGCAAAGTCAAGACCCAGGCCATAGCAATGTTTCTGATAGTGGAAGGGTTCAGGTTCTTGATTCCCTTGTTGGCCACCATACTACCCGCAATACCAGAAGACAAGATGTGGGTGGTACTTACCGGCAGCTTGAACACGAACGTAGAGAAACCAATCACACTGGCGGCCATAAATTCAGCCGAGGCGCCTTGCGCGTAGGTCAGGTGTTCCTTTCCAATTTTCTCGCCAATGGTTTTCACAATCCGTTTCCAGCCAATCATGGTACCAATACCCAAAGAAAGGGCAATCATCATAATTACCCAGTTAGGGGCATAGTCGGTGAAAGAGCGCATGCCGGTCACGCCTTCTTTCAAGGTGTCTTTGTCACGCTGGCTCAGGGTCACGTCTTTGCTTTCCAGAAGCTTGTCGGTGCCCTTGGTGATAAGCAGGATATCGCGTCTCAGTTTGAATCTTGAATCCTTGGGCAATTCCTTTATACCGGCGTTAGCGGCAAAGATTCCGTTCATTTCCCGTACCTCGTCGTTCAGCAAGGTCAACTGTTGGGCATCTGAGGCCGAAAGGGTAGTGCTGTCTACCTTGGCCAGCACCAGTTCCACCTTATTAATAGAGGTCTGCAGCTCAAACGGGTTTTTGGTGTTGTCCAGGGCAAAATAGGTAGGCACAATGGCAATCAGAATCAACATCACCAGACCAACGCCTTTCTGCCCGTCATTGGAACCATGGAAGAAAGAAACCAGCGTACAGGTAAGGATCAGGATAATTCTAATCCAGAGCGGCGGAGCCTTCCGTTTGTGCGGCTCCTTGAAGATGGTCTTGTTCTTCACAAACCGCTTCAAGATGAACATCAGGAAAACGGTAAGGGTAAAGCCCAGGAACGGAGATACAATAAGAGACAAACCGGTTTTGGTGGCTTCAGACCAGGCAAAAGTGGCCTCAGTGGTGGAGGGCAATAGAGAGTAGGCAATGCCTAAGCCCAAGATGGAACCAATCAAGGTGTGCGAGCTGGAAGAAGGCAGGCCGTAGTACCAGGTGCCCAGGTTCCAGATAATGGCGCTTATCAACAAGGCGCCAATCATGGCAACCCCGTGCCACACGTCCTGGTCAATAAGGGTTTCAATGGGCAGCAGGTACACAATCCCCATGGCTACCCCAATTCCGCCGGCAAAGACGCCAATAAAATTCCAGAAACCAGACCAGATCACGGCCGCCCACGGGCGAAGGGTATTGGTGTAAATAACGGTGGCTACCGCGTTGGCCGTGTCATGGAAGCCATTCACAAATTCAAAAAGACAGGCTGCCAGTAAACAGATAATCAGCAGGATCAATAAGTCAGTTTCTAATCCGAACATAAGTGTATAGAGGTGAGAAAAAAGCTGCCAAAATTATGGTTTTATAACCCGGGCAATGTTACCGAATTGTTAAATAAAACTCAAAGAAGAAGATAAGTGGGCAAATTACAAGCAGATACTAGTGCACCCATACGCAAATAGACCAATTAAGTAGGAGCGGTCATGCAAGATTACTTGAACAAAGTGCAGCAGAAACCTATATATTTGCGCCTATGAGCACTACTGAGAAAACTACAGAAAACGCGCAGCTGAAAGATATTATATCGCATGCCAAGGAATACGGCTTCGTGTTTCCGTCCAGCGAGATTTATGACGGCCTGCAGGCCGTCTATGATTACGGCCAAAACGGGGTTGAACTGAAAAACAACCTCAAGACCCTTTGGTGGAAATGCATGACCCAACTGCACCAGAACGTAGTGGGCATTGACGCCGCCATCTTCATGCATCCGCTTACCTGGAAAGCATCGGGCCACATTGACTCCTTCAATGACCCCATGATTGACAACCTGGACTCCAAAAAGCGCTACCGCGCCGATGTGCTCCTGGAAGACAAAGCCGCCGAGTACGAGAAAGCCGGTGATGTGTCCAAAGCCCAGGCGCTGCTCAAGGAAATGGGCCGCCTGCTGGAGGCCGAAGACCTCAAAGCCGTACAGCAACTCATTATCTCAGAAAATATAAAGTGCCCGGTGTCAGGCACTTCTAACTGGACCGAGGTCCGTCAGTTCAACCTGATGTTTTCCACCCAGGTGGGATCCGTGGCCGAGGACTCCAGCACTATTTATCTACGCCCAGAAACCGCCCAGGGAATCTTCGTGAACTTCCTGAACGTGCAGAAATCTGGCCGCATGAAAGTGCCCTTCGGGATTGCCCAGATTGGCAAAGCGTTCCGGAACGAGATTGTGGCCCGTCAGTTCATCTTCAGGATGCGCGAGTTTGAGCAGATGGAGATGCAGTTCTTCGTGCGCCCTGGCACGGAAGGCGAGTGGTACGAAAACTGGAAAGCCTGGAGAAAAAATTGGCACCTGGCGTTGGGCGTGCCCACCGAAAAGCTCCGTTTCCACGACCACGACAAGCTGGCCCACTACGCCAAAGCCGCCGTGGACATTGAGTTTGAGTTCCCGTTCGGGTTTAAAGAGGTGGAAGGAATCCATTCCCGTTCTGACTTTGACCTGACCCAGCACCAGAACCTGAGCCGCAAGAAGCAGCAGTACTTTGATAATGACCTCAACGAGGACGGAAAACCATACGGAAACTACGTGCCGTACGTGGTAGAGACCTCCGTAGGTGCCGACCGCCTGTTCCTGATGACGCTCTGCAACGCCTACCAGGAAGAGGAAATCACCGAAGGCGATAACACCAAGACCCGTACCTTCCTGAAATTCCACCCGGCCATTGCTCCTATCAAAGCCGCCGTGTTTCCGCTGGTGAAGAAAGACGGCCTTCCTGAGAAAGCCATGCAGATCTTTGACGACCTCAAGTTTGATTTCAAGATGATCTATGAGGAGCGCGACGCCATTGGCAAACGCTACACCCGCCAGGATCTGATTGGGACCCCGTTCTGTATTGCCGTAGATTACGAGACCCTGGAAAACGATACCGTCACCGTACGAGAGCGTGATACCCGCGAACAAAAGCGTATGCACATCTCTGAGCTTCGCCAATACATAGGTGACGCGGTTAGCTTCAAGCGTATTTTTGAGAAACTATAGATTGTGAATAAAGGCCGTTTTTCTGAAAACGGGCCGAAAACGTTTCCACCATAAAAAAAGCCTCTGCACATAGCAGAGGCTTTTTTTTATGAGTGTCTAACTTCAATGGGAGAATTCTTGGCTCACAGGTTTTCCACGCATGGCTGTAGGGGCAATCCCTTGTGATTGCCCTTTGCTGTTCTGCAACCATTGGGCAACCACAAGGGATTGCCCCTACAGAATTTAAAAAGCCAAGTTTCGTTAAACGAGAAATGCGTTTCAGGCCCGGTTTCCAAAAAACAGGCCTGAAACGCATTTCTACCTATTTCCTCTTTTCCTCTAGCAAAGTAGTTCTGGCAAGATTACCCCGTGCCCGGCAACGTCTGGGTCCAGGGCCAAATTCTCGCCCTGCTGCTGGAACCCGCCGGTGAACGGATGCTCGGCTATAAAGAGCGGCGTGTCCAGGTCTATGTACTCAAACCCGCCAATGCCCGCCGCGAAATGGGCCGAGAACGTCATGGCCAAGATGCTCTCCACCATGCCGCCAATCATTAAGCCCAAACCGTGCACCTGTGCCAGGGCCGCCATCTGCAGCGCCTCCAGCACCCCGCACTTCATCAGTTTTATGTTGACAACCGAGGCACTTCGGTCTTGGGCCAACCGCGCTACGTCGCGGGCGCTACGCGCCGATTCATCTGCGGCAATGGGGAAAGGGCAGGTAGTTGCCAACACGGCCACGTCCTCCCAACATTCCCTGGGAAGTGGCTGTTCCAGCAGGATAACCGGGATTCTGGCTTCCGCTAGTCTGTTGACAAAGTCCTGGGCCCGGATTAGATCATAGCCGCAATTCCCGTCTACAATCAGTTTAGCCGCAGGGGCTGCCGTGTGGATGGCCTGCAGACGCCGTACATCGTAATCCACATCCACGCCTTCAGTCTTTACCTTTATAATAGAGAAGCCGCGTTCTACAATGGAGCGGGCTGAGGCGGCGGCGTGGGCTTCGTCTCCGGCGGTAATGGTCAGGTCGGTTTTCAGCTGCGTCTCCACGCCCCCGAAGAAAACATAGAGCGGCATTTGGTAATGCTTGCAGAGCGCGTCTAGAATGGCCATCTCCAGTCCGCACCGGGCGGCGGGCGCCTGCGGCGCCAATTCCTCTAATTGCGTGGCTAGGGTCCGCCAGTTTTTCACGTTCTTTTGCAGCAGCTGTTTTTCCAGTTCCTGCAACACGGCCAGCGTGCTTTCCTGCGTCTCTCCGCTCACCGCCGGGAAGGGGGCGGCCTCGCCTAAGCCGGTTGTCCCGTCGGCGAGCTGCACCTGCACCACTACATTTTCTACCCGGTGCTGCGTGCCCGTGGCAATGGCGAAGGGTTCTAATAAGGGCAGGTTCAAAGACTGAAAACGGACGGAAACTATTTGGGTGGGAGACATACAGAGGAGTGGATAAGTGATAGGGCAAATAAACAAAGAATGATAATAGTGAGCGTAATAATCTACCTGAAATGTACAGAACGTAATTTTAGCGGAAATCAAAATATCAGAAATCCACATACTGGTTTGTGGCCGTTTTTCAAAAAACAGGCTTAAAACAGAAACCGCAGAAATAGTTTTTCTATCCCATCTTACAAGAAGCGAACCCAACTGCTGGCTAGCGCAATGCCTTAAAGAATGAAACCTAGTCCTTCCTATCAAGAGTTGTTTTCCGTTATGGAGCCGTTTTAGCCAAAACAGGCCCAAAACGGAAAAACCAGTTGTGCCTCCCTCACAAGTTTTTATTGCTTAACTTTGCTAATAGAACCGTTACGCACGAGATGGATTTCATTTAGGGTGTAACGGGTTCAGAAGTAGCTGCTTTAGAAACCTGGTTTTCTTTTAGGGGCTTCTCTTAAGAAGAATTGAATTACACCTACCACCATATAGACCAAAAGGTGAAGTACAACGAGTATAAACAACTAGACTATGCCGGCTTAGCCGAGGAGGTGAGAGCCTACTGGAAGCAAAACCGCATTTTTGAAAAATCAGTGGAGACCCGCGCCGGTCAGCCCACGTTCGTGTTTTATGAAGGGCCGCCTTCGGCCAACGGTGCCCCGGGTATCCACCACGTGATGGCCCGCGCCGTGAAAGACATTTTCTGCCGCTACAAAACCCTGCA
Organism: Rufibacter radiotolerans; assembly: GCF_001078055.1. NCBI lineage: Bacteria > Pseudomonadati > Bacteroidota > Cytophagia > Cytophagales > Hymenobacteraceae > Rufibacter > Rufibacter radiotolerans. The sequence goes on along the minus strand of NZ_CP010777.1, from coordinate 4,349,966 downwards.
GGGTTTTCAGGTGCAGCGCAAAGGCGGCTGGGACACCCACGGCCTGCCTATTGAGCTGCAGGTAGAAAAGGAATTGGGCATCACCAAGGAAGACATCGGGAAGACCATCTCCGTGGAGGAGTACAATGCCCGCTGCCGCGAGACCGTGATGCGGTTCAAAGACCAGTGGGACGACCTCACTGAGCGCATGGGCTATTGGGTAGACCTGGATAATCCGTATATCACCTTTGAGAACCAATACATAGAGTCTAACTGGGCCCTGCTCAAAAAACTCTATGACAAAGGCTTCCTTTACAAAGGCTACACCATCCAGCCCTTCTCTCCGGCGGCCGGTACCGGTCTTAGCTCTCACGAGCTTAACCAGCCGGGCACCTACCGCAACGTGAAAGACACGTCGGTGGTGGCGCAGTTCAAGATCAAGCAGAATGAGAAGTCTGAGTTCCTGTTCAAGGTGGCAGACAACAACCAGTTCTTGGCCTGGACCACCACCCCCTGGACCCTGCCTGCCAACACCGCGCTGGCCGTAGGCAAGAACATCAAATACGTGCAGGTGAAAACCTTCAACCCGTACATCTTTACTCCGGTAACCGTGATCCTGGCCAAGGACCTAGTGGGGCAATATTTCTCGCCTAAAGCCGCCGAGCTGAAACTGGACGCCTATAACCCAGGTGACAAACTCATCCCTTTCAAAATAGTGAATGAGTTTACCGGAGAGCAACTGGCCGGCATAGAGTACGAGCAGCTCATGCCGTACGTGCAGCCAGACAAACCGGCCTTCCGGGTAGTGATCGGGGACTTCGTGACCACTGAAGACGGTACCGGCATTGTGCACATCGCGCCTACGTTTGGTGCCGATGACTTCAGGGTAGCTGCCCAGAATGACATCCCTGCGCTGTTGGTAACCGATGAGAACGGCAAGCCTGCTCCCTTGGTAAACCGCCAGGGACGCTTCGTGAAAGAAGTCACCGACTTTGCCGGTATGCCGGTGAAGAACTATGACGGCCTGGACGAGAACGCCAAAGACTACAAAAGCACTGATGTGCTCATCTCCATCAAACTGAAAGAGGAGGGCAAGGCCTTTAAGGTTGAGAAGTACGAACACAGTTACCCACACTGCTGGCGCACCGATAAGCCGGTGTTATATTACCCCTTGGACAGCTGGTTTATCAAAACCACCGCCGTAAAGGCCCGGATGATTGAGCTGAACAAGACCATCAACTGGAAACCGGAGTCAACCGGTTCGGGCCGTTTCGGTAACTGGCTGGAAAACTTGGTGGACTGGAACCTGTCGCGCTCCCGCTATTGGGGCACGCCGTTGCCTATCTGGCGCACCGAGGAAGGGGATGAGGAAATCTGCATCGGGTCCGTGGCCGAGCTGGACCATGAGATTGAGCGCAGCATTGCCGCCGGTTTCATGTCTGAGAACCCCTTGCGCCTGGCTAAGGTGCATGTGGAGAAACCTACCGGCACCGCCGCCGATCACCAGGCCAACACCCTGCTGGAATTCGCCGGTGAGTTTGCGCTAAGCCCCACCGGTACCGAGGAGCCCCGCTCTGAACTAGGCATCACCGACTTCAACTACGAAGGCTTTGACCTGCACCGCCCGTACGTGGATAACATTGTGTTAGTAAGCCCCGAAGGCAAACCCATGAACCGCGAGCTGGACCTTATTGACGTTTGGTTTGACTCCGGGGCCATGCCGTACGCGCAGTGGCATTACCCGTTTGAGAACGAAGAGACATTCAGAGCCAACTTCCCGGCCGACTTCATCGCCGAAGGCGTGGACCAGACCCGCGGTTGGTTCTTTACCCTGCACGCGCTGGCCGTGATGCTGGAAGACAGCGTGGCGTTCAAAAACGTGATTGCCAACGGACTGGTGCTGGACAAGAACGGCAACAAGATGAGCAAGCGCCTGGGCAATGCCGTGGATCCGTTTGAGACCATCGGCCGGTTCGGTCCGGATGCCACCCGCTGGTACATGATCGTGAACGCCCCGCCTTGGGATAACCTCAAGTTCAACCTGGACGGCGTCACCGAGGTACAGCGCCGCTTCTTCGGGACTCTGCAGAACACGTACTCGTTCTTCGCGCTGTATGCCAACCTGGACGGCTTCACCTTTGAGGGAACAGAGATCCCGGTAAGCCAGCGCACCGAAAGTGACCGCTGGATCATTTCCCGCCTGAATACCCTGGTGAAAGAAGTAGGCGCGTACTTTGACGATTACGACCCTACCAAGGCCGCCCGCGCCATCCAGGATTTCGTGGCCGATGAACTGAGCAACTGGTACGTGCGCCTGAACCGCAAACGTTTCTGGAAAGGCGAACTGAACCAGGACAAGCAGGCTGCTTACCAAACGTTGTATACCTGCCTGGAAACCGTGGCCAAGCTGGCGTCGCCCATCGCGCCGTTCTACATGGACCGCCTGTTCCTGGACCTGAACCGCGTGAGCGGCCGCAGCCAGTCTGAGTCTATCCACCTGGAGCATTTCCCGCAGGTGCAGGAAAACCTGATTGACGTAGACCTGGAGCAGCGCATGCATCTGGCCCAGAATGTATCTTCTTTAGTGCACTCGCTCCGCAAGAAGCACATGATCAAGGTACGTCAACCCTTGAGCCGTATTCTGGTTCCTATCTTGGATGAGAAGATGAAGGCCCAACTGGAGGCGGTGTCTGACCTGATCCTTTCTGAGGTGAACGTAAAAAGCCTGGAGTACCTGGAAGACACCACCGGCATTCTGGTGAAAAAGATCAAGCCTAACTTCAAGCGTCTGGGCCAGGTGTTCGGGCCGAAGCTGAAGTTGGTGGCCGCCCAGATCCAGCAGATGAACCAGGAAGACATTGCCAAGATGGAGCGCGAAGGTTTCTTTGAGATTCCGGTGGAGGATGACACCACCGTGTTGAGCCGCGAGGACGTGGAGATCATGTCTGAAGATATACCGGGTTGGCTGGTCGCTTCGGAAGGAGCTTTGACCGTGGCCCTGGACATTAACATCACCGAGGAACTTCGCCTGGAAGGCATGGCCCGCGAGTTGGTGAACCGTCTGCAGAACCTGCGCAAAGACAGCGGCCTGGAAGTGCAGGATAAAATAAGGGTACAGATCCAGGAAGGCAATGCAGAGGTAGCCGCCGCCGTTCAAGCCTTTGGAGGCTATATCTCTGAAGAGGTGCAGGCCGTGGAACTGGCGTTGGTGCCGTCCTTACCGGTAGACAAAGCCACCGTGCTGGAGATGGAAGGTTTCAGCTTGCCGGTAAATCTGGAGGTGGCCAGGTAATACCTGCCGCTTTTCAGCGAGAACTAAATAAAATTGAACGCTCCGGTGTTTAGGGCCTGTTTTACCCAAAACAGGCCCTAAACGCAAGGGTTAACCCTAACACATGAAATACGCTAAATATTATCTGCTTGCCCTATTGGTGATTGCGATTGACCAGGCGGTGAAGATGCTGGTGCATTACAATATGCAAATGGGCCTGCCAGGGCAAATCCCGGTTTTTGGGGAGTGGTTCAAGCTGCATTACACCCTAAACCCCGGCATGGCCTTCGGTGTGGAGCTGGGCTCTGACTACGGCAAGATCATTCTGACCGTCTTTAGGATGGTGGCCATGGTTGGCATTGGCTATTTAGTGTATTACCTGGTCAAGCACCGCTACCACCAGGGCTTGATCTGGTGCGTGGGCTTGATCCTGGGCGGAGCGATTGGTAATTTGGTAGACAGTATTTTCTACGGGGTGTTTTTAGACAATGCGCCCTATGACGCCAGCACTCCCTGGCTGCACGGCCAGGTCATAGACATGTTCTACATTGATATATGGGAAGGCATCCTGCCGCATTGGATTCCGGTGATTGGAGGGACGCCCATGTCGCTTTGGCCAATCTTTAACGTGGCAGACGCGGCCATCTTTGTAGGGGTCCTGATTATTATCTTTAACCAGAACAGATTCCTGAACCCACCATCTACGCATGAGAAGCACGAAATGAATGCCGTAGAGGCATAAAAGCAGCGAGGGCCGTCATTAACTGACGGCCCTCGCTGCTTTTATGAAATGATGTTACTTGTCTAGAAGGAATATCCCATATTCAATCCTACGGCAAAAATAGCGGTTCCTTTGTTATACATATAGCCGCTGGCGCGCATGCCAAAGAAGAGGCGGTTATCGTTAAAGAAATCAGATTCAAAGACCGCTTTTCCGCCAATATCTTTTTCCCTTATATGCACAAACACCTCGTCGGTGGCCACGCCGGGGGTAATGGTCCCGCCGCCGCCGCCGCCTGTACCCTTAACCAAGTCTAACTCAGACCTTCTGCGCACCGCCGGGCCAAAACCAAATTTAATGGTGTATCTTCCGGTTTCCGTTAAGTCAAAGAAAACGGAGGTGTCAAACATCACAAACGCCTTGCGCGAAGTGAAGATGCTGCGCTGGTGATCATACCGGGAAGAACTCAGGTATTCACCGGAAACGGCAAAGTGGATCTTGTCAGTGAGCTCCCGGTTGTATTGCTGTGAGAAAAGTGCCCCACTGTTATCGCCTTCCAAGATATAGGCAAACCCAACCCCCGTCCGGAAATGGTTTGGGTACAGGTGCTGCGCCGAAAGGGAGGGTACTACCAATAGCAAGAGCATTCCTACCAAGAACAGTTTCATGACAAGGGCGCGAGAGTAAAAAGGATGTTTCATAAAACCTTTAACAAGACAGGAAAATAAGGGGGATGGAATAATGTACCCTGCATTACTTAAATTTTATAAATTTAGTTGTGTTCCGCAACCATTTTCGGCTTTCCCTACGCAGGAGAGGTTTTTAAGTGCCAAAGCGTCTACTAGTTAGCTGTTCCAGGAAAGAGCCACGGTAAAAGATTGCCTATCCTATGGGGTGAAACAAAAGTGAATGGTAGCACCAATTGCCTTCATAATTGCCAGGAGAGAAAAGTTTATAACACCCTTCCATATTCTGCTTTTCCAGGGGGCCAGCCTTAAAGCCAGCTTCCTATTTATAATAGAACATCACCGCCTACATGACTTCTTTTGCCCCTCTTCTTCAGGTCAATGATCTTACCATAGAGTTTCCTGCGCAGCAGGGAAGGGTGAAGGCGGTTACTAGTATATCCTTTGCTTTGCAGCGCGGGGAAGCAGTCGCTATAGTGGGAGAATCTGGATCAGGGAAGACCATTACGGCGCTTTCCTTAATGCAACTCCTGCCGGCAGCGGCCCAAATCACTTCCGGAACGGCGGAGTTCCAGTCCCCGCAGGCAGGCCCGGTAGATTTGTACCAGCTTTCTCAAAAGCAGCTACAGAAAATACGCGGTAAGGAAATCTCCGTGATCTTTCAGGAACCAATGTCTTCCTTGAACCCCGTTATATCCTGTGGAAAGCAGGTGGCGGAGGCGTTGTTAATTCACTTGCCTATCTCTAAACAAGAGGCCTACCAACGCACCATTGCCCTTTTTGAGTTAGTAAAGCTTCCTTTGCCAGAGAAGATATTCAGGAGTTATCCACATGAGCTTTCTGGGGGGCAGAAGCAGCGGGTCATGCTGGCCATGGCCATGAGCTGCGACCCGGCTATTTTAATCGCAGACGAGCCTACCACGGCTCTGGATGTCACGGTGCAGGCCAGCATTCTAAAGTTACTGAATGAGCTTCGGCAGGAAAAGGAAATGGCCCTACTGTTCATATCGCATGACCTAAGCGTGGTGGCGCAGGTAGCCGACCGGGTATTGGTCATGTACCAGGGGCAGATAGTAGAGGAAGGCACGGTGCAGCAACTGTTTTCAGATCCGCAGCACCCCTATACCAAAGCCTTGCTGGCCTGCCGTCCTACCATGAAAACAAACGTGGCGGTATTGCCCACCGTGGCAGATTTTATGGGTGCCGGGGTTAGCCCCCCTTTAGAAAATAATCCTTTTCATCACCAATGGGCAAGTGGCTCTGCTGTGGATAACGAAGGATTTAACGCCGTAATGCCGCAAGTACCAACTCCTCTGGAGCCTATTCTCACAGTAGAGGATCTCCACGTAACCTTTACCAGGCACCGGAACTTCTTTTGGCAGAAAAAAGAACTGAGCAAAGCTGTGAACGGGGTTTCATTTGAGGTTTTCCCGCAAGAGACCATTGCTTTAGTAGGGGAGTCGGGCTGTGGAAAAACTACTTTGGGCAGGGCCTTGGTCCGGTTGATAGAGCCGACCAGCGGAAAGGTAGTTTTCAACGGGCAAGATTGGAGCAACTTATCTAACCAAGAGGTAAGAAAGCAACGCGAGGACTTCCAGATCATCTTTCAGGACCCGTATGCCTCGCTTAACCCACTCATGAAAATAGGGGACGCCATCATGGAACCCATGCAGGTGCATAAGGTGTTAAAAAATGATCGGGAGCGGAAGCAGCGTGTCCTGGAGTTACTGGAAACCGTAAATCTTCTCCCCGAACATTTTAACCGTTATCCCCATGAATTCTCTGGCGGCCAACAACAGCGTATCTGCATTGCCAGGGCGTTGGCGCTAGAACCCACGTGTATCATCTGTGATGAGATTGTCTCTGCCCTGGATGTATCTGTACAGGCGCAGGTCCTCAACCTTCTCAACCGCCTCAAACAACAGTTTAACCTTACGGTCTTGTTCATCACCCATGACCTGGCGGTGGCCAAGTTTATGGCCGACCGTGTGTTTGTCATGGACAAGGGAGAGATAGTGGAGCAGGGCACAGGGCAGGAAATCTTCACGCATCCAAAGCACCCGTTTACCAAGGCATTGCTACAGGCTATTCCGTCAAGCGAGGTACCAGATATTTTAGCGGCCCAAAGGAAACGAAATACCTTTAAAGCAAGTATAGACGAATAGATATATTTGTACCCGTATCTAACCCGTTTTAAGCCCGTTTTCTTGAAAACAGGCCCAAAACGCAAATGAAAAGGCTTTCTGAAACGGAAGGCCAAAAAATGAAAAATTTAACGGCAGCCTAAAAAAGCATGCTGCCAGGCGTGGTTCTGCTCCTTTCTTGTAGGAGAGGTGAGCCAGCCCACATTGAAAAGATTAATGGAAAGAAAAAGAAGAGAGCGTGGCGCGGGCAAAGATTCTGCCCCCCGCTCCAATAGTGCAGGAAAAGATAAAGGCGCGCCACGCGGAAGACGCCAGAGCCAGAACGTTGGCGAAGTATCAAAAGAGGTGTTACTGAACGTGTTCCTGAAAGAGCCTAAGCAGGTATTCACGTACCGTCAGTTGCACAGAAGGTTAGGCATTACCACCAAAGAAGGGCGTGAGGTAGTCTCTGAGCTCCTGAAGAAAATGCGGAAGAACGGAGAGTTGGTCCATTTACAGGACGACTCCTATAAGTTCAACCCGGACTTTGTGCGCTCTGAACCGGAAACCACCCGCGGTGAGCGTGCCAGCCGCCGCAGTGATTCTGACCGGGGCCGCGACCGCGATCGTGACCGTGGGCCAGCCGTCTCCAGAAGAGGAGGCCCTACCATTATTGGTAAGGTAGACCTGGCCAATGCCCGCCACGCCTATGTGGTTACCGAAGAAACTGACCAGGATGTACGCGTGCCCGTGGAGAAACTCATGTTTGCCATGGACGGTGACACCGTGCGCGTGCAACTGAGAGGCACCCGCCGGGCCAATGAGCGCCCCGAAGGTCAGGTAGTAGAGGTACTGGTACGCGAGCGTGAAGAGATTGTAGGTCGTTTGGAGATGTCCAAGGGCTACGGTTTCATTGTGCCCGACCAGAAGAAAATGTACTTTGATGTGTTTGTGGGGGAACGCGGCCTAGCCGATGCCCAGGACGGAGACAAGGTACTGGTGCACATCACCGAATGGCCAGACGACCCCACCAAAAGCCCTACCGGAGAAATCACCCGAGTCTTCGGCCCGGCCGGAGAGCACAACGCCGAGATCCACGCCATCATGGCGGAATTCGGGTTGCCGTTTGAGTTCCCGGAGTCTGTGGAGAAAGAGGCCGACGCTATTTCGGAAGGCATCACGATGGAGGAAATTGCCCGGCGCCGTGACTTCAGGGACGTGACTACCTTTACCATTGACCCGGCAGATGCCAAGGATTTTGATGATGCGCTGAGCGTGCGTCAACTGGAGAACGGCAACTGGGAGATTGGCGTGCACATTGCCGACGTAACGCATTACGTGCAGCCTAACACCAAACTGGAGAAAGAAGCCTATCGTAGGGCCACCTCGGTGTATCTGGTAGACCGCACCATTCCTATGTTACCAGAGCGTTTATCTAACGGGTTGTGCTCTCTGCGCCCCAATGAAGACAAACTGACTTTCTCCGTGGTGTTTGAGATTGATGAGAACGCCAAGATCCACGACTATTGGATTGGCCGTACCATCATCCATTCAGACCGCCGCTTCTCCTATGAGGAAGCCCAGCAGGTGATTGAAACCCTGGAGGGAGATTTTTCCACGGAGATCCTGAAGCTGAACGAACTGGCCAAGAAATTTAAGGACAAACGCTTTAAGGGCGGGGCCGTGAATTTTGAGACCATTGAGGTGAAGTTCAAGCTGGATGAGAACGGCAAGCCGCTGTCACTGTACGTGAAGGAACGCAAAGACGCGCACAAGCTTATTGAGGAGTTCATGCTGCTGGCTAACAAATACGTAGCCGAGCACGTGTTCAAACTCCGCACCGGTAAGAACAAGCTCACCATGGTGTACCGTACCCACGGCTCGCCAGACCCCGAGAAACTGATGAACTTCTCTTTGTTCGCTCGTAAGTTCGGGTATAAGATTGACCTGGAGGAAGGCCGTGATATCTCTGCGGAGCTGAACAAGCTGGCCGCCCAGACCGAAGGCAAGCCCGAGCAGCACGTGCTGCAGAGCCTGGCCATCCGGACCATGGCCAAAGCCAAGTACAGCACCGAGGCCGAAGGGCACTTTGGCCTGGCGTTCGCGCACTACTCGCACTTCACCTCGCCTATTAGAAGGTACCCAGATATGATGGCCCACCGCCTCATTGACCAGTATCTGAAAGGCGGGCAAAGCGCTGAGCTGGAAGAGTACGAGGAGCGCAGCCTGCATTCCTCAGACATGGAGAAACGCGCCGCCGATGCGGAGCGGGCTTCCATTAAGTTCAAGCAGGTAGAGTTCATCAGTGGCTTTATCGGGCATCAGTTCAAGGGCATTGTCTCTGGCCTGACCGAGTGGGGCATGTACGTGGAGATTGAGGAGAACAAGTGCGAAGGCATGGTTCGTCTGGCTGACCTAAAAGACGATTTCTACGAGCTGGATGCCGCCAATTACCGCATCATTGGTCGTAGCAATAAGAAGATCATCTCCTTCGGGGATGAGGTGATGGTGCAGGTGAAAGCTGCCAATGTCTTAGAGCGAACCATTGACCTGGAACTGATAGACAAAATCTAAGCCTAGGCTTTCTAAGTAACCTTAAGCGTTTATGACCTCTTTTTCTTAAAAGTGGTCATAAACGCTTTTTAACGATAATTAAAAACAAAAAGGCTTCCTTCCTGATTTTACCGTAGCTTTGGTTGCCGGTAAAGAAGCCGTTTTATCAGCCTGGCAGGAAGCTTTTTACCTTTTCAGCTTAAGATTTATTACTGTGGATATCTCACATTTTTCAGAGCGAATCAACCAGACCCTTTCCACGCTCACTTACGGGGAAAACCCAACTGAACTGTATGCCCCCATTAGGTATATGATGGAGCTGGGAGGGAAAAGAGTGCGCCCATTGCTCACTGTTTTAGGGGCCTATCTTTTTCAGGATAATGTGGATAAGGTGCTTTTGCCTGCTATTGGGGTAGAGGTTTTCCACAACTTCACGCTTATGCATGATGATATCATGGATGGGGCCCCGCTGCGAAGAGGGAAACAGACCGTGCACGAGAAATGGAACACTAGCACGGCTATTTTGAGTGGGGACGTGATGTTGGTTAAGGCCTATGAGTTGTTCCTGGGCATTGAACCAGATAAATTACCGCAGGCTTTAAAGCTGTTTAGTAACTGCGCGGCCCAGGTTTGCGAAGGACAGCAACTGGATATGAATTTTGAGCAACGGCAAGATGTGCAGATTGAGGAGTACCTGCTCATGATCAAACTTAAAACCGCGGTTCTCCTGGGTTTTGCCCTGGAATTGGGAGCCCTGCTTAATGACGCTTCTCCCGCCGATGCGCAGCATTTAAAGGAGTTCGGGATTAACATGGGCATTGCCTTCCAGCTGCGCGACGACCTGCTGGATGTGTACGGGGACCAGGCCAAGTTTGGCAAACGCGTAGGCGGCGACATTGTCTCTGATAAAAAGACGTACTTGCTGCTTACCGCCCTGGAGCGCGCCTCTGCCACCCAAAAACTGGCCCTGGAGAAATGGCAAGGGGTTAACGGTTCAGACGAAGTAGATGGCAAAGTACAGGCGATCAAAGAACTGTATGACGAGTTGGATATCCAGAACCTCACCCAAAACCAGATCAACCACTACTTCCAGAAGGGGCTGCACCATTTAAATGAAGTAAACGCCTTGAACAGCAAGAAAGAGCTGCTCAGGTTAATGGCTATCCAGTTGATTGAACGGGACAGTTAATAGCTGCCTTGCTTTATAATTTCCCTTTTACGGCTCAGAACGACCGCTTTTCTTACCGGCAAATTTCTCAGCCCAACCTATTTCAGATTTTCCATGGTCATTTCCATCACCCTTATCATTATTGCCATCACGGTCCTTGTCTCTTTGTATGCCTGGCAGAACCAGAATTTAATGGAGGCCTGGGTGCATCATCCGCAGTCGGTGGCGCAGGACAAGGAGTGGTGGCGTTTGCTTACCTCAGGGTTTCTGCACGCAGATTTCATGCACCTGTTCTTTAACATGTTCTCCCTGTACATTTTTGGCGGGGTAGTAGAACAGATATTCTTAGGCATTTTCGGGTTTCCGGTAGGGGCGGTGATTTATGTAGTGCTTTATTTAGTGGCTATTATCGTGTCAGACCTGCCCACTTATTTTAAGCATAAGAATGACAGCCGGTATTATTCCCTGGGGGCTTCGGGTGGGGTGGCCGCCATTATCTTCTCCAGCATCTATTTCAACCCGCTAACGGAGCTGTTAATTTTCCCAATTCCATTCCCTATCCAAGGCTATATCTTCGGTGCGCTTTACTTGGCTCTATCCTATTACATGAGCACTAAGAGCCATGACGGTATTAACCACAGTGCCCACTTTTATGGCGCCGCCTTTGGCTTGGTGGTGAGCATTATTCTGGTGCCAGGCCAGATCCAGAATTTCTTTGACCAGGTGCTGGGGTAACCTTATTTTTGCACTTCCTAAAGAAAAACGGCTTTATCTATTTTCTGTAAATCACCGTATACTAGGTATATAACAGGTTATTTACAGTAGGGGAGATGAAGAAGAATTTTACTTATCTAAAGATTTGCCTTTTGCTTCTGGTCTGCACGGCCGTTCCCATAGGCACCCAGGCCCAGGTTACGGTGACCGGGGCGGCGGCTACGGCCAAGATGGCCCACATGACCCTGGCCGAAGGTATCACCCACAAACAGACGCTTTTGCTGGAGCTAGTGACCAAGGCGGGTTTAATGCCCCTGTTATCACATAGTGACCCCTATACTTTCTTCGCCCCTTCAGAAGCGGCACTGGCGGCCTATAAAGACGCCTCTCCCGAGGACCTTAGGGCTTTCCTGGGCCAGCATCTGGTGGCGTCCAGCATTACCTCAGAAGATTTGAAAGACGGCACCGATATAAAGAACATAAACGGCAATAACCTGCGTATCTACCGCAAGAAGGGGGCAATTCTGGTAGATGGCGTTAAGCTGCTGGAATCCGACCAACTGTATACCAATGGCGTTTGGCACCAGTTAAATGGCGCCCTTCAACCCCCCAGGCCTAAGCTTTAAGAGCGCAAAAGATTGTGAATGTAGAAAGGGCTACCCAGCAGGGTAGCCCTTTTTTTATGCCTGCCTGGGAATAAGAAATAATTATGGGAGTCTCGTGCAACCCTTTCTCTCCTATGCTCATCTATAGAAGAAACATAAAGACACTTCTATGAAAAATCTATCCGCTTTCCTGTTTCTGGCCGTTCTGGCCCTGGTAGTTTCCCTGTCTTCTTTCAAAGGTGCCCCCTCGATAATGCAAGAAGAGACCCGCTCGCTGCCGGCATTCACCAAGATTGGCCTGGGCTACCCCGCCGAGGTAATTCTGCGCAGAGGCAATACCCAGAGCGTGAAACTAGATGGCGACGCGGAGCAACTGGCCCAACTCATCACGGAGGTGAAAGACGGGCAACTGGTCATCAAAAGAAAAGACCAGGACCGCATGTTTAATTTTGACACGGACCAGAAACGGGTGACTATCTACATTACCGTACCTCAGGTGGAAGCCTTGTCTGTGAGCGGATCAGGCAAGATACTGGGCAAAGATTCCTTTAAGGCCACCAACTTGGAGTTGGCGGTGAGTGGTTCAGGGTCTATTAAGTTACAGGCTTCCGTAGATAAGATGAGCAGCCGTATCTCAGGCTCAGGAAATATTGAGCTGGAGGGCGAAGGCAAGCAAAGCACCGTGGCGGTGAGTGGCTCGGGCTCGTTGAAAGGCTTCGGATTTAAGACCAATGACGCCAAGATCAGCATCAGTGGGTCGGGTTCCTGTGAGATAAACGCGTCCTCTACCTTAAAGTCCAGCATAAGCGGCAGCGGCCGGGTTTTCTATGAAGGCCAGCCCAACGTAGACAGCCGGGTGAGCGGCAGCGGTAAAGTGCAGAAGCGGGCGTAAGGAACCTCTTTTAGGAGAGGCAGTATCCTTTAAAGGCATTAGGTGTTTTGAGCCTGTTTTTTGAAAACCGGGCCTAAAACGCCAGGGAAAAGAAAACCTGTGTTAGAGCTGAAAGTCTTTTCCAACCTGGCAGCCGCCTCGGTCTAAACTAATCCAACCATACAAAGAAGCTCCCGTTTTGGAGCCGTTTTCTGTAAAACGGCCCCAAAACGGGAGCTTCTCTTATTTGGCACAGCCAAGGCTATGGCTGCGATTTATTGTAGCGTGCGTGCTCTGTACAGCAGGAACCCCACGTGGCCGAAGACATTCCAGCGGTTGGTGTCATTGTCATAATGGATCACCTGGAGGGCTGCCGGGCCAATAGGCAGCTGGAAGATCAAGCCGGTACTGGCCGTGAGGCGGGGACGGTCAAAGCCTTGGGCGCGCAGGGCTTGCTGCTCTGGGCCTTCTTCATAAGGCGCATGGATCAGGTGCATGAAAGCCTCTGTGCGCCACTCAAACTTGGTCAGCACCTTCCGGGAGAAGCGCCCGCCCACGGCGGCGTATCTGGTGGCCCGGTATTTATCCAGAAACAGCGTGCGGGAATCTGGCAAAGGCGAGAAAGCCGGCGCCACGTTAAGGGTAGACCGGTAATTAGAGAACCTGCCCTGGGTACTCAACATGCCTTCAATAAAATAGCCCCAGCTGCTCTTGTCATTCTTAGAAGGGTAATAGCCTTCATAGGTAGCCGAGAATTGCAGCCACTGGTGCCGGGCCGAGCGGCCTTCGGTGAGCAGAGAGGTGGTACCTGGGTCATAGAGCTCTTCGCCGGTGACCCCGCGTACGCCCAGCACCGCCCGGTGGCCCCGAGTAGAGTACATTTTGCGGTTAAGTGAGTTGCGCTCAAAACGCAGCGCGGCGGTAACCCCTTGGAAATCTGTCTCATCAAGCACGTCATCTGACGAAACGTTGATATTGTTGGCATATTCGTCTTCATTGGAGAACCAGGCGCCCTCAAACACAAACCGGCTCCTGAAATTATGGCTGATGCCGGCCTGCATGCCTACCTTGAAATCGCGTTGGCGTACTTGGGTGCTGGTGGCGTCACGGTCCAGAAAATCGCTTACGTCCTGGTAATTGAGGGAGCTGTACATCACAGACGGCTCAATGTAGAAAGGCAGCGGGCTGGGCATATTCACCCGGAAACCGAATTGCCCGGCGGCGTAGAAACGGCCTATGTTGGCGTTGGCCCCAATGGTGTACAAGACGCGGTTCAGGAAACGGTATTCCAGGCCCACGTACAGGTTGTCTACCGGGCGGGTGCTGAAGACGGCGCCTACTTCTGCCGTGGCGTTGTTGCTCTGGCGGGCATCCAGGCTCAGTTCATAGCCTCCTTGCTCAGGAGAGTATTTTATGCGGGGGTAAATGCCCTTGAAGAAGTCATTGGCCGCCAGGCGGTAATAGCCTTCCTCTATGTCAGTGATGGTATAATGGCCGCCTTTCTTCAGGAAGAAACTGCGCACGTAGTCATGCTGGTTTGCCTCCAGGCCCTGGATCTTCACGCTGGTAAACTTGGGCGCCGGGGCTTTTTTGGTGAAGGCCTGCCGTCTCTGTTGCAAAGCCACGGAGTCTTCCTGCCTTTTGATGCGCTGCTTTAGCAAAGGCAGTTTCTCCTGGGTAGATTTCACGCCAATGTCAATGAGTTCCTTGGCGCGGTCAAAGGCGGTGGTGCCAAAGCCTTCCAGGTCGGGCTGAATCAAAACCCCGTTAGGCCCCACGGCTAGGGTGTCTGCCACGTCAAAGCTCAGGAAAATGAGCGAAGATCCCAGCAGTTCGTCATCCTTCTCATGGGGATATTTCTTGTAGGAGACATCGCCCACGTTCACCCCAATAATGATATCGGGTTTGAATTCTGAGCGCATCACATCTGTGGGGAAGTTATTGAACAGACCCCCGTCAAACAGGTAACGCCCGTCTGCCTGCCTGATAGGCCGGAACGCCAGCGGCACCGCCATGGAGTTACGCACCGCGTCTGCCAGTGAGCCGTTGCGCTGAATCACCTGCTGCCGGGTAAAGATCTCGGCCGTAAGGCTCCGGAAGGGCACAAACAGCTTGTCAAAGTCATAATTGGCAATGGCACCGCCCGCCGCCATGGTAGAGGCCAAAGCATAGTTGAGGTTCACATCGCTTACCAGTCCGCTGGTGGTCTGTACCTGAATATTCTTCTTTAGAGAGACAGGCAGGCGCAGGGCCGCGGGGGAGGGGTCCAGGCTGAAGAAGTTGAAGGCATGGTCTTCCAGCTGGCGGCCAGAAACCCAGTACTGGAACTTAGGCGAAAGCACCAGGTCCTCAATATCCTGGGGCGAGTAGCCGGCGGCATACAGGGCCCCTACCACTGAGCCCATACTGGTGCCCACAATGTAGTCAATAGGAATGTTGTTTTGCTCCAGCACCTTTAAGACGCCCACGTGGGCCAATCCTTTGGCGCCGCCGCCGCTTAGTACCAGGCCCACTTTTTGCCCGGCCACTTTCTGGCCTGCCATCAGCAATAATAAAATCAGGAATACCCTTAAACCATATAAGAGTGAATGCATATAAAACCAGAAAAAATGTTGGAAGAAGTAGGCTTCTTGCCCTTGCTTTGTTCTCTTTCAGCGTGTAACGGAGGAAAGCCTTCTGAAGGAAGGAGAAAGTGCTTGTATTCTATCTAAAAGCCAAAGGCAAAGCTGCTTAGGTGCACTTACTAGTATAAGCCGCAAAAGGTTGGTACTATCTCTTGTAAAATCACTATTTGCGGCCCTGGCAAGAGAGATAAGTTGAATTATAGGTGGCCTAAAATCTAAAACAGCCCGGCAAGCCAATCTTACCGGGCTGTTTTAAGCCCGTTTTCATGAAAACGGGCCCAAAACGGAATCTACCTCAACGGCTTAGGCATGACCGGCAAGCTTTCATGACCTTGCGCGTCTACGGCCTGTACGGCAAAGAAATAGTTGTCTTTGGAGTAAGGCAGAATGGTGGTGGTGGCGTTGCCGTCCACGTAGATTTTCTTTTCCCACATAGGCGAGGATGTTTCGCGCATGAGAATGTAGTAGCCGGCCGGTTTTTTGCCCTTGGCCGGCGCCTCCCACTTCAGTTCGGTTTTGTTGGTGAGGTTGCTGGTCACCACGCCCACATTCTCCGGGGAGTAGGGTGCCGAGGCCAGGTTGGCCAGCGTGGCCAGGTTCATGGCGGTGTTCTTGCGCATGTACTCAAAGTCTACGTGCTCGGGAAAATCGCCGTAGGCGATGCCTTTCTCGGTGCGCACGTTCTGGTGCTGGTACTGGTAGTTCTCGTTCATCTCGCAGACGCGTATGGCCGTGAACCCCATCTGGCTGAAGGGAGTGTGGTCCCCGCCCCGCAGGAAACGGTCGGTGCGGTAGTTCAATACTACCTCTAGTTGCGGCACGTACCGGTTGGCCATCTCTTTCATGTAGCGGGCAAGTTGGCGGCTGCGGCTGTCGTTCTCGCCGCCGGTGCTTTTGCGCATGGCCGTCATCTCTGGGGTCTCCAGCGCTGGTACGCCTTCAGAGAAGATACGCACGCGGGTGTTGTCTGCCAGGCCGGTCTCATCTGAGAGCGAGTTCCCGATCATGTCATTGTTGAGCATAGCCACCAGGTTCCAGTTCTCTTTCTTGGCGCGTTCCGCTAAATGACGGGCTCCAATCAAACCCTGTTCTTCGCCCTGTACGCACACAAAAATGATGGTGGCCGGGAAGGCCTGCTTGGCCATGACGCGGGCCAGCTCAATCACGGCCGCAGTGCCAGAGCCATCATCATTCGCGCCGGGTGCCTTGCCCACGGCGTCCATCACGTCTGTATTTCTTGAGTCAATGTGTCCGCTGACAATGAACACGCGGTCGTCGTTGGGGTCGGTGCCTTTGAGGGTGGCCATCACGTTGGCAAACTCCACGTCTTCTTTCACGCGGCGGCCGTCGGCCTTCACCAGGTATTTGTCCTGGGTCACGGTCATGCGCCCACCCGAGGTGGCGGCGGCTTTCTGCATCTCGGCCTCGGCCCAGTTGCGGGCGGCGCCAATGCCTTTCTTTTTGTCTTTGACGGAGCTAAGTGAGTGGCGGGTCTCAAAGCTGACCAGGCCGCGCACCAGGCGCTCCAGTTCCTGGGCAGACACCTGTTCGGTCATGGCTTTGATGGTAGGGTCTTGCTTAATGATAGCTTGCGCCTGGGTTACCTGCGGAAATAATGCTAACCCTGCGGCCATTGCGGCCAGGCGGGGCAAAGAAAAGAAAGAAGTCATGTTAGATGGGAATGGGTATAAGGCACTACAAACTATCCCGTAATTTCTGCATTAATCTGGTAAAACCCAAAAAGGAGTAGGAACCGAAGGAAGTCTGTTTTAAGGGTGTTTTTCAGAAAGTAGCCCAAAACTGGTACTTCCCAAATGTTCTCCGTGGAACATTCCGGCCCCTAAGCAACGCACCGGCGGCTCCCTACGTTGTACCCTGTAACCACCAACTGTAGAAAACTATGAGCCAAAAGATTTCCCCGGGAAGAGAGTTCCTGGACAGCGTGCATTACTACTATGACCAGGCCGCCCAACACTCCAAGCTTCATCCTGGCATTTTATCGCAGATCAAGATCTGCAACAGTGTGTACAAGGTAAACTTTCCGGTGGAGGTGGACGGGCAGGTACAGGTGTTTGAGGGAATACGGGCCCAGCACAGCCAACACAAACTGCCCACCAAGGGCGGGATCAGGTATAGCATTCACGTAGACGAAGATGAGGTGGTGGCCCTGGCCAGCCTGATGACGTTTAAATGCGCCGTGGTAGACGTGCCCTTCGGGGGCGCCAAGGGCGGTGTGAAGATAAACCCCAGAACCTCTTCCGTAGAGACGCTGGAACGGGTAACCCGCCGCTTTGCCTCAGAGTTGATCAAAAAGAACCTCATCGGCCCGGCCGTAGACGTGCCTGCCCCAGATTACGGGACCAGCAGCCGTGAAATGGCCTGGATAGCCGATACCTACCATACCTTCAAATTTGGCGAGACCAACGCCTTAGGCTGCGTGACCGGGAAACCGGTGGGCCAGGGCGGGATCAGGGGCCGCGCCGAGGCCACCGGTCTGGGCATCTTCTTCGGGTTGCGCGAGGCCCTGCATGACGGGGCGGTATTGCAGCCTTTGAATCTTTCCAGCGGCGTGGCTGGCAAGCGTATCATTATCCAGGGGATAGGAAACGTGGGGTACCATGCCGGTAAATTCCTACAGGGCGATGGCGCCATCATCATTGGCGTGGCTGAGCGGGAAGGCGGAATCTTTAACCCAGACGGGCTGGATATTGACAGCATCTTCCAGTACCGCAAAGAAAACAACTCTTTTGAGGGGTACCAGGGAGGCGCCTTCATCCCTAATTCCAGTGAAATGCTGGAGTATGACTGTGATGTGCTGTTACCGGCCGCCCTGGAGAACGTAATCCATGAGGAGAACGCGCCGCGCCTGAAAGCCAAGATCGTGGCCGAAGGCGCCAACGGACCTATCACCCAGGAGGCCGAACGCATTCTGCACGCCCGCGGGGTCATCATTCTCCCAGATTTGTACCTGAACGCCGGCGGGGTAACGGTTTCCTACTTTGAGTGGCTCAAGAACCTGTCTAACGTTCGCTTCGGGCGTATGGGCAAGCGGGCCGAAGAAGCCAGCCTGAAACGCCTGGTGAACACCATTGAGAAAACCACCGGCAAAAGCCTTAGCGCCGAGGAAAAACTCCTCATCATTCACGGCGCCGATGAGCGGGACCTTGTCTACTCCGGCCTGGAAGACACCATGATTACCGCCTACCAGGAAATGCGCGAAGTCACCCACCAGATCAAAGGCATCACAGACCTGCGCACCGCCGGTTTTTATGCCGCTATTGAGAAGATAGGCGTGAGTTACCAGTCATTGGGTATCTTTCCGTAAGGGAAAAATAGTGCTAGAAGGAAAGCCTTATCAGATGTGTCTGGTAAGGCTTTCTTGGTTTTGGGAGGGAGGGGTTTTGATTAATTGCGTTTTGAGGCCGTTTCCCGATAAATAGCCTCAAAACGCAATAGTGCCTACTACAACGCAGACTCTCCCCTTGAGGGGAGCGCAGAGGGGTGTTTACACAGGAGAGCACATATGGTGGGTAAATAACTAAAACTCGAAAGGTGCCGCAAAGGGGATTACAAATCCCCCTTTCGTAACTTCCGGATTGCAAATCCGAAAGAGCGTTCTTTGATATTTTGTTCTTCTATGCCCAATACTGCCCGCCGTTGTTGGTGTTCTCACCAACAACCACTACTGCCACCAACCACCACTTGAGTCCTCTTCCTCGTCCTCCTTTGAAGGGGGTAGGGGGATGACACTCCTCTGTAGATCAACTCTGTTTCTAGCCCGTTTTCCGCAAGACAGGCCCAAAACGCATAATTCTCGCCCATACCTGTATCTCCAAACCCCCTTTCCCCGTGCAGTTTTCCCCGGGAAATTGTAATTTACCCGTGGCTTTGGCTACTAATACCCAAACCCCAACTTAAAAACGGTGGAGAACCCGGCCCTTCGTGCAGAATTCATTAAGCTCATTGCCCAGGATCAGGCCCTGATCCATAAGGTGTGCAGCATGTACTGCCGGGACCCTGAGGAGCGGAAAGATCTCTTTCAGGAAATTGTGCTGCAACTTTGGAAGTCCTATCCCACGTTTAAGCACGAGTCTAAAGTAAGCACTTGGATGTACCGGGTGGCCCTGAACACGGCGGTCTCCAGTTTCCGGAAGGAAAGCCGACGGCCGCACCATGGGTCCTTGTCTGAGACAGACCTGCAGATTCCGGCCGCGCCGGATACCTCCGCTGAGTATGAATTGAAAATAAAGTACCTCTACGCCGCCATTGACCAACTCTCTCAGGTAGAGAAAGCCATTGTCATGCTGTACTTAGAGGATAAAACCTATGATGAGATGGCCGAGATTATCGGTATCACCAAGTCTAATGTGGGAGTGAAGCTTAATAGAATAAAAGCCAAACTAGAGAAGTTGTTAACGCCGGTGTATGATGAAATTAGATAGCCTCAAAGACGTGTGGCAGACGTACGCCGCCCAGACGGCGGCGGCGCACAAGGTCACCGAAAACCAGATAGCGGTCCTGTTAAAGGCCCGTACCGAGAATTCTGTGACCAAACTGAAGCAGAACATCTACTTTGAGCTAGGGGTGCAGGTACTGACCATTCTTCTGTTTGGGGCTGGGGCCATCTTTACTTCCGGAGACCTGGCCTTTAGGGTGCTGTGCCTGGTGGTAGTGGTGGTGTGTCTGCCGTTTTTGGCGTATTTCTGGGCCCGCCTGACCTATGTGCGCAGCCTTAACGTGACCACGGCTAACCTTAGGGCCACGCTCAAGAACCTCATAGAAATGCTCACCGGGCTTACCAGACTGTATTTCTGGACCAATATGCTGCTGGCCCCCATCGGGTTGGCTGCCGGGCAGTTGGCCTACCTGAAACTGGCGCGGGGCATCAACATCTCGCACCTTCCCTGGGATTTGATGGGACTTAGGCTGGTGATAGGGTTTGTGATTGGTGCGGTGCTGGGCTACTTCTTTTTGAAGTGGTACATCAGGAAAATGTTCGGGGATCACCTTAAGTCCCTGCAGCAGGCCTATGGCGAACTGGAGAACCTGGAAGCCGCCGCTTAGCCTTGAAAGCATCTGCTCCTGAAAGCCATTGCAATTGACAAATGCGTTTTAGGGCCGTTTTACAAAAAACATGCTTAAAACACCAACGTCCCCTTTCCTGAGTAGGAAAGGGGACGTTTTTTTATGGGCCAGGGCGGTAAAAAGCAGGTTTTCAGGTAGGCAACAGAAAATAAAATAGCGCAAAGGCTGTAATAAAAAATTGAGGCCGCTTACTAATCTGGTATTAGTGATTCCTATAAAGCGCCCTATGATCAGATTACTGCTCTCGCACCAATGGAAAGAATCCACCCGGTCATCGGTGTGGCAGAAGAACCTGGCCATTAACCTGGTTCTGGGGTTTTTCATACTGCTGCTGCTGTCCTATGTGGTGCTCCTCAGCCTGTTCCTGGACAAGATTCTGGAGGCCGGCTGGCCCGATGAGGACCCGGTGGAATTAGTGAACAGGGTGCTGCTTTATTATTTCCTTTTTGACCTGGGCTTCAGGTTTCTGATGCAGGAACTGCCGGTGCTGGGCATTCAGCCGTATCTGCACCTGCCAGTGGGTAAAAGCAAGCTAGTGCATTTTGTGCTCTGGAAATCCCTCTCCAGCCTGTTCAATTTCCTGCCGCTGCTGTTGTTCATTCCCTTCGCCCTGAAACTGTTGCCTGAGGTATACGGGCTGGGTGGCGCCTGGAGTTGGGTGGCGGGCCTTTTCCTGCTCACGCTGGTCAACAACTACTTAACACTGTATTTCAAACGCCAATTGGTGGAAAAGCCCTTTGTGACGGGTGGTTTCCTGCTGGCCGTAGTGGCCTTGGCTGCCATTAATTACCTGGGTTATATCTCATTGGGAGCGGCCTCCGGGGCATTTTTCAATGCCTTAGGCACCAACGCGGTATGGGTACTGGTGCCCTTGGTTCTGCTGGTGGCCGTGTATCTGCTCAACTACCGGTTCCTGGTGGCACACACGTACCCAGAGGAAATGCGCATTAGAAAAGCCGCTAAAGTGGGTGATTCCTCTGAGATTGGGTTCCTGCAGCGGTTTGGGGAGTTAGGCACTTTGATTGGACTGGAGCTGAAGCTGATCATGCGCCATAAACGGCCCAAATCCACCATCCTCATGGCGGTTCTCTTCATGGCGTACGGCTTCCTTTTTTACACTAACAAAATCTACACAAACGGCTTTGCCATGCTCATTTTCCCAGGCATTTTCATGACGGGGTTCATGATGCTGAGCTACGGACAGTTTGTGCCGGGCTGGCAAAGTGCCCATTTTGATGCCCTGCTCACCAAGCGCCTGAGCCCCTATACGTTCTATCTGGGCAAGTTCTGGATGTTTGTGCCCGCCTGCACCGTGGCCTATCTGGTGACGCTGTTGTACGGCTTAATGCCTGCTGCTGGCGGCAAGATCATGTTGATAAACACGGCCTGCTTTCTGTACAACATTGGCATTAACACCTTTGTGGTGCTGTACCTGAGCACCTACAACAAGAAACGGATTGACCTGAGCAAAAGCGCCTCTTTCAATTGGCAGGGCGTGGGGGCCTCACAGTTCATCATGATGCTGCCTGCCATGTTACTGCCCATCCTCCTTTATTTCGCCTTCTCCTTATTAGGTAACCCCTGGTGGGGCATAGCGGCGCTAGCCGTGGCGGGTCTTCTGGGTTTCCTGTTTCATAAGCAGTTGCTGGGCGTGGTAGTAAAGCGTTTCCAGCAGGAGAAATACACCATTGCCGCCGGCTACCGGCAGATATAGCTATAAGGGAAATTGTAAAAGGTAGCTAGTTGGCTACAGGTAAAAGAAGTTAAAACCACATAAGGGTATGGTGTTTGGCACCTGGTTCTTGTGTCTAAAAAATAACCATATGATAGAAGTACGCGACCTCCAAAAGAACTACAACGGCGTAACGGTAGTGAATATTCCGGCCCTGGTGGTACAGCCCGGCGAAACCGTAGGGTTGGTAGGCAACAATGGCGCCGGCAAGACCACTTTCTTCCGGATGATTCTGGATTTGATCAGGCCCACCAAAGGCGAGGTATTCAGCAAAGGCGAGAACGTGCGCGCCACCGAAGACTGGAAACAGTACACCGGCTCGCACCTGGACGAAGGCTTCCTGATTGACTACCTTACCCCCGAGGAGTACTTCAACTTCATTGGCAAACTGAACGGCCTCACGCCCGGCGATATCCAGGCCTTTCTGGACCGCTTCAGCGATTTCTTCAACGGCGAGATTCTGGGGCAGCGCAAGTATATCAGAGACTTCTCTAAGGGAAACCAGAAAAAGGTAGGGGTGGCCGCCGCCGTCATGTCTGACCCTGAGCTGCTCATCCTGGATGAACCCTTCGCTAACCTGGACCCCAGTTCGCAGATACGCCTCAAGAACCTGCTCAAAGACCTAAAACGCCAGGGCATGACCCTGTTTATTTCCAGTCATGACCTTAGCCACGTAATTGAAGTCTGCGATCGCATTGTGCTATTAGAGAAAGGGAAGATAGTGGAAGACATGAAAACAGACGAAACCACGCTTCAGCAGCTGGAAAGTTACTTTACGGTTTAGTTTTCCACGGGTAAAGCTGTGGAAAAATGGGCAGCCACCTAGAATTATCCACTTAAAGATTATTGTTAGACAAATTCCGTTTCGGGCCTGTTTTCAAAAAACAGGCCCGAAACGGTTTATAGTGCAAAGGCCAGTTGGCACCGCTGACCTACCAGAGCCGCAATGTTCTGGCGTAGCTCCAGGTGGGTCTTGATCTCTTTGAACTCCTGCTCAGAGCGGGCTTTTATTTCTTTGCGCTGCAGGGCTTCAATAAAGCGGCGGGCGTCTTCGGGGGTTTCCAGGAGCAGGCCGGGTACTTTGGTGGGTTTGTCGTCTTCGCCCTTGGCCACCATGGTAAAGTAAGAGGTATTGGTGTGCTTAACCGTGCCTGACTTCACGTTCTCGGCAATGACCTTAATGCCTACCAGCAGCGAGGTGTTCCCCACATAATTGATGGAGGCCATGAGGCTGACCAGTTCGCCTACCTCTACGGGCTGCAGAAAATTCACCCCGTCTACCGTTACCGTCACGCAGTAATTGCCGGCGTGCTTGGCGGCGCAGGCATAGGCTACTTTGTCCATGAGGGAGAGCAGAATGCCCCCGTGTATTTTACCGCCGAAGTTGGCGTAGCTGGGGATCATCAGCTCGGTGAGGGTGGTGCGGGAATGGGAGACGGGCCGGAAAAGCTCTGGTTCTGGGATGGGTTGGTGCATGGCGTTTTGACGCTGTTTTGCTAAAAGTAAGCCAAAAACAGAAACTTCCCCAACCATCGGCCCTTGGGCCAGGCGGCGGCGCCGGTCTTATTCTTTCTGCAGCCGCTCGTTTATCTCATTGAGCAGCTCCATCTGTATCTGCTGGATCTGAAACAGGCGGTGGCCCTGTTGCATGAGCAGGTGGTCAATTTTCTCGTGCAGCTGGCGTATCTCCAGTTCGGCTTTGAGGTTGATCTGGTAGTCATGCTCGGCCCGCAGGCGGTCTTTTTCTTCCTGGCGGTTCTGGCTCATCATGATCACCGGAGCCTGCAGGGCGGCAATGGAAGACAAAATAAGGTTGAGCAGAATAAAGGGGAAGGGGTCAAAGGGTCGCCCGAAGAAAGCGATCACGTTCACCGTCATCCAGAGGGCCAGAAAGCCCAGGAAAAGAAGGATGAAGCGCCAGCTCCCGCCAAACGAGGCAATCTTATCAGCGAGGCGCTCGCCCAAAGAAAGCTGGCCGGTGTACTCGGTCTCCAGGTTTTTGGAGAGCAGCTCATTCTGGCTGATGCTGGTCACCACCTCTTTCTCCAACTGGGTCAGTTTCCCGAACTCCTCCTCCAGCACATCTTCCACAAAGGCAGTGCGGTACTTGTTGAGTTCCTGCATAGAGATATACCCGTTGGGGTTCCAGGTGGGGTGATCGCGCAAGATGAGCTTGACCAAAGGCTCCCGAACCGCGTTGGCCGGCATGAGCTGGCTTAGCGGAAGTCGCTTACCCGTGATCTGGCAAACTTCAGATGGCGAGAGATCTGTAGACATAAGGATTTATGGCCGGTTCTAAGCCTTTTTTACGCAAAGCGGCCTAAAACGAACTAATCCTTACCGGTATCAGAATTTTGGGGAGATTTACAGAAAGATCACGTCGTCAATGACTTGCTCGCCTACTTCGGCGTTAATCAGGGCCATGACTTTTCCTTTGGCCATGTTGAGCTCGTGCTTGAGCGGGGCCGAGGTTAGGCGCACGTACAACTTGCGGTTGCGCACAAACACCTCCTGAGTTTTCATAGATATGGCCTTGCCCATGATCTTCTCCCAGGAACTCACCAACTGCATCTCACTCAGCTTTCCGTTGAGTTTATACGCCTTCAGCATGGCATCAATACTGTCTTTGATGGAGATAGTATCGGCTTTGCGCATAAACGGACTTCTGGGGTTAAGCGGACGCATGGTAGGTGGGGTCTAATGGGCTTGTGAATGGGTCAAAGTTAGGTGATTTGCGGGCTGCCAAACGGTCTTGCGGCAAATGAATTTACCCACCAGGTTATCCCCATTTATAAACGGGGTTATGCACTTTCTGTTTTGGGGCTGGTTTTGGGAAAACAGGCTTGAAACGGGTTTTACTTAATGGATAGCTAAGGTGCTTGTTGGTGAGAACACCAACAAGGGCGAATTACCTTCTGATTCTTATTGGTTTTATTGAGCTGTTGCTATTTATGGTGATAAAGTAGTTGTCAGTTATTAATAGTTTGTCTGGCCAATTTTCAGGTTTATCAGTGTAGACAAGATGCACAGTGTCATTTTTGATTTCATAGGTTCCTTCTGTTCCCCCAAGACTAAGCACTAAGTAAAATTCACCATTATCATAAAGTACGACCTGTTGAACTCCTGCCACTAAGTCATTTAAACCAGAGTATTTTACTTCTCTGTACTCACAAGAGGAAAAGATGAAGATTGAAACAATAAGAACTACTGATTTCATACTTTCAAATGAATGCCAACCAACAACTACCCCTCATCATCAATCGTCTCCGCCGTGCCCTCAGCTATCCTGAACCTCCGGATGTTGTCTGAGAGCGGGCGCAGGATCTTGTCGGTACGTTCCAAGTGGGTATCTGTCAAAAAAATCTGCCCGAAGGTGTTATCCGCGACCAGTTGCATGAGTTTGGTGATCCGTTTCTGGTCCAGCCGGTCAAAGATGTCATCTAAGAGCAGTAGCGGTTTCTGGCCCTTTTGAAGGGAAAGCACCTCAAACTGGGCCAGCTTGAGCGCAATCACATAGCTTTTCTGCTGCCCCTGTGACCCGAAGTTCTTCACACTCCGGTTATCCATCAAGAACACAAAGTCGTCTTTGTGCGGGCCCACGGTAGTGCGCTGCAGCAGCAGGTCCTTGCGCTGGCTCTGGTCCAGCAGGTAAGCGTAGTTCTGCCGCACCAACTGGCTCTGGTAATCCAGGGTGACTACCTCAGAGGAATCAGACAGGTGGTGGTAGTGGCGCTGGAAAACCAGCTCAAAGGTCTCCAGGAACGCAGCCCGCCTGATGCTCAACTCCGTGCCCAGCGGCATGAGCTGCTCATCCAGCACCTGCAGGTACTCGCGGTCCATGTAGTTTTTCTCAGCGAAGTGCTTGAGCAGGGAGTTGCGTTGCTTTAGAATGTAGGTGTACTGAATGAGCAGGTCCAGGTAAGAATGGTCCAACTGGGCCATGAGGGCGTCAAAGAACTTGCGGCGCTCCTCGCTGCCTTCCCTGATCAGGTCGGTGTCATAGGGCGAAATCAAGACCACTGGGAACTGGCCCACGTGCTCGCTCACACGCTCATAGGGCGTCTTATTAAGCGTGATGATCTTCTTTTGGCCCGCCTTGAGGTAGCACTGCACCGCGCTCACTTTCTCCTGGGTTTTGAACCGGCCCCGCACTATAAAATAGTCCTCGCCCTCCTTTATGTTCTGCAGGTCTGAGGCCGTAAACGCGCTTTTGGTGAGCGAAAGGTAATGGATGGCGTCCAGCAGGTTGGTTTTGCCGCTGCCGTTGTCGCCTATAAAGCAATTGATGTGCGTTGAAAAAGGCAAGGTGGCTTCCTCGTAATTCTTGAAGTGGAGAAGGTGTAGATTTTCGAGGAGCATGAACTTGTTTGAAGATTTTTACTTAATTTCGCATGTTAGAATACCTTACGGAGCCAACCGGGCATTAAATCTACCTAGATTTAGCGTGTAGGCAAGCTCCCATATTCCTTGAATAACCCTTACGAACAAACCAATAGTATGGCGGAGACGAAAGCAGCGAAGACAAAAGATGCGAAAAAGGCAAAGGTAAACGCTGCCCCAGCATTTTCAAAAGAGACTTACCTGCGCTGGTATGAGATGATGCAGCTCATGCGCAAATTTGAGGAGAAAGCCGGTCAGTTATACGGCCAGCAGAAGATAAAAGGCTTTTGCCACCTCTACATTGGCCAGGAAGCCTGTGCCGCCGGTGCCATTACCGCCCTTACCAAAGACGATAAATGGATCACGGCCTACCGTGACCACGCGCACCCGCTAGGGCTGGGCACCTCGCCGAACGCCGTCATGGCCGAGCTGTACGCCAAAGCCACCGGTTGCTCTAAAGGCAAAGGCGGTTCCATGCACATTTTTGACAAAGAGGTGAATTTTGTGGGCGGCCACGGTATTGTAGGGGCGCAGGTTCCTATGGGTGCAGGTTTAGCCTTCGCAGAGAAATACAACAAGACCGGCAACGTGTCCATCACTTACATGGGTGACGGCGCCGTACGCCAGGGTGCTTTGCATGAGGCCTTTAACATGGCCATGCTCTGGAAACTGCCTGCCATCTTTGTGGTAGAGAACAACGGTTATGCCATGGGTACCTCAGTGCAGCGTACCTCTAACGTAACCGAGCTCTACAAACTGGGTCTGGCCTATGACATGCCGTCTGAGGCCGTGAACGCCATGCGCTGTGAAGACGTGCATGATGCCGTAGCCCGCGCCGCTGAGCGTGCCCGCGCCGGTGAAGGCCCTACCTTCCTGGAGTTCCGGACGTACCGCTACAAAGGCCACTCCATGTCTGACCCGGCTAAGTACCGTACCAAAGAAGAGTTGGAGAGCTACCGCAACCAGGATCCTATTGAGAGCGTGCGGTTCACCATTCTGGAGAACCAGTATGCCACCGAGCAGGAGCTGGAAGCCATAGACAACAAAATAAAAGCCCAGGTGCAGGAATCTGTAGAGTTTGCAGAGAAGTCTCCGTACCCGGCGCCAGAAGAATTATACACAGACATTTACGTAGAGAAAAACTATCCTTACGTGATGGACTAAAAATCCCGCTCGCGGGAACCCTCTCTCTTGAAATGGGGTTCAGCGGGCAGGGCTTTTTCTCATAACCAGCAGCTAATCATATTTTTATATTTACTGATGTCAAATAATACAATGAAGCACGAGAGCGAATTCGAGCTAGTGGAGAATCCAGATGCGCTGGCCGAACGCCTTGTGCAGTCAGAGGAATTTGTGGTACGTCACAAAAACCTTTTGATAGGTCTGTTTGTGGCCATTGCGGCTGCTGTGGTGGGCGGGTTCCTGTACTACCAGAACCAACAGACTAAAAATCAGGAGGCCCTGGCGGCCATGTTCCAGGCCGAGTATTACCTAGAAGCTGATTCTCTGAACAAAGCTATGAACGGTGACGGCCAGAACGCTGGCTTTAAAACCGTAGCAGATGAGTACGGCAGCACCAAAGCTGGTAAACTAGCCAACTTCTACGCCGGCGTGGTATCTTTAAAGCAAGGCAAATACCAGGAAGCCCTGGATTACCTGGAGGAATTCAAGTCTGATGACTTGTTGCTTCAGGCCCGTGCCTACAGCCTGCAAGGCGATGCCAACCTGGAGCTGGGCAAGAAAGAGGAAGCGGCTGCCCTTTACAAGAAAGCCGCCGACCACAAAGCCAATGACTTCTTCTCGCCGCAGTACCTTATGAAAGCCGCTGTGGCCTATGAGTCGGCTAACCAATACGCAGAAGCCGTGGAGGTGTACGAGAAAGTGATCAATGACTATCCGGTAAGCCCAGAGGTAAACGACGCCAAGAAATACAAAGCCCGCGCTGAAGGCCTGGCCAAGAAATAATTTCTGAAAAGAGAATCCCGCGGAGCGGCTGCTGTAGTAATTTATGGCAGCCGCTCCGTTTTTTTATGCAATTTTGCGTAGAACCGTTTCCGGGCCGTTTTTGGCAAAACAGGCCTAAAACAGCCCGGTCTAAAGCAATTCCTCTTTTTTAAACGTTGAAATTCAATGGCAAGTGCCCTGAAGAACCTCAGTGAGTATAACTCAGATAGTATGCCGGACATCTCCGGAAAGAGATTTGGTCTGGTAGTAGCAGAATGGAACAAGGAAATCACAGATGCCCTGTGCAAGGGCGCTTATGAGACGCTCCTACAGCACGGCGCCAAACCAGACAACATTTACCGCAACACCGTGCCCGGTAGCTTTGAGCTGACCTTAGGGTCGCAGTTTCTGGCCCAGAGCAATGAGATTGACGCCGTCATCGCCCTGGGTGTAGTGATCAAAGGCGAAACCAAGCATGATGACTACATCTGCCACGCAGTGGCCCACGGGCTCACCCAGGTAGGCCTGAAGTTCAACAAGCCGGTAATCTTTGGCTTGGTGACCACCAATGACGAGCAGCAGGCCTGGGACCGCGCCGGCGGCAAGCACGGCAACAAAGGCGTGGAAGCAGCCGCTACCGCCATCCAGATGCTCAAGTGGCTGGACTAAGCAATATTTAAAAACAGATAAAACAAGAAATGCCAGCCGCTTCTAAAGCGGCTGGCATTTCTTGTTGAAGGTCAAGTTATCTAAAACTTAAGACCCAGGCTAATACCGCCCCGGCCAATCCAACCGCTAAAGGCGGCGTCTTCTATGTCACCTTTGTTCCCAGACTCCACGCTTACACTACTGGCGGTGTACTCAGGGCCCAGGAAAATATCAAAGGAAACCCGGTCTTTAAAGATCCATTGCCTACCGGCTACCAGTCCGCCGCCAAAGTTGGTAGAGGTGCCCTTGTAACTTTCAAACTCATTGTCTTCTACGGTAAAGCGCATAAAACCCAGAAAGGGCGCCACGTAGAACCCGTCTGGCGCCGGGGTTTCAGAAAGGTAGAACCTGAACTCGGGGGTCACCCCAAACCCTGAGAGCTCTTCAAACTTGGTGAAGAACACGCCCAGCTGGGTGCTCTTAGTATCATCAATGACCCGCTCATAATAGAAAGAGCCTGTCTGCAGAAGCGGGGCCAGCAAGTTAGCCTTTACCAGATTCTGCGACTGGGCCGTGTGTTGGAGCAGGAAAAAGCAGCCTACCACGGCTATGAAGTAAAGTTTTCTCATATCAAATCATGTTAATAAGTAGCACTTTATAAAAACCGCTCCGCCCCAACTGCGGTAGATGAGAGCGATTTCACTATACACCACTAGCGTGACTGTCTTCTGAAAGAAAATAGGTTTCCAGATAGAAAGAGCCCGCTGCCTCACCCATGGGAAAGAGCTGTTTAAATATATAGAATTTAAATATGTTAAGTGAGGAAGGACCTGATTTTGTAGACAACCGCTCTGCCATTCCGTCAAAGCCACCGCTCTTAGACTAAAAATATTGGGTAGGGACAACCGGGGAATGCCTTCAGGAAGAGCTCACGATAAAGGGAGAGGACGGTGAGAGACCAAGTGGAGAAGCGGCTGCTGTAAAGGAGCTGAGCATTTTTATTGCTGCCATAAAAGAGGAAGGAAGAAGCCTGTTACAGGAGGGAATAGTAAAATTCGGCTACCATTTTGATACTCTGCATAGTTTTAAGAAATAATAACTGTATTTTTGCGCAAAAAAAAGGAGCCGGTGTCTTCCTGAAACAGGCAGACAATGTTTGGAATCTTGCCTTCAGGAAACCAAATAGAGCCGGCTCAGTGTTCTTATATACTAACAAACTATAGCTTAACCGTTACGAACCCAAAAAGCCATGAGTGAAGAAAAACAGCGGTATTCCCAAGAGGAATTGAACGAATTTCAGGAAATCATCATTGAGAAATTAAATAACGCCCGCAAAGAGGTTGGCTTTATAAAGGAAACGTTGAGCCGTAGAAATGACGCCGGTACAGACAATACCGCCTCAACTTCTAAAGTATTGGAAGACGGAGCAGATACTCAGGAAAAAGAAAGCCTGAACCAATTGGCCTCCCGGCAGTTGAAGTTTATCCAGCAGTTGGAGAACGCTTTGATCCGGATCAAGAACGGCAGCTACGGCGTTTGCATTAAAACCGGGAAACTGATCCCCAAGGAGCGTTTAAAGGCCGTGCCGCACACGCAGCACACTATTGAGGCCAAAATGAACCGCAACGACTAATAAAGAGAACCCATTTGAACCTATTACTGAACCACCTTCAGGCTCTGATTTTTTGCGCCACTTCGCCGGTGTCTATTGAGGAACTGCAGAAATGCCTTTCCGAGGCCTTGGTCATGGAGGTAAGCGTAAGTGATGTATTGGAGGGAATTGAGGAGTTAAACACTCAATTCTCCACCGATGCTTTCGCATTTCAGATCTACGCTATTGGAGGTGGGTATCAGTTTCTCACCAAACCTGCTTACCAGGACTCGGTAAGCATTCTGCTCAAGCACAAATCCAAGAAGAAGCTATCGGCCTCCGCCCTGGAGACCCTGGCCATTATTGCCTACAAGCAACCCATTACCCGCTCCCAGGTAGAGCAGATCAGAGGCGTGAGCTGTGACTACGCCATCCAGCGCTTGCTGGACAAAGGCCTTCTGGAAATAAAGGGCAAAGCCAACACCATTGGCCGCCCGGTCCTGTTTGGCACCAGCCAGAAGTTCATGGAATACTTCGGGCTGAATCACCTCAAAGACCTCCCTCAGCTCCGTGACCTGGCTCCGGAGGAAAACACCATCGGCGAAGCCGCTGCGCTTTAAGCATACCATCACATCCTTTTTATACAGTAGCGATACTGCAATTTTCACAAGAACATGGCTAGAAACGAAGATACGCCTCAAGAAGGCAACGACCGCGCACGTGATAACTCCCGCGGCGGCGAAAGAAAAGTATTTGGCAGAGGCACCCGCTTTGACCGCCCTGCCCCCGGAGACCGTGAAGGCGGCTTCCGGAACAGAGAAAGAAAACCAGAAAATACAGACAGACCCGCAGGTGACCGTGCCGAAAGACCACGCCGCGAAGATGCGCCTGACGGCGAAGTAAACACCCGCCGCGAAGACCGCGAGCGCGCTCCCAGAAGAGAAAACGACCGCCGAGGCGGCGACTTCCGTCCGGCCCGCGGCTTTGAAAGACCAGACCGCGGCAATGACCGTGGTGCAGACAGACCCCGTGGCGGCGCTGACCGCCCAGACCGTTCTGACCGTCCGGCCAGAGAAGGCGGCTTTAACCCTTCAGAAGGCAGAGATAGCCGCGGCAGCGGAGGTTCTTACCAGGACCGCCGTGAAGGTGGTAGCCGCCCAACCCGCGGAGGTGAGGAAAGAGGCGGCGAACGCCGTTCTTTTGGCAACCGCGATGACCGTGGCGGCGAGCGCCGCTCTGGCGACCGTCCCGCTTTTGGTGCCGGCCGTGAAGACAGCCGTGGCGCCCGTAGCGGTGACCGCCCCGACCGGGGTGGTTTCAGAAAAGAAGGCTTCTCCTCTGACCGCCCAGACCGTGGCGCAGGCCGCGGCGGCGATGACCGCAGAGAAAGAACCGGCGACAGAGAAGGAGGCAGCTTTAACCGCCGCGATGACCGGCGCAGTGACGCTCCCCGCGAAAACAGGCCGTTTTCTGGAAACAGAGACGAAACCAGCGGAGAACGCCCGGCCCGCAGAGAAGGCGACAGACCTTTTGACCGCAGCGCCCCGCGTGAGAACCGTGGCCGTGAGGACCGTTCCTCTTCATTCCAGCGCCGTGATGACCGTCCGGAGCGTGCCCACAGCCGCCCAGAGCGTTCTGACCGCCCTGACAGAGACAGCAAAGGATTTAAGGAAGGCCGTTTTGGCCGTTCAGATGAAGAAACCCAGGAGGCTCCGGCCTATAACCTGAGACGCTATGAAGAGCGCCAGAAGAAGAAAAAGCCAGAGGGTGCCAGTGATGAACTGCGTCTGAACCGCTATATCGCCAACGCCGGTATTTGTTCGCGCCGTGAGGCCGATGAGCTTATTGCCGCCGGTGAGATCAAGGTAAACGGAGAGGTGGTAACCGAGATGGGCTATAAAGTAGCGCCTTCTGATACCGTGCAATATGGCCGCAAAACCCTTAGCCGGGAGAAAACGGTGTACGTGCTCCTCAACAAACCCAAAGACTTCCTGACTACTACTGATGACCCGGAAGGCCGCAAGACTGTCATGGATCTGATCAAGAATGCCTCTAAGGAGCGCTTGTTCCCGGTAGGCCGTCTGGACAGAAATACCACTGGTCTGTTGCTGTTCACCAATGACGGCGAACTGGCCCAGAAACTGACGCACCCGTCTAACAAGGTCTCTAAGATTTACCAGGTGGAGCTGGACAAGCCTATCACCCAGGAACACCTGAAGCAGATTCAGGAAGGGGTGGAGCTGGAAGACGGCAAAGCCATAGTAGATGACTTAGGCCTATTAGGTGACAGCAACAAATTCCTGGGGCTGGAGATCCACATTGGACGTAACCGCATTGTACGCCGCATCTTTGAACACCTGGGCTATGACGTTGTCACCCTGGACCGCGTGCAATATGCCGGCCTTACCAAAAAAGACCTGCCTAGGGGCAACTGGCGCTTCTTGTCAGAAAAAGAAGTGGTGCGCCTGAAATACTTTATGTAATCTGCCGTTCAAAGAATGCTGAATCTGGCCATTGACCGGGGCAACACCCGCTTTAAAGCCGGTCTTTTTGAAGACGGGCAACTGGTACAGCAATTCACCTGCCCAGATTTCTCCTCCTTGGGGGAGAAACTGGCGGGTTTGCCGGTCCGGAACGCCATTATGGCGTCGGTGAGCCAGGAATCAGCGGCCTTGGTGCAGCAGCTACCGGTAACGGGGCAGCATCTTCTGTATACTGCCCAGACACCGGTTCCGGTGCAGAACAACTATGGCACCCCGCATACGCTGGGCGTTGACCGGTTGGCTGCCGCGGTGGGCGCGCAATACCTGTTCAAAGAGCGCAACTGCCTGATTATAGACGCCGGAACCTGCATTACCTATGACCTGCTGCTGGCCAGCGGTTCTTTTGAGGGAGGTACTATTTCACCGGGTATTACCATGCGCTACCAGGCGGTGCATACGTTTACCGGTAAGTTGCCCTTGCTGGAAGGCTATGAATTGCCGCCCTTGCCGGGGAAGACCACCGCAGAAGCCATACAGGGAGGAATTCTCTTTGGGGTGAAGGCAGAGGCCGAAGCCATGATTCAACATTATGACCGTCAATACAAACCATTGACGGTGGTATTGACGGGCGGTGACGCCCCGTTTTTTGAAAGTACAGTAAAAGCACGCATCTTTGTCATTCCCGAACTGGTTTTAATCGGGTTAAACCGAATTCTTGAGTATAATGTATAAACATTTCCGCGCACTGTTCCTTTTCTCCTGTTTATGTATTGGCTCGCAACAGCTACAGGCGCAACAACTCTCAAATTCCCCGTATTCCCGTTTTGGGGTTGGTGATGTGGTGCATGGTACTGGTACCATCCGCAGCGCGGGCATGGGCCAGGTAGGGGTAGGGAACGCCAGCGGCGCCCTGATCAATGACATGAACCCGGCCTTGCTGTATTACAACAATCTGGTAACCTTTGAGGCCGCCGTGGCTTCTGAACTCAAACGCATCTCAGATAAAAAGGAATCACAGATTGACGGTACCGCCAACCTGGGGTATTTGTCACTGGCTGTTCCTATTTCCCGCTTCTGGACCTCTTCTTTAAGCCTGAAGCCCTACAGCAGGGTAAACTATATCACCTATCTGACTGCTCCCGTAGCCGGCGTAGAGGAAGGCACCGCCAGTACCTTTACCCAATACAAAGGCACCGGAGGCCTTAATGAAGTGTCCTTCGGGAATGGGGTTCGCATTGCCAATGGCCTTACCGCCGGGGTTACTGGTTCTTATATCTTTGGTACCATTGACAAGCAAGCCACTACCATTCTGGTGGAGGAAGGCGAGACCAGTGACCTGCAGCAGACGCTTTTCCATACTACCACCAAGTACTCTGGCTTGCTGTTCAAGGGAGGCCTGCACTACCGCAAGAAATTCAGTGATAAAATAAGCATGGGGCTGGGTTCTACCTACACCACCAAGGCCGTGATTGACGCAGACCGGCAGGTGGCCCAGGAGCGCAGAGCCCTGGATGAATCCCTGATCTCTGGCATTACCACAGACAGTTTGGAAGGAAATACCACTTTGCCGCAAATGGTACAGGTGGGGCTTTCCATTGACAACAACAAAACCTGGTCTGCCGGCCTGGACTATTCCACCACCAAAGGCTCTGATTTCAGAGGCTTCAGCCTGAACAAGAACGAAGGCCGCCAGGAATTGGGAGACAGCTACAGAATAGGACTTGGTACCGAGTTCACCCCAGACCCTAACTCCGTGAGCTCTTACCTGAAACGGGTCACCTACCGTGTGGGCGGGTACTATGGCAACTCAGAGATACAGGCCGTTACGCTGGGGAACACCACGGGTAGCATTCAGACGTTAAAAGACATGGCCCTTACCTGGGGCTTCTCCTTCCCGCTGGGGAGAGGGGTTCGTCCGCCAGATTATACCCAAGCCATGCTGAACACCAGTTTTGCTATTGGTCAATTAGAAGCGAAGGAATCTGGCCTGAAGGAACAATACCTGCGGGTGAGCCTGGGCGTTACCTTCAATAACCGCTGGTTCATTAAACGCAAGTTTGACTAGTACATTCTCATTACCCGGCGTTTAGCAAAAAGCAGATACCAAATCAATAGCCCCATTTAAGGGATATGGTTTGGTATCTGATGCGTTTATAGCCATAAGTGATATTTTCAGGTTCTGCTAACAAGATCTATGCGTAGGATTGGTCTATTTTATTTGATGCTTTTGCTCAGCGTGCTTACCTGGGGTTGCCAGGGCGCAGATGACGCGGTGAAGCCTATTGAGTACAAAGGGCCCAGTTCTGAGACCTACAACCAGGTGACTATTTACAGTGACTCGGCCAAGACCAAGCTCAAGCTAAGTGCCCCGGTAGAGCAGCAGCTCCAGAACGGCGACGTGGTCTATCCCAAAGGCCTGTACATCACCTTCTATGAAGAAGGGGTGCCTACCAGCATCATCTCGGCTAAATACGCCAAGTATGACAAAGCCAAAGACCTCTATTTTGCCCGTAACAACGTGGTAGTAAAAAACACTAAGAAAAACGAGCAGCTCAACACAGAGGAATTGTTCTGGCAGCGGCAGAAAAGAAGCATTTACACAGATAAGTTTGTGCGCATCACCAGCGCCGAGGAAGTAGTGACGGGCGTAGGCCTCACCGCCAATGAAGATTTCTCCAATTACCAGCTCAAGCAGTTCTCGGGCTCTTTTATGTTAAAGCAATGACCCTGAAGCAAACCATTTATCTGGCCCTAGCCGTGGTCTGCCTGGTCATTGGCATTCACCAGGCCATGGTGACGGGTATTCTGGAAAGCTACTGGATCTTCATGCTCTCGGTGATCTTTCTCATGCTTTTCCGTATGAACAGACCAAAGCCTTGATTTCCTATTCCGGCCCATGGATTTAGCCACCCTATACATTGCTATTGCGGCGGGCGTACTGCTGCTATCGCTTTTCAGCGTGGCTGAGGTGGCTACCCGCTATACTACGCGGCCTCTTATTTCCTTGGAGGCCTCAGAAAACCAATCATCCTTGCTGGGCTTTCTGCTGCGCCGGGAAAAGCTGCTGTTCCTGACTATTCAACTGGGGCTGGGGCTGGGGGTAGTCTTGCTGGGTTTTGGCCTGTTTGGCAGCCTGGCGTTTTACCTGAACCAATTCCTGATGACCGTCTGGGCCTATCTGCTGGCCGGAACCGTCACGCTGCTGGCCAACTGGGTGCTGGTGGTGGGTGTGGGTACCATGGCTAGCCTTTCGGCCCCGGCCGGGTTGTTGAAACTGGTGGCGGGGCCGGTGGCTTTTTTTCTGTTGCTCTTCTATCCGTTCACGGCGCTGCTTACATCTGTTTTTAGCCTGTTTTCTGGAAAAGACCCCGAAAACGAGAAAGAGCTGCTTTCCAATGCCCTGGCGTTCCAGCCGTTTGCGGTAAAGCTGCAGACCCCAGAGGAGGCTACCCTGGCCATGGTGAACTCCAGTGAGGTAGACAGCAAGATCTTCCATAACGCCCTGGAGTTCAAGACCGTGAAAGTGCGGGAGTGCATGGTGCCCCGTACCGAGATTGACGCCATTGAGCTGGAGGAAGGGGTAGACGTGCTCAGGCAGGCCTTCATTGAGACTGGCCATTCCAAGATCCTCATCTACCAGGACTCCCTGGACCATATTCTGGGCTACTGCCACCAATTCTCGCTTTTCACCAACCCCGCCACGCTGGAGGAGATCCTTACCCCCATGGAGGCCGTGCCGGAGAACATGCTGGCCAAAGAGCTCTTCGTGAAGTTTATTACCGAGCACCGCAGCATTGTGCTGGTGCTGGATGAGTTTGGCGGCACCTCGGGCATTGTGACCCTGGAAGACGTGATGGAGGAGATTTTAGGTGATATCAATGACGAGTATGATGAGGAAGACCTGCTGGAGCAACCGCTGCCAGAACCGGGGTCTTACCTGTTCAGTGCCCGCCAGGAAATTGACTACCTCAATGATGCCTATGACTTGAACCTGCCCGAGGGGGACTATGAAACTTTGGGGGGCTTTATCTTGTCTGTGCTGGAAGAGATTCCCTCGGCTGGTGACGTGATTGTGGTTCCTCCTTTTGAGATCAGGATCCTTTCCATGGATGAACACCGCATCAATACGGTACATCTCTCTGTTAAGTTGGGCGCCGCCGAAGAATAAGCTGCCTAATAGAGACTTATATTTTGATTTTATCACATATTCAGATTATTTTGCATAACGCTTAAAATACGTCAAATACTTACATGGCATTAATTAACAAGATTAGAGAAAAGTCTGGCTTCGCCATTGGCGCTATTGCCGTTGGCTTGCTTATTTTCATTGTGTTGGGAGACCTGCTGGGACCAAATTCCCGGTTGTTCGGAGACAAGATGGTGGTAGGAGAAATTGCGGGGCATGAGGTGTCTGTGCAGGAGTTTGAGGGGATGTTTGAAGAGGCTAAGAACAATTATGCCAACCAATACGGCCGTCAGCCCTCAGAGGCGGAACTGGCTTCTCTGCGTGAGCAGACCTGGAACCAACTGGTTTTCAAGTACGCCTTTGAGGGCGAGTTTGACAAAGTAGGCTTAGGTATCTCTGAAGACGAGCAGGTAGACATGGTACAGGGCCGCAACGTGCACCCTGCCCTCAAGCAAATGTTCACCGACCCGCAAACCGGCCAATTCAACGTAGACCAGGTAAAGCAGACCTTGCGTAACCTGGGCAGCATGCCTCCGGAGCAACAAGCCGCCTGGCGCAAATACGAGCAGGATCTGGCCACAGACCGCCTGCGCAACAAATACTACAACCTGTTCTCGTTCTCTAACTACGTGACCACCGAAGAGGCCAAGCGTTTCAATGCCGAGCAAAACAGCCGCGCCAGCCTGAAATACCTGTTCATCCCGTATTTCAGCATTGCAGACTCAACGGTGAAAGTAACCGATGACCAGCTGAGCGAGTATCTGAACAAGAACAAAAAGAAATTTGAAGTAGAAGAAGGCCGGTCTATCACCTACGTAACCGTGCCGGTAAGTGCTTCTAAGGAAGACAGCGCCGCCTACAGCACAGAGACGGCTGACCTGGCCGCCCGCTTTGCCAGCACAGAGAATGACTCCCTGTTTGTGAAAGCTGAGTCTGATACCCCATTCAACGGAGCCTACGTACCTGCTAATGAGTTGCCGGAAGAACTGAAGACCCAATCTTTGGAGCAAGGCAAGATCTACGGTCCTTTCACCCAGGGCGGAAACTTTAGCCTGTACAAGATCATTGGTGTAAAAGAAGGCGGCAAAGCCTCTGTACGCGCCAGCCACATTTTGATCAAGCCTGAGAGCGCTACCCCAGAGGCCAAAGCCGCTGCCAAAGCCAAAGCCCAGGACATCCTGAATCAGATCAAAGGAGGAGCTAACTTCGCCCAACTGGCAGCCCAACACGGTACTGACGGAACTGCCTCTGTAGGTGGTGACCTTGGTTGGTTCACTGAAGGACGCATGGTGCCTGCATTTGAGAAAGCGGTATTTGCGGCCAGCGGTCCTGGTTTGCTGCCTAACCTGGTAGAAACCGACTATGGCTACCACATTGTAAAGATCACGGAGCCTAAAACCACTAAAACGTACCAGGTAGCCCAGGTAACCCGGGCCCTTACGCCAAGTGACAACTCGCGTGAGTATGCCTACAG
The DNA here is from genome assembly GCF_001078055.1 of Rufibacter radiotolerans. Classification (NCBI taxonomy): domain Bacteria; kingdom Pseudomonadati; phylum Bacteroidota; class Cytophagia; order Cytophagales; family Hymenobacteraceae; genus Rufibacter; species Rufibacter radiotolerans. The sequence continues at coordinate 4,311,128 of NZ_CP010777.1, read as the reverse complement.
CCGTGCCGGCGCCATTGCCTCTAACAGCTCAAACCTGGAAGAATTCAAGAAAGCCGTAGCCGCAGAGAAAGGCCTGAGCACCGCTGAAGCCAAGATCAGCGCCGCAGACCGTGCCGTGAATAACCTCCAGAACGGAAGAGAACTGGTTCGTTGGGCCTTCTCAGAAGACACCAAAGTAGGAAGCGTGTCACACGTAATCACCATGGATGACCAATACGTGGTAGCGGTAGTAACCGGTAAGCGTGAAAAAGGAACCGCCAAAGTAGATGACGTACGTGATGAGCTGACCGCTGCCGTGCGCAATGAACTGAAAGCGAAGAAGATCAAAGAGAAATTAGGTGCTGTTTCTGGTACCCTGGAGCAAGCCGCTGCCAAATACGGCGCAGACGCCATTGTTCGTCCGGCTAGTGACGTGACCTTGGGTGCCGCCAACGTACCAGGTTTAGGTTTTGAGCCAGTAGCCATCGGTAAGGCCTTCGGGTTGAAGCCGGGCCAGCGCACCGCGCCAATTGACGGCGAAGGTGGGGTAGTAGTAGTGGAACTGTCTAGCATCACTCCAGCCACACCGGTAGCTGACATTAAGGCCGTGAAGCAGCAACTGCAAGGAACCCGTGCCGGACGTGTACAAGGTGCCCTGTATGAGGCCGTACGCAAGAACGCCAAGGTAGAAGACAACCGCGTTCGGTTCTTCTAGAACCAGGATTTCTAACATAGAAGACAGAAGCCGCGCCACCAGCGCGGCTTCTGCTTTTTCAGGGGAATCTGTTTTAGGCCTGTTTTTCTTAAAAGAGCCCTAAAACGCTATATTGAATCTCCGTAGAATACGTTAAGGAAGAAGAGCTTACCCATTTTACAGCACATGAAAAGACCGTTTTGGATACTATGCCTGGTGGCCCTTTGGGGGTGGGGAATGACTGCGCCGCAGCAGGCCGTGGCCCAGAACATACCGGAGCAGATGGCGCTGGCCAAGGAATACCTGCGCCAGAACGACTACGCCAAAGCCGAGGTGCTACTCAGTAAGCTCATTGACCAGGACGTACAGTTCGGGTTGGTGTACCCAGATTACCTCAAGACCCTGCTGGCCCTGCGTAATTTCAAGGAAGCCGATAAACTGGTGAAACGAGCCCAGAAGAAATACCCCACGGTGCCAGCCTACGCCATAGATGAAGGAAAGGTAATGCAGGCCGCCGGCAACAACACCGCTGCCGAAAAGAAATGGGCGCAGGTGGTCCAGACCACCAACCCTGAGAATGTCTATGCCATTGCCACCTCTTTTCAGCAGGCAGACCTGCTGGACTACGCCGAGAAAGCCTATCTGAAGGCCCGGGAGCTGAGCGGCAGCGAGAAAAGCTTCGCGCCGCAACTGCTGCAGCTGTACGCCTACCAACGCAAGACAGACCCGCTCATTGAAGAAGTGCTGCGCCAATTGAAAAACAACGCCCTTCCGCTGCCCTATGCCCAGAACATGCTGCAGAACACGCTCCGCGATGAAGAGTCTTTGAATAAGCTGGAACAACGCCTCATGGTAGAGGTGCAGGCAAATCCAGACGCCACGCCCGTGCAGGAGCTCCTTATCTGGACCCTGCTGCAACGCAAGGACTTCGGGCCGGCGCTATTGCAGACCCGCGCGCTGGACCGCCGTACCCAGGCCGGAGGCGCCCAGGTGCTTTCCCTGGCAGACATCAGCCTGCAGAACAAAGATTTCGCAACCGCGATTGAGGGCTACACCTATGTGATGCAGCAGTACAAGACCGGAGAGCTGTACCCCATTGCCCGCCAGCGCATCATCCAGGCCCGCGAAGAGCAGGTGAAGAACACGTTCCCTATTGACCAGGCCAAGATAAAGCTGCTGGCACAGGAGTACGAAGCCCTGCTTCAGGAAATGGGCCGTTCTGACCGTACCGCCGAGATCATCAAGGAGCTGGGGGAACTGCAGGCCTTTTACCTGGACGCCCAGGCCCCGGCCATGAAGAACCTGCAAGAAGTGATAGACATGCCCCGCGCCAACCCAAACGTAGTAGCTGAAGCCAAACTGGTCTTAGCCGATGTGTACCTGCTGCGCGGCGAGCCCTGGGAAAGCACCCTGCTCTACAGCCAGGTAGAGAAAACGCACAAAGAGCAGCCTCTGGGCTATGAGGCCAAACTGCGCAATGCCCGCCTGAGCTATTACAAAGGCGATTTTGAACTGGCCCAGAGCCACCTGGATATCCTGAAACTGGCCACCAGCCGCGAGATTGCCAATGACGCCCTGGATCTGAGCCTGCTCATCATAGACAACACCGGTATGGATACTTCGGCGGCGGCGCTCAAGGAATACGCCGCCATTGATTTCCTGGTATTCCAGCACAAGTACCCAGAGGCCCTCACCGCCCTGGACAAGCTGCTGACCAAATACCCCGGCCACAGCCTCACCGACGAGATCTATTTCCAGAAGGCCGAGCTGTTGCAGCAGATGGGCAAATTTGACGAGGCCGCTAAAAACCTGCAGCTCATCATTGACAACCCCAAATATGATATCCTTTCAGATGATGCCCTTTTCCTGCTGGCCAAACTGAACGAGGAAAACCTCAAGCAACCCCAGAAAGCCCAGGAATTCTACGGCAAGCTGCTGGAGAAACACCCGGGCAGCGTGTTCGTGGCGGAGGCTCGCAAACGGCTGAGGAAGCTGCGGGGCGATAAGGTGTAGGGGAAGTTTACTTCCTGTTTAAGGGCCGTTTTCTTAAAAACAGGCTCAAAACAGAAATCTGCTACGCGAAGAAGAGAAACAGCAGCGCCAGAAAAAGGAAAAAAGACAGGTACATGAGGCCGTCCACCAGGCCGTAGTCTTTGTATTTGTGGTAAATATCTTTGATTCTTTTCATGGGTGAAGACGTGCCATAAGGTGAATTATTTCCTGGTAAACGCGTAGCTGGTAAAACGAGTGCCCGAGTTCTGTGTCAGATTTCGTATTTTTGTCGCCTCATATCACAGATGAAACCGCAGCAACACAGCCGATGCAGAAACGATGGGTAGTAAAGGAAGCGCCGGACGCCGCAAAAGTACAGAATTTAGTCGATAGCCTGAGCATTAGCAGGACCTTGGCGGGCATTCTCTGCCAGCGGGGCATCTGTACCTATGAGGAAGCAAAAACGTATTTCCGCCCTTCGCTCCAAGACCTGCATGACCCCTTCCTGCTCAAGGACATGGACAAGGCCGTGTTTCGGCTGGTAGAGGCCCTGCACCGCCAGGAGCGCATTCTCATCTACGGCGATTATGACGTGGACGGCACCACCTCGGTGGCCCTGGTTTTCAGCTTCCTGCAGACTTTCTTTGAAGATAGAATTGAGTACTATATCCCGGACCGTTATGCCGAAGGCTACGGAATTTCCTTTGCCGGCATTGACTACGCCCAGGAATTCGGCTTCAGCCTGATTATCTCCCTGGACTGCGGCATCAAATCCATTGACAAGATTGCCTACGCCAACGAGAAAGGCATTGACTTCATCATCTGTGACCACCACTTACCTGATGATCTGCTGCCTCAGGCCGTGGCTGTGCTGGACGCCAAACGAATAGATTGTCCGTACCCCTACAAAGAGCTGGCCGGCTGTGGCGTGGGCTTCAAGTTCATGCAAGCCTTCTGCCTGAGCCAGGGCTTTGACCTGGAGCCCTTGTATGAGCTGCTAGACCTGGTGGTGATCAGTATTGCCGCCGATATTGTGCCTATTACCGGCGAGAACCGTATTCTGGCTTACCATGGGCTGCAGCGCATGAACAGCGGCGCCTTGCTCAGGCCCGGGCTGGAAGCGCTCAAAGAGCTGGCCGACCTGCGCGGCGAGCTGGACATCACGCAGATTGTTTTCGGGTTTGCCCCGCGCATTAACGCCGCCGGCCGCATGGGCGATGCCAAGCGCTCGGTGGCCATGCTGCTGGCCAGAACTAAGGAAGAAGCCTTTGACATGGCCCAGGCCATTAACGTCTCCAACTCAGAGCGCCGCGGCCATGACACCAGCATCACCAAAGAGGCCCTGCAGATGATCCAGGATGATGATTTCCTGCGCAACGCCCGCTCCACAGTGCTCTATAAAGAGAACTGGCACAAAGGTGTAGTAGGCATTGTGGCCTCTCGATGCATTGAGAAATACTACCGACCCACCATCATCCTCACAGAGTCCCACGGCAAGGCCACGGGCTCGGCCCGGTCCGTGCATGGGTTTGATGTGCACCAGGCAATTCTGGCCTGCTCAGACCTCTTAGACCAGTTTGGCGGGCACATGTACGCCGCCGGGCTTACCATGCCGGTGGAAAACGTGCCGGCGTTCAGGGAGCGGTTTGAGGAGATTGTAGCCAATACCATTCTGGAGGAGCAGTTGGTGCCCATGGTGGAGATAGACAGCCCGCTGGAGTTCCACCAGATCTCCCAGAAGTTCTTCAACATCTTAAAGCAGATGGAGCCGTTTGGTCCGGGCAACATGGCGCCGGTCTTCGTGAGCTCCTGCGTCTATGACACCGGCTCAGCGCGCGTGGTAGGCGATGCCCACCTCAAGCTGCGCCTCACCCAAGACGGTGACATTTCCTTTGACGCCATCGCGTTCGGCATGGCCGAATACTATCCCCGCATTCAGAAAGGCATTCCGTTTGACGTGTGTTACTGCGTGGAGGAGAATGTGTTCCGGGGCAATGTGACCTTGCAACTTCGCATCAAAGACATCCGCTTCGCGGAATAGCTTTCTGTTTTATCGTGCTTTCCGTTTTAGGCCTGTTTTTGAGAAAACGGGCCTAAAACGACTTTTTTCTAATTTGGCCTTTTACTCGCCGTGGTTGGTGTTCCTAGGGGCCAACGACTTAGACTGCCTTTCCATCTACCAATAAGCTTTTACTTTTTATTAACTTCCTGCCCAGTCTCTTAGCGGGAGTCGCGGCCGGCCGGCGTCTGTCACTTTTCTCCTTGATGAGAAAAGTAACCAAAAGAATCAAGAAGCCCCGAACTCGCTGCCGCTCAGACAGGCGGGGCTTCACCGCGGTACCACCTGGCAAAGGCTATCTGTTCCATAGGGAGCTTACACCATTACTGTTTGTTCCGCTACTGCTTGCCCCTGCTTCGGGCTACGCGTGGCGGCCCTCCGCAAGGTTATGGGTACACGACTGGTTTGCTGCTTGGTCCGTTGCCATGCCTGTATCGCCTTTCAGGCGGAGAGGAAAGAGTGCCTGCTTCTTGCCAGATTGCGCTGGCTCCAAAGACCTCGTAGCGTGCGCAGCTCCTACGAGTGTCTTCGCCAATGGCCTTGCACATAGGAGAATAAGCCACGTTGGTGTAGGGACAGGGCTTGACCTGTCCGTGGCGGTTCAAATGGTAACACTGTTTCTCTGTGGTTGCTCGTTCCATGCCATAGCCATTTTAGGGCCGTTTTTCTCAAAACGCTTCTAAACCAGGATTTAGCGGGGAATAAGTTCGCATGTAAGGAGCAGATAGTGTATTTTTAAATTTCCATCCTACACAAACAACCATTCCCAGATATGAAACCCAAAATCGTTTTGGCGGGGCTTTTGCTGAGCGCATGTGCGTTGACGTCGCAGGCCCAGGCGCCCGCTAAAAAAGTCTTGACCCATGATGTCTATGACTCCTGGAAGAGCATTGAGGCAGACTCCCTTTCCAATGACGGTAAATTCCTGCTCTACGGCGTAGAACCCCAGGAGGGCGACGGCGTCCTGCACCTGAGAGATTTGACCCAGAACACGGGCAAGGCCTTTAAGCATGGCTATAAAAGCGCCTTTACCGTAGACAGCCGTTTTGCCATCTTCCAGATCAAACCTGCCTATGCCGTTACCCGTCAGGCAAAGTTGAAAAAGAAGAAGCCCGAGGAGATGCCCAAGGATTCCCTGGCTATCTATGACCTGGCCAAAGGAAGCGCGCAGTACGTGGCCCGCGTGAAGTCCTATAAACTGCCCAAGCAAAGCGGCGAATGGCTAGCCTATCAGTTGGAGGCGCCCTTGGCTACTAAGGCCGCCAAAGATACTAGCAAAACCAAGGCGGCCACTCCGGCCCCGGCCCCTAGCAGACCTACGGGCAGAGCTACCGGCGCGGGAACCGACAAAAAGGAAGAGGCCTCTGAACTGGTACTTCGCCATCTGGCTACCGGCCAGGAATACCGCTTTGACCGCGTCATTGATTTCCAGTTCTCAGACAAGGGCAACATGCTGTTCTTCGTGAAAGCCGCCAAAGACTCTCTACATAAGGCTGGCGTGCATGCCTTCAATACGGCTTCACGCAAAGCTATGCCTATTGACAGTGGCCGCGTGACCTACAAGAACCTGGTGTCAGACAAGGCCGGCGAGCAATTGGCGTTTGTGACCAGCAAGGACAGCACGGGCAAAGACATCCGGTACTTTCAGCTACGCCACTGGGTGGCCAAAGACAACAAAATCCGCGTGCTAGCAGATACCGCCTACAAAGGCATGCCGGCAAAATGGATGGTGAGCGAGCACGCCCAGTTGGGCTTCTCAGACAAAGGCGACCGCCTGTTCTTCGGGACCTTTCCGCGCCCTACCCAGTATGAGAAAGACTCTACCAAGCTAGACGAGGAGAAAGTGAGCCTTGATGTCTGGACCTACCGTGATCCTTTGATCCAGCCCATGCAGCTCAAGCAGTTGGAGCGGGAGCAGAAACGCTCGTTCCTGGCCGTGTATGACCTCAAAAGCAAGAAAATAGTGCAGTTGGCCACCCTGGAGATTCCGGATGTGTCTTTGAACCCCGGTCGTACTTCTGATGTGGCCGTGGGCAGCAGCAACGTGAACTACCTGTTGAGTGTGGGCTATGACACCCCGTCCCGGCAAGACACCTGGCTCATTGACCTGAAAGACGGCAGCCGCAAACTGGCCATAAAAAACACCCGCGGCACCCCAAGATTATCGCCGGCCGGGAAATACCTGTACTGGTATGAGCCCGCTGATAGTTCCTGGAAAGCGATGTCTGTGAAAGCTGGCACCCCGGTGAACCTCACAAAAAAAATGAAAGTGGCGTTTTATGATGAACAGAATGACATGCCTACGCTGCCTGAGGAGTACGGTATCACCGGCTGGACCAAAGACGATGCGCACCTGCTGGTAAATGACCGCTATGACATCTGGCGGTTGGACCCTTCTGGCAAAGCGGCTGCCGTGAACATCACCGACGGCTACGGCCGTCAGAACAACCTGCAGTTCCGGTACCTGAGCCTGAACCCCAGCCAGCGCGTGATCCCTTCAGAGGACCAGATTCTGCTGCGCACCCTGGACCTGAAGACCAAAGACGCCGGTTTCTACACCGACCACGTAACCAAGGCCGGAGCGCCGCAAAAAGTTTTGATGCAGCCCTACAGCTTCTCCAGCGTGCGCAAAGCCAAAAACAGCGACCGCCTTATCTTCCGGAAGGCCAGCTTCAAAGAGTATTCAGACCTGTGGGTAAGCAACACCAGCTTTACCAATCCGCAGAAGATCAGCAACGCCAACCCGCAGCAGAATGAGTACCTGTGGGGCAGCGTGGAACTGGTAGACTGGCGCTCAGACAATGGCGTTCCCCTGGAAGGCCTGTTGTTCAAGCCCGAGAATTTTGACCCCAAGAAGAAGTACCCCATGCTGGTGTATTTCTATGAACGCAACGCAGAGACCCTTCACAATTACCGCTCGCCGGCCCCCAGCGCCTCTACCATTAACATTCCGTTGTTCGTGAGCCAAGGCTACCTGGTGTTTGTGCCAGACATCGTGTACAAAGACGGTTACCCCGGCGAGAGCGCCTACCACAGCATTATCCCGGGCGTGCAGAGCCTGGTGGCCAAAGGTTTCGTGGATGAGAAGAACATGGCCTTGCAGGGGCAGAGCTGGGGCGGTTACCAGGTGGCGTACCTAGTAACCCGCACGAACATGTTCAAGGCCGCCATGGCCGGGGCCCCGGTAAGCAACATGACTAGCGCCTACGGCGGAATACGCTGGGAAAGCGGCATGAGCCGGCAGTTCCAATATGAGCGCACCCAAAGCCGTATTGGCGGAACGCTATGGGAAAAGCCCATGCAGTACATTGAGAACTCTCCGCTGTTCTTCGTACCCAAAGTGGAGACCCCGCTCATGATGATGGCCAATGATAATGACGGTGCTGTTCCGTGGTACCAGGGTATTGAGATGTTCATGGCCCTGCGCCGCCTGAACAAACCCGTTTGGCTTTTGGTGTATAACGGCGAGGCCCACAACCTGGTGCAACGCAAGAACCGCAAAGACCTTTCGGTGCGCATGTCACAGTTCTTTGACCATTACCTGAAAGGCGCCCCAGAGCCTGCCTGGATGAAGAAAGGGGTACCAACGCTGGTGAAAGGCAAAGAGTACGGCCTTGAACTGATTGAGGAACCCGCCACAGCCACGCCCGCGCCCGGTCAACAGCCAGCCACCACGCCAGTAAGCCAGCCTAACACCATGCGGTAACCCGTTTCCGAGCCGTTTTCCTGAAAACAGGCCTAAAACGCCCGACTCCTGAAAAGGGGCCGGGCGTTTTTTATGGGTCTATCTGTTGATGAAGCGCGTTGGGCAAGAACAACATTCCCTACAAGAAGCAGTACAAACTAAGACACCTTAAGGAAACCGTTATGATGCCAGACAGCACTTTAGAAGAGCACAATATTGGTTCCGTTGTAGCGGCCAGCCTGAACCAGAATGCCTCTATCAAGAATATCTTCGGGGAACCCATAGAAACCCAGGGCAAGACCATTATTCCGGTGGCGCAGGTAGCCATGGGTCTGGGCGGAGGCTACGGGCAAGGCAATAAGAAGACCGAAGCCGGGAAAGACGCCAGCGGGGAAGGGGCCGGCGGAGGGCTCTATGCCGTCCCGAAAGGTGTGTTTGAGGTAACAGCCAAAAAGACCAGGTTTATCCCGGTTTCCACGTCGCGTCCGTTTCTGCTGGGCGCCGGCTTAGGGTTTTTGCTAGGGTGGCTGTTGTTCAATAAAAGAGCAGCCAGAAGCTAGGCAGACTGGTGTATCCGGCGAAGAATGGGCTGGCGTTCTACGCCTGTTTTCCCGAAAACGGGCTTAAAGCTCGTTGTTTTGTGCCATGGTGCCGGTAGGGGCTGGGGCAGCCGCTTTGGCCGGAACGCAAAGCTTGTTCAGCGCAGAGACGTCTCCAAAAAACCAGTTCATGTCTACCGGGGCGTCAATGCCTTTCACGGTGCCCGTTTCTGAGTATTGCCAGAAAGCCATGTTGTCTTTGGGGTGCGTAATAGGCTCGGCGTTCTGGTACCGGGCAATCCATAAAGGATAATCCGTGAAATAGCCTCTGAGCTTGCGGTTGTAATAGATCTGGTTGGTATAAATGATGGGTTTCACGCCGTAGTGTTCCTCAATGGCAGTGAGCCACTGAAAGATGTCGCGGCGAAGTTGGGCATCAGAAATGCTGTTGCAAGGAGTTTCCACATCCAGGACCGGGGCCAGGTCGCCGGGCAGCAACGTCACCGTTCTTTTGAAAATCTCAATCTGGTCCTCAATACTCACATCTGGCAGGTAGAAGTGGTAAGCCCCGCGCTTAATGCCATACTTGCGGCTGTTCTCCCAGTTCGTGTCAAAGTACCGGTCCTTCAGGAAATCGCCTTCGGTGGCTTTCATGAAGGCGAAATGGATCTCGGCTTCCTTCACATGCTCCCAGTTCACGTCTTTCTGGTAACGGGACACATCAATGCCATGCAGAAATTCTGAGGAAGTGGACCCCGCCGCCATTAAAAACAGGCTTATGAAGAACAGGGCCACCGGTGCCGTACCTTTGCGACGCAGGATGTGGAAAAAGGAGAACATGGTTACGTTGATCTACTAGTAATAAGGACGTAAAAGGTAAAGCAAAAGATGAGAAACAGCAAATTTTATTACTCATATACACCACTTTATAAGCAGAGTGCAACAATATAATATAACCATTTAACAATTTATGCGTAAAGCCCCCTCTTTTGCGTTACCATACCACATCTAAGGTTTATTCCTTAATTTTAAGGCAATGATTTTACGTTCCGAAAACCTGTTCAAAAAATATAAGTCTCGCACGGTAGTCAATGATGTGAGCGTAGAGGTAAACCAAGGCGAGATTGTGGGGCTGCTAGGGCCCAACGGCGCCGGTAAAACCACTTCCTTCTACATGATTGTGGGGCTGGTGAAGCCTAACTCCGGGCGCATTTTCCTGGACCACGAAGACATCACTACCTTGCCCATGTACCGCCGGGCCAAAAAAGGCGTGGGCTACCTGGCGCAGGAAGCCTCGGTGTTCCGGGACCTGACCGTGGAGGAGAACATCATGGCCGTGCTGGAGATGACCGATAAGAACAAGCAGGAGCGCCGCGAGAAAGTGGAAGAGTTGCTGGAGGAGTTCTCGCTCACGCACGTGCGCAAAAACAAAGGCGTGGTGCTTTCCGGGGGCGAACGCCGCCGCACCGAGATCGCCAGGGCCCTGGCCGTAGATCCCAGCTTCGTGCTCCTGGATGAGCCGTTTGCCGGGGTAGACCCTATTGCGGTAGAAGAGATCCAGACCATTGTGGCCAAACTCAAAACCAAGAACATAGGCATTCTCATCACCGACCACAACGTGAACGAGACCCTCTCCATCGTGGACCGCGCCTACCTGCTCTTTGAAGGCAAGATCCTGAAATCCGGCACCGCCGAAGAGCTGGCCGCCGACGAACAAGTGCGCCGTGTCTATCTGGGCAAGCACTTTGAGCTGAAGCGGAAGATCTAGTTACTTGTTGATTGTTAATTGCTGATTGTTTTTTTTTTTAGATGGAAGAGAGAAAATATCTGCAGTTAAATGATATTGAAGCTTATAAAGCTGCTTTTAAACTAAGCAATTATGTTTGGGAAATAGTAACCAAATGGGGCCATTTTGAAAAAGAGATGGTTGGTAAGCAATTTGCAAGAGCAGTGGACAGCCTTTCAGCCAATCTGGCGGAGGGCTTCGGGAGGTTCGGGAAGAAAGACAAAATCAACTTTTATCGTTTCGCTCGCGGCTCTGTTTATGAATGCTTGGATTGGAATGAGAACGCAAAAGTCAGAAACTTAATCTCTGAAGAACAGTACAAGCACATATTCCAAAATCTGTAAAGGTTACCTATATCGATCAACAATCTAATTAAGTTGACCAACGATAACCTGAAAACATAAGCAGATCAAAAACAATCAACAACTAACAATCAACAATTCTATAGTGGAGTTATTCAATTCGCTAGTGACATGGGTAATGAAGAAGAGAATCCATCAGATAGATCTCTTCCGGAAGTACCCGCATGATGTGCAGAACGAGTTGTTTTCCAACCTTATCAATACCGCAAAAAATACAGAGTGGGGCCAGCAGTACGGCTACTCAGACAAACTGAGCGTGCGGGAGTTCCAGGAGCGGGTGCCTATTAGCGCGTATGAAGACCTGTATCCGCACATTGAGCGCGTGCTCAAGGGCGAACAGAACATTCTGTGGCCCAGCAAGGTAGAGTGGTTCGCCAAGTCCTCGGGTACCACCAATGCCCGCAGTAAATTTATTCCGGTGACCCCAGAGGCGCTGGAAGAATGCCATTACAAGGGGGGCAAAGACATGCTCTCCATTTACGTGAACAACTACCCAGACACCAAGGTGTTCTCAGGCAAGGGGCTTTCCATCGGCGGCAGCCACCACCCCAATGACTTCAACGCCAACACCCGCTGCGGCGACGTGTCGGCAGTGATTATGCAGAACCTGCCCATTTGGGCCGAGGCCATGCGCACCCCGCCGCTCAAGGTGGCGCTCATGGACAAGTGGGAGGAGAAGATTGAGAAGATGGTGGAGATCACCGTCAAAGAAAACGTGACCAGCCTTTCGGGCGTGCCCACCTGGACCTACGTGCTCCTGAACCGCATTCTGGAGGAGACGGGCGCCAAGGATATCATGGAGGTATGGCCAAACCTGGAGTTGTTCACCCACGGCGCCGTGGCCTTTGGGCCGTACCGCGAGCTGTTTAGGCAATTGATCCCGTCTGAGAAAATGAACTACCTGGAGGTCTATAACGCCTCTGAGGGCTTCTTCGGGATACAGGATGAGCCCCACCTAAAGGACGAGATGCTGCTCATGCTGGACTACGGCGTCTTCTATGAGTTCATTCCTATGGAGGAGGCCGACCAGGAGAACCCCACGGTGCTCACCTTAGATCAGGTGGAGTTGGGCCAGAACTACGCGCTTATCATCTCCACCAACGCCGGCCTCTGGCGCTACAAGATTGGCGATACCGTTAAATTCACCTCTCTGGCGCCCTACCGCATCAAGATCTCCGGCAGGACCAAGCATTTCATCAATGCCTTCGGTGAGGAGGTAGTGGTGGAGAACGCGGAGGTGGCCATTACCAAGGCCTGTGAGGCCACTGGTGCCACTATCACCAATTTCACGGCCGCCCCTGTCTACTTTGAGGGCAAGAGCAAAGGCGGGCACCAATGGGTGATAGAATTCTTCCAGCAGCCTTCCAGCCTGGACCAGTTTACCCAAGTGCTGGACCAGACCCTGCGCTCGGTTAACTCAGACTATGACGCCAAGCGCCATAAAGACCTGGCCCTGCAGGCACCCCTGATCACCGTGGCCCCCAAAGGCGCTTTCCTGAACTGGCTTCAGTTCAAAGGCAAAATGGGCGGCCAGCACAAAGTGCCGCGCCTGGCCAACAACCGGGAGTACCTGGAGGAAATCCTGGAAGTAAATAACCTGGCTCAATAGACCCTATTTCTTGCAATCGTTTTGAGCCTGTTTTCTTAAAAACAGGCTCAAAACAGACTTCGTGTTTTAGAAGAGTGGGATAGCTTCCAATCTTCTGTACAGAGTTTATTTCCACTCTGGCCTTTCCTCCTCTGGCCTTTCCTTTAGAAACTGGTCTGGTTTTCTTCTTTCCTAAACAGCTTCATAGATAAGCAAAAGCATACCAGAGAAATTTCTCTAAAAAAAATAAATTGGTATTTATAAAAGAATAAGTATTAATTTATTATCTTTATTTATTAGAAAGTTTTCTTGGGAACACCGCTTAGGCCGCATAAGCAGGAAATGGATCAGGTAAAGTAGGCACTCACTTACAGTGGGTTGTAACTATGGCTGAAGCATTTAACATAAATGAGTGTCCTGGCATTAAAGTAACCAAGGCCGCTTCCTGAGATTTCCCCAACAGATTTTACTGCTTACCCTCTATAGGGAGTTTCCACCTGTGCCTGCAGTCCCTCATTTCTCTCACCATAACCTTCTTAAAGCCATGAAAAAAATTCTGACTCTCTTGTGTGCCGCCGCAGTATTCTATAGCTGCGAAGATAAAAAGCAGGAAGGCACCACTGCGGAAGCCGGCACTACCAGTGACCTGAACCAAACCACTACCCAACCTGCAGCACTTACCCAGGATGAGCTGGTGGAAAGAGGCAAATACCTAGTCGCTGTGGGTTCCTGCAATGACTGCCACTCGCCTAAGTTGGCGCCTACAGACAAGATTCCGCCTATGACCCCGGACCCCAGCCGGTTGCTATCGGGGCACCCCGCCTCAGACAAGGTTCCTCCTGTGCTGGCAGGCGCCGCCAAAAGTGGGTGGCATCTTTTTTCCATGGACAATACAGTGGGGGTAGGTCCTTGGGGCACGTCTTTTTCGGCTAACCTTACCCCAGACGCCACCGGCATAGGGAACTGGACCATAGATAACTTCAAGACAGCTCTGAGGAAAGGAAAGTACAAAGGCATGGAAAATGGCAGAACCTTGCTTCCGCCCATGCCCTGGCCTAATTACCGCAACATGACAGACCAGGATCTGGAAGCCATCTTCGCCTATCTTAAATCATTGCCGCCCATTAAGAACGTGGTACCGGCCCCAATTCCGCCTGCGGGTGCCTGATAAAATCAATGCATCGTTTTGGGCCCGTTTTTCAGAAAACAGGCCCGAAACGAGCTAACAAAAAATGCCCGGTTTACGCCGGGCATTTTTATTGTCTTCGCTTAAGAAAGTTACTCCAGGAAGCTGCTCAGAAGGCCGCCTTCTTTGTTGGCATTTCCGCCGTGCGGCATAAGGGCCTGAATAAGTTTCTTCACTGGCATAGACTGAATCCAGACGCGGCCGGTGCCCCGGAGGGTGGCCAGGAAAAGGCCTTCGCCGCCAAACACCATGGACCGCAGGCCGCCCGCCCGCTGTATGTCAAAATCAATCCCGTTTTCATAGGCTACCACGCAACCAGTGTCTACGCGCAGGGTCTCATTGTGCAGGTGCCGCTCAATCACGGTGCCGCCTGCATGGATAAAGGCCAGGCCATCGCCGGTGAGGCGCTGCATGATGAAGCCTTCGCCCCCGAAGAAGCCCGCGCCCAAACGCTGGTTAAAGTGCATGGCAATCTTGGTGCCCAGCGCCGCGGCCAGAAACCCGTCTTTCTGCACAATGAGCCCGTTGGGGAACTGCGTGAGATCCAAAGGCACAATGGTGCCGGGATAGGGGGCCGAGAAACCCACTTTGGCTTTGCCGTATCCGCGGTGCGTGAAGTGGGTCATGAACAAGGACTCGCCGGTAAGGGCGCGGCTGCCCATCTGCACCAATTTGCCCAGAAAGCCCTGGGCCGGGTTGGAGCCGTCGCCCATCTTGGTCTCAAACTGAACGCCGTCTTCCATGAACACCATGGCGCCGGCTTCGGCGATGACCGTTTCCTGGGGGTCCAGCTCTATTTCCAGTACCTGAATGTCATTGCCGTGAATGCGGTAGTCTATTTCGTGGGATCTCATAAAGGGTGTAAAAGGTTATTTCTTTTTAGGCTTGTCGCCTGAGGGTTTTTCGTCTTTGCCCGCGATGTCATCAGCATCTTCCTCGCCCAGGCCGGTGCTCCCTTTAAAGAAATCTTCCTCGTTCTCTTCCTCCTCCACGGTTTCCTCAATAGGGTATTCCTCTTCTTCCTGCTCCCGTTTCTTGCCCTGGTCGCCTACCAGCTTTTTATCGCTCACGTTGCGGTCCAGAAAGGAGTTAAGCTGGTCAATGTTGAAGTTGGAGGTAATATCGCCCAGGGGGTTGATCTTGATCTCAAAGCCTTCCAGCTCTGGGTGTACCTTCGCTTTTTTCTCTGGTTTATTGTCTTTTTTGCCGTTATCAGACTTCTTCTTTGCCATAGTAGTGTCGGGTTAGGGGAGGCCTGTGCGGCAAGCCACCCGGTTTTGCTTGTTCTACTACAAACGGGAAAACGCAAAGAAGGATAAACGAATTAAAAAGAAACCTCCTTCATAAACAAACGCCGGGCGCTAATTTATAAAGGAGGTTTACGTGCAGAAAGCACGGGTAGCGTTTTAGGTCCGTTCTACCAAAAACAGGCCTAAAACGGAATGGATGTGTTAAACGGCGTACTGCACCAGTTTGGCCAAAGCCGCCTCAATACGGCGCTCGGTTTCCTCCCGGCCAATGATCTCAATGATGGCCATCAGGTCTGGGCCGGCCTCTACGCCGGTAAGCGCTATTCTCAAGGCCTGCATCACTTGGCCAATCTTAAGGCCGTTGCGCTCCAGCACCTGCAAAAGTAGGGCCTTCACGGTCTCGGCGTTGAAGTCTGGCAAGGTGGCTAGTTCGTTCTTGAACTGCTCAAAGGCGCCGGCACCGGCCGCCGACCATTTCTTGGCGGCTACCTGCTCATTGTACTGGGTAGGTGCCTCAAAGAAGTAAACGGCCTCTTTCCAGAAGTCCTGCGGATAGGTCACGCGCTCCTTCATGAGGCCCACAATTTTCTCGGCGCGTTCTTCTGAGCAGTCAATGCCCTGCGGCAGGGCGGCCAGCAGGTATTTCGCCAGTTCGGCGTCTGGTTTGGCGCGCAGGTACTGCTCATTGTACCAGCGGGCTTTCTGAATGTCAAAACGGGTACCTGATTTACCAATGCGCTCAATGCTGAAGGCCTCAATCAGTTCGTCCATGGTAAACAACTCCTGCTGCGTGCCGGGGTTCCAGCCCAGGAACGCCAGGAAGTTCACGAAGGCCTCTGGCAGGTAGCCGGCCTCACGGTAACCGCTGGACTGCTCGCCGGTCACGGGGTCTACCCAGTTCAGCGGGAACACCGGGAAACCCAGCTTGTCGCCGTCGCGCTTACTCAGCTTTCCGTTGCCGTCTGGTTTCAAAAGCAAAGGCAAGTGGGCAAACTCAGGCATGGTATCTTCCCACCCAAAATAGCGGTACAGCAGTACGTGCAGCGGCGCGCTCGGGAGCCACTCTTCGCCGCGTATTACGTGGGTGATTTCCATCAAGTGGTCATCCACGATGTTGGCCAGGTGGTAGGTAGGCATGCCATCAGACTTCATCAACACCTTGTCATCAATAGCCGAGGAATGCACCATCACCCAGCCTCTGATCATGTCTTTGAGACGGATCTCCTCTTTGCGCGGCACTTTCAAACGGATCACGTACGGGTCTCCGCTCTCTAGCCGGCGCTTCACCTCATCCTCTGGCAGGGTGAGGGAGTTCTTCATGGTGGCGCGGGTAATGGCGTTGTATTGCGGGGTGGCTACCTTGGCGGCTTTCAGGCGCTCGCGCATGGCTTCCAGTTCCTCGGCGGTGTCAAAGGCGTAGTAGGCATGTCCGGCGTTTACCAATTGCAGGGCGTAGTCCATGTACATGGGCTTGCGCTCAGACTGGCGGTAAGGGGCATGCGGACCGCCGTGGACAGGGCTTTCATCTAACTTAATGCCGCACCAGGCCAGGCTGTCAAAAATGTATTGCTCGGCGCCGGGCACAAAGCGGTTTTGATCTGTATCTTCAATGCGCAGCAACATCTTGCCGCCCATTTTTTTGGCAAACAGGTAATTATACAATGCTGTACGCACCCCACCAATGTGCAAAGGCCCGGTTGGGCTGGGGGCAAAGCGTACTCGTACTTCTCTCTCCATGTTATTCAACGTTATAAATAGGAGTGCAAAAGTACAGTTTTTCAAGGCTTCATTAAAGCTTTTACCCGTAAAACCTTGCGGTTCTGTCAGGTATTCTTAAAGGAGAGGCCTGCGTTGCTGAAAGCGGTCTTCTATCAATGAAATAAGGTTACCTTTCCGGAAGTTTGTAAACCTACCGTGTAAGGTGCGTATGAAAGGGAAAACCAGGTCTATGTTTAAGAAAATATTTGTTGAAGGCTGGTGTATCATTAAAGAAGTCTGGTTTGACTTCCTGGACAACAACTCCTTCCAGAAAGGGGCGGCGCTGGCCTATTACACCATCTTCGCGCTCCCGCCCATTCTCATTATCATGATCAACACCGCTGGCGCCGTTTTTGGGCGTGAGGCGGTGCAGGGCGAGGTATACACCCAGTTGCGCGAGCTCATGGGCAGCAAAGGTGCCGCCGATATTCAGGAGATGGTGGAGAGTATCCATCAGTCCGCTGACTTTACCTTGGCCACTATTATTGGGGTCTTGACGCTGCTGGTGGGGGCAACAGGGGTATTCATCTCTTTGCAGGAATCATTGAACCAGATATGGGGCGTAAAGCCGAAGCCCAAAAACGAATACCTGAAGATTCTGGTGGACCGGTTGTTGTCCTTCGCTATGATCTTTGGTATAGTTTTCTTGCTGCTGGTGAGCTTGATTGTGAATGCTATTCTGGTGGTGATTACCTCCTACCTGGCCAAGAAGGTAGACCCGTCAATGATACACCTCACCCAAATTACCAATTTTCTGGTGTCTACCGCCGTGGTGACCTTCCTGTTCGCTCTTATTTACAAGTACCTGCCAGACGCCAAGATCAAATGGAAGGACGTGTGGGTTGGCTCGCTGGTAACGGCGCTGCTATTCGCGCTGGGCAAATCCTTGATCGGGATTTATCTGGGCAACAGTGATTTTTCCAGCATTTACGGCGCGGCCGGCTCTGTGATTGTGGTGCTGGTATGGGTCTTCTATACCTCGCAGATTATCTTTTTAGGTGCCCAGTTCACGTTGGTATACGCCCGCCGCTATGGCGCCGATATCTATCCGTCTTCCTTTGCCGTGCGCGTGGAAAACCATGAGGTGGAAGTAGGCCACACCCCGGTAAACGCCGAGCCCGGGCCTAATGAAGCAAAGGCCAAGGGGGAGGAGGAATAATTAAGGTGCTAATTTTTTAATGTGCTATTGAAATAACGCGCTGTATAAATTGAGAAGTAGTGTCTTCAATTGCCTGACTATTAAAATGTTTTAGGCCTGTTTTTCTAAAAACAGGCCTAAAACGGGAGTATTGCCAATATGCCATTCTCTCAGGAAACTGTTCTTGCTAATTCCCCTTTAGCACATCAGCACATTAAAAAATTAGCACATTACCAAACTACCACTTCACCGCAATGCAGGAAATCTCCACGTTCACGTCTTTGGGCAGGCGGCTCACTTCCACGGTCTCACGGGCGGGTGGGTTGCTGGTGAAATAGCTGCCGTAGGTTTCATTGATAGCGCCGAAGTTACCCAGGTCCTTCACGAAGATGCTGCACTTCACCACGTGGCTGAAATCCATGCCGGCCTCCTCTAAGATGTACTGCAGGTTTTTCATGACCTGGTGCGTTTCTGACTGAATATCGCCCTGCACCAGGTTGCCGGTAGCCTGGTCTAAGGGAATCTGGCCAGATACGTACAGGGTGTTACCCGCCATCACGGCCTGGCTGTAAGGGCCAATGGGAGCCGGGGCAGATTTGCTTTCTATAAGGTTGGTTGCCATAAGTAGATGTAGTTTAATCGTTATCTTTATGGGCTAAAGGTACTGAATTATGAATACATTGGTTTTGGCAACGCCGGAGCAGGAAGCAGAGTTTGGGTTACGATTCTATAACCGCGCCTACCTGCATCTGCAGACCCCAGAGGAACTGGCTGTATGGTTACCACAGGCAGACCTGGTATTTGACCTGCTTTTGCACGAGCAGCCCTGGCGCATGGAGCAATACAACAAGGAAGGGAAAGCCGACAAGCTAGTGGTCTTCTGCAACGCCTCGGGGTTTGAGCTGGAGGCCCTGGCGGCCGATTATCTGCCCCTTAATTTCCACCTGGTGGGCCTGCACCCGTCTTCTACTAATTTTGAACGCGAGGTCTTGGAAGTAAGCATTCTGCAGGAAAGCTCCCGCAGGGCCGTAGACAAAGCCTGCGTCTTTCTGGCCACCTTATATGAGATCAAGTAAGAGATAGCGTAGCGAAAAGCCTTTTGCGTTTTAAGCCTGTTTCTCAGAAAACGACCCCAAAACAAAAGGGAAGCCACATGGCTTCCCTTTTTAGTATTTGTGTCTGGAACAGCTTATTCAACCGTTACAGATTTTGCCAGGTTACGGGGCTGGTCTACGTTACAGCCGCGCATTACGGCAATGTGGTAGCTCAGCAACTGCAACGGAATCACAGAGATAAGCGGCATCAACGCTTCATGGGCGGCTGGCACCTCAATCACGAACTCAGCCATCTGCGGGATCACCGTATCGCCTTCGGTAACGATAGCGATCACGCGTCCTTTACGGGCCCGTACTTCCTGCACGTTAGAAACGATCTTCTCATATGAGCTGTCTTTGGTAGCGATTACCACTACCGGCATGTTCTCATCAATCAGGGCAATAGGTCCGTGCTTCATTTCTGCCGCCGGGTACCCTTCTGCGTGAATGTAAGAGATCTCTTTCAGCTTAAGCGCGCCTTCCAGGGCTACCGGGAAGTTGAAACCACGACCCAGGTAGATGAAGTTAGTAGCGTCTTTGAAAATCTCAGAGATCGCCTGTATTTCTTTGTCCAGTTGCAGGGCTTTCTCCACCTTGGCAGGAATCTGCTCCATTTCCATCATCATCTGACGAAGGGCGGAGGTTTCCATGGTGCCGCGCATCTCAGCCAGCATCATCGCAATCAGGGAAAGAACCGTTACCTGCGCAGTAAACGCTTTGGTAGAGGCTACCCCAATTTCAGGGCCGGCGTGCGTGTAGGCACCTGCGTCTGTGGCACGGGCGATAGAAGAACCCACCACGTTACACACCCCAAAGATCAGGGCTCCTTTAGACTTAGCCAGTTCCAGGGCCGCCAAGGTATCTGCGGTTTCACCAGACTGGGAAATAGCCACTACAATGTCTCCCTCTCTGATCACCGGGTTACGGTAACGGAACTCAGAAGCATATTCTACTTCTACCGGTATACGGGCAAACTCCTCAATCATGTACTCGGCCACCAGGCCAGCGTGCCATGAAGTACCGCAGGCCACAATAATAATGCGGTCTGCATTCTTAAAGCGGGTAGCATATTCCCTGATGCTGGACATGGTCAGCTGCGTGTTCTCAGCTACCAAACGGCCGCGCATGCTGTCCAGGATAGAACGGGGCTGCTCAAAGATCTCCTTCAGCATGAAGTGCGGGTAACCGCCTTTCTCAATGGATTCCAGCTCCATTTCCAGCGTCTGGATATATGGTGTCTGAACCACGTCTTCTTTTGTACGGATATCCAGGACGCCGTCTTTAATTACAGCAATCTCAAAGTCATTGAGGTAAACCACTTCATTAGTATACTCAATGATAGGAGTAGCATCTGAAGCCAGGAAGTACTCGCCTTTGCCAACGCCAATCACCAGCGGGCTACCTTTACGGGCGGCTACCAGTTGGGTAGGGGAATCATGGGAGATTACCACAATTGCGTAAGCGCCTACTACCTCATGCAAGGCCAGGCGTACGGCCTCAGGCAAAGAAACCTTGCTGTTCTCTCTAATGTCCTCAATCAGGTTCACAAAAACCTCAGAGTCTGTGTCGCTGTGGAATTCGTAGCCCTTATTGATCAAGTGTTTCTTTAAAGAAGCATAGTTCTCTATGATACCATTGTGAATAATGGCGATCTTTTTTGAACTGGAGTAATGGGGGTGGGCATTGGCATCATTTGGCTCACCATGGGTAGCCCAACGGGTGTGTCCAATACCAATATGGCTGCTGGTGTTACGGTCACCTATAAAGGCCTCCAGGTCAGCAACTTTGCCTTTTTTCTTGAAAACCTTTAGTTCACCTTCGCTTAGCAAGGCTACTCCGGCACTATCGTAGCCACGATATTCCAACCGCTTTAAACCTTTCAAAATGATAGGGCATGCTTCACGCTGCCCTACGTATGCTACAATTCCACACATAGTATAGTATAGGTCTGTTTACTTTGAATTATATAAATGAATTATTGAGCGGTTGAATAGAAGATCCGGAGCTTCACCTTGCGGGCAGCAGGATTGGTATTCCCTTGATTGGCCTCAATAATGGCGCGGTTCACCGTTTGCGCGAAGTTGGTTGGCGTGGACGGCGTAGCGCTGATATTAGAAGGGTACAGAATTAACCCGTTGTTGGCCTTTCTGTTGTACAGAAGGCTTTGCATATAACTGGTAATGTTCACCACATAATTATACCCTTTCCCTTTTCCGCGGTATTCCAACCTGGCCTCAGCGCCCGTGCCTTCACCCACCAATGCGTTTGGTACGCCACCAGTGGTGCGGGAGATACGGTTGTTGAGAGTGGATTCCAATACGGTGGCAATGGCAGGAAGTTTCAGAGAATCATTACCGTTGGCCACCGAAGACTCCAGAATAGGAATCACCAGTTCGGCTTTGTTCACGGCCAGGTCTTTGCTAACGCCATTTTGGGTCCGGAAATTAGTCACGTAGGGTAAGTCAATCTTAGTTACCAGACCCGCGCCTGCCTGCATAAAAGCAAGGTTATTGGCCGCCCCCGAAGAAATAGAGGAGCCATGGGCGCTCAGGCTGGCCAAAGGAGTGCCGGCTCTGCTGGACTGAATCTGGTTGAAGAACCGGGACGTAGGAATAAAGCTATACTCCTTTGGCTTGCTGTCTGCGGTAGCGGTGTAATACAGGGTAAGTTTTGTATTAACAGCATTCAGGTTCAGGCCTAAAACAGCTCCATTGTTCTGCGTACTGGCCGGGGCAATCACCAGGCCTTTCAGGAGGTTATCCAGAAAGCCTTGCTGCGTCTTAAGCGGTTCTTTGCCAGACTGAGCCAGAATGGCATTGGCCAGCTCCACGCCGGGGGCCTTGTCTAGTTTTATGTTGACCAGGTACGGGTTATTGCGGGTAAGCGTGTCACCGGTGGCGCCAAGGGTCACGTAGGTACCTTTAGGCCGCGGCCTAAACGTAACCGTTCCCAACACTTCAGCACTGGTCTCTAAAGAAGAAGAGGTATAGTACGTGCGTTGGTCAATGAACCCCTCGGTTAACTTATACACGTTCCAGGTGATAGCCTGGGTGGTGTCACCAAAGTAATAGTCATAATCCAGGCGTAGCACCAGTGAGTCGGCGCCTTTATTGGCGTCAAAGACAATATCTGCCGTAGGAATACCAAATTCAGCGAAGGTTTTGGCTGTAAGCGAGCCAAAGGTGGCGTCTGATCCGCTCCCTACCAGCACCCGGGCTGAGTTGAGGGTGATAACGGAGTCGTTCAGCAAAACAGTTGAAACTTTAACGGTAGCCGTGTCTGAATAGGTGGTTCCAATCTGGGTACCGGGTTCCTGCAGTTCTAAGCCAATGGCAGTAGGGTCTTCACAAGCGGAAAAAACAAGAGAGGAAAGAAAGAGAGCGGCTGCTGCTTTGCTAATTCGCAAGTTCATTATAGAAATTGAAGTAAGAATCTAAGGTGTTTTCGTCTGTGCTGATGGTGTTGATCTGCTTGGTGTTGTTGTACTCCGTGAACATAGCGTTCATGTTGTCACTGAAGTCCTCATTAGATTTGATCACGGTATCTGCATACTGCATTCCCATCTTAATGAAGGCGCCAAAGTCGCCAGCCCGCAGGTTAGCCAACATCTCATCTTCAATATCCAGCATTTTGGCTTTCTCTAAAAGGTCTCCCTCAAACTTGTGGGTGAACTCACTGTTATAAACCGAGAAAACCGACTTTGCGGCCTTAAAGATAGGATCATTTTTGTAAGTGGTCTTCAAATACAAAGGCATTAAGCTTGTCATCCAGTCATTGCAATGTACAATGTCCGGGGCCCAACCTAATTTTTTCACTGTCTCCAGCACGCCCTTGCAGAAGAAGATGGCACGCTCATCATTATCTGCATGGAATTTATTGTCTTTGTCCACCAAAACGGACTTGCGGTGGAAATAGTCTTCGTTGTCAATAAAATAAACCTGTAGCTTGGCATTAGGAATAGAGGCCACCTTGATAATCAGGGGTTTCTCTTCTTCGCCCACGGCAATATTGATACCAGACAGACGAACAACCTCATGTAATCTGTTCTTGCGTTCGTTGATCAACCCAAAGCGGGGCACAAAAATACGAACCTCCATCCCACGCTCTTGCATCGCTTGTGGCAACATCCTCAGGAATTCCGCTACTTTTGTAGTTTGCAAAAAGGGATCAATCTCGGTGGCCGCGTATAAGATTCTCAATTTGGACATTGGTTGGAGAAATTAAATTGTAAACAGGCAATAGGTATTGCGAGATGCAAAATTAAGCAATTATTGGCTGATTTTCAATTTATTTGAATAAAATCCTACCTTTGGCGTCTTTTGTCTGAACACTTTCTGAACACTTTAAAATCCCACTGCCTTTTATGTTGCAGTTCTCCTCTCTGGTAGAAATCAGAAATCATACTGAAGCCCTTCGCCGGCAGGGGCTCTCCATTGGCTTTGTGCCCACCATGGGCGCCTTGCATGAAGGGCACCTTTCCTTGATCAGGGCAGCCAAAAGCCAGAATGATGTGGTGGTCTGCAGCGTCTTTGTGAACCCCGCCCAATTCAACAACCCAGACGACTACCGCCTGTACCCGCGCCTACTGGAAAAAGACGGCCAGATGCTGGCCCAGGAAGGCTGTGACGTGCTGTTTGCACCCTTAGCCGAAGAGATGTACAAGCACAAGGCCAAGCTCACGTTTGACTTCGGGGACCTGGAGCGGGTCATGGAAGGGGCGCACCGGCCGGGCCACTTCAATGGGGTGGCTACCGTGGTGAGCAAGCTGTTCCATTTGGTGGCGCCGCACCAGGCGTTTTTCGGGCAGAAGGACCTGCAACAGTTTGCCATCATCCAGCAGTTGGTGTTAGACCTGAACTTTGATTTGGAATTGGTGTGCTACCCTATTATCAGGGAGGAAGACGGCCTGGCCATGTCGTCCAGGAACCGGCGGCTTAGCCCAGAACAACGGGCCGTGGCGCCCAGGCTATACCAGGCCTTACAGGTACTGGAGGAGAAACTGGCCACCCAGCCGGTAGCGCAGGCAAAGGAAGAGACAGAGGCGTTTTTGGCAGCTTTCCCGGAAATCAGGGTAGAATACCTGGAGGTGGTAGACGCCCAGAGCCTGCAGCCCGTGGAGCAAGTAGAGGAATCTGAGAAGGTGGCGCTCTGCTTGGCCGCGTTCTTAGGCGAGGTGCGGCTCATTGACAATATCCTGCTTTAAGCAAAAAAACAAAGTCCAATTCTAGGGGAGCCTTCTAAGACCCCATTATCCTGTTTGTCTCGTAAATAATCTATAACTTTGCATGTTTTTAGATTGTTTTTGATGCAGATTGAAGTTCTTAAATCCAAAATACACCGGGCTAAGGTAACCCAGGCCGAATTACATTACGTGGGCAGCATTACCATTGATGAAGATCTGATGGATGCCGCCAACATGGTGCCGCATGAGAAGGTAACCATTGTGAATGTGAACAACGGTGAACGCTTTGAAACCTACATTATCAAAGGCGAGCGTGGTAGCGGCATGATCTGCCTTAACGGCCCGGCGGCCCGCCGGGTGCAGGTAGGCGACGTGATCATCATTATCTCCTATGCCCTCATCAACTTTGCAGATGCCCGGTCCCATGAGCCCACGGTCATTTTCCCGGACCAGCATAACCGCTTAGTTTAAGCTTGGCCCCTGAATGAAGAAGATCGTCAACGTACTCAAGTATTTGCTTCTGCTGGCGATCTCCATCTTCCTGATGGCTTACGCCCTGCGCAGCATCAACTTTGAGGCGGTGAAAGCAGAACTGGCGCAAGCCAATTACCTCTGGATTGGGGTTACGCTAGCCTTGTCGGTGGCGGGCTATGTAAGCCGGGCCATCAGGTGGCGCATGCAATTCGGGCCGTTGGGCTACAAGCCCCGGCTTTGGGCCACCTACCATGCCCTGATGGTGGGGTACCTGGCCAATATAGTATTGCCAAGGGCCGGCGAGGTGATGCGATGCACATTTCTCAAGCGATCAGAAGACGTGCCTGTGAACGAGTCCCTGGGTACGGTGGTCACCGAGCGCGTGCTGGATTTGGTGATGCTCTTCTTGTGCATGGGGTTTGCGCTCCTGCTGGAGTTTGACCGGCTGCACCGTTTCTTCCTGGACATCTTCTCAGAAAGGTACCTGAGCCTGCAGCAGAACCTGCAGACGCTGTATATCCTGGCTACTATTACCATCATAGCCGCCTCCATCACCGGCTGGGTCATCTATAAGAACATTGAGAAGCTGCGGCACCGCAGAATCTTCAGGAAGGTAGGCGAGTTTGTGCGCGGACTTTGGCTGGGTATCTTCAGTATTAAGGATATAGAGCATAAAGGCTGGTTTATCTTCCATACGCTGTTCATCTGGCTTACCTATTTTCTGACCAGTTACCTGGCGTTCTTCGCGCTACCGGGCACGGCGGGTCTTAGCTGGCAAGCCGGAGTGGGTATTCTGGTGGTGGGCGGCCTGGGCATGTCTGCCCCGGTGCAGGGCGGTATTGGGGTGTACCACATTCTGGTAAGGACCGCTCTGTTGCTTTACGCCGTTCCCATAAACACCGGCATGGCCTATGCCTTGGTGACCCATACCACCGGCGCCATTCTGGTGGTGGTGATGGGCGGGTTCAGCCTGATGGCCAGCCTTACCCAATCCAGGGCCCGGGCGGCCCGGCAGGTAGCCTAGGCGTTTTAGGCCCGTTTTTGGTAAAACAGGCCCAAAACAGAAATTATCCTATCTTTCCGGCAGGCGTATCTGTAAACGCTTATTCATCCAATTTCTTTACTATGTCTATGCTTCCGTCTCAGGAGAAAATCTTTACGCTTCCGCAGCTTTTAACTAAGGTGGGGGAGTGGCAGGCGCAGGGCCAGAAAGTTGTGTTCACCAACGGGTGCTTTGATATTGTGCACATAGGGCACGTAGATTACCTGGAGCGGGCCCGGCTGCTGGGCGATAAACTGGTGGTGGGCCTGAATACCGACCAATCTGTCAGTAGGATAAAAGGGCCTTCCAGACCATTACAGGACGAAATGTCACGTATAAGGGTTATGGCATCCTTTTGGTTTGTAGATGCCGTAGTGTTGTTTGACCAGGAAACCCCTCTGGAGCTAATCAAGGCGGTGCAACCGGATATTCTGGTGAAAGGCGATGACTATACCTTGGAGAACATTGTGGGGCATGACGTTGTTTTAGCCAAAGGAGGCACCGTAAAGACCATTCCGCTGGTGAAGGGATATTCCACGTCACAGGTGGTGGCCAAGATCCTGGGCGACCAACACAGTTAACCTTTAAAGTAAAAGACAAAGAAAATGGGTGGTATCTGGATTATAATGATTGCAATGATGCTGATCTCTGCACTGGTCAGCTGGACATTGAAAAGTAAGTTTGAGAAATACTCCAAACTGGGGCTCCACTCTGGCCTGAGCGGGCGCGAGGTAGCGGAAATGATGCTGGCTGACAACGGCATCACAGACGTACGCGTGATCTCCACCGCCGGTAGACTCACTGACCATTACAACCCGGCAGACAAGACCGTGAACCTGAGTGAGAGCGTGTATGAAAGCCGGAGCGCCGCTGCGGCCGCGGTAGCGGCCCACGAATGCGGGCACGCCGTGCAGCACGCCAAAGCCTATACGTTCCTGAAGTTCCGGTCGGCAATGGTGCCGGCCCTGAGCGTGGCCAGCCGCTACATGCAATGGATTCTGTTGCTGGGCGTGATCATGATTCAGTCAACGCCTATTCCGCTGGCCATTGGGGTGGCGCTGTTCGCGTTAACCACGCTGTTCAGTTTCATTACCCTGCCGGTGGAGTTTGACGCCAGTAAGCGCGCCCTGGCCTGGATGGATACCAGAGGCGTGGTGACTACCCAGGAACACGCTATGGCCAAAGACGCCCTCAAATGGGCCGCCATGACCTACGTGGTGGCCGCCATTGGCTCGCTGGCTACCTTGCTCTATTACGCCTCCATGTTATTGGGGCGCCGGGACTAGTAACCTTAGAATCAAATACCTGTAAAAGAGGGTGGCCTTGGTCACCCTCTTTTTTTAGGTTAAAAATTTAAATCCGGGAGCCGCAAAAACCCGTTAGCTAAAAAAGCTAACATTTGTTAGCTTTGTGTAGTTGCAGATGTAGTATAGTCTGCATGCATACCAAATTTTTGTTTAAATTTGGTACCTGAACCTTACAAAAATACTTTTCATAATTACCGCAGTATATGGACTTTAAATTAACAGAAGAACATTTAGCCGTACAAGAGGCTGCCCGCGATTTCGCCCAGACCGAATTGCTCCCCGGCGTTATTGAGCGTGATGAGCACCAGAAATTCCCAGCAGAGCAGATCAAGAAGATGGGCGAGCTGGGTTTCATGGGCATGATGGTAGACCCCAAATACGGCGGCGGCGGAATGGATACCGTGTCTTACGTGCTGGCCATGGAGGAAATCTCCAAAGTAGACGCCTCTGCCTCTGTGGTCATGTCAGTGAACAACTCTTTGGTGTGCTGGGGGATTGAGAAGTTCGGTAACGAAGAGCAGAAGCAAAAGTACCTGCCTAAACTTACCTCCGGTGAAATCATAGGCGCCTTCTGCCTGTCTGAGCCAGAGGCCGGGTCAGATGCCACCATGCAGCGCACCACCGCCGAAGACAAAGGCGACCATTACCTGCTCAATGGTACCAAGAACTGGATCACTAACGGCAGTACCGCTTCTGTGTACCTGGTGATTGCCCAAACCAACCCAGAGCTTCGCCACCGCGGCATCAATGCTCTTATTGTGGAGAAAGGCATGCCAGGCTTTGAGATAGGCCCTAAGGAGAACAAACTGGGCATTAGAGGCTCAGACACGCACTCCTTGATGTTCACAGACGTGAAGGTGCCCAAAGAGAACCGCATTGGCGAAGACGGCTTCGGGTTTAAGTTTGCTATGGCTACGCTTAACGGCGGCCGTATTGGCATTGCCTCACAGGCGCTGGGCATCGCCTCTGGCGCGTATGAACTGGCCTTGAAGTATTCTAAGGAGCGGAAAGCCTTTGGCGTTCCCATTTCCCAACATCAAGGAATCCAATTTAAGTTGGCCGATATGGCTACCAACATAGATGCCGCCCGTTTGCTGTGCCTGCAGGCCGCTGCCGACAAGGACGGACACCGGGATTATTCAAAATCTGGGGCCATGGCCAAGCTGTTTTCCTCTAAGGTAGCCATGGACACTACCATTGAAGCTGTGCAGATACACGGCGGGTACGGGTTTGTGAAAGAATACCATGTGGAGCGACTCATGCGCGATGCAAAAATCACCCAAATCTACGAGGGAACCTCAGAAATTCAGAAAATAGTAATCTCACGGGAGATATTAAAATAGAAGGAGGTTTATAGAACGCTGTAAGTTGGTATTTAAGTATATAGGAGTTGAGGGTTTATAAATATATTAGTTTTTTGTTTGATAAATTAAAAGATAAGTGCTAGTTTTATCGCGACAGACAACTTAAAAAATCAACAAAACCAACAACCCTTAACTTAGTGCCCTTACATGGAAGATTACAATAAAATTATTGAGTCACTAAAAGTGCGCTACATCAAGGCTAAAAACCTGGTATTACAGCAGCCCCTCACTGTTCGTAATTACTATGATGTAGGTAATAACCTTATATTAGTGCACAATGGCATTATTGCCTTTGGTGATGACAAGCAAGTAGCGGAAGAAGGGCAGATCCTTTTCATTCCGGGTGGGCGTAGCACAAAACTATATTACGGTGATACAGAAAGCCGGGTAATATCCAATGATGACTACATCACCACCAAAGACAAGTTCTTCAAAAGCAACACAGATCTGGACGCCATCGGCGAAGCCGATGACAGCCACAGCTTTGTAAGCTTTGAGGCCAAGGTGTTTGACTCTGTGAACTTCTTTACCTCGCTTGAGGTGCCGGCGTTTGTGATTACCAGCAACAAGCTGGCCACGCTGGTGATCAAGATTGTAGAGGAGAGCATGCAGGACCTGCCGGGCAAGGAGCGTATCATCAGCCTGTACACGGAGCAATTGGTGGTGGAGCTGATCCGCTATATCCTGAAGAACAAAATGTTTGTGGAGCAGTTGGCTACCAACAGCACCTACTTCAAGGATCCGCGCCTCATTGACCTGTTCAACTACATCAAGGAGAACCTGGGCGGAGACCTGTCTAACAAAGTGCTCAGCAACGTGGCCAACGTGTCTGAAGACTATGTAGGGCAGTACTTCAAAATGCTGACCGGTATCAACCCACAGGATTACATTGAATACCAGCGCATGGAGCGGGCCGTATTCTTGCTGCGCACCACCAAGAAAAGCATCAGGGAGATTGGCAAAGACGTAGGCTACAAAGACACCGCCTATTTCTGCCGTCGTTTCAAGATGATGTTCGGGATTCCGGCCGGTAAAATGCGCCGCCGCGAGTCTTCTATGAACGTGTAAGTAGATATAGAAATTTAGAGTAAACAGAAAGGCCCACTTTTCAGTGGGCCTTTCTGTTTATAAGGCGTTTTTCTGAAAACAGGCTCAAACCATTCGGCTTTAAGCAAACTTAAAGGACCTGCTCTGGAGCCAGTTGGACCGGCGCATCAGCCAGTTTTCGGCGGCCTCAATATCATCAAATACTTTGGCCTTAAAGTAGCGCACCTGCTCATAGAAGGCATCGGCGGAAGCTTCGGCAAAGGTTTCGGGCTGCACCACCATGGCGTAATACTGGAGGCCGGCCCGGGCTGCCTGGGGCGCCCACTCTTCCAGAATCCAATCCAGAGAGTGGTTCCAGGAGCCGATTATCAGGCGGGTGTCTACCAGAATGGAGTGGAAGTCACCTTGCTCCAGAAGTTGGGTATAGGCCTCTATGCCGGTTTTGATGGAATCTTCAGTGGAATAGCCTTGCCATTGGGCGTGTATCCATCTGTTTTCCTGGTCCAGGGTAATGGTTAAATAGACATTCCCAAAAGCATTTATCAGTTCAGTTCTCATGGCTGCGGGTTTAGATGTGAAATATCCTCTGGTAAAGAGGCAATAAGTAAGGACTGCCTTTTCGCAAGGCCTACAGATGAGGCTACCTTGAGGTAAGGGCATACCAGATCGCGTTTTGAGCCTGTTTTCCGGGAAACAGGCTTAAAACGGAAAGAATGAGGCGCGTTATAAAAAGCGGTTGGCCTATAGGTTAAAATCGCCGGCGGCTTCCGGTTGGTAGATCACCTGTTCAATCTGGTAGCGCAGGGTGCCGCGGGGGGCGGGGCATTCCACTTCCTGGCCTACCTGCCGGCCCAGTATGGCGAAGCCCACGGGCGCCAGTACAGAGATTTTGCGGGTAGTCACGTCTGCGTTCTTAGGGTATACCAGGGTGAGGTCCATGACGGTGCCGCTCTTCTTTTCGCGCAGGCGCACCTGCGAGTTCATGGTGACCACGTCTACCGGCACTTGCTTGGCCGGGAGAAGGGTGGCGGTGCGCAATTCTTTGCAAAGGCCCTCTACCAGGGCGGCGGGGCCTACAGACCGCTGGGCCTGTACCAATAAATGAAGACGTTCATAGTCCTGCTCGGTTAAAAAAACGGAGTTCATAAAAGTAAGAATTAAGGTGAATAGAAAATGGGGGAGAGCGAGTGTCATCTTTGCCTGTTCCAGTGCCGGGTGAAACACCTTTACCGCAAGCCAGGGCGGTGCGGGATGCCTACGGAAAAACCGGAAAAGAAGAAGCCGTTACCGGCCAGAGAAGCAGAACATAGGTTCTACCTCTCTGGCCGGTAACGGCAAAAGGGGAGCGTGCCGGAATTTATAGCTCCGGCTTACTTATTAAAGTCTTTGGGCGACGTGAAAAAGAAAAGGCAATAGCCGTTCAGGACATCACGCAGGGAGGCATGATGAGAAGCTGCTACCAGGCCGGTGAACGGCTGCAAAAGGGTAGAGGGGATGTCTCTAAACGGGTACATTTTTGTAAGGGATAGTATCAAAGATAGCCAAAAAGCAAGGCAAAAGCAATGGGTTAGGCTTGTTCCTGCGGCAGGGCCACGTTGAACCGTAGTTTCACTTCGCTTACCTCGGCAATGAACTGCGGGGCCTTTTCAATGTGGTTGCCTACCACCAGCACGTCGGCGCCGGCTTTCCAGGCGGCTTCTGCTTTCTCAGGGGTGTTCACGCCGCCGCCTACCAGAATAGGAACAGAGACCATCTGCCGCACGGCCTGGATCATGGCTGCGCTCACCGGGTACATGGCGCCGCTGCCACCGTCCAAAAAGATATACTGCAGGCCCAGCATCTCACCAGCCAGCGCGGTGCAGGCGGCAATAGAAGGCTTGTCATGGGGGATAGGGGTGGTACCGCTCATGTAAGAGGCGGTGGTTTGCCGGCCAGAGTCAATAAGCATGTAGCCGGTGGGGTACAGGGCCAGGCCGCTGGACTTCAATAAAGGCGCCGAGGCCACGTGCTGGCCTATGAGGAAATCTGGGTTGCGGCCCGAGATAAGGGAAAGCAAAAGCATGCCGTCGGCCTGCGGGTCTATGTAGAGGCCGCTGCTGGGGAAAAGGATCACCGGAATGCTGCTGTTCTGCTTGAGGTACCCTACCAATGAGGCTTGGTCTGGGTTGGAGATCAGGCTGCCGCCAATAAAGAAATAGTCCACCTCATGCCGGTGGCTCAAGGCCAGGACTTCCTGGCAGCGGGCAATGGTGAGGTGGTCTGGGTCCAACAGAACCGCTAACCGTTTGGGGCGGTTAGCGGTGGCTGGGGTAAGTAAATCTGAAAAAGGCTTATAGCTGCGTCGGTTGGTGGGCATCCGTAGGTTGGTCTGGCTGTAACTGGTAATCAATGGTGGTCTCCTCTACCAGCACCGGCTGGGCGGCGCGGTTTTGGTGGGTGTACTGTTCAATCATTTTGGTGAGGTACACCATGAGGACGGCCGCCAGTTGCTGCTCCAGCACCTTGAACAGGTCAGACTGGAAGAAAGCCGTCAGCACCGAGGAAGCTCCACCGCCTTTGCTCCGCTCCTGCGAGTACGGTGCGCCTACGGTGCCGGTGGTGGGGTGGTAGACGGCAGGGTAGGTGCGCTCAATGGCACTGTACAACGGCTCATCATCTTCCACGTCTGGGATAGAGGAGATCCATTCGCGGTCTTCAGCGCCTTTGAACCGGGCGGGGTTCTCCAGGCGGTTACCTCTTTTCTTTTTTTTAGGCTTGTCACTGCCGCTGGCAAAGGCTTTGCTCACCAGGAAAACCCCCAGTAAAAAGCCGCCGGCCATTAACAGGTTCTTACCCACTTTCTGCGACTGGTCTTTCAACTCAGAGACATCACTCAGCAAGGCATTTTTATATTCTTCTTTCTGACGTTCCAGAAACTCGCGCTGGTCATCAAAAAGCGGATTGTTAAGTTCACTCATAGTTTCAGGTATAGATTAGATCGTTTGTTCAGATTCGTCTGCTTTGTAGATGGTGTTCCGGAAGGCTTTGTCGGCCATGCCCTGGAATACTTTCTTGTCTAGGCCCACTATTAAAATTACCAGCAAGATAAGGTAAAATAACGTGACAATCCCGAAGCCCCAGTAGGAACTATCCAGCAGGTCATTCAATAAGAGGGCAATAAACACGTTCAGAAAAAGCAGCACCATCACACCTACCAACCCCAGCAGTACCCCATGGATAGTGCTTACAAAAATGCTTTTCAGTTTAATCTGTAAATCAAGTTTTATCAGGTCCAGGCGGGTGTCTATGTACCCCATTAGGTTACCAATGATGCTATCTGTTTTGCTTTTGTCTTCTGCCATGTTTCTTTTTAGTTGATGGTGCGTAGGAGAGATATACGGAACATCTCCGGAAAATATTCCAAAAAAACTTCTCCACAAAATTCCATACGCAAATGAGGCGGCAGCGGATAAGGTGCCCACTGGAGAGAAAGGTGTTTTTAGGACGTTTTTTTGAAACAGGGCAAAAACCATGGGCAATTGTACCCGTTCAGGGAAGGATTCTCGTATTTTTGAAGCCGTGCATGCGCCCTTAGCCCATTGAAAAATAATTATTATCATATACTGGGAGTCACTTCCAAGGCTAGCACCGCTGAGATAAAGGCGGCCTATAAGCGCCTGGCCCTTAAATTCCACCCAGATAAAAACCCCGGGAACCAGCACGCCGAGGAGCGCTTCAAACAGGTGAACGAGGCCTACCAGGTGCTGTCTAACCCACGGCGCCGCGCCTCTTTTGACCTGCAGCAGCAATATGAGCTGCACCAGCGGCAAGGGCAAGCCTACGCTACCCCGCGTTACCACCACACCCGCCAGCCGGCCGGTTTCCAGGAGCGCCATTACCGCGAGCGGCCCAAGCAACACAATTTCTCCAGGCGAGACCTGCAGATCATTATTGGGGTAGTGCTGTTGGTGGTGTTGCTGGTGCTGGGCCTGAAACTGGGCTGGAATCAGATTGCCTCAGGCAGGGCTATGCAGCGGGCCCAGGAAGCAGAGTTGAAAATGAACTGGGCGCAGGCCCATGACGCCTACTCTACTGCCCTGGAATATAAACCAGGTCTGGAGGAAGCACGGGTGAAGCGGGCAGGCCTACGGTTGGCGCATCTGCAGAATCCGGCGGGCGCCATTGAAGACTACTCCCAGGCGCTGCAGGAAAAAGACGCCCCACCGGCCCGCTGGTACGCCGCCCGCGGCAAAAGCTACCTGCAGACCCGGCAATACCAGAACGCCCTGCAAGACCTCAACCAAGCCCTCACCCTGGACAGCGCTCTCTCCGCGGCGTACCTGGACCGGGCCCTGGTGCACCTGCAACTGGAAGACAACTGGCTCCAGGCGCAGGCAGACCTTAGCCGGTACCTGAAAACGGCCAGACTCTCGGCTAAAGATTCAATAGAGCCACTGCTGTACCGGGCCTTTGCCTATTACCGCACGCAGCAGTATGACCAGGCTTGGCAAGATGCCCAGGAAGCACTGCAGACCGATGCCCAAAACGCCAAAGCCTATTACCTGCAAGCCAAGGTTAAGCAG
The DNA here is from genome assembly GCF_001078055.1 of Rufibacter radiotolerans. NCBI lineage: Bacteria > Pseudomonadati > Bacteroidota > Cytophagia > Cytophagales > Hymenobacteraceae > Rufibacter > Rufibacter radiotolerans. Next base: position 4,277,040 of record NZ_CP010777.1, on the reverse strand, counting down.
GCCCAAAAAGATTCTGCGGCCAGCTGCGCACTGCTCTCCAAAGCCGCCCGGCTTGGTTTCTCGGCGGCCGCCGAAGAAGCCTCCCGCCTCTGCCCACCCACGCCGTAAGCGCTCTTCCTGTTTTAGGGCCGTTTTCCTGAAAACATGCCCAAAACGCCTGATGTTAACCTGCTGCCAAAGATGAAAAGGAAAGATGATAAGGCGTCAGCATCCGCTAGGTTTCCTCGCCATCCAGATGCTTTGCTTTTTCCCTCCTTCTCCCACTTTCTCTCCCTCTCTCTTGCTCCCTCTTTGTCATCCTGAAAGGATCTTGGTAGCGAACGGTAAAGACATTGAATCAACGCTACTGCCGTTCGTCCACCAGGTTCTTCCAGGATGACAAAAAATAATAAGGAGCAGGAAGGTAATATTCAATCATGCCTCTAAGCCTTAGCGCACGCTTGCGGCAGGTAGCTCACTTGAGGTAAAAAGGGTAATGTCTGCCAAGCGGCTACCAAGGAGCAAACCCATCAGGTACTTTGCACTTCTGTTTTCTTTCCTATAAACAGGTTCTGTATTTTTAAAACAGGGATGGCGTTTCAGGGCTGTTTTTATAAAAATAAGCCTAAAACAGTATTGCAGAAAGAACCTCTTTGTACTCTGGCGGCAAGCAAAAACCAAGTGAGAAAGGCTTCGTTGTAAAAGTAGCTCTCTGCCAGAGGCGTCTGTAAGAACTGCTGCCGTACATGGTCCTTCCCGGGCCTGCGGTAGGCGCTTCCCTATCGGCCAGAGGCCAGATGATTAATTTCCTGCCTGCTACTAAAAACGGCTTCATGGCCGGTAAAGGGAAAGGAGAATTTGCCAAGAAAATCTTTTAGCAGCGGGGTGGCAACAAGCCAGGCAGATCAAATAAAAGTGCTACCTTAAACACTAAAGCAGCAGAAGGGAGCGTAATTTAAAACAGTACGGCACAAGAAGAGATGGAAATGAAAGTAAAGGAATTTAGCCAGTTGCCTTTGACTGAACAGATCAGGTATATGCAGAATTCGGGCCGCTATTTGCATGCGCGCCTCAAGGGCTGGTGCCACATCAGTCTGTATTTTATGGGTACCTTTTACGCCGAGGTCTGGCTGCTGGAACATTGCGGCAGCATTGGCATGGTACGCACGTTTACCTCGCAGGAGCAGTTAGACCCCTACCTGAAGACCACGTCTATGGAAAACCTCTTAAAGGAACTGGTATAGACTGTACTCTACGCTAGGTTTAGGTTTCAATCAAGGTAGTTTTCAGGCCCAGCCAGGTGCCATCAGGTGCCTTTCCTATGATATAGGCCTGTATTTCTATTTGCCCCACCCTATACACTTTCACGTCCTGCAGGTTGGTTTGCAGCCAGGTCTGCAGCGCCTGGTAGCGCGCTGCGGTAGCCTGCTCTGCGGGGTCTTCTGAGGGGCGCACCATGTTCCGGAAAAAGTAAGGCAGCTCTACCTGTTTCACCGGCTGGCCTGTATGCCCCATAGCTTCCAGAAAGCTGGCCTCGGTCTCGGCGGGGGTACCGGCCGGCAGCGTGAAGGGTTCCAGAGGGGCCTCGCTCTCGCTTATGAACAACAAGCCTTGGGCGGCCTGCGCTAACTCAGGTAATAAAGCAGACATAGTCATCTAAAGAAAAGTAAACCCGCAGGGGAAATGTCCGGGAAGGCGTTTCCCCTGCGGGCGATTAAAACTTACTGCGTAGGGCCAGCGTCTACCTTGGCCTCAATCACGGACTGTACGCTAGATGATACGTTAGACAACAGATTATAGCCAGTAGCCGATTCAATGGCATCTACCGTGGTACGGTAAGAACCCCAGCTGCTGCTGATGCTGGTGCTGTTGGGGGTGTTCACGGCAATGACGCGGGTACTGGTGGTCACGCGGGCGGCGTCACCGGTGCCGTTAGGTAATACCACAATCACTTTCCAGATGCGATTGGGTACGGTGATCTTGCCGGCGGCCAGGGTTTCTTTGTAACCGGCGCTTCCGGTGCCGCCTACACCATAGCTGCCCATGATGATGTAGAGTTCATTGCCGGCATTGATAAGGGTGCGGCAGTAGTTCTCCAGGTTGGCCCAGGTCTGCTGGTTGTTGGGGCCGGCCTGCGGAATCATGTTAGACATTAAGAACGTGGCTGAGTTGTCTGCCACGGTAAGGGTACGGTCTGCTGACGGGCAGTTGTGGCCCCGGTCAAAACCGCTGCCGGTGTAGTCACTGGACTGCACGCGGTAAAAGCTGCTGGGCAAGGAGGTGTCTGCCCTAAAGTCATCTTGCCGGGGTGTGCTGCCTACCCAGGCGCTGCTCAGGTGCCAGCTTACCCAGTTGGGCGTGCCCCGGTAGCTGTTGTAAGACATGACAAACTGCGGCTTGCTGTGCAGGTAATTGCTGTAGCTGGTGCCGGCGGCGCTGGGGTTGCCCATGGTCAGGTGATTGTCCTGGGTGGCGGTGGCATTGCTGGTGTTGGTCTGGGTCATGGCCGGGTCTGGAGCCACGTCTTCCACGGAGCAAGACACGCCAAAGCCCATCAAAAGGGCCAAAAGCAGGGGACGGTACAGGTGTTTCATAGGGGGGAGTTTTTGGGGTTAAATGTTTAGGAAATATAATAGGTTGGAGGGCATCGACAAAGCCGTATATAGTATTTTTATTTTGAGAACCGGGCCGGTAATCTGGCCCATTAAACCATTGCGTTTTAGGCCTGTTTTCAGGAAAACGCCTTTAAAACAAAAGTGAACCGTGGTTTGGGCAAAACTAATGCCGCCGCTGGCTTGCGCACTGCAAAACAAAATGTAAGTTAGAACTTAAAGCAACCAGCGCCATTGGCCGGCCCATCATCCTGGCGCCTGCTGCCCTGGTAGGTTCAGGCGTAGCCCCGGCCAGGCAGGGTAGTGCACCTGCCGGGTTGCTTTTGAAAATGAATATTGGAACATGATCCGGAAGTCTACATATGCCGCGGCAAGAACCGTGGCTCCCGTTATAGAAACCCATTTTGCAGAGCAGCAGGCAGACGCCCGGCTAAGAGGCGAAGAGAACCTGGCCCCGGCCCCGCCCGCCAAGGTGATTGAAGCCCTAATTGACGCCGCTTTCTGGGCCAGCCTGCGCAAGGAAGAGGGGCAGTCGCCCAAGATCTCGCTGGCCTTTCTCTCCCCTGACCAGGCCAGCAAGCCGCTGCTGTTTGCTTACCGGTTGCCCCTTACCTCGCATAACCTCACCAAACTGGCCCCCGGAGTGGAGCGGCCTGGTATTCACCTGGGCGTCTGGATGGAGAAAGGCGAGCTTTACCTCTGGGGTACCACCCGCGAGATCCTGAGTTTCTGCTTTGTGCTGGATGTCTCTGAGCCCGGCCTGCTGGTAGTAAAGCACCGGCGTGCCAGCGGGTTTGGCAAGTTTGCCAACGTGGCCGTTCTCAAAGGCGATGACATCAAGATCATTGACGAGCACAGTGACACCCTGCCCGACTGCCCCGCCGTGATGACCTCTCTGCTGGGTTTCACCACGCCCGCCACCTGGGACGACTCTGTGAACGTGCTGGTGCAGCTGGCGGTGTCTATGCGCGCCCATGGCCGCGGCGGTACCCTGCTGGTGGTGCCCGCCGGATCAGACAAATGGCAGGAGTCTGTGGTGCGCCCCATGCCCTACGCCATCACCCCGGCGTTCTCGGCCCTGGCAGACCTCATGCAGCAGGACAAGGAAGACCGCAGCCGCAGTATCTGGCAAGGCGCGCTGCGCCGCGAGATAGACGGCGTGGCTGGCCTTACCGCCGTAGACGGGGCCACCGTGATCAGTGACCAGCATGAGTTACTGGCTTTCGGGGCGAAGATCATCAGGTCTGACGGCAATGAACTGGTGGAGCAGATTGTAGTCACTGAACCCGTATTGGGCAGCGAACCCGTGATTGTGCACCCCAGCAACAACGGCGGTACCCGCCACCTCTCGGCGGCCCAATTCGTGCATGACAACCAGGACGCCATTGCCATGGTGGCCTCCCAAGACGGCCGGTTCACCATCTTCAGCTGGTCCCCCTGTGAGATGATGGTGCACGCGCATAGGGTGGATACGTTGTTATTGTAGGGTGTTTTGAGGGTGTTTTGAGGGTGTTTTGAGGGTGTTTTGAGGGTGTTTTTGGGGAAGAAGCCAGAAAGCAGCCCTGTAATTGGTTATCTACCTGTGATTTAGTTTTGATGTATGAAGGAAGGCCAAAGTCTTTGGACCCGAGAAGAATTGATATTGGCTATCAATTTGTATTGTAAACTGCCTTTCGGAAAACTTCATAGGAATAACCCGGAGGTAATTAGGTTAGCGGAGTTGATTGGAAGAACCAGTAGTTCTGTTGCTTACAAGTTGGTAAACTTCGCAAGTTTAGACCCGAGCTTGCAGGACAGAGGCATCAAAGGTGCCCAAAACACAAGCAAGCTGGACAGAGAGGTCTGGAATCAATTCTACCACAACTGGGACGATCTTCCTTATGAGAGTGAGAAGTTACGGGCGGAGTTTGAACACTCAACGGTGGAGCAGGCATGTCAGATTGATGAAACCGAACTTCCTAGGGAGGGAAAAGTGAGGGAACAGATGGTCAAAGTGCGGGTGAACCAAGCTTTTTTTAGACGTACAGTTCTTGCTGCCTATAATTCAACCTGCTGCATTACGGGTATCCAGATGCCAGCCCTTCTAATAGCGGGACATATAAGGCCGTGGGGAATTGATGATAAAAATCGGCTTAATCCTAGAAATGGATTAATCCTTAATGCCTTGCATGACAAAGCCTTTGAGGCTGGCCTATTAACCATTACCCCTGATTATATCGTCAAGATATCTTCCTCCCTTAAAAGGAATAAAGTGGACAATCCTGGCGAGGATTATTTTCTGAAGTACGATAATGCGAGAATGATCCTGCCTTCTAAATTCTTGCCTGACAGGAGCTTTCTTGAATACCACAACAGTGAAAGGTTTACCCCTTAAACACCCGCTCCCTATGCCAAGCCAGGTTCTCCTGCGCTGGATAGTGAATGGCCCCAAACGGTAAACTCAACCGCTTTCCATCCAGTTTCCTTAGGGCATAAGCGTTCGCTTCATCTTCGGCGATGGCCGTAGAAACCAATACTTTCAGTTGCTGGTCCACGGTAATCAAGCCTCTGTCAAAAGCGCGGTGCAGGTTGGGGCAGAGGGCCATGCCATTGGTCACCCGGTCATCATTGGTGCGGCTAAATGGAACTATGTGGCAAGCATCTACCATAGAGAAACCGTGGTTAGAAATAAGGCGCATGCCGGTAATGCAGCAAGTGAAGTTATAAACTTGTGGTACCAGTTTCTTGAACAACCCACCTCTCACAAAAACCTGTTCTTCGTCGGGCGCTATTTGCTGAATAGAAGTGTAGTTGGCAGCGGGTTCATTCAGAATATAATTCTCTAAATCTTGAAGATAGCCCCTGGCTCTTTTTGACTGTTGGTACTGGTGACTGCTGGCTGGGAAGTAGCGTTGCAGTAAAGCGTTTTTCAGAACGCCTCTGGTTTCCGGAGCCAGCAGGAGCAGATAAAGGTCATCGGTTAGATAGGCATATTCTACTAACCCATTCAGAACCGTAAAGCTTTTGATGGCGGAGTTTAGTTCTTTACCCGGCAAGGTTTTCACGTGCCAGAAGCCTTCACTAGCCAAATGGTAGAAGGGCAGGTAAAAATCTGGGTTATGCCCCGTGGTAACCAGCAACGTAAAGTTCTCTTTGAACGTGCCTACCAGTTCTGGGGTAATGTAAATCTTGTTTTCCTGTAGTTCATCCTTCTCAAAAAGCTCTAGAAGGCTCAATAAAAAAATGGGTTTGTGGGGAGCCGGCCCGTATTTGGTGCCGCCCTGCCGCAAGCGGGTAAATTTCTGGAGGTAAAATTTCAGGGTGTCTGCAAGAGAGGGCATAACAAGGCATTAGCTACTGGGCCTGAAAGTAGACAATAAATCTATTTCCTCCTCACCTGAACGAGAGCCAAATTAGACCTGCTTACATATAATTACCTTTATCATCTCTTATTTTCAATTTCTTGGGTCTAGACAGAAAATTATTGCCAGAGTAGTTCTGGTAGAATATCTTTCACGCTTGAGGTATATGATTTTGCTAGTGTGGTTGGTTAAAATATAGAGATTGGCAATATAGGTGTATGAATGTCTAATAATGTTAGTAAGTTCTGTTGATAACCCCAAAAATGTTAGTAACTCTTGTGGTTTAGGTGGGCCCGTAAATCCAAAGAATGACCAGATGGCAGAAGTATTTACCCGTTTAGAGCCCGTTTTAAAGAAAACAGCCCCGAAACAGAAATCCCGCTCCAGGTAATGGAGCGGGATTTCTGTTTTATAATGTCTGCTACTTTGAGGCAAGCCACCAGAAAAGAGTAAAGCTCAAACCGGCTAAGTCTTACAGAAAAGCCTGCTAGGCTTTTTCAATATCAGAGATGATAATAGAGGCCAGGTTTTCCAGAATCTTTTGGTCGGTGGCAGAAAAGTCCCGAGGCTCTTTGTCTACAATGCACAGCGCGCCAATGTTGTACCCGTCTGACGTGGTCAATGGAGCCGCCGCGTAAAACCGCAGGCCCAGTTCGCCGGTCACCATAGGGTTACTGAGCAGGCAGGGTTCCTCCAGGGCATTCTTGAAAACAGTGGGGTCTTTTCTGAGAATGGCCAGCGAGCACAGGCTAACTCCTCTGGGGGTTACCGTGCCGTCTTCAATGCCCACGCCCGCCTTGGTCACCACCGAATCGCTTTCCACCAGGTTCACCAGCGCAATGGGCACGTTGAACATGCGCGCCGCCATGCTGGCAATGTACTTGAACGTCCCCTCTTCCTGGTGGGTGTCTAATATATCTAAGCTGCGTAGTTTGGCAAGCCGTTGTTCTTCGTTCTGCGGAATAATAGGTAAGCCGAAGGTATTGTCCATGCGTAGGGTTAAGGGTGCGGGCTATGTCTCTAACCCGGCCTGCCGCTTATTAGTTGCAAGCAAGCCGTGAGGAGGAAAAGAATCTATTACCTGCGTTTTTCCCAGAAGGGGTTTTTCCGTCAGGGAGAACTTGGGTAGAAAAAGACCAAAGATAGCGATATAGAAAGTTCTTATGCCCTCATTTCTGGCAACCATAAAAAAAAACAGAGGGACTAACGTGGCTTTCACCAGTTAATCCCCCTGAATGTGTATGATGGAATAGAAAGTGCGGGCTTACCTCACTACCACCATTTTACGTGATATCACATGCTCGCCTACCACCATTTTGTATAGGTAGATACCAGACGGCAAAGTACCCGAGCTGAAGGTGACCTCATGGTTGCCAGCGTCCCGTACCTCATCTACCAGTACTTTCACCTGGGCACCCATCTGGTTGTAAACCACAATCCTTACGGCTTGGCGCTCTGGCATGCTGTACCTGATGCTCGTCTCCCCTTTGAAAGGGTTAGGATAGTTCTGGCCTAGTTCATAGGCCATGGCAGTGCCTGTGGTTCTAAGCTCAAACGGCTTGCTCACGCTACCAACTATCTGGTCTGGGCTAAACACCAAGGCATTTCCATGGAGGCTGGATTCTTCACCAGTAGAAGGGTTAATTAATTTGAACTCCAGAAGTTTACCGTTGTCTTCCGCATCACCGTGCAGGGTTAGGAAGGTGCGGTAGGCATTCAGACCTGGTAGGTATTCCTGCTGGGCTACCCCGCGGGCTACCCCGTCTATAAAGACATAGAGTTCCTGGTCTTCGGCAACAAGTCCGGTTTGGCTTCGGTACACAAGGGCGGTCACCGTCATGTTGAACTCAAACTTCTGCGCATTGACCTTATTGCCGGAGCGTTGGTTCTGGGTCTGGCTTAAGACACCGCTGCCGGTCATCTTCAGCTTGTACCCCATCCCCGGTGTCAGCGATTTCAGGCTTCCTACCCAGGTGCTATTGTCACTTTCATACGTCGCAAAGGCCAATGGGCTCTTGATCACAGCCCCAGCTTTGTTGGTAAGCGTCTTCAATGACTCGTTCACATCGCTGCTTTTGTTGCGGGGATAGCCTATCCAGTTCCAGGTTCCCGATAGGGGAAGAGGAGCAATGGCGGCAATCTTGGAACCCACTATCCTAAGGGTGTCTGGTCCGTGTGATAGGTACAATAAATACCCTGCTTGCGTATTGAGCGTTGACAAGGAACCTACCCACCCAGAACTAGCTGAGTATTGCGAAAACTGAGTCTGTGATTTGATAGACAAGGTTTTAGTGGCATCGTCCGTGGCTATGCTGCTCAGCAAAGTTTTCAGGGTCATGTCAGGATTAGAGACATTTAATGATACCCAGTTCCAACCTTGGTTTAACGGAATGGTTTGGAGTATGCCTTTCAGGTGCAGGATGTACGGTGCCTTGGCAGTACCCAGAGTACCATCTGGCACAAAGTACGTGGTTTCCTTGGCGCCATATTCAATACCGGTAAGGGCATTCCACATCCTAAAGTTTAAGGTTTCTTTTTGCAAAGAGGGCTCGTTGCTGTATACCGTGATAAAAGCAGCATACACGTTTAAACCAGGAACGAATTCTATGCGAGCCGTTCCGCGCGGCGTGCCATTCACAAACACTCCTATGGCGTCGCGAACGTCTGAGGAGAGCGGGGCATTGGCATCGGTGAGGCTAAGCTGCGCTACTATGTTCATGCTGTACTGATAGTTGGCAGGGTTCACCTTCCAGGCTGGTGGAATGGCCAGTAACTCATACTTCACCGGTAAGCTCAGCGTTTTGTCGTCTACCTCGGCGGTAATGGTGCCGGTATAGATTCCGGGTGCCAGGTCTGCCTTAGGCGTGAAAGCCAGAGAGAACGAGTTTTCAGGAAGCATGGCGCCCGTCATCACCTTCGGCGTAAGCCAGGTTGGAGAGCCGGTAATGGAGAACAGCTTGGTTACTTTAGAGGCGTTCTTAAGGTCTGCCAGTAAGTCTTGTTGTTTTCCGAAGAAGGCTGAGGCTACAAGTTCCGCCGGATCCCAGAAGATAGGAGTGGCATTTACCTTAAATGCCCATTCAACTGGGTACTTCTGTATGTTCTTGCTTAGATCCTGAAGGTTTGCCACAGTAGCAACCAATTCAACCCCCTCTAAGGTATTGATCAAAGAAGCCGGGTTGGTTTGAATGATCAGCTTCTGGCCAGATATCTGCACCGTGATAGGAATGTTAGCCCCGGTGTCTTTGCGAACCAACGTAATTACCGGTTTAGAGAAGGTGGTGTCATAGTGCGCCAAGTCTGCATAAATGGGTTTGTCAAAGGAGACGCTGATCTCGCCACCTTTGGCCAGATAGCCATCTGCAGGAGTTGGTGAACCAAACGGTGCAATAGAGGTGCGGTCAATAATACCGCTCTGAATGCTGGAAGTAGAAGTACCGTTCTCTCCGCAAGAGGCAGTTGCACGAATATCATACTCGCCGTCTGGCAGGTTGGTCACATCCCACTGGAAATCTATGAAAGGCATGTCAAACGCGCCACTTGCTTTCAGATAAGTCACAGGGGTAGACCAGCCTTCGCCTTTGCGGCGGTACTCAATGCTCACCGACTGTAGCGACGGATTGTTCTTGTCATATCCCGTCAGTGAGACGTTCAGCTTGTTGTTGTTGCTTTTGATGATCTTCCAGCCATCGCCGGGCAGTTGCAAGGCCACGCTGGTGCACTGGCTTTGGAAATACACATTGATACCTTCAGTGGTGGAGCTGCCATCATCAAAACCATCGCTGGCTTCATCACAGGAAGGGTACATGATGACTTTTATGCCTTCATACACAGAGGCCAAAGGACCGCGCTCAATGGTGAGGGCCACATTCATAACCTGGTTGTACTCCAGGTAATAAGTAGCGGGCTCGCTGTTGATAATCTGGCCCCCCAGTTTTACAATGGCACCGTCTGGGTTGGTGGTGGAAATGACCTTCACTTTGTATTCACGTCCTTCTTTGCTTTGGCTCTGGTTGGCTAGGGCCACTCTGAAGACGGCAGGGGTATTCAAAGGCACATTGCTTAGGGTAGGCGGGAAAACCTGGATCCGGGCTTTGTCACGGGCTTGCGTTCCTTCCTCATTAGGACAACTACTGGTTCCTGATTTTAGGAAGAAAGCGGGGACTCCCCTGGCTTTATCCTTCAGAACATCCACACTAAAAAAGTCGCCGGAATCGTCATCTTCCAGGTGGTAGCTAACGGTCTGGGAGGTAGTGTTATCTGTGCCCTTGTTGGTGGTGGTAGACCACCGAAAGTTAGCCGTCACCCCAAACTCACTGTCAAACCAGGCCCCGGCCTCATTGGTTATTTTAGCCCCTAGCGCAAGCTCGGTGTTTACCATTTGCGCGTACTCATAAGACTCTGAGGCTGTTACATCTATAGTGGCCGTGTTGGTATAAGCGGCGCCGGCGCTAAAGGAGATGTTTTTCTGGAACTCAGCGTCTTTGGTGCGGTTCAGGTTGTTTTTCTCCAGGATATTCTTCCAAGCCAGAATAGCATACGTATTACGGTTGGCCTCCAGGGTGTCACCTACGGTAATAGCAGCAGTGCGCAGGTTTTCCAGCAGTGGCAGCAAGGTTTCCTTGATATGCCGTTCCGTATAGATGAACGTGGTGGCGAAGTCCGTCATGGACATAGAAGCCGTTTCCCTCACCTTGGCGGTGCAGGTTGTCTTATCAAAGGTAAGCTCTTCGGCAAAGGAGAACTCCTGGTTGAAGGCAGCGCCAATGAAAACATCCCCGTTATTGCCTACATAGCCATATTCCGGTGAGGTAGAGTAATCGTCGTTAAAAGTGATGGTGGTAACCATACCAGAACGATTGAAGTTATCACGACCGGCTACCGCCTTGAAATTGATAACAGCGCCCGCGCCGGTGCTGGAGAAAGGCGTAAGCACCTTGGCCCCAACCAGCAGATTGGCCCATAGACCAGCTTCGCCGCCTACTAAGACTTCTGACGTCTGGAATTGGGAGAAGGTGGTTCCTTTGGAGATAGTGGCAAAACTCTTGTCTCCTGGCGGGTCATGCATCACAATCATAGGGAGATCAGGGGAACGCGTGATAAAGGAAGGAGCCAGCACCTTAGAACCCTGCACCAGGAACCAATCTTCCAATACCACAGGGGCCAGGAAGCCGATGTCGGCTTTTAGATAGAGCAGTTTCTGGTGGTTGTGGGTGGTGCTGGTGGCTATTTCAGGAGAACCTGCTATAACATCATAGTACACGTACCCATGCTCATTAATGTCCAGGGTAATGGGCTGGGGCTCGTCGCCCACAAAATTGTAAATGGTTACCTTACCTGAATTGATGGGGCAGCCAGGAATGCCGTTGACGCTTTTCTCGGCCAGGTAAATGGCCATGCGATACTTGACACCCTGGTCCATCAGTTTGATTTGATCTGTGCCTGAACAGGCGCTTTCTACGCCAGCGGCGGCATAGTCAATTTTTATCTCAACCGGTGCCCGGTAAATGAACTCGGCGGTAGGCACCGGTACGGCTGTAGTGGAGGTAACTTTATAAGTGGTGTCATTTCGGGCCGGGGTGACAATGACGGTTCCATTGGGCAGCGTTTCATTTTTAGCGGCAACATAGGTGATAACTGCGGTGGAATCTTTGGTGGTTACGGTGTCCCGCTTAGATAAATCTACCTGAATTACCTTATTGGCAAACTGATACATGATGTTGGAGTTGGTGGTCCCGTCCTTCATGGTGAGGCCCAGCACTTTCACCGAATAACTGCGGGCCGGCAGGTTGGGTATGGAAAGGACGCCAGTGGCGCCAATGGTGTAACTCTGGGTGAAGCACATGGTGCCACCGTCATTATTGGTCAATTGAACCGTAATGGTCTCTGCAACAGAGCGTTGGCAACCGCCCTGCACAATCACCTTCAGGGTATCTGTCTGTTTATTGTCAAAGTTAAGGTTGAAGATATCGCCGGTGACGGATTGGGTTGACGCAGTAAACCCATGATGTAGGTATTGGGGTGTAAAGGTGTAAGTTCCCTCGTCTTGGAGGGCTACCTTATAATTGCCTAAAGCATCGGTCAATACTCCGCGGCTCTGGCCGTTGATCAATATGTCTACCCCTTTGATGCCACACGTGCTAGGCGATGGCCATTTCACTTTGCCTTGCACGGTGAAGACCGTCTCATCTGTGAAGTCTACGCCGGCAACTACAGGGGTGTTTAGATCAAGCCGGCGGGTGATTTTATCTTTGGTAAACACATGGGTTCCTTTTTTCACCGACACCTCAAAGTCACTGGCGTCATAGTAGTATACCCCTTTGATTTCATAGTACCCGGTCTCATCAGTGGTGGCGGTGTAAGGGGCATAGGTGATAGCTCCCAAGGGAATGGTGGTGGTTTTTTTAGTAACGGTAACGGTAACGCCAGCTACTGCCGCCCCAAATTTAGATTTAACAGTTCCTTTAATGATGCCGTTAGCTGCCCGGTACCCATCTGTCTTGGTAGGGGTAAAGTTTCTGCCATCGGCCACCGGAAAAATGTAGTAGGAATACTTGAACCCTGGCACGGCCTCGTAGTCATTGTAAGCCGTGGCATTTTTGTTGAGAATTTCAAGTTCCTCCAACTTGGTGATATCTGCGGGGGTGCCGGCGGCGACGCCAGGTATGGAACGCATCACTTTCACATTCTCAGCAAACGAGGAAAGGTTGGTCCAGGTGATGTTCACGCGGTTTTGGTAAGTGCCTTGGGACACTACCATGCCAGATGGTTTGGTGTAGCCTGTTGCCCCAATTCCTGCAGACTCATGCCCCCCCCAATCTGGAGTATAAGACGTAACGCGATAGGAGTGGCTTTCACCGGGATTCACGCTGAGATCCTTCCAAGTCATGTCAGTGCCGTTGCCAGAAATGGTAGCGACTGGAGAAGACCCGCTGTCGCGGTAAATCCTGTACCTTAAGTTTGCGTCCGGAATATCAGAGTCTTTTTTCCATTTCAACTCAATGTAATCAAACGCCTCTTTGTTTGACGCTGATAGATTAATAGGTTGTTTGATGGCTAATGTGTAAAAATCCCATGGGCCACCATTTAGCGCCACATCGTCTCTGTCGTCACAGCCATTATAACCAATTACTATAGAATATTTTATGGATTTGCTAGGCCCAAGTATCAAGTATGCAGTTCCGCTGGTATTGCCCCCAAGGTCTAACCGTGGACCACTTGGGTTAAACATCATCCACCGGTTACAACCATTGTAGTAATTTGAGTATGTAAACTTTACGTGATAATCACTGGCGCCATTGGACCAGCCGGTGTCATGGCCCGCCTTAGCTAAAAAAGGAGCCAAGAATACCAAAAGGAAAAGACCTATTCTAGTGAACCAGGGGTTTGAGACTCTCCTGGCATCATCTAAATGCGTCTTCAATAGAGGGTAGATTTTTTTCATAAAGTAGTTGGTAGATAAACTAAAATCATTTTAGTGGTCATAAAAGGCGAGGCACCGGCCAAGGCAAAGAGTGGTCGGAGAATAGAGAGAAGCAGAAAAGTCAAGCAGAAGGAAGCCTCCGCCTTGAAAGGATATTATTGCTTTGCCTTCCGGCGAAGCAGCAGGTAGCTGTGCGTGGGGTCGTTTAGTTGCGCTGCCGCCATCCAGTTTAGTTTGGCTTGAGCTTGGTCTCCTTGGGCCAGGTGAATATTTCCCAGAAGATGAAAGGTGCGGGGGTCTTGTTGCGAAGATTTGGCGAACTCCTGTGCTGCTGCCTCATATTTCTTTTCTACCAAAGCCACTAAGCCTAGAAGCCTGTGTAGTTCCTGGTTGAGACCAGGGGTTTGCTGAAGACTGGCCAGCTTCCTGTATTCGGTGATATGCCGGCGCGCGGCGGCAAGGTCGTTTGTCGCTAAGCCTACCTCTGTAGCGTGAGTCAGATAAGTAAGGCGCGCTTGGTTTTTCATGCCTATGAAAGCGTCAGCAGTTTCCATCACCTTGAGGGCGCTTTGGTATTGCGCAGTTGCCTCATTGACTTTTCCCTGGCTCAAGTGGATATCACCGACAAGGTTCATGTCCTGAGCGATCTCCCAGGAATCTTTGTCCTTCTCCGCGAGCTCCCGGCTCTTAGCCAAGGAGGCTAATGCCTCGTGGAGTTTACTTTCCTCTAAATAAGTGCCAATGAGGGCATAATAGGCCTGGCGTCGCCAAGTAGTATTGGGGGCCAAACCCAATAATTTTTCTGCTTGATTCCTAGCTTCAGTGAGTTGATCATTTGCCAGATATGCCATGCCAAGCGCCCCATATGCTTGATAAAACTGTGGGTCTAGGTCCAAGGCTGTTGTAAAGGACTTGATAGCTTCGGTGTAAAATCCTCGTTTCAAATAAAGATGCCCCGTGGCTAGAAAGCTGTTTGGCTCATCGGGGAGTAGTTTTTGATAGGTCTGCAAAGCCTGCGTGGCAATAGGGAATTGGCCCTTGGTTGCCGCTATATGGCCCAACCAAAGGCTAAAAGGCGGGAAGTCAGGGTCTAAGGCCATGCCGGCGGTAAGTGCCGCCTCAGCCTCTGTATAATCTAATAGCCTCAAGTAGTGGCCAGATACGGCCAGGAACACCCGCTTGTCTGTAGGGTATTGGCGTACCAACTTTTGCAGCAGTTCTTTGGTCTTGGTAACATGACCCTCTGCCTGAGCTTTTTCTACTTCTATAAGTGCACGCTCTCCCTCAGATGCTTTACCCATTAGTGTAATTGCCTGCTTTAGGTTATTGACATAAGCTGTACTGGCTGGGGCCACAGACTGGGCTAAGTATAGATAGGCAATCGCGCAGGCCGGATCCTTGGTGATCACTTTGGTGAAGTACTTCTGAGCTTTGTCGTGGTGCTGATTTTCAGCCAGTTCACGGCCAGCTACCAAGGCAGCCCTAGCTTCTGTAGAGGCAACTGTCATCTCTATGGCTCTCTTTTGGGCAGAGACGGGAACCATCAACAGGAGCAGGCCAAAAAGGGTAGGTAGGAAATAGGCGATAGAATTTGTTAGAGATTTATAGATTAGCCGGGGTAGCATACAAGAAAGGGGAATTTTTATTTATTAAAATATTAAAAATATAAGGTCAGTCCATTCCCTGAAACAGAGTGGATGTAGGATTATTAACTATTTGATTTGTATACTATATAGGTAGAAGGATATGCCGAAGGTAAGAGTATTATTTAGATAAATGATTTAAATTTTAATATTTAAAGAAAAAATTTAATCATTCTATCTGAATTGATGAGCTATAAGGCTAATTCTCCAAGTAAACTTAGCGTTCTAATGAATATCAAAAGTGGCTACACAAAAACCAGATATACTGTTTTAGTAATGCAATTCTAAAAGAAAGTTTGCTCACCGTTCCCCTTTTTCAGAATCAACAGCCCAGTTTTAAGCCCCCTTTCTGCAAAACGGCCCCAAAAAGCCTACTCCAGGCAATTGAAGCAGGCTTCCCCTTTCTTATGGTAGCGAAGATTGGAATATAGACAAGTACTCAGGAAATCTGCACTATCTTGGTTTGGGCAAGGGGGCTTAAAATGCGAAAAGGAGTCCTAATGTTGCCATAAGACTCCTTTTGTTCGCTTAGATTCTCACCGGTTTTTTGACTCTAGGTGAAGACCTAACTAGAAACAGTTACAAAACTTTTGATTTACGAGATCAAGATATTATACGCGGTACTGTATAAAAGGTTTAGTAAGTGCCTATATAATAGCGCGTTAAGCTATTATAGCATTTAACCAGCTGGCCAAGGGATGGTTAAGGTTAGCTAATTCCTCAGTCGAAAATTTGACAAGTGCTTCTGCGTAATTAAAACATGTGAGCAACTTAGGCTTTGTGAGATACCATCCTGCTTCCTCACCTGGTAAAAGGACGTAGGCGTTTCCAGCCCCTTTTCCTGAAAACAGCCCAAAAACAAAAATCCCGCCTCATTACCTGAAGCGGGATTCTCTTTTCTGCTGGTAGTATCTTGCATAGCGACCTTGGCCTGCCCAGTATTCCTTCACCTACCCTTTTAGTTGTTTGCGGCCGGTCAAATTTCTAAGGGCACCTCCTTCAGTATTTCTCTTCAGGGCCCTCATAAGTGGGAGGCCTTAGGCTGGCTAGAACCTAAGGCAGCCGTTGCGTCAGATCAGGTAGCAAAATAGCTCTTTAGATTAAAATGGAAAAGGAGCATTAGAAAACGACCTTCTCCGTGACAGGGCCCGGCAGGGTGATCTTTTGCAAGTTGGCTTGTTTTGTAAGCTGGTTGAAGTTGGCAATATCCTTTTGTATCAACTCATTCATGTCCGTTTTTGATTTTTGCCAGGAGGCGTTAAGCTCGGTTAGCCTTTCCTGCTGGGCCTTTGTCACAAAAGGTATATCAGTGTCTAAGTCATCTTTCAGATATAACAAATGGGCGCTTAACTTACTTTCATAGTTAAGGAAATCATTGTTAGACAGTGACTTATTTTGGATCAATTCATCTTCCCAGGCCGTGATCTTTTTGGTGAGTGCTTTGCCCTGGTCAATTACCTGTTTCATGTCAGGCGTTTCCTCCAGGAGTTCAACTAAGGCGTTTACCTGTTCTTTGGCTTTCCGCATTCTTAAGACTGAGGTATGAATGTCCCTAACGCCGTCCTCTAACGCCGTCAAAACTACCTGTTGCTCTTTAAAGGCCCCAGGGGCGATGTCAATCCGGGGATCTGCCAGTACTTTAAAGGCTACGGTCTTTTCCTGGCCGTTAATTTTTAACCTGGCCTGGTAAGATCCTGGCGCCGATTTATGGCCCGTTAAGCTGGAGGGCATAAACGCGGTGGGTACGCCCGGAAGGGTAGCATACCGCATATCCCACACAAAGCGGTTAAGGCCCGGCTTGGTAGAAAGTGTGGGGTCTGGGGTAGGGCCACCCGGATACGCCACAAACTTTTTGTCTGTCTTGCTGGAGTATTTCCGGACAATCTTGCCCTGGTCATCCATTATCTCTAAGGTAACCAGGCTGTCTTTCTCAAAGTTGGCGGGTAACTGGTAGTAAAGCGTGACGCCAGATGCAGGGTTAGTGCCCGCCGGGCCCCCTATACCAGACCCGCTTTCCTCATTCTCTACTTTATCCAGGGCACTCCCTCCCGCTACCCGGTAGCTGTCTTCAGGTTGGTAGAGGTGTAAGGTGGTGGCAGACAGGTTTTTATTGTACTGCCTGATAGTGCTTAAGTCATCCAGAATCCAGAATGACCTTCCTTGGGTGGCGGCTATTAAATCTCCTTGATGGATTTTCAAATCTGAAATAGGGGTGAGGGGTAGGTTGAGCTGAAAGCTATTCCATTGTTTACCGCCGTCATAAGAAACGTACAGGCCAAGTTCAGTCCCGGCAAACAAAAGGTCTTTTCGTTGACTGTCTTCCCGCACCACCCGGGTAAAGGCCTCACTGGGTATGCCGTTTGTGATTTTAGCCCAAGTCTTGCCATAATCTGTGGTCTTGTAGAGCGAAGGGGAGAAATCATTGAATTTGTAGCGGGTGGTGGCTATGTACGCTGTGGCCTTGTCATGTGGTGATACCTCAATGCTATTCACCAGGGTTTCTCCTAGCCCCTTGGGCGTGACATTGCTCCATGTTTTGCCTCCGTCTCGGGTGAGGTGTACCAGGCCGTCATCACTGCCCGTCCATAGCACGTCCTTTTCATGGGGTGACTCAATGACATAGGCAATGGTGCCATAGTTTTCGCCGCCGGCTCCTTCATTGGTGAAGGGGGCACCACTTATGACCATTTTAGTGGAGTCATGCCTGGTCAAGTCTGGGGAAACGGCCTGCCAGGTTTTCCCCATGTCTGCCGTCTTGAAAAGAATGTTGCCTGCGTTGTAGAACGTGTTGGGCGCATGCGCGGAATAGATGATAGGGGCATTCCAGTTAAAACGATACTTCATGTCTTTGGGCTCCATGCCTAAGTATAGGATAGGGGACACCATGATAGACGTCTTTAGGTTAGTCACTACATCATGCACCTCTATGTTGCCCTGGTAACTGCCTCCTACCACATAGCGCGGGTTGTCTGGGTTAAACGCCAGGAAAGCACTTTCGCCGCCGGCGCTAAAAGACCAGTCTCTTTCCCCAATGCTGCCGCCTGCGGTATTTCTGCTGGCTATCTTAACAGAGGTATTGTCCTGCTGCCCGCCGTATAGATTATAGGGGAATAGATTGTCAGCGTTTACCCGGTAGAACTGAGCGGTGGGCTGGTTATCCTGCGTAGACCATGTCTTGCCCCCGTTGAAACTTACCGCTGCCCCGCCGTCATTTGCCACCACCATGTTCCTGCTATCCTTCGGATTCATCCACAGTTGGTGGTAATCTCCATGCGTGCCTGTGATCTGTGTCCAGGTCTTGCCACCGTCAGTAGATTTTAACCCCGGGGCGTTAAGCACATAAACCGTGTTCTCCTGTTGAGGGTCTGCAAAAACCTCTATGTAGTACCAGGCACGCTGTGTAAGGCGGTGATCTTTGCTCACCCTATTCCATTTGCCGCCGCCGTCTTCACTTACAAACAGGCCGCCTAATTCTTTCTGGGTGTCGCTTTCAATAACGGCGTACACTTTATTGGAATTGGCTCTTGAAACAGAGACCCCAATTTTGCCAAGTTCCTTAGGTAAGCCGTTCTCCAGCTTTTTCCAGGTTTCGCCGGCATCAGTAGATTTGTATAGACCGCTTCCCTTGCCCCCGCTAATCACCTGCCAAGGCAAGCGGCGATGATCCCACATGGAAGCGTAAAGAATGCGAGGATTATTCATATCCATGCTTATGTCAGCACAGCCGGTGTTCTCATCTACATAGAGTGTCTTTTTCCATGTTTTGCCACCATCCACAGATTTGTAGACACCTCTTTCTTGGCCGGGGCCGTGCAGGGCGCCCTGGGCTGCCACATACAGAACGTCGGGGTTCTGCGGATGGACACTTATCCCGGCTATGTGCCGGGTCAGGTCCAAGCCTAATTTAGTCCAGGTCTTGCCTGCATCTGTTGATTTGTAAACCCCGTCGCCGTGTGAGGTCATAACGCCTCTTACAGCATGTTCGCCCATGCCGGCATACACAATGTTGGGGTCAGATTCAGAGACTGTGACCGCGCCAACCGAGCTTGTTTTAAAAAAGCCGTCAGAGATATTGAACCAACTCTGTCCGGCGTCCTCGGTTTTCCAAAGGCCGCCGCCAGTGGTACCCATATAATAGGTTAGCGGATTATTGACCACGCCACTTGCCGTTACAGACCGGCCACCCCGTGAGGGACCAACGTTGCGCCATTTCACAGCTTTGAAATAGGGGTTGAGCTGGTCTGTCTGATGTTCTGCTTTTGCTTTTTCTTTGCTTTTTTTCTGAGCCGCCGCTGGCGAAACAGCAAACTGGGTAGCTGCCAGGAAAAGCAGAGGGTATAACAGTTTCTTCATAGAGGGATAATGATATTTATGGTGTTTAAGACACGTTGCTAAGCTAATTTGGTAATGAAGAAGCCGACACTTACTAAAGCAATTGCTCTATAGCATCCACTACGTTTAGCCTGTAATGCCAAATGCCTGTCAGGTATGACAGGCATTTGGCAGATTTAAGGTTACTGTATGGAGGAAGTTGGCATAGGGGCTGCCTTCTCTTTTTCGCTTATGTAATTTACACCCTTGTCCTTTACTAATTTGTTGAGGGCAGGAATGTCCTGTTGCTGTACTTGCTTGAAGAGGCTTAGTTGGTCGTCAATTTTAGCAGTTATCTCTTTCTTGAACTCATACGCCTGTTCGGTAGGGCGGAAATCTCCGGTTCCCACCTGCTGCACCAAATTTGCTAACTTATTATTCAGCCGGATAGGGAAGTTAAGAGGATCCTGGTTACTGCGGTTCTTGGTCTGATACAGGGTTTCCTCAATGGCCGTAATCTTCTTGTCTAATGAGTTGGCCGCGTCTATAATCTCCTTGTTTTTATCATCTCCCTTTAAGTTGCTTTTCAGGGTGTTAAGCTGAGTGCGCATAGTCCTGATCTCTTTGATGGCATCATGCGTCTCCGTCAGTTTATTCCGAACTTCAGACAGGAACGTAAACTGTGCCTGCAGATCTTCCTGCGAGGATTTGATGCGCGGATCTTTTAAGATAACAAAGTCAGTCTCCTGGCTACTCTTGTTCACCGTTAGTTTTGCCTTGTAAGTGCCCGGAAGAGCCTTGGGGGCTAAAACACCTCGGCCAGACCATAAAATTAAGCCTTCAAAGCGGCTGGCATCAGGATAATACATGTCCCAGACAAAGCGGTTCATTCCTTGCTTAACCTCTATTTTGTCTTTCTTGTCTTTTGCGTTGCTAGTAAAACTGCGGATGAGCTTGCCATTCTGGTCCAGGATATCAAGTTTCACTGCGGTGGTGGTATCAGGCTTCTGTTGCATGAAATAGTTGATGATAACACCCCCGGGGTGGTTTTCCCCGGCTGTTTTAGAAGGTTCTTTTCTGGCTCCCGCCATCTTATAGCTGTCCAGAGGTTTGAAAAGGTGAAACTGTTTGTCTGCCATACCAGCGGTTAACTGATGCAGAGGCGTGATGTCATCAATCAGCCAGAAGCTACGGCCCTGGGTGGCTGCTATCAGGTTATTGTCTTTTATGGTAAGGTCTGTGATGGGAACAAGAGGCAAGTTAGATTGAAAGGATTGCCAGCTTTGCCCATCATTAAAGGAGATATACATGCCATATTCTGTGCCCGCATATAACAAGCCGGGCCGCTTTTGATCGGCGCGTACTACGCGGGTGAAGTGCGTGTCTGGAATGCCGTCAGTAATCTTGGTCCATGTTTTGCCATAGTCCGTTGTCTTGTATAGGTAGGGCTGGAAATCACCGGATTTATACATGGTGGCCGCTACATAGGCTCCCCCTTTAAGGGTAGGGTGCGGGTCTATGCTATTGATCATGATCCACTCAGGCATGTTCTTTGGCGTGATGTTTTTCCAGCTCTTACCCCCGTCACGGGTTATGTGAAGCAAACCGTCATCAGACCCTGTCCAGATTACCCCAGGCTCAATGGCAGACTCATTGATAGCAAAGATAGTCCCATAATACTCCACGCTGGTATTGTCCTGCGTGATGGGCCCTCCTGAAGAACCTAGCTTGCTGGTGTCATTGCGCGTCAAGTCCGGGCTGATGGTTTGCCAGGAGTGGCCTTCGTTTGTGGTGACGTGAACATGGTTAGAAGCCGTGTATAGCTTCTTAGGGTCATTAGGGGAGAACAGGATAGGGAAGTTCCATTGGAACCTGTATTTCATAGACTCTGCGCCAGCACCCATTGGGTTGTCTGGCCACACGTTAATGACACGTTCCTGTTTGTTGCTGTGGTCTACACGGGATAGGAAGCCCCCATAATTGCCCCCATAGACAACATCTGGATTTTGCGGATCAGCCGCCAAATGAGCGCTCTCAGCACCCGCTGACTCTTCCCAATCGGCTTCTGTTATCTCATTCCCCTCAGTACGGTGAGCAATCCTTACGGTGGAGTTATCCTGTTGCGCGCCATAAATACGATAAGGGAAATGGTTATCTGTCACCACCCGATAGAACTGTGCCGTAGGCTGGTTCATCATGGTGCTCCAGTTCTTGCCTGTGTCTTTGCTTATTTGTGCTCCGCCGTCATCGGCTATGATCATGCGCGAGGGGTCTTCCGGTGCTATCCACAGATCATGGTGGTCGCCATGCGGGGCATTGGCACTCTCAAAGGTACGGCCGCCGTCTTTGCTTCTATGGTAAGATACGTTCATCACATACACCACGTCCTGGTCCTTAGGATCGGCCGTCAGGCGGGTATAATACCAGGCACGCTGCCGCAGGTTTCGGTCATCGTTCACTTTCTGCCAGGTAAGGCCTCCGTTTTCAGACCGGAACAGGCCGCCGTCCTCCGCCTCCACCATTGCGTAAACACGTTCTGTGTTGGCCGGCGACACGGCTACGCCAATAATCCCAAGGGTGCCTTTGGGCAAGCCAGCGTTTCTGGAGATTTCCTTCCAGGTTTCACCGGCATCTGTGCTTTTCCATAAACCTGAACCAGGGCCACCGGAAGAGAAACTGTAAGGGGTACGCCGTACATTCCAGGTGCTGGCATACAGAACCCGTTCATTGGAAGGGTCCATGATAAGGTCTACAGCACCGGCATCCTGGTTGGCAAACAAGGTGCGCTTCCAGGTTTTACCCCCATCTGTGCTCTTATAGACTCCACGCTCCTCATTCGCCTTATACAAATCACCCATAGCGGCTACATACACTATATTGGGGTTTGTAGGATGAATACGGATGCGGCCAATATGCTTGGTGTTCTTTAGCCCAATATGCTGCCAGGTCTTTCCTGCGTCTAAAGACTTCCAGACCCCAAAGCCAGAGGATACGTTGCCTCTCACCGTTTGCTCCCCTTCTCCGGCATAGATCACGTTTGGATCAGCCTCGCTCACGGCAACGGCTCCTATAGACCCTCCAAAGAAACCATCTGAGATATTCTCCCAGGTAGACCCTGCGTCAACTGTCCGCCACACACCACCACCGGTTGCGCCAAAATAATACAGGTTGGGTTTGCCAGGCACTCCTGTCACTGAGCCAGAGCGCCCGCCCCGGTAAGGGCCAATAGAGCGCCAGGTCAGGCCATTGTATAGCGAAGGAGCATAAGGGGAAGTAACTGTTTTTTTACTGGTTTTCTGCTTCTGTGCATCTGCCGGCAGCGGTGCGATAAGGAAGGCTGTTGCGGCGGCTAACAAAAAACCTGATTTTAAAGTGTTTTGTAGTCTTGTTACCATGAAAGGGGGTTTTAGATAGTAGAACCTGTTTAGAGTTTTCCGTTTTCACCTATATGCACGTGAGTGGTCTGGCGCGAGCATCCGCAGGCGCCGCGTTTCCGGGCCGTTTTCCTGAAAACGGCCCGGAAACAGGGTTCCTCGGCAAGCGTCTGCTGGCGCCAGGAAGGGAATAACACCGGAACAGCTTATGCGGTAGACCTGACCATTGGTACCAGACGGGCCTTATTTATAGGCTTCGTTTTGTACCAGGTTTTTATTTGAGTCTATATCAAAGCTTGGGATAGGGAAGACCTGGCGGTTAAGGTCTAGCAAAGAAACCGCCGGCCCGTTTGTGCGCTCTACCCCCCTTAGTTCTGTTGATGTCTGGCCAGTGCGTACTATGTCAAAAAAGCTGTGGCCTTCAAAAGCAAGCTCCACTTTTCGCTCCTGCCATATTGCCTTTAGCGTTTCTTCTGTACCGGTGGTGGTTATATTTCCTAAGCCAGCATTTCTCCGGATGGCATTAAGGTCAGATAACGCGCCGGCAATATTCCCGGTTTTTGCTCTTGCCTCGGCCCGGTTAAGGTAAACCTCAGAGAGCCTGATGATATGGGAATTGTCAATGTTGCCTGATTTGATGTATTTGGTGGGGTAATACACCTTTGCCCCTGAATTATAGGCGAACAATTTCCCTCTAATATCATTCGGGTTGGCTGTTACTTCCTGGTAAAAGCTTGTGTGTGCTGCTACATCACCTCTGCCACCTATGGTTGACGGTACATACCAGTTTCTCAGTCCGTTTTGATCTGTAGAGTTAAAGTTTAACTCAAAAATAGCTTCAGTGGTAAATTTGCTCTGGAAGATATCCAGGTAGTTGGCGACAAACCTGTACTTTGGGTCCGCAATTACCAGATCTGCGTACTTAATCACATTTTCAGGCTGGTTCGTGTATAGGTAAAGTCTGCTTAAAAGGGCTCTAGCTGTTCCTTTTACAGCCTGTGACCTGGTTGCAACATCAGAAGCGTGTTGCTCTGGCAACAACTCAATGGCCATTAGAAGGTCTTTTTCTACCTGTTTGTAAGATTCTGCCAGCGTGGGTCTGGAAGGAAAGAAAGACTCATCTACCCTTGCAGAAGGTTTGGTAACAAGAGGCACTCCTAAAGTACCTATGACACCGGGTACCCCGCCGTACGTTTTTGTAAGGTCAAAAAAAGCAAGGGCCCTCACAAAGTAGGCTTGGCCTAAGTAGCTGTTTTTTTCCAGATCCTGGGCATCTGTTAACTGGGGAACCTTATCTATGATATTGTTGGCCACGTTAACCGCCCGGTACGCCCTGGTCCAGAAATTCCCGTTCTCAGTATTCCCTATGGAGGTTAAATAGGTGTCCATCTCACGGTAGAAATCCCAAGTGCCAATACTTTGGGCCACATCAGAAGAAATGTCGCTCATGATCTGGAAGTTTCTGCCGTAGTAATCTGCATCCTGGAGCTCATTGTACATCCCTGCCACGGCAGCTTCAGCACCTTTTTTGTTGGTGATAGCCCTTTCCTGCGCTATCTGTGTCTGAGGTTCCTGCTCCAAGATGTCATCGCAGGCGCCCAGTGCTATAAGAAAGCAGAAGGCTAATAAGTAATTATGATATCTCATATGAAATGCGTTAGAAGTAGAAGTTTTGATATCGCCTTTATCAGCTGTTCTGAGGGTTGAATTCTTTTGCATGATTACAGCCATCAGGAGTTTTAGAAGTTGATGTTAAAACCACCCATAAATACTCTGGGCTGAGGCATGCTGAAGAATTCAATGCCCTGCGTTAGGGTATTAGATGCGGTGGCCGTAATCTCAGGGTCTAGGCCGGTGTAGTTGGTGACGGTGAATACGTTCTGCCCAGACAGATACACTCTGGCTGATGAGATTCCAACCCTGCTGGTGAGCCCGTTAGGCAAAGTATAGCCCAGGGTAATGTTCTTAAGGCGTAGATAAGATCCATCTTCCAGAAACCGGGAGGGTCTAAGGTCACTGGCATAATTGGCAGATGTCATTTTTGGGACCATGGTCTGGTCACCTGGCTTCTGCCATCTGTCTAACTGACTGGTAGAAAACTGGGAAGTTCTTGTTCCGCCATGTTCTAAAAAGAAGCGGTTCCAGTTTAGCTGCTCATTGCCATATGAGTACTGAAAGAAAAAGCTTAGGTCAATTGCTTTGTAGTTTAAGGTGTTGGTGATGCCGCCAAAGAAATCTGGGTTGGCACTGCCTACTATCTTACGATCAATGTTTGACTTGAATTGACCATCTCCATTTACATCTGTCCAGGTGGGGGCCCCAGTTTCTGGATTTACTCCAGTTTGCTCATGCAGATAAAACGAGAACAGCTCTCCCCCCTCTTCATATCTGAAAATATCGCGGTTGTAAACATTAAAGGGAGCCGCTAGCTTTAGAATTTTATTCTTGTTCCTGGCAATATTGAAATTTGTATTCCATTTGAGAGCACCTAACTCCAGGATATTAGCATTGATATTTAACTCAAAACCTTTGTTCTCCAACTCGCCAAAGTTTTGCACCAGGCTGTTAAAGCCAGAAGTACGAGGCACTGGCACGGCCAGTAACAGGTCTTCTGTTTTCTTGTAATAATAGTCTGCGGTTATATTGATCCGGTTATTGAAGAGCCCGATATCCACTCCTATATCCGTTTGTTTGGTAGTTTCCCACTTCAGCTCTGGGTTAGCCAATTGCTCTGGGCCCACCCCGGGTATATCTGCATAAGCTGCTCCCGTCCATAAGCCCTGTGCCTGAAAGTCATTGATGCCGCTCTGGTTACCAGTTATTCCATAGCTGCCTCTGATCTTTAAAGTGCTTACAAAAGTTTTATCCTTAAAGAAAGGCTCTTCTGAAATGACCCATCCTAAAGCCAGGGAAGGGAAGGTACCCCATCTGTTGTCTTTACCAAATCTGGAAGAAGCATCTCGGCGGACATTGATGGTAGCTAAGTATTTGCTCTTATAATCATAGCCGATACGCGTAAACAAGGAGCCAATGCCCCAGCTAGTGCCTGTAGAGCTTGCCCTTTGCACGGCAGCGGAAGCAATTTTTTTGAAGTCATTGCTTGGGAACTGGGTACCCCAGGCTATAGTGCGGGAAATCTCAGATTCCTGCAAGGTGGTGCCAAACAAGGTGTTAAAAGAATGGTCATTAAACGCAAACTGATAGCTTAACACGTTTTCCTGTATCCAGTTATAGTCGTTAGTCATAACAGACTGCGCACTACCGTTGGTGCCGGAACCAGAATTAGTGAACGTATTATCATATACGTTTTCTTCCAGGTTGCTGTAGTCAATACTGAAGCTAGAGCGTAAGCGCAGGCCAGTTATAAACTCATACTCCCCATAGAAAGCCCCTAGAAGCCTATTGGTAATCATTGAGATTTCAGATTCCTTAATAGCGGCGATAGGGTTTTCAAAGATGCTGAATTTGGTGTAGGCCCCATTGGGTTGGAACATTGGCAGGTTAGAAGGGTAAAAAAAGGCGCCCCCTAAGCTACCAGAGATATTGTCATCGTTTCTTTGGCGGGCTCTGCTGGTATTGGAATACAAAACACTAGTACCAATCTTAAATTTATCAGCAGGGTAAAAATCAAGGTTAATACGGGCACTGTTCCTTTTGAAATCTGTATTCTTTATGATCCCCTCTTGCAGGAAGTTATTGCCAGATACCAGGTATTGGATCTTTTCATTGCCCCCGCTCACGCCTAAGTCTATATTACGCAAGGCGCCAGTCTGAAAAATAGACTCCCCCCAATTGGTATTTGTGGTATTGTCTGGGTTGCTATATATTGGTGGTTTTCCGCTATTGACGGCAGCCTCATTCATTAGCTTTTCAAAAGTAGGCCCATCTACTACCCCTGGCAGGTTTGGGGACTTTTGGCCACCGTAGTAAGCCCCCAAGCTCACTTTGGTTTTTCCTTCTTTTCCTCTTTTTGTTGTAATAAGCACTACGCCGTTTGCTGCCCTTGCACCATAAATTGCGGTTGCAGAAGCGTCTTTCAGAATCTCCATAGATTCTATGTCGGCGGGGTTGATATCTGCTATGGGGCTAGTTGTTCCGCCGCCTATTGCCAGGTTAGATAAGTTATTAGACTGAATAGGAATGCCATCTACTACGTAGAGAGGATCGCTTGAAGCATTGATAGAGGAGGTACCTCTTACCCGAACGGTAATACCGCCCCCGGGAGTGCCTGAATTAGAGTTTACCTGTACGCCTGCAGCACGACCCTGTAGGAGTTGATCACTGCTTGCCACCGGTATATTCTCAATTTCTTTAGCACTAACGGATGAAATTGCACTAGTTAAGGTTTTCCGGTCTTGTTCTCCATATCCGGTGATCACGATTTCCTTTAGCAGTTTCGCATCAGATTCCATTTGCACATTAATGGAGGTCCCGCTGCCAACCACCACTTCCTTCTTTACAAAGCCAACATAGGAGAACACAAGGGTATTGCTCCCATCTGGTAGATTAACAGTAAAGCTGCCATCTACCCCTGTGTTTGATCCTATGGTAGTGCCCTTTACAATAACACTTACCCCTATCAAATCAGAACCATCATCTTTTGAAGTCACTTTACCAGAGATGGTTCGTCCCTGTGCTATTGCTTCAATTGATAGAGGAAGGAATAGAATTAAAGCCAGTAAAATCTTTTTCATAATCTAGAAGGTGAGTTAAAAACTGAATGCTTAACCTGCTTAATGTAAAATGCTAAACTAAAGGGAATAGAAATTCTAGCTGCACTTGGGAAAGTGCAATAAACGTTAGAATTAATTATTTTTTATAGAATTAAAAAAAGGCTTTGCAGCGCTTTAATTTAGTTGGATACCCTGTTTATTGGCACAACAGAAAAGGTACTCATTGATCTAACACAAAGCTTAAAACTTACGTCACGGGCTAGGTTAAGTGAGTGGTTGCTTATGTGTTTGTAAGTGGTGTAATATTAACACTGCTTACCTGTGCTAATATTATAACAAAATACCATGCAAGCAATAAATATTCAGTAAAAAAATAAAAAAGCTACAGAACTGGTAACTTTTTGTCATACACCTCCTTAAAGCCGCAGGGCTTTGTCATCTTTGAAAAGAGCGGTTATCCTGTAGTAAGAGTGGTTGAAGGTAAGGCGACTATTAATTATAGGAAGGTATATAGAGATGAGAAGGGGCTAACTGCTTAGTCTTTTTCATTAGCGAAGTTTTTTGGCCTCAAAAGACTTGATTCCCTTCTTTGGGTTTGCTTCATTCTAAAGATTGGTTGTGAGGTACTACTTCTATGCTTTATTGCTAAGTCTGCCTAGCAAGCGTCTTTTACTTTTAATCTAATGGCGTTTCAATAACGCCTGGATTCTACGGTGCTTTCAGTTTTTGGGATAAAGGATCAGTCTTCTTGAATAGAGAAAGTAAATACACCCTATACTACTTAGTGGAAGCTGGCCCAACGGTATGACCATCAAGTTGCAGAGTGAGGAATTTATAGACCCTTTTAGTAAAGGAGTGGCAGAGGACTCTTGCTATGGATATTCTAACCAGCAAGCAGGACGACTTAATTTGGGAGTAATGTTGGTATAGCCGTCAAGTGAACCAGATTCAGTATCTCTTATTCCCGCAGAATTTCTTGTTGCCTTGTGATTAGGCTACGGGTCCGGACTTTTCTTTAGTGGCGGCCCCCTGCAACATACACGTTTCTTCTCTGGCTAGCGCTAATGGTAATAAAACAGATAATGGAAGCAGGGCCGTGCTGCTTTTCTATATTACAAAGCAGCAGTGCCCTAAAAAAAGAACGGCGGAGCCTATGTTTTAGAATTCTGGTAGATTAGCCTTTTAAATATATTGTCCCAGCCTCATCTTGCCTCACTAGGTATGGGTACTGATAATAAGGCATAAAAAAACCTCCCTAGTTTCCTAAGGAGGTTTATGCTGGTGGTGATGATTGGAATCGAACCAACGACACAAGGATTTTCAGTCCTTTGCTCTACCGACTGAGCTACATCACCAGCACCTTTTGTTACCGTTGTGGTTAAAAAGTATGCAAAGGTAAGCAGCCAGACCACATTTGCAAAACTTCCGGCAAAAAATCTTTTATACCCATTTCAGAATACTTTACTAAATTCGTTCGTAGTAGAAGCAGATTCTAACGCTAACCACCCCTCCCGTGATTCATACCATCGCCTTTCTTTTAGTAGCTATTCTGGGTATCGGTCTGTTTGTGTGGCAGATACGCAAGATCACCCGCAACATTAACCTGGGCCGCGACAAAGACATCTCCGGCAACGTGTCTGAGCGTATCAACGCCGTTTTATTGGTGGCTTTTGGCCAGCAAAAAATGTTCAAGCGCCCATGGCCCGCCTTTTTACACCTCTTTGTGTACGTGGGCTTCCTGGTTATTAACATTGAAGTGCTGGAAATCTTCATTGACGGCATCTTCGGCACACACCGCGCCTTTGGGGTGCTGGGCCCGGCCTATGACGTGCTCATGGCCGTGAACGAAGTGCTGGGTGCCTTGGTGGTAGTAGCCTGTATTATCTTTTTGGTGCGCCGCAACGTGACCAAGGTGCCCCGCCTCACCCGTGGCCCAGAGATGCGCGCCTGGCCCAAGATGGACGCCAACGTGATTCTGGTCACTGAGATAGTGCTTATGTTCGCTCTCTTCGCGTTTAACATAGCTGACCAGAAAATAGCCCAACTCAACAGTACTGAATTGCCCGGCACCTTCCCGGTCACGGCCAGCATGGTCAACCTGTTTGGCAGTGATTTGTCTTCCCTGGCCCTTATTGCCGGCATTGGCTGGTGGGTGCACATCATTGGCATTCTGGCGTTCATGAACTACCTGCCCAGTTCCAAGCACTTCCATATTATCATGGCGTTCCCCAATGTGTACTACACCAAGCTGGAGCCGAAGGGCCAGTTCAGCAACGTGGAAAGCATTACCCATGAAATAAAAGCCATGCTGGACCCCAGCTACGTGGTGCCGCCGGCCCCCGAGGGAGCCCAGCCGCAGAAGTTCGGGGCCCAGGACGTGGAGGACCTCTCCTGGAAACAGCTCATGGACTCCTATACCTGCACCGAGTGCGGCCGTTGTACGAGCGTGTGCCCAGCCAACCTCACCGGCAAACTGTTATCGCCGCGTAAGATTGTGATGGATACCCGTGACCGGATGGAGGAGAAAGGCGAGTCGCCGCTCATTTTCTCGCCGGCCCATTACAAAGAGGAGTCTGAGCGCGTAAAGGCCACCGAGGAACGCACCCTGCTGCGCGGCTATGTGACCCCCGAGGAGCTTTGGGCTTGTACTACCTGCAATGCCTGCGTGGAGTCCTGCCCGGTCAACATAGACCAGCTGTCTACCATCATGGACATGCGCCGTTACCTGGTGCTGGAAGAATCGGCGGCACCGGCAGCCCTCAATACCATGTTCAACAATATTGAGAACAACGGGGCTCCCTGGGCCTTCTCGCCTAGTGACCGCTTTAACTGGGCCAATGATTTGTACACGGTTTCTAAAAACTAGGCCTAAAACAGAAATACCCTAACGCGCATTAGCTTTTGTGCGGCATGCCGAATAAATTAGCACACAAGCACATCATCTAATTAGCACATTACCTCTATGTCAGAGAAAAAACAGATACAAGTACCCGTCATGGCTGATCTGGCCGCCCGAGGAGAAACCCCTGAGGTGTTATTCTGGGTAGGCTGCGCCGGCTCCTTTGACGACCGCTATAAAAGAGTGACCCGCGACTTCGTTCGTATTCTGGACCACGTGGGCATCAGCTACGCCGTGCTGGGCATGGAAGAAACCTGCACCGGAGACCCCGCCAAACGCGCCGGCAATGAGTTCCTGTTCCAGATGCAGGCCATGACCAATATCGCTACATTAGACGGCTATGGCATTAAAACCATTGTGACGGCCTGTCCGCACTGCTTCAATACCATTAAGAACGAGTACCCGGCCCTGGGCGGAAACTATGAAGTGATCCACCACTCCACGTTTTTGCAGAACCTCATCAATGAGGGCAAGGTGAAAGTGCAAGGCGGCGGAGCCTTCAAAGGCAAGCGCATCACGTTCCATGACAGTTGCTACCTGGGCCGCGCCAACAACATCTATGAAGCCCCCAGAGAGGTATTAGCCGCCCTGGACGCTGACTTAGTGGAGATGAAACGCAGCCGCGCCAATGGCCTTTGCTGCGGTGCCGGTGGTGCCCAGATGTGGAAAGAACCCGAGCCCGGCAGCAAAGACATTAACGTAGAGCGCGCCGAGGAAGCCATTGGCACCGGCGCCACCATCATTGCCTCTGCTTGTCCGTTCTGCATGACCATGATGTCTGACGGCGTAAAAAGCCAGAACAAAGAAGACTCCGTGCAGGTATTTGACATTGCTGAATTGATTGCCCAGGCCGAAGGGTTGAACGGGTAGTTGGTAGCACGTATTTCGTGTCACGTAGCACAATTATCCCATGTGATAAACCCTGCTTCAAGTTTTTAACTTGGAGCTTTGTATGGCGCAAGTTTTCAACTTGCTTTGAGATTAAGGTATAAGGAAATTGAAAACTTCCACCAATGCTACCCACAAGTTGAAAACTTGCGGGAAGGAAGGGGGCTTTTGCCAACTAAGTCGCGCTACATACTACATACTACGCGCTACTTGATACATACCTGGCAAAGGTTCTCATCAATAAGCTGCAATTAAATCAGCAAAAAAACTAAATTGCCTTTTGAGCACGTTTTACAGAAAACAGGCCCAAAAGGCAACTTCGTTTACCAGGATAGATTAATAGTGTGGATACTTGTCCCTTTGAAGACGTAGCACATCAGCACATTAAATAATTAGCACATTAGTACCATGTACGTTCCTTTTCATCAATTGCCGCCGCATAGCCGCATGTGGGTATACCAGCTTAGTAGACCACTTACCCAGGAAGAAGAAGAGCAGCTGAACCAGCGGCTCCTGGCTTTCGTAACGGAGTGGAGCAGCCATGGTGCTGGCTTACAGGCCTCTTATGACCTCCGGGAAAGCCGGTTCCTGTTTTTGGCGACTAATGAAGAAGTGGCCTCGGCGTCTGGGTGTTCCATTGATGCCTCAGTGGGCTTTTTACGCCAGCTGGAGCAGGAGTTGAACCTGGGGTTCTTTGACCGTACCACCCTGGCGTTCCAGAAAAACGGTGAGGTGCTGACCGTGCCCATGCCCCAAATGAAAAATGAAGTGGCCGCCGGAGCTGTCTCTGGTGACACGCTTTACTTTGATACCTTAGTACAAACCGTGGGTGCGCTGCGAGACCAGTGGCCGAAGCCCGCAAAAGATACCTGGCTGGCCCGGTATTTTTAGAACATCGTTCAACCGCCCTAACGGCATAGGAATGCATATCATGCGACAGAACAAAACACTGGTACTAGGATTGGCTTTGTCTTTGGCCATGGCCGCGTGCGGGCCTTTCAGGAGCTCTGTGCAAAAAGGCGACAAGGATTTCGCGCAGGGCGAGTACCAGCTGGCCATTGAGCACTACCAGGCCGCCCTCAAAAAAGGACGAAGCGGCCCGGCCGTGAACTTTAAGCTAGCCGAGGCGTACCGCATGTCTAACCGCCTCAACCAAACTGACCAGTACTACAAGGCTGCTATTGACGGAGGGCAGAGAAACGAGCAGACCATGTTCCGCTACGGCATGGCCCTCAAAGCCGCCGGCAAATATAATGAGGCCGCCGAGCAGCTGCAGCGTTACCTGGCCGTGGCGTCCAACAAAACCTTTATCGCGCAGGCGCAGCGCGAGGTGGAGAACCTCAAAGTGCTGCCTTCTATCATCAATACCCCCACGTACCAGATTGTAAAGCCCGTGCCGGCCACCAATACGGCCACCTCTGAGTTTTCGCCGGTACTCCGGAACGGAAATGAACTTCTGTTCACGTCTACTCGTGAGGAAACCCGCTACCTGGGCAACGGCGAAGGGTTCCAGAACCTATACTACTTAATGCTGGCAGATACCGGCGCGGTTGGAGCCACCTCCCCGGCAAGGTTGCTGGAAGGCCCGGTAAATGCGCAGGGCATGCATGATGCCTCGCCGGCGTTTACCAATGAGGGCCGCACCATGGTGTTCGCGCGCAGCAACAGCGGCAAGAAAACCGGCAGACAGGACGTAGATCTGTTTGTCTCGCAGTTCAAGACCAACCAATGGTCTGAGCCTACCATGCCCACCAGCATCAACGATGATGCCGCCTGGGATGCCACGCCCGCTTTCTCCTTAGACGGTCGCACCCTCTATTTCTCCTCTGACCGCCGCGGCGGGCAAGGAGGCAATGATATCTGGAAAACCACCTTAGATGCCGGCGGCCGTTTCTCGCGCCCCGAAAACCTGGGTCCCAGCATCAACACCCCAGGCAACGAGGCCTTCCCCTACATCGGTCCGGACAGCACCCTGTACTTTGCCTCAGATGGGCACCCCGGCCTGGGCGGCTTGGACCTGTTCCGGGTAAGCGGTGACTCTGTCATCAATATGGGTACACCTATCAATTCTGTAGGCGATGATTTCTCTTTGCTGATGACTGGCCCAGAGCAAGGCTTCTTTGCCTCTAACCGCGAAGGCGGCCAAGGCGGCGATGACCTGTACTCGTTCCGGAAATATCAGCCGAAGCTGGTGACTTTTGTGCTTGACGGCAAAGTGCTGGAACGCAATGACAAAACCAACGCTACTTCGCCTATGCTGGGCATTAGGGTAACGCTGCAGAACGCGCAGGGCCAGAAAGTAAACGAGGCTACCTCAGATGCTAAAGGCGCCTTCACCTTCCGGTTAGATACCGCCAGTGTGTACTCTGTCATTGCTGAAAAGCAGGGTTACTTTGCTTCGCGGCAGTCAGTGATTACCCAAGGCAAAACCCCGCCGCAAGAGCAGCTTAACAAGCCCTTGACGGAAATCAGGTTATCCACCACGCTTACGCTCAGCAAAATAGTGAAGGACAAGGCCATTGTGGTGGAGAATATCTTCTATGACTTTGACAAAGCCGATATCAGGCCAGACGCCGCCATTGAGCTGGACAAACTGGTACAGACACTGGTAGATAACCCTAAAATCACCATTGAGCTGAGTTCGCACACCGATAGCCGCGGGGTAGACATCTACAACCAGGATCTGTCGCAGCGTCGGGCCCAGTCTGCGGTAGACTACATTATCTCCAAAGGCATTGATGCAACCCGTATCACCGCCAAGGGTTACGGCGAGAGCCGTCCGGTGGTACGTAATGCTAAAACCGAGGCCGAACACCAGCGCAACCGCCGTACTGAATTCAAGGTGACCCGCATTGCCGAGTAAGGCGCCTGCCCCTCATTTTTGAAATACCACAAGAAAAGCCTCTCATAACCGGGAGGCTTTCTTATTTTTGCCACGGTATCAACAGTTTCTGCGTTTAGAGGCCGTTTTTGTCAAAACAGGCCCAAAACGGCTTTTTACCCAACCAATGCCCACCATGGAAAACCGGTATCTGCAGCGCGGCGTCTCCGCCTCTAAAGAAGATGTGCACAACGCCATTCAGAACATAGACAAAGGCCTCTATCCGCAGGCGTTCTGCAAGATTATCCCAGACCTGTTGGTGGGCGACCCCGAGTACTGCAACATCATGCACGCCGACGGGGCCGGTACCAAATCGGCGCTGGCCTACCTTTACTGGCGCGAAACCGGGGACATCTCGGTCTGGAAAGGCATTGCCCAGGACGCCATCATCATGAACACTGATGACCTGCTCTGCGTAGGCGCCACCGATAACATTCTGCTTTCCTCTACCATTGGCCGCAACAAGAACCTGGTGCCCGGCGAAGTGATTGCCGCCATCATTAACGGCACCGAGGAAGTTTTGCAGATGCTGAGAGACAACGGTATTGGTATCTACAGCACCGGTGGCGAGACCGCCGACGTGGGTGACCTGGTACGCACCATCATTGTGGACAGTACCGTAACGGCCCGCATGAAACGCTCTGACGTTATCTCCAACCACACCATTCAGCCCGGCGATGTGATTGTAGGCTTCGCGTCTTATGGGCAGGCCACCTATGAAAGCGAATATAACGGCGGCATGGGCAGCAACGGCCTCACCAGCGCCCGCCATGACGTCTTCGCCAATTACCTGGCCCAGGCCTACCCCGAAAGCTTTGACCCCGCCGTGCCGGCAGATCTGGTCTACTCCGGCACCAAGCGCCTGACTGATATTGAGCCGGAAACCGGTTTAACCGTGGGGAAACTGGTGCTATCGCCTACAAGAACTTACGCCCCTTTGGTGCAGGCCATCTTAAAAGATTACCGCACCCAACTGCACGGCATGGTGCATTGCAGCGGCGGCGCCCAGACCAAAGTGCTGCACTTCACCAAAAACGTGCACATCATCAAAGACAATCTGCTGCCGGTTCCTCCGCTGTTCAGGTTAATTCAGGAGCAAAGCAACACCAGCTGGCAGGAAATGTATAAGGTCTTCAATATGGGCCACCGCCTGGAACTTTACGTACC
Source organism: Rufibacter radiotolerans (assembly GCF_001078055.1). NCBI lineage: Bacteria > Pseudomonadati > Bacteroidota > Cytophagia > Cytophagales > Hymenobacteraceae > Rufibacter > Rufibacter radiotolerans. The sequence goes on along the minus strand of NZ_CP010777.1, from coordinate 4,241,849 downwards.
GGAAGCCATCGCCGCAGATTTGGTGCGTATTAGTAACTCTTTCAACATTGACGCGCAAGTGATTGGTAGGGTAGAGGCTAGTAGTAAGAATGAGCTTACTATTAGGAATGGGTATGGGGAGTTTTATTATGAAGGATAGATATTAAAGGAGGAAGTCTGCATTTAAACCATTACCTCTTATTCAACGCAGACTCTCCCCTTATGGATTGCCCAAACGCGAGTTTGAGGTAGCGAGCGAACCTCTATAGGGGAGTGTTTACACAGGAGAGCCTCCATTCGCCGTTGTTGGTGTTCTCACCAATGACCTTAGACTGCCTCGCTATCTGCTATAAAGCCTTGCTTCCTACCTCTTCCTTCAACTATATCCTTCCCTTTGCCCGGCTGGCGTTTGTTACTTTTCTCCTTGATGAGAAAAGTAACCAAAAGAATCAAGAACCCCCGAACTCGCTGCCGCTCAGACAGGCGGGGCTTCACCGCGGTACCACCGGGCAAAAGCCTTTTGTTTCATAGGGAGCTTACGCCTCTGCCGCTTGGATAGCCGCTACTTGCCCCTGCCCATGCTTCGGGCTACGCGGCAGCGGCCCTCCGCAAGGTTATGGGCAAGATGCGGGTTGCCGGTGGTTCCGTTGCCATGCCTTCATCGCCCGGCGGGCATTATTAGATGAAGTAGGGACAGGGCTTGACCTGTCCGCTGCGGTTCCAGATGTAATAGGCCCGTTCCTTGTAATGACTTTACCAGACGCTGACCTCGTAGCGTGCGCAGCTCCTGCGAGTGTCTGTGCCTTCACTTCTTCGTCCCCCTTTGAAGGGGGTAGGGGAATGGCAAGGTCTACTGAAGATCCATCTGCTATTACTACCGGGCAACAGCTTGTCTCTCATAGGATTACTTTATTCCCTTCTTCTTTCGTGACCCTACGTTTCCAGCCCGTTTTTCGTAAAATATGTTAAAATCAGGAATAGCTCCTTTCTAAATATAGAATTGGCATAATACTTGGGTGAAGGCTGTTATGTCTTATTAAATCTTAGCAAGATGAAACGTCTATACTTTTTGGGGATATTGTTTTTGCTGGCGGCGCATGGGTTGCAGGCACAAAGCCGCCGCGAAGCGGCCATTCTGATAGAGACCGAGCGGGGGGAGCATTTCCTGCTGGCCATTGGGGGGCGTATCATCAATCCGGTGCCATCCAGCAGGGTAGCCGTAGGGGATCTTCCGCCTGGGCGGCATGCCTTGAATATTAGGATTCTTGGCCGGGGAAGAAGGGCCCAGGTTCTTAATGCCAGGGTAGATCTGGCCGCCGGGTATGAAAGCGCCTATGTGCTGGAACCTACTCGTAGGGGCCGTTCTTTGATCTTGCGCAAAGTAGACGAAGTACCGTTAGCCCGTCCGTTGCCGCCCGCCGATGCGCCGACCAGTTGCCGCTACGCTATGGAGCAGGAAGACGTGGACCGGGTGCTCAGGTTTATGAAAGACGAAGGCTTTGATGACCGCCGTCTGGAAATAGCCAAAGGCGAAATAAAGCTGGCCGGCGGCATCATGACCGATGACCTTTTCCTGCTTATGAAAGCGCTTTCGTTTGAAGACCGCCGGATCGCCCTGGCCAAGTTCGCCTATGACTATGTGTGCGACCGCCACCGCTTCAGCCGGGTATTCGACGCCTTTGAATTTTCCAGCAGCAAGCGGGAACTCCAGGATTTCCTGTACAAGCAGTAGGCATTTTCAGACGCAGGATGTTGGACACAAGACACGGGACTTTTCTGGCAAGACAGTAGGAGAATAGATACTTTAAAAAAAAGGAAGGGCCCCGCTGTACAGCAGAGCCCTCCCTTTTTTAATACCCACAGGCTAAGATAAAGATATATCCTGCGTCTTAAGTCTTACCAAAACCTACCGCAAACGATCCATAGAACGCACCAAGTCTTCGTCGCGCTTGATAAAGCGGTTGGCCAGTACGTTCATCAACAAACCTACCGCCGGTAAATAGAAGCCCGAAAGGTAGTCGCCCTGGCCATTGGTTTTCACCAGGTCCTCGCCCACGTAAGAAGAATAATAAAAGGCAAAGCCCATCAAGGCGGCCATCACCAACGAATTCAGCAAGCCCAGTTTCATCTGGGTCAGGCGATTCTTGTATTGGAAGATTTCAAACAAGGCAATCAAGGCGGCGGCTCCGGCCAGAATCGCTATAAAGATAGTGTTGGTAGACGCGGTCTCTGCCGTGGCATTGGCCGGGGCCAGCTTAAAGGCGTTCAATACCCACTCCTGTCCGTCGGCGGGGTTGGTCTTCGCCCAGATGGGCACAAAAAACAGGGTCACCATGGCTACCACAATCAAGAACAGGAACACGCTCTGGACTCTTTGTATCATAATAAGGTTCTTTAAAAAGAATAGAAGCTACAAAACTACACAAAACTTCTAAACCGTGAGGCCAGAAATAGCTTCGGGGGCAAGCTTTAACAGTTTTTAAGATATTGTTTCTAACCCCTTCCTTTCCCTTGGTGACAGGCTCTGCCTGCAGAGTTTTAAGCAAGCCCAATGTTTACGAATGAAATCTGGATACTATGTTAAATAGCCAGCTTTTGGCATGGACCTTGTAAAGGCAGAACCATACTAAATCCTTTGAAAAATGAAACGGTTTTTACTATTCAGCTTAATGGGGCTTCTGCTGTTGGCAAGCCAGGTAACCATGGCCCAGGTATCAGGCGCTTACGCTTCCTCCATCAGTCGGGACAAAAAAGCGGCTAAAGCCGATAAAAAACGCGAGAAGGAAATGGCAAAGGCCCTGCGCAAGGACGAGGTGTTCCAACGCGAGATGGCCCTCGCCAAAGATAAATACGAGCACGACCAGGACCGCCTTAAACTGAAGTATAACCGCAAGCAACACGCCCTCAGCGATAAATACGCCAAAAACAACAGCTCTTCCATTGACTTTGAGCGGGAGCAACTCCAGTTGAAAGCCCAATATGAGCAGGAAAAACAGGCGCTGCAGACCAAATATGAGAAAGAGCGCGACAAGCGCCAGTTTGCCTGGCAAGCCAGCCGACGCAGCCTTTCGTTGGTAAAATTATAAAATTTCTTTTCCCCAAGTTTGAGAACGGCCCCTGCCTAAGGGGCCGTTTTTTTATGCTTGCTCTCTAGTTTTGAAGACCTTTTCGTTTTAGGGCCGTTTTCCTGAAAACAGACCTAAAACGGTTTCGTGCAGTCCAGCTGGGGCTGAGCGGCTGAAATCAATTCCGTATCTTTGCCGCATGCGGTATTTTCTAGAAGTGGCGTATGACGGAACCCGGTTCCATGGTTGGCAGGTGCAGCCCAATGCCCTCACGGTGCAGCAGGTGCTGGATGAGTGCCTGCGCACGGTATTCCGGTTACCCTCTGTGGAGACCATTGGCAGCGGCCGCACCGATACCGGGGTGCACGCCACCCAGCAGTGGGTGCACGTAGACCTGCCCCAGGCTTTCTCGCCCGCAGACATTCAGCACAAGCTTAACCGAATCCTTCCGGCAGACATTTCCATCGGTCAGGTATTGCCTGTCGGTCCCGAGGCGCACACCCGTTTTGACGCCATTTCCCGCACCTATGAGTACCGCATTTCCCTGCAGCGCAACCCGTTTCTGGTAAAACACGCCTATTTCATGCCCCGTCTGCCAGAGGTGGCGCAGATGAATGCCGCGGCCCAGGCGCTGCTGGACCTGGAAGACTTTACCACCTTCTCAAAAGTGAAGGGAGACACCAAGCATTACCGCTGCACCATCACCCAGGCCCACTGGCGCCAGGAAGGAGACCTGCTCATCTTCACCATCAAAGCCAACCGTTTCCTACGTGGCATGGTGCGCCTGGTGGTAGGCACGCTCTTAGACGTAGGCAAGGGAAAGCTTTCGGTTGACCAATTCAGGCAAGCCATTGAACGCCAGGACCGCACACTAGCCAGCGGCGCGGCCCCCGCCCAAGGGCTCTTCCTGCATAAGGTGGAGTACCCGGAAGGGTATTTCGCGGAGCAACAAAAGCTTTTTGAGCAGACGGCGGCAGAGGTAGCCTTTAAACCTACGGAAGAGTAATTCCTTCTGCTGTTTGCGCCGTTGTTGGTGTTTCTAGGAGTAAATAACCACTACTGCCTTCTCCTTCGTCCCCCTTTGAAGGGGGTAAGGGGATGACAACCTCTGCTGATCACCCTTTCCATAAGCACAGAACTCTGAAACATAATTCCGTAGTTAATTGTGTACTTTTGCCGTAGAAAGCCAAAGCTGTTTTAGGCTGCATTTCACAAAAAGAGCCTCAAAACAGTGGTTTAACTTAACGGGCCGCACCTAGGGTATCTGTTCTTCGTTAACAGCACCAGGGGCGCATTTTACATATAAGCAATACTTCATGAGTGAAATAGGAGGCGGCAAGACCGGAAGCGCATTTGACTGGGACGTGCTGCGCAAGATATTCCGGTTTGTAAAGCCGTACCAACGGGTGTTTTACCTGGTTATTTTTCTAACGGTGGCCTCGGCGTTCCTGGCTACCGTGCGGCCATTCCTGATCCAGGAGATGGTAGACAAGCAGATTCTGCAGTACAACTGGCAGGGCGTGAACCGCATGTTCATCTGGCTTATTGTGCTGCTGGTGGCCCACACGGCGGTGTCGTACTTCCATACCTACTTTGCCGGCTGGCTGGGCCAGTATGTGGTGCGCGACATCCGGGTGAAACTCTATGAGCACATCCTAAAGCTTAGGCTCAAGTTCTATGACCGCACGCCTATTGGCACGCTGGTAACTAGAAACGTGAGCGACGTGGAGACGCTGTCTGACGTGTTCTCTGAGGGCCTTGCCGCCATGATTGGTGATGTGCTGCAACTGGTCTTCATCCTGGGTTACATGTTCTGGATTGACTGGAAACTCACGCTCGTGAGCCTTTCCATGTTTCCGCTGCTCATCATCAGTACCTATATCTTCAAGGAGAAGGTGAAATCATCGTTCCAGGAGGTGCGCGGGGCGGTGGCCAAGCTCAACGCCTTTGTGCAGGAACATATCACGGGCATGATGGTGGTGCAGATCTTCAACAACGAAGAGCGTGAGATGAAGAAGTTCCAGGCCATCAACAAGGAACATACCCGCGCAAATATTAAATCAGTACTATATTACTCCATCTACTTCCCGGTAGCGGAGGTCATCGGCGCCGCCGGAACGGGTCTGTTGGTGTGGTACGGAGCCAAGGGCGTGATCCAGGAAACGGTGACGCTGGGCTCTCTCATTGCCTTTATCATGTACATTGCCATGTTCTTTAGGCCCATCCGGCAGATAGCCGATAGGTTCAATACCCTGCAGTTGGGCGTGGTGAGTTCTGAGCGGATTATGAAGCTGCTGGAAAGCCAGGAAATGATTTCAGACTCGGGCACCTATGCGCCCAAGACCATTAATGGGTCGGTGGAGTTTGACAAGGTGTGGTTTGCCTATAATTACGAGGATTGGGTGTTGCGGGGCGTGTCTTTTGAGGTGCAGGCGGGGCAGACCGTGGCCTTGGTGGGCGCAACCGGAGCCGGGAAAACCTCCATCATCAACCTGCTGAGCCGCTTTTACGAGATCAACAAAGGCACCATTAAAGTAGACGGCCGCGACATCAAAGAGTATGACCTGGATGTGCTTCGCCGGCAGATTGGCGTGGTGCTGCAGGACGTGTTCCTGTTCTCGGGTACCATCGCGGACAACATCAGTCTGGGCAATAAAGACATCACCGAAGAACAGATGTGGCACGCCGCCCGCCTGGTAGGCGCCGACCGGTTTATTGAACGCCTGCCCGGCGGACTGCACTACAACGTGATGGAACGCGGGGCCACGCTGTCGGTGGGGCAGCGGCAGTTGATCTCCTTCGTGCGGGCCATGGTGTACAACCCCAAGATCATCATCCTGGATGAGGCCACCTCCAGCGTGGATTCTGAGACCGAGGAACTGATCCAATTTGCCATTGCGCAATTGATGCAGGGCCGTACCTCCATTGTCATTGCCCACCGCCTCTCCACCATCCAGAAAGCAGACAACATTATTGTGCTTGACCGCGGCGAGATCAAGGAAAGCGGCCGCCATGAGCAACTGCTCCAGAGCGGTGGCTACTATGCCCAGCTCCATGAGATGCAGTACAAGAATTTTGTGTAAACCCTGAGAATTTCGTTTTAAGCCTGTTTTCTGAAAAACGGCCCCAAAACGACTTTTCGCTAGTTGCCTCCTTAGTGAGAAACACCGCCGCAGCAGAAAGCAAGGTTTAAATATGCGCTTACAGGAGCAAGAATCAGCTATTAACAATCAACAACCAGCAATCAAAAAATGAAGAAGAAGTATTTGACCTACCTGGCCATTGTAGCAGGCCTGGTGCTGGTGTTTTACACGTACATGGGGGGCTTCGCCGAAGTAAACGTGACCAAGGGAGTATCTTCACAGGTGTTAATGGCCGGCAAATACTATGAAGGCAACACCGAGGCAGACGAACTGGGCAAGATCTACCAGCAGGTAGGCAAGGCCGTGGAAGACAAACAACTGGTTGGCGACCTGGCCGGTATCTATTACAACAACCCGGGCAAGGATTCCAAGACCATAAAAGCCTTTATTGGCGTGGCCGTGCAAGACACTACCTCCTTGCCGGTGGGCTTCACCGTGCGGGTGGTTCCGGCCGGCCAGCCGGTCTTGAAAGGCGAACTGGATGCCAGCATTACCATTGCGCCCAAACGCATTTACAGTGCCCTGTTTGACTACGCCGAAGAGCACAATCTCACCCTGCAGGAGTTCTACGTGGAACGCTTTCCCGAAGGCAAGCCCGCGGTGATAGAGGTAGCGCTGGCGCCGAGATAACCCGTCCGTTTTACGCCTATTTTCCTGAAAACGGCCTTAAAACAGATCCGTCAATGTTTTTCTTGTAATTTCTCTGCTGGTTTCTTTCTCATGAAAGGAATCTTACGGGGTGGCTTTTGCCCGATTTTGGGCAGCGCATACTCCACCTTTACCAGTTGGTGCAACTCATTGTTTCGGTCCCTGATCTCAAAGTTTACCACCGCCGTGCTGTCCTGCCACGCAAAACGCATCACGCCAAAGTTAAGCTTGTCGTGCATCTGGCCCACCCGGTGGCGGTTGGGTTCGTTCACTAGCCCACCTTTCCAGGAATGGGTGAGGCCGCTGGTGGTAAAGTCATAAATGGGATAGGGCACCCCGGGCCAGGAAAGTTTGGAGAGTTCGGCAAAGTGGCGGTCCCCGGAGAGCAGAATCACGTTGGCGGCCCTGGTTTTGGCAATCAGATTGAAGAGGCGCTCCCTTTCCCGAGGGAAGTTGCCCCAGCGCTCAAAGCCATGGTCATTGGCAATGATCTGCAGCCCGCTGCCAATCAGGTGAAACTGGGCCTTGCTGTTTTTGAGTTCCCGCTCCAGCCACCGCCATTGGGCCTCTCCCAATAAATGGCCTTTCAGGTTGGGTTTATAAGTAGGTTCCTGGCCTTGCAGAGAATCCTGGTGATAACGTACGTCTAAGAGCAGTACTTTCACTTGCCGGCCTACGGGGCCGTACGTATGGGCACTGTACACGCCACGCTGCTTCCGGCGCGGACTAGCCTGGGGTTCGCCTATAAAGTCCCAGAACAATTGGGCGCTTTGTGCTTTGGGCTTGTAGGTTTTATTGGCGTTGTTGCGGCCGTAGTCATGGTCATCCCAGACACCAATCACGGGTACGGTCTGCTGCAGCCTCTGGTAGTCGGGCTCTCTAAGCTGCTTGTCGTATTTCCCTTTTAAGACCTGCATGTCATCGGTGTCGCCGTAGATATTGTCTCCCAGCCAGACCCAGAGCTGCGGTTGGTTTTTCAGGATCTCGCGCCACAGCGGCTGCTCCCGGTCCTGCGAGTTGCAGGAACCCAAGGCTATCACAGACAAAGGCGTTTGGGCACTAGCCGGCGGCAAAGCTTTGCCTGGGCGTTGTTTACCGGTAAAGGTGCAGGAAAACAGGAGTAAGAAGAGGCAAAGAGATAGCCAGAGAAATCTAGGGTGATGCATACGCCAAAATACGGCAGGGCAGGGGGATAGGGTTTAGGTAAGCTGCCTACAAGCCTAAGGTCTACTAAGGCCTCTGGGCATGTAGGTAGCCTTACTGTGTTTTATTCTGAGGCAGTGCGGCCCAGGTAAAGGGAGATGCCTAAGGAGACGCTGTTTAAGCCGAAGTTGGCGCTAAACCCGCTACTTTTAGAGCTATAGTTGCTTCCTTCTGTTTCTGATTTAGAGCTGGAGTAGCCAACGTTGCCCACCGTAGCTTCTATCCCAATGGTATTGGTTGGGAAAAATACGATACCTGGCTGTAGGTTAAACCCTCCGCCTTTTTTGGTAGTGGTAGGCTCTGTCGTGTCCCACGTGACGTTAGGGGCTGGCGGAAGGTTGCTGAAGTCGCGCTCGGTAACAGATTTGCCCGTTTGATACTAGGCTTCTCCGTGTCCGTAGAAAGCAAACTTGGGTGTAAGGGAGGTATAAATGCGTACAAATGGCCCTGCACTATAGTAATTCCCCGTCCATTCAGTGGGGATATTATACCCAACGCCTTGATAGTAATAATTGTTGGAATTAAGATCACTGTAATAGTCTCTGGTATAGCCGGCGGAAATCCCAACTGCTATGGCTGGACCCACGAAGAAACCCACCTTCGGCCGAATGGAAAAACTATTCCTTTTCTGTTCTTGTAAATTGCCTATAGAAATTGAATGCTTTTCTGTGGAGAAGCTTATGGACCCAGTGACCAAGGTTTTTCCGAAATCCTGGGCGAACAAGAAGGATGGAGCGCTGCAAAGCCCAAGTAGAAGGAGGAATTTTTTCATAAGTAATATATAGAATTAAGGATAGGTAACAGGATTAGATGTGAGTGTAAGTATATGAGTTCCTAAATATAAATATTCTGTATATAGTAATGAGTTGGTAACGAGCATCCATTAACGCTTATTTTAACTGGTAGAGCTTTATTAGCTCAAAGGTAAATAACTGGTCTTTTTCAGCGGAATGAGCACAAAAAAGAAGGACCAGCTTTCTACGGCTGGTCCTTTCGTTTACTGGTGGCTTGCGCCCGATCTATTATAAATAATCCCCAGGTGGGGTACAGTTTCTGTTAACGACGGGTGTTCATGATCCGGAAAGCCTCGGCCCTGGAGATTTCCTTCTCCAGTAGCAGCGTTTGATTGGTATTCACAATCAACAGCTTGAAATTTTCCTTAAGGTCATGGTAATAGATAAGCATGGTTAAATCTTCATAACCACGCCTAAATATCTTCCGGGCCTTTGTCTTCAAATTATACAGTTCCAATTTAATTTTCCTCAGCTTTTCCATCATACCCTTCTACCTCCCCTCGTCTAAGAGTGTACAGGGTATTTATACTAAAAAAAGAGATCAGGGGTTGCGGTACCAAAGATTGAATCAAATTGCATTCTGCTTATAAAGTGCAAATTGAAAATGGTCTTAAGGGGTTTAGTTTATAGGTTGTTAAGGTGAGTAGTACTAATGAGGGTTGTAATTTTAGAAGAGGGAAAATGGAAGGAAGGCCGCTGGGGTTTAGGGGACAGGTTAAAGTAAAGAAAAGGGGGTTATCTCTAGTGAGGGGGCAAGATTACGAGGGAGGTGGGAAAGGTGGGTATTACCAAACTGCAAAAATTATGATCAGCCGCCGCCCCGGTAATCTGCAATTTCATGGAATTCTGCCCACATGCACTCCGTACGCCAGAGAAGTTAGAAGGATAATGGGTTTCAGATAGAAGAGAATACCCTGAGAAGAAAGCGGAGATTGCCTTTGCCTGCAAAGGCCGATGGCACCTAAACGAAGAGGGGAGGAGTGGGTACTAAAAAAGCCCAAACCCGGTCAGAAATTGGTTAGACCGGGTTTGGGCGATGATGACTTAGTTATCTGAGAACGTATAACCGCAAAAGTTATAGATCTCGGCCTTAGGCGCTACTGGTGGCAGGCTTTCCTGCAGCACCAGCGGGGGGTTATCAGGTGATACAAAACCCCATCGGTTCCGGTTGCAGTAATGCAACTCTTCTGGCAATTGCAGTTTTGGGTGTTGTTTCATAAAATACCTCCGTTACGTATTAGTGAGACAATAATTCTGGGGTAAACCCCTACGTATAAACATCAAGTACTAGATAATACTCTTCAATGATCAGGGACAAATGTATATTTGATCCTGTGGCATGCGCCTGGTACTAACTAATAAATGACAATGAAAACAAAGCTAGGACGGACATTGTTGGTGGCCCTGCTGTTAATGGTTACGTTTTTATACGTATCCACGCATGATTACATAGCGGCCGGGGCCTGGTGTAGCCTGGGCCTGGCAGTATTACTTTCCGGAGAACGGCGCCCTGCCGGGCAGGTGACCCCCAAGACGCCTAAGCAATATGCCATGCTATTTTTCATAGTACTAGCATTGGGGCTTTTTGGTTACCAGCTGTACCATGATTTAACTGACCACGGCGCCAGCCGGCTCCCTTCTACCACTCCTGTACATGAATAGCTTTGTCAAAGCAAAGGGTGCAAAAACTAAGCCAAAAAAAGTATTAGATATGCTTGGTAAGGTCCCTTATTTTGCTGCGCAACTGGTCTAAGTTACTTTGTTGCTGCTTCTGTTTTTCAATTTCCTCCAGCTGGTGCAGAAGGCTCTGCATCTCGGCCAGATAAGCGGCTCTGTCTTTCTTCAAGCCTGGGGGAAGGGCGTGTTCTCCTGCCTGTCCTTCTGTTTTAAACACATTGCCTTCTCCATAGATCACCCACCGCGAGTTAAGGTCGGGGAGCTTTTTCAGGAGGGCTACCAAATCATCCATACTGTACTCTTCCCCCTGCAGAATACAACCTACCGTTTCAGGAGGGGTTTGCGTGAGTACGCTTAACTGGTATACATCCAGCTCTTTTATACGCATGTAGAAGTTAAGGCGTGCACTGGTTTGCTGTAGGTTTATAGCCATGGTCTAAAAGTATATAGTAAGTACGGGATAACGGGCACATCTATATCTCAATACAAAGAAATGCCGTACGAGGAGCGATGTCATACCTACCCCTCATACGCAATAAGCGCGGGCTGTGTTAATGCCTGGGGCAAGTACGGCAAACGGACGTTTCTCTAACCATCTGAAACCCTTAGCAGTTACTGAATCATCCCTTAGAAGCATTTGGCAGCATGTCCCTTCTTAGGCCATTCAGGTCCAGGCTTCAGGTGGCTTTTTACACGGTTGGCGCCAAGTATTACAAACCGGGTTGAAAAGAGATTAGTGAAGTTTTGCTATATTTGCCATGATAATAGTAAGAAGGAAGAGATTCCTTCTATAATGAATGACCTTGTATGAAGACCCAGTTTGAGCCGTTGAATTTAATTATGTTAGTAGATGATGATGACACTACTAATTTTGTGAATACTCGGCTGCTTACCAAAATGGGGGCTGCCAAGGAGATTGTGGTGAAAAAGAACGGGGCCGAGGCCCTGGAGTATCTGCAGGCTTCTGCCAAAGGAGGGGTTCCTTACCCAGACCTTATCTTCCTAGATATTAAAATGCCGGTGATGGACGGGTTCAGTTTTCTGGATGAGTACCACAAGCAGAACCTTTCCAAGAACGGGAGTATGATTATCCTTATGCTTACCTCTTCGGCCAGTTTCTATGACCTGGAGCGCCTCAAAGACTATGATTCTGTGAAGAAACACTTCTCCAAGTCCTTAACCGAGAATGATATCAAAGACATTATGCAACAGTATTATAGTAAGTAAGTCTCTTTCCCGCTTACCCATAGAAAAAGGCACCCTTAACAGGTGCCTTTTTCTATGGGTAAGCGGGTGGTTTCTGCTACAAAAGCGTTGGTGTCTCCTTGGGCCAGGTAAAGTGCATGGCGGTGCCTCGGCCTTCAGACTGTATCCAGACTCTCCCTTTCTTCTCCTCCACAATCTTTCTTACAATGGCCAGGCCAATACCGGTGCTGTCTGGGTGGTTTACGTCATTGGTGGTCTCAAACAGTTCAAAGACTTTCTGGTGGTTTTCTTCTGGTACGCCCGGGCCGTCATCTGCCACCACAAACTCCCAATAGGTAGGGTGCTCTACCGTTTTCACCCACAGGTTGCCCTCGGGCCGGTCATGGTACTTTACGGCGTTGCTCAACAGGTTACTGAAGATCTGGCTCAGGTACACTTCCTCTGCCTCCATGACTGGCAATTCCTGATCTAAGGAGATATTAAATCCTTTGGGGATACTCAGGGAGCTGACAATGGTTTGCACCAGCTCATTCACGTTTACTGGCTGTTTCTGTATCTGCTGCCGGCCCGTGAGTGAATAGGCCAACACGTCTCTGATCAGGCTTTCCATGCGCCTGATCTGGAGCTGAACCATGGGCAACACGGCCTGCACGCCTTCTTTGTTGTCTTCTGCCATGTAATCTGAGACGGCGTCTACCAGGCCCACTATGTTGTGCAGCGGCGCTTTCAGGTCATGCGTGATGGTATGGGCAAATTCATCAAGGGTTTTATTGGCTTTCTCCAGTTGGCGGTTCTGGTTTTCCCGTTCCTGAAGCAGAGTGGTGACCTCATGGTGCGAGGTCTGGAGTTCCTGGTTCAGGTGCTGAATCTCCTGGAGCTGGTACTCCGCCTCAATAGTCCGTACCCGCAGCTGCTCCATCAGCTCAATCATCTGCATGTTCTGCCGCTTGATCTCGGCGTAGGGCGAGATGGCCGGCTCCAACATGAAATAGTCAGACCAGCCCTGGATAATGGACGGGTTGATGGGCGGGTGGTTGGCCGGAATGCGTTTGTGCATGCGTACCCGGGTGCCTTTGTTGAAATCACTCTCAATCTGGAGCAGGTCTACCAGTTTCTTGGAGCTGTAGATGCCCTGCCCTTTACCCCCGGTAGGCGTGTAGTTTCGGTCCAGAATATCCTGCAGGTTGGGTATGCCCCGGCCGCGGTCGGTTACGAAGGCCTCCAGGAAAAGCCCGCCCCGGTTTTGGACCATGCTGAACCTGATCAGGCCTTCGCCCACGTGCTCCAGCACGTTGCGGCAGATCTCAGAAACGGCCGTGGCAAACTTGGTCTGGGAGGCCAGCGGCAGCCCGGTCAACTCAGAAAGCTGCATGGTGCGTTTGTAGGCAAGCACCACGTCCAGTTCGTTCTGTAATTTTATGGTTATAATGGGTTGCTCCATAAGCGTAGTTAAACTGATGCGCGCACCACTACCACCAGGGTGTCATCTAAAGTACGGGTATTGTCTTTGTAGAGCATGGCCGCAATCAGGGTAGGATCATGCCTGGTCAGTTCAGGGTATTTACTCATGTCCCAGCGGCTTTTCAACCCGTCTGAGTGCATGACCATGAGGTGCCCCGGCGACCAGTCATGTTGCTGATCATTGATGGTAGTAGGCACATTCATGCCCAGCGTACCGTTGTAAGAGAGCATGTTTTTAAGCGTGCCAGAAAAGAAAAGGCGTCCGCTAATGTTGCCGATGCCGCAGTAACGCAGGCTAGCTGTCTCTGCGTTCCAATGGGCAATAGCGCCCACGGCGCCGCGGGTCCTTTTTATCTCAGCGTGTATGCCGCGCAGCATTTCTGCCGGGGTATGCTTGGGGTGCTGCTGAAAGGCGCGTATGCCCTGGAGCGAGGCCTCGTGGGCATGCTCGCCGTGGCCCAGGCCGTCTAACACCAACAGGTAGGCGCCCTGGTGTGAAAGACGCAGGGCCCAGCCGTCGCCGCTTACTTTCTCGCCGGGCTTGGGTACCATGACCGCCCCCACTTTAAAGGCATACTCGCTCCTGGCCGCCGATTTTGGGGCTTTGCCCTTGCGGTACACGCGGGAGAGAATAACGGTGCCTAAACCCCGCTGAGAATAAATATCAAAAAAATCTGACATCCGTTGAATGGCCCCCAGGCCCTGGCCCATGCTCCCGAAGGTAGAGACCCCGTCTTCCATCATGCGCCAGGGATCACTCATGCCGGGGCCGTTGTCCAGGCAGATCATCTCCATGCCTTCGGTGTGGCCTTTTTCATCATACATGGCCTTTACCAGCAGCTCACCCCCTTGCGTGGCGGTATGCTTAAGCAGGTTGGTGGCCATCTCTGAGATGATCAGGTTTACTTTGCCGGTCTCTGTCTCTGTAAGGCCATGCGCTTCGGCAATCTTGCCAATATCACGCCGTACAATGTTCAGAAAGCTTCTGTCTGTTAACGGAAAATGCTGGTGCGCCCCAAAATTAAAGTCCATTCTTCCACCGGATGATTGTAACGGTTGTGCCTTTGCCTACTTCGCTCTTGATACTGAAATCATTGACCAGTCGCTTGGCCCCGGGCAGGCCCAGGCCCAGGCTTTTGCCGGTAGAAAACCCATCTTTCATGGCCAGCGGAATATCTTCAATACCCGGGCCCTCATCCTGAAAGATGAGCCGTACCCCGGGTATGCTGTTTCTGCTGATGACCTCCAGATGGGTGATGCCCCCGCCTCCGTAGCGCAGCATGTTACGCACCAGTTCACTGGCGGCGGTAATAAGCTTGGTCTGGTTCACGAGGCTCATGCCAATCTTGGTGGCCACCTCCTTAATGCGGTTCCGGAATAAAACGACGTCTTGTTCTTTCTGGATGGAAATCTTCTCCTTAGATATAACTATCATAGAGCCCTTCCTCGTCAGTGTCTACCTGACCAATTTTCTCGCGGAGCAATTCCATGCCCTGCTCTACATCCAGGGCGGTGTGTACGCCAGAAAGGGTAAGCCCCAGTTCTACCAGGGTAATGGCTACGGCCGGCTGCATGCCCACTACCACGGTAGCGGCATCCATGATCTTAGACATAGAGGCAATGTTGCCTAAAATGCGCCCCATAAAGGAGTCTACAATGCTTACCGCCGAAATATCAATCAGCACGCCTTTGGCTTCTGTCTTACTGACCATGTTGATCAGGTCATTCTCCAGCGTGAGGGCCAGCCGGTCATACAGGTCTACCTGAATAGATACCAGCAAAAACGACCCCATCTTTAAAATAGGAATTCTTTCCATGTTGGCAGTAAGAGATTAAAAGCCCAGGTTCTTCTTCTCGCTGGACCGCGAAACCACAATATTCAGCATAGAGAAGGCCATCTTCAACGCGCTGGCCAGAGAGGCTTTGGTGTAGATGTTAGTAAGGTCAATGCCCAGGTGCACAATAGTCTGTGCAATCTCTGGCCTGATGCCACTGATGATACACTCGGCCCCCATGAGGCGAGCGGCGCTTACGGTCTTGATTAAATGCTGGGCTACCAGAGAGTCAACGGTAGGTACGCCAGAAATATCCAGAATGGCAATGCGGCTGCTGGTAGCTACAATCTCTTCCAGCAAGGCTTCCATTACTACCTGGGTGCGGGCGCTGTCAAGGGTGCCAATGATAGGCAGGGCCAGAATACCGTCCCATACTCTTATTACCGGGGTAGAGATCTCGCTCATCTCATTGGTCTGGCGCAGGATCACTTCTTCGCGGCCTTTGATATAGGTTTCCATGGTCACCAGGCTCAGGCTATCCAGGATCTTGTTCACAGAAATGATCTCACGGTACAGCGTGGCAGGATCGTTCTTCAGCTGGTCTTCCAGCATGTTGCTCAACACTTCCTTCAGGCTAAGAATGTAAGAGCTGGTCTCACGCGGAGAGAAACCCTGGCGCGCGCGGGTAATGGAAATCTCGTTCAGGATATCATGGATAGGCTCATAGTTCATAGAGTCTGTGTCTTCCGCATTGGGGCCGGCAAAGGCTTTGAGCAATGCGGTAAGGAACTCATCAGATTGCTGCTGAAGCTCAGACACACTCATAAGGTCATCGCGGAGGGCGGCGTCTTTGAGCTGGTTGTTCATCCAGGCTTCCATGATCTGTTTTTTCTTGCCTTTGAGGTAGGTGGCGGTGTCTTTGTTCATGCAGAGGTATGGTCAGGGTTTAGGGGCACATATTGCAAAAGCGTTTTAAGCCTGTTTTTTGGAAAGTAGCCCAAAACCAGAAGAAAAAGCTTTTGTAAAAGTAAGAAGATAAAACACAAGTCTTTGTTAAAAGAGCACATTTAATACGCCCGGCAAAAGCAAATTCCCTAACCTACACGCCAAGAAAAAGCCCGTCTGGTAAGACGGGCTTTTCAGGAAACGGCAAAAATAAGGTTACTCGGTTTTAAGGGACAGCACCGGATCTGAGAGGGCGGCGCGTAAGGCCTTCACGCTTACGGTGGCCAGGGCTATGAGCAGGGTTACGGCCCCGGCGGCTAAGAACACCCAATAGCTAAGGTCTATGCGGTAGGTAAAGCCCTTGAGCCACTGCTGCATAAAGTAATAGGAAATGGGCACCGCAATGACAAAAGCCAGCAATACCAGCTTCACAAAGTCTCTGGCGAACAGGCCCACAATACTGGCCGAGGAGGCGCCCAGCACTTTGCGTACGCCCACCTCTTTGGTGCGCTGCGTGACCATAAAAGCCACCAGCCCATACAAGCCCAGGCAGCCAATGAGAATGGCGATCACTGAAAAGATTTTAAACAGAGAGGACTGCCGCTGTTCTTCCTTGTAAAACTGGGCAATGGTGTCATCCAGGAACTCATAATAAAAAACATCATCTGGGTAGGCTGTAGACCACACCTTTTGCAAATGGGCTATGGCTGCTTTGGCATTCTTCTGCTCAATTTTAGCGGCTACCTGAAAGTAGAACTGGTTGAAAGAACTCATGATGACGGGCTCTATTTTGTCTCTGAGCGAACCCACATGGAAGTCTTTGATCACCCCCACAATGGGGCCTTTCACGGTGCCCCCATTCACGACAAGGCTCTTGCCAAGGACCTCCTGCGGGGCCTTGATGCCCAGCTTTCGCAGAAAGGTCTCATTCACCAGGAACTCCCGCATGGTATCACTGGGGGCGAACACCCGGCCGGCCACCAGCGGAATGTTGTAGGTTGTAAGGTAATGCTCATCGGCTAACTTGAAATTGGCCCCAATGCCGGAGTCTTTGGAGAAATCATCATACCGGAAACCCATGGAAACGGTAATGTCTGCTGAGGGGGGCGCCACGGCAAAGGAGGTGGATTTAATGGCCGAGTGGGCTTCCAGTTGGGGCCTTAGCGCCATCAGGTCTTTGGCCCTTCCGGTGGGCACCGGCATGACCACCACGGCCTCTTTGTCAAACCCCAGCGCGGCATTGTTGAAATACTCCATCTGGTTGTGCACCACAATGGTGCAGATGATCAACACCTGGCAGATGGTAAACTGCAATACCACCAGCGTGCGCCGCAAAGAAAGACCCGCCGTCTGGGCAGTGGCCACCTTGCTTTTAAGCGCCGAGATAGGCTGGAAACCAGACAAGATCAGGGCCGGGTAAAAGCCGGAGAACAGCGTCACCAACACCAGTACCAGGGCTAAATAGAGCAGCACGTCTGGGCTCTCAAAAATACGGAAGGCAATCTTCAGTTCCAGAAGTTGGTTCAGGTAGGGGAGCAGCAACTCTGTGAACATCACAGACAGTAAGAGCGCTACCAACGTGATGAGACCGGTCTCCGTTAAAAACTGGGTCATTAGCTGGGCTCTGTTGGCCCCCAATACCTTCCGCATGCCCACTTCCCTGGCCCGCCGCAGTGCCTGTGCCGTGGCCAGGTTCACAAAGTTAATGCAGGCCACCAGTACTAGAAACAGGCCAATAAGCCCCAGGGAAACCAGCGTGGTTTTGCTAATGGTTCTGTTGTTGAAATTGCCGTAACGGGCGTCATAGTGCATTTCCAGCAAGGGCTGTAATACCGCTCTCTCCTGGTTTCCCATGGTCTTGGCCCGGTACTGGCCAAGCAGCTGCGTGAGGTGCTTCTCTGCCTGGCTTACAGAGGCGCCGGGTGCCAGCGCCAGGTAAATCTGTTGGTTGCTGTTTACGCTGTTCCAGCCTTCCGGCTGAAAGGCGCTGAGTTTTTTGAAAGACTCATAAGAGGCCAGCATGATGAATGGAAAATCTGTGTTGGAAGGCGCGTCTGGAATCACGCCGGTCACTTTTAGATTGATGGTGTTGTTCATGCGCAAGACTTTGCCCACCGCTTCCTGCCCCGGAAAATACTTGGCCGCGATAGACTCTGTCAGGAGCACGGTATAGGGGTCTTTTAGGGCTTGCTGCAAATTCACCCCGTTGGTGGGGAAGTCAAACAAGTCAAAGAAGGCGGGTTCCACAAACAAGACGGCCTGACTCTCCCTGAACCGCTTAGGCGCCTCCTGGTCATTGGGAGAAGGGACCGTGAACGTGCCGCCTTGTTCCTGAAAAACTTGGGTGGCCGGTTTCAGTTCTGGCAGAGAAGACTGTAACACCGGCAGCAGCGGGAAAGGGCTGCCAGAGGAATGGCCTACCCCGTCTGGGCCCTGCATCTCCATGGTAAGCCGGTAGGTACGGTCAGCTTTGCTGTGGAAGGTGTCAAAGCTGGTCTCATACCTGATCACCAAAAACAAAAGCAGGCTGCAGGTAATACCCAGCGCCAAGCCCACCACATTTAGCGTAGTGTACCCCAGGTTGCGGCGAAGGGTGCGCACGGCCACTAACAGGTAATTCTTAAACATAGCGGAAGGGGTTAGAGAATGGCCAGCTCTTTCACGTTCTCAGAGATGATCTGCCCGTCAAACAGGTTCACAATGCGGTGCGCGTAGTCAGCGTCTGAGGGGGAGTGGGTGACCATGACAATGGTGGTGCCTTCTTCATTGAGGGTGCTCAGCAACTGCATCACCTCCTGGCCGTGGGCCGAATCCAGGTTACCGGTGGGCTCATCTGCCAGCAGGAGTTGGGGTTTGGAAATTACGGCCCGGGCAATGGCCACCCGCTGTTGCTGCCCCCCCGAAAGCTGCTGCGGGAAGTGGTTGCGGCGGTGGGCAATCTGCATCTGCTCCAGCACCTGCGCCACGCGCTGCTTCCGATCCGCGGCGCCCACCTTGAGGTAAATAAGCGGCAGTTCCACGTTTTCATACACCGTGAGCTCATCAATGAGGTTGAAGCTCTGGAACACAAACCCCAGGTGCTCTTTGCGCAGGTTGGCCCGCTGCCGCTCACTGAATTTGGAGATCTCCTGGCCCATAAAATAGAAGTCGCCGCCGGTAGGGTTGTCCAGGAGCCCGATGATGTTGAGCAGCGTAGATTTCCCGCAGCCCGAAGGACCCATAATGGCCAGGAACTCACCCTGCTTCACGTGCAGGTTCACGTTCACCAGTGCCGTGGTTTCCACCTCATCGGTGGTATATTTTTTCTGAAGGTTGACTGTCTTTACCATGGTTAGTAGCACATAATGTGTATCAAGTTACACGATTGAATTTGTCTTCTTTCTCGTCCCCTTTGAAGGGGGGTAGGGGGATGATGACGCTTACTTATTTCCCTTCCTTTATTCCTCTGTTTTTATCCCTGCCGCAAGTTTAGCGACAGCGTAACTTGTGGTTTTTTTTATTGTCAGTTTATCAACTGACGTGAGTTTTTAAACTCACTTTATAAGCACCCACAAGTTACGCTGTCGCTAAACTTGCGGGAGTGTATCAACTCATAACCCATAACTATCAAAGCTTACTTCAGCTCCAGTCTTTCCTTGTCATTGAAACTGTCATAAGAAGACACAATCACCTGCTCACCGGGCTTGAGGCCGTCCAGTACTTCATAGTACTCGGGGTTCTGGCGGCCCAGCCGAATGGGGCGTTTGGTGGCTACGTTTTCTGTCTCGTCCAGCACGTAGGCCCAGGCCCCGCCGGTGCTTTGGTAGAAGCCGCCCCTGGGCAGCAGGACCGCCGGGGCCGGGTCAGAGAGCTGGAGGCGTATCTGCAGGGTCTGGCCCCGCCGGATGCCTTGGGGTACCTTGCCTACAAAAGCCATGTCTACCGGAAACTTACCGTTGGTCACCTCAGAATACACCAGCGCAATCTCCAGCGGATAGGTCTCTCCGTTATAGGTGAAGCTGCCGCGTTGCCCGGCAAACACCCGGCTCACGTAATGCTGGTCAAGCTCGGCTTTCACTTTGAACCCGCTTAGGTCATCTATCTGCCCAATCACCTGCCCCGGCTGCACGGGCGTGCCCAACTCCACCTGAATAGAGGAAAGCTGGCCCGAGATGGGGGCTTTGATGTACAGATTTTTGAGGTTGTCTTCCATCATGCGCAGGTTGCGGCTGGTGCGGGCAATGGTGGTTTCCAGCTGCGCAATCTGCTGGCGCGCGTTGCTCTCCTCAAACTTCTGCGATTCCAGCTCAATGGCGCGTTCGGCTTTCAGACGCTCATAGTCGCGGCGGTAGTTGAAGAACTCCTGCTGTGATACCGCCTTGGCCTCATAGAGGGAGATGTTACGTTCATACATGTCTTTGGCGGCGTCTACCTGAGCATCTAGGGTGGCTAGCTTGCGCCGGAGGTTGAATTTGTTCTGCTGCAGGCTCAGCTTAGAGTTCTGCAGGTTGTTGATAAGGTCGTTCATGAGTGTTTCCTGGTTCATGAAGTCCAGTACCAGGCGGTGGTTGGTCAGTTTCAGGATGGGGTCACCCTGTTTCACGGGCTTACCACCCTCCAGGTACTTCTGGTCCACGGTGCCGCCTTCCACCGCCGGAATCAGGATGGTCTTGATGGGGTGCACCGTGCCGTCTACCGGGATAAACTCCTGGAAGGTGCCTTGGCTCACGGTGGCCAGGGTGATCTTGTCGGCTTCCACGTTCAGTTCAGAGCGGGTACCCCCGAACGCCAGCAGGTAGGCCAACAAAGCCAAAAGCGCCACTGCGGCCCCGTACCCGATGAGCTTCTTTAGCGTCCAGCGTTTCTTTTCAATGATCCGGTCCATGGGAGTGTATAATTTGCCTTCATCTTCGCCAATTGTTGTGCCAGGATTGTAAAACGTTGAATTACAGTGTATTGTGTAATGGGCCTGGGATTAAGTGTCCGGTGGCGTACAGTTTTTTGTCCGGGCCTGAACAGGTCAGCGCAGCCGCCGACCCACCTGTTTCCGTTTTGGGCCCTGTTTCCTGAAAACAGCCTCAAAACGCATTTGGTAAGTTTTCCTTTCTCCTATAAACCGGTCATTCCAGTCCGCAGATACATGAGCCTTGCACCCAAAAAAATAAAAAGGTGAAACTTTTATTTCTCAACAAATGTATATACAACAAATGTACATACATTTGTGCAATGGTTCTGCAGAAGGAACCCGTAAACAAGTTAAAACTAAAAATCTAATAAAGATGGCAACTACAAAATGGACCGTTGACCCCATGCACTCAGAAGTGCAGTTCAAGGTAAAACACTTAATGATCACCACCGTGACCGGCTATTTCCAACGCTTCCAGGTAGAAGCGGAGACCCCGGACGAGCAGTTCACCAATGCTAGCAGCGTGCGCTTCTCCGCCGATGTGCACTCCATCACCACCAACAACGTGCAGCGCGACACCCACCTGAAATCGGCGGATTTCTTTGACGCGGAGAACCACGGCGAGGTAACGTTTGTGGGCAGCAAGTACGAGCACGTGGGCGGCGACAATTACCAACTGCACGGCGACCTCACCATTAAAGGCGTGACCAAGCCAGTAACCGTACAAGTGGAGTTTGGCGGCATTGTGGTAGACCCGTACGGTCAGACCAAGGCCGGCTTTACCGTGAGCGGAAAGATCAGCCGCAAAGACTTCGGTCTTACCTGGAACGCCGTTACAGAGGCCGGCAGCGTGGTGGTAAGCGATGAGATAAAGCTGCATGCCGAAATCCAGCTGGTAAAGCAAAACTAAAGCCCAACCTGTTTTAAGGCCGTTTTTCAGAAAACAGCCCTAAAACGGGAAACAAGATTTTTCCTGGCTACTGCCCGTACCTACCTTAAAAAAACGATCATGACATCAGAGAGATTTGGCCTTAGTGAAAGGGGCGTGAAAGACATAGGTTGGCTAAAGAGCAATTTCGTCTTCAGCTTCTCCGGTCACTATAACCCGGTCAGGGCTGGCTTTGGGTTGCTGCGGGTGGTCAATGATGATTTCGTGCAGCCCCAAAACGGCTTTGGCCTGCATGCCCACGCCAACATGGAGATTATCTCTGTGATGCTGGCCGGCTCCATGAACCACATAGATTCATTGGGGTATAAAGAGGTGGTGCACAAAGACTGGGTGCAGATCATGAGCGCGGGCAGCGGCCTGCGCCATGAAGAGCACAACGTGGGCCAGGACCAGGTGAATTTCCTGCAGATCTGGATAGAACCCAAGCTGCAGAACATTACGCCCCGTTACCAGCGCCGTCATTTCCCGGAGGAAAAGCGCGTAAACCAGCTGGTGACCATTGTGAGCAACGAGGAAGGGCAGGGCCACTGCTGGATTAACCAGAACGCCAAGCTGGCGCTGGGGTATTTTGAGGCCGGCCAGACCTTGAGGTATACTTTTAACCCGGTGAACAAAGCCGTGTTTCTCTTCAACATCAGCGGTACGCTGGAGGTGAACGGGCAACCGCTGGCAGACCGCGAGGCCCTGGGTCTTTGGGACACCGCGCAACTAGAATTCACCTTTCCCCAGGAGAGCAGGTTTCTGCTCATAGAAACACCCATTAACCACTAAGAACCAACCGTCATGGAAAACAGAATTTTAGGCCTGCACCATATCACGGCCATTGCCGGCAGCGCCAAGAAGAACCTTGATTTTTACACCAAAACCCTGGGCCTTCGCCTGCTCAAGAAAACCGTCAATTTTGATGACCCCGGCACCTACCATCTCTACTACGGAGATGAAAAAGGCAGCGCTGGCACCGTGCTCACCTTCTTCCCTTACGAGGGCGCCCGCCGCGGAAGCTCCGGTACCGGCATGGCCACCAGCATTGGCTACGCGGTGCCCGAAGGCAGCTTTGATTTCTGGATGAAGCGCTTTGAGGCCCACAACGTCCTCTACAACAAACCCTCTGAGAAGTTCGGGGAGAAGTACCTGGCTTTTCTGGACCCAGACGGCCTGAAACTGGAGCTAGTCATCCCCAGGAACCCAGATAACCGCACGCCCTGGACCACCCAAGAAGTGAGCGCCGACGTGGCCACCAGAGGTTTTCACAGCGTGGCCCTTACCCTGAAAGATATCAAGGCAACCGCGGCTATCTTAACCGATATCTTTGGCTACACCCTGCTGGAGAAAAGCGGCAACCGCTACCGGTATATAACAGATGCGGTAGCCCACGCGGCCATCATTGACCTGGTGGAACTGCCCAATGAGGCCCGCGGCATTGGCGGGGCCGGCACCAACCACCACATCGCGTTCAGGGTGAAGGACGAGGCCACCCTCATGGAGTTTAGAAAGAAAGTAGCCGCCGCTGGCCACAACATCACCGAGAAGATTGACCGCAACTACTTCTATTCCCTGTACTTCCGGGAGCCGGGCGGGGTGCTATTTGAGATAGCCACCGACAACCCGGGCTTCGGTATTGACGAGGAATGGGACAAGCTGGGTTCCAGCCTGCTGTTGCCGCCGCAGTATGAGGCCAGCCGGGCCAAGATTGAGGCCGTTTTGCCTAGCTTAGACTAAGACACCCAGACAGGGCCAGGAGGAAACCGTTTCTTCCTGGCCTTTGTCTTTTGCTGTCCGTTTAAAACCGTTGCCATGGAACTTGACCTAAAAGACAACACCGCCGCCCACCGCTTTGAAACCACCCTGGAGGGCCATACCGCGTTTATCACCTACAAATTGCGGCCGGGCGTGATCACGGTGCTGCACACCGAGGTGCCGCCTGAACTAGAGGGCCGGGGCGTTGGCAGCGCTATGATCAAACACGTGCTGGAGCATATCGCCCTGGAAAACCTGAAGCTAGTCCCGCTATGCCCTTTCATGAAAGCGTACCTTAAAAAGCACCCCGAGTACCAATACCTGGTCAAAGAAAAAAGCTGAAGAACCCGTATAAGAAAAGCAGAACCTCTACGCCTCTATCACAAGTTTACCCAGCCCTGCCTATGACTTTCCATATTGATTTCAAAGGTGAAAAAGTGATTCCGGTAAGGGCGGGGCAAACCGTGCTGGACGCTTCTTTGGCGGCGGGCATTCCGCATTACCATGCCTGCGGCGGAAAGGGCCAGTGCACTACCTGCCGGGTATTGGTGTTGCACGGCAAGGAGCATCTCTCGCCCTTGTCTAGCTATGAGAAAACCATCAAAACCGTCCGCAAATTTCCGGATAATGTGCGGCTGGCCTGCCAGTCTTTTGTGACCGGCGAAGGGGTGCAGGTGCAACGCCTCATCAAAGATGACACCGACCGCTACATCTTCATCAACGGCGCCGAGGAAAGCAGCCTCACCGAGGTCATGGGCGTGCGCCGCAAGCTGGCTCTGTTCTTCATTGATATCCGTAACTTTACCCCGTTTATTGAGTCACATCTGCCTTTTGACGTGATCCATATCATGCGTCGCATCTTTACCTTGGTGCGCAATGCCATAGACCACTACGGCGGGCAGATCATTGACACCGCCGGCGACGGCCTGTATGCCGTTTTCGGGTTAGACTCCAAAATCAGGAAAGCCACCGAGGCCGCCGTGCTGGCGGGCATCAAGATTCTGGAGGATATTAAAATCTTCAACAACACGTACATGCGGCCTTACTTCCACCATGCCTTTGAAGTGGGCATTGGCGTGCACGTGGGCAAAGTAATCTATGGCAACGTAGGCATTGGCCTAAACAACAACCTCACCGTTATGGGCTATCCTGTGAACGTGGCCGCCCGGCTGCAGGCCGCTACCAAAGAACTAAACAACAGCTTTATCATTTCTGAAAGGGCTTACGGCCTGCTACGGAACCCGCCCTACGCCCCAGACGCCGCCCTCCTGAACCTTAAAGGCGTGAGCAAAGCCCTGGAGGTTCGCCTCATTGGAAAGCCTTATGAACACGGAGTGGCAGGCGAAACGCCAGCATAAAGAGCCGGATTTCTGTTTTAGGCCTGTTTTCCGGAAAACGGGCTTAAAACGAAGTTGCCATCCAATGGCTCAGAACTGTTCACCAGCGGACACTTTTTTGTTCGTCACCGGACACTTTCCTATCTATTGATTTCGTAAATTCACCTCGCCGGGCCCGATAAAGCCTTTCTGATGGTCTGGCATAGTTTAGGTTAACCGTTTGTACAACCTCAACCCAAACCGCCGTGGAACAGACCTTAGGTAAAATCCTGATCATTGATGACAACGAAGACATTCTCTTCTCTGCCAAGATGCTCCTGAAAAAGTATGCCCAGCAGGTGATCATTGAAAAAGACCCGCGTAAGATTCCCTTCCTCCTTAACCAGGATACTTATGATTTAATCTTGCTGGACATGAACTTCATGGAAGACACCACCAGTGGCAATGAGGGCTTTTACTGGCTCAAAGAAATTCTGGCCCGTGACCCCGCAGCGGTGGTGATTATGATCACGGCGTTTGGCGATGTGGAGATGGCGGTTAGGGCGTTAAAGGAAGGCGCCACCGATTTTGTGCTCAAGCCCTGGCAGAACGAGAAACTCATTGCCACGCTCTCGGCGGCGTCTAAGCTCAAAACCTCCTACAAAGAAATCTCCACCCTCAAGAAAGCCAACTCGGCGCTGGCCTCACAGCTGAGCCAGGGCGTAAACCTGGTCACCGGCAATAGCCCAGCCATGCAGCAGTTGCTTCATCTCATGAACCGAGTGGCCAAAACCGATGCAGACGTGTTGCTCCTGGGCGAGAACGGCACCGGTAAGGAAGTGATAGCCCGAACGTTGCACCAGCAATCGGCGCGTGCCGACAAAGTATTCATCTCCGTTGACATGGGTTCGCTCACTGAGACCCTCTTTGAAAGCGAATTGTTCGGGCACAAGAAAGGCGCCTTCACCGATGCCAAAGAAGACCGCATTGGCCGCTTTGAGATGGCCAATGGCGGCACGTTATTTTTAGACGAGATTGGCAACCTGTCCCTGGCCATGCAGGCCAAACTGCTCACCGTGTTGCAACGCCGCGAAGTCATCAGGGTAGGCACCGGTCAGCCCATTCCCATTAACGTGCGCCTGATCTGTGCCACCAACATGCCGCTGCAGCAGATGGTGCAGCAAGGGCGGTTCCGGCAAGATCTGCTGTACCGCATCAATACCATTGAGCTGCACCTGCCGCCGTTGCGTGAGCGCCTGGAAGACCTGCCGCTGCTGGTAGACTACTTCCTGAAACGCTACGCCCAGAAATACAAGCAACCCGCCAAAACGGTGTCGGCGGCGGCGCTGGAACGCTTGCGGCGCTATGACTGGCCCGGCAACATACGGGAGCTGGAGCACGTGCTGGAGCGGGCCTCTATCATCTCAGAGAACCAGGTGCTGCAGCCCCAGGATTTCTTCTTCCTGCAAACGCAGCAAAACACCCTGGCAGAGCCGCAGTCCCAGACGCATAACCTGGATGAGGTAGAGCGGGCCACGGTGGTCAAGGCCATGGGCAAGCACGACGGCAACATCTCCAAGGCCGCCAAGGAACTGGGCCTTTCCCGCGCCTCTTTGTACCGCAGGCTGGAGAAGTATGGGCTTTAAGAATTTCCGGCTGCAAGTGGTGGGGCGGGTGCTCCTGCTGGTGGTCTCTGTGTTCCTGTTTTTCAGGTTAGATTTTAAGGCCTCGCTGATGGCCACGCAGGTGGGGCTGGGCGTGTTGATTGTGGGGCAGACCATTGCGCTAATCGTCTACATTGAACGCACCACCAAGCGCCTCATCAAGTTTCTGAACACCATTAAGTACGATGATTTCTCTGAGGTTTTCTCCTCGCGCGGCGAGGGCAAAGTCTTTGACGAGCTCTACGCGCGCTACAATGACGTGATCAAAAAGTTCCGGGACATCAGGGCCGAGAAAGAGGCGACTACCCAGTACTTCCAGGCGGTGGTGCAGCACATAGGCATTGGTATTCTCACCTTCAAAAAAACGGGCGAAGTACAGCTTATCAACAATGCCGCCAAGCGCCTGCTGCAGGTCCCGCACCTCACCCATCTGGACCACCTTCAGGCAGACGCGCCCCATGTACGGGAACAGCTCCTGACGTTGCCGGCCGGGCAGAGCGTGGTTCTCAAGCTCAAGCACGGCAAGGAGCAGGTGCCGGTCTCTATTTTCATGGTGGACCTGGTCATGCGCGGCGAGGATTTTAGGCTGGCCTCCATCCAGAATATCCAGCGGGAGCTGGAGGAAAAAGAGATGGAAGCCTGGCAGAACCTCATACGCGTGCTTACCCATGAGATCATGAACTCCGTGACGCCTATCTCCTCCCTGGCCGGCAGCGTGGCCGCCGATATTGACGATTACCTGGAGGCGCAGCCCGGTACGCAGATCCAATTGCCCCGCGAGGAAACCGAAGACCTGGGCCTGGCCCTGAAAACCATTGAGAAAAGAAGCCAGGGCCTGGTGCGGTTCGTGCATGATTTCAGGAGCCTGGCGCGGGTGCCGGTGCCTAAAAAGCAACTGTTTGGGTTGCAGGAAATGTTCAAGGAGCTGCAGCTGCTGTTCCAGGAAGAACTGGCCCATGAGCATATTGGGCTGGAGGTAAACTGCCCCGCCACGCTGCAGGTGCTGGCAGACCGCCAACTGCTGGAGCAGGTCCTGATCAACCTCATCAGGAACGCCATCCATGCCCTGGCAGACCAGCCCGCCAAAACCCTGCAGCTAGATGCTTTCCCAGACCAGGACAGCCGGGTAGTGATACAGGTCACTGACAATGGCAGCGGCATTGCCGAAGAAGCCCAGGAGCAGATCTTTTTGCCTTTCTACACCACCAAACCTACCGGGACCGGCATTGGCCTGAGTCTGTCCAAGCAGATCATGCGCCTTCACAAGGGCACGCTTACGGTAAGCTCAGAACTGGGCATGGGTACCACGTTCACCCTGCGTTTTTAGCCTGTTTTCCGGAAAACGGGCTAAAAACAGAACTTTGGTCCTCTTTTGCTTTTTGGTCCTGCGGCGAGATTGGGCAGCAGCGTGGTGTGTAGGTGCCCGCTTTGGGGCCACCTGTTTTTGGGTTGTTTTGCTAAAAGCAGGCTCAAAACGGCTTTGGCAATATTCTTTCTGGCGGCAGATTTCTATCTTTCCTGGGTAAATATTTTGCTATGCCTTCTTTCTTCTTCCCCGGGTGCCGGAAAAGCGGGTCTTTGCTGCTTCTGCTGTTTTGTTTTTTCTCTGCTAGCGCTTTTGGCCAGGGAATGGGCAGTATCATAGGCACGGTAGTAGATGCCAATACCAAGCAGCCGCTGGGCTTTGCCACGGTCTTTATTGCCCAAACCACGTACGGCACCAATGCCGCAGAGAACGGAACCTTTAAACTGGCGGCGCTGCCTGCCGGAAGCCATGAGTTGGTAGTGTCTTTTCTGGGATATGAGTCTGTCTCGCATGCAGTAACATTGCAGCCCGGGCAGCAACTGTCCTTCCGGTTTGAGCTCTCGCCCAAGGCCAATGCGCTGCAGGAGGTGGTGGTGCGCGTTGACCCCGACTGGAAAGGCAACTATGAAACCTTCTTCCAGAATTTTATTGGCAGAAGCCCCAACGCCGCGGCCACGGAGATTGTGAACGCCAATGCCCTGCACTTTAAATTTGACGCCCAGGAAAGTACCCTCACCGCCGAGGCCGACGAAGAACTGGTCATTGAGAACAAGGCCCTGGGCTATAGGCTGTATTTCGGGCTGAAGGCCTTTGAGATGAGTTTTAAAGACAAGCGGGTTTTCCATGCGGGTTACCCCAGGTTTGTGGAGATGAAACCCCGGAGCAAGGCGCAGCAGAAACGCTGGGCCGCCGCCCGCCTAAAGGCGTATCGGGGCTCCATGATGCACTTTGGGCGGGCGCTCTATGCGCAGAACCTGGAGGCCGAAGGCTTTAACGTGCGCAAGCTGCGCCGCATTCCTAACCCCAACCGTCCGCCAGAGCAAGAGATCCAGGCCGGTATCAGGCGGGCCAGGGCCCAGAGCAAAGGGATGGTGGTTACCTATGTTAAACCCGGTCGGCCCGAAGATAGCCTGAGCTACTGGCTGCGCATGTCCCGCCTGGACAAGCAGGTGGCCCAGTTGTTCACCGGCGCCATTCCCTATGACCAGCTTATCCGGAAAGACACCTCCACTGGCCAGACCCGGCTGCAATTCACAGATTTCCTGAACGTGGTCTACACTAAAGAAAGGGAAGAGGCCGGGTTTCTGAGCCAAAATACCTTTGGTGCGCGCCGTACCCCTACCTGGCAAACGTCCTTACTCACCTTGCTGGAGCCCTACACGTTTCTGGAGCCCACGGGCATGATCCTGAACCCGTATTCCCACCTGATAGAGGGCTACTGGGGCTGGGAAAAGCTGGCCGAGATGCTGCCTCTGGACTATACCCCGACGGCGAAATAGGACCCCTTTCCCCGTTTTTATGGCGCCGTAACCCGCTTTAGTTAAAATGTGACTATAAAAAGCCAGGGTTAGCTTTTCAACTCATCAATAATTTTAATTTTTTTAGATGAAATTAAAATTATAATTATCTTTAGTCCATATAAAGGTTGAATCTGCGAGAAAGCACGTCCTGTTTATTTGTTTAAACAACAGTCCATTACCATTTGCCAGGGCAAGCAGCACTTTCAGAATACCATATTTTATTTCGGTAATAAATTACTTAGTCATATTCATAAAGAAGCGGCCAGTGTTTGATTCGCCTATTTAAATAGAACCTGGCATACTATAACTATAAACTAAATTCTATACTAAACCTTTACTAATCCCTTTCTTTTATGCTCCCTTCCATCCCCTTCCAGGCAAGGCTATTGCTGGCTGCCCTCTTCTGTGCGTTCCATTTTTCCGCCTCGGGCCAAGAGGCACCGGTTAAGTTTGGCAAGGTGACGGAAGAGGAACTCAAGATGAAAGCTTACGCCAAAGACACCAGCGCCGCCGCCGTTATCCTAGCCGACTATGGCCGTTCTTATTTTACCTATGCCAGTGATTTCAAGGTGAACTTTGAGCGCGTTATCCGTATCAAGATCCTGAAGAAAACCGGCTATGACTGGGCCAACATGGTGGTGCCTTACTACCAGAAAACGGGCGTGGGGAAAGAGCAGGTGAGTAACATCAAAGGGGTTACCTACAACCTGGAAGACGGCAAAATAATGAAAGTGAAAATGGACGACAAAGCCATTTTTGACGAAAAGGAATCTGCCAACTGGTCCAACAAAAAATTCACCCTGCCGGCCGTGAAAGAGGGCTCCGTATTGGAGATCTCCTATGCCATCACCTCAGACTTTCTCTTTAACCTCCGTGACTGGACGTTCCAGCGCTCTATCCCGGTGGTGCATAGCGAGTACCGGGCCTCTATCCCGGAGTATTACCAGTACAAGCACATACCGCAGGGCTATGAGCCGTTTGCGGTGAATGAGGCCCTGCCCGGCACCATGAACTTTACCGTGACCTGGAGCAGCTCCGTGGAGCCTGGGTTGAGAGGTGGCCGCACGGCTGGTGGTTCAGAGATGGTAAACGCCGCCTGCGTGAACCACAGATGGGTCATGAAAGATGTGCCCGCCATCACCTCTGAGGCCTATATCACCACGCTGAATGATTACGTGTCTAAAGTGGAATTTGAGCTGGAATGGATCAGGTACCCCAACCAGATAGCCAAACGGATTGCCGGTAACTGGACTTCCCTCACCGACGACTTAATGGCCGAGGAGAGCTTTGGTCTGCAGTTGAACCGCACCGGGTTCTTCAAAAACGAGGTGGCCTCCATGCTGGCCATCAAAGATTCTGTTGACCGCTTAAATGCCGTGTATGAGTTTGTAAAGAAGTCTGTGAAGTGGAACGGGCAATCTGGAAAATACGTGACCAGCAGCCTTCGCAAAGCCTTTGACGCCAAAACGGGCAACGTAGCCGATATTAACCTGATGCTGGTAGCTATGCTGCGCGACGCCGGGTTTGAGGCCCACCCGGTGATCTTGAGTACCCGTGACAATGGCCGCGCGCCCCACACCCCGGTATTAAGCCGCTTCAACTATGTGGTTGCCTACGCCAAGATTGGTGACAAAACCATTTTGATGGATGCCACAGATCCTTTGATGCCGCTGGGGTACCTGCCCAAGCAATGCCTGAACGGGCAAGGCTGGCTGGTGGCCAAAAACGCGGGTGATTGGGTAGCCTTGAAATCAGGGGACCGTACCACCGAGTTACTGAGCGCAGAATTGCAGATTTTACCTACGGGGGTTTTAACCGGCAAAGTTAGCCAGTCTACCAGCGGTCTTTGGGCCGTGAGCCAGCGCCGCAATGTGCAGGAAGCCGGCGAAGAGAAGTTCCTGAAAGGAATTGCCGGTAGCCAGAACCTGCTGGAGCGCAAAAAGCCGGTGCTGCAGAACCTGAAAGAATACCAGAAGCCGTTCGGTCTGCAGTATGAAGTGTCCAGCCCCGAAGAAACCCAGAACAAAGACATCATCTACCTGAACCCTATGTTGCTCAAGGCCCAGCAGGAGAACCCTTTCAAGCTGGCCACCCGCAAATACCCCGTAGATTTCGCGCAGCCTACAGAAGAAGTGTATGTCTGCAGCTTTACCATTCCTGACGGCTACGCGGTAGAGGAAATGCCCAAAAGCATCTCGCTGGTGTTGCCGGAAAACGGCGGAAAATTCACCTATGTGCTCCAGAACCAAGGCAATAAGATACAAATCATGAGCAAGATGAGCATCAATAAATCTGTGTTCTACGCCGAGGAATATTCCTTCCTGAAGGAGTTCTATACCCAGATGGTGGCCAAGCACGCCGAGCAGATTGTATTGAAGAAGAAAGGGTAATCGCGTTTCAGGCTTATTTTCTTTAAAACCATGCAAAACCGGCTGATACTACTGCTGCTCACCGTGCTGGTGGGCAGCAATGCCTGGGCAGGCGAGGCTCCTTTTTTCCCTGCGTTCACCATTAATGCCACCTTGTCTAAGGGGGCCAATGCGGTGGTGCGTTCTGAGGAGACCGTTTTCACCGTCAACTCCACCAAGTCTGCCACTGAGAAGGTGAGACGGGTGGTGACCGTTCTCAATGAGGAAGGCAAAAGGCACGCCCGCCTGGTATTGCCTTATGACCAACTCATTAAAGTGGACTATATCAAAGTCACGGGGTATGATGCAGTAGGCAAAAAGGCAAAGACCCTCAAGACCTCTGACATTAAGGATTACAGCAACACCAGTGATTTTTCGCTTTATGAAGATAACCGGTTGAAAGTGGCCGACCTGACCTCTGACGTGTACCCCTACACCATTGAGATAGAGTACCAGACCACCTCCAGCAACATGTTGTTCTACTCCGGCTGGACACCCCTAGACGCTGAGAAACTGGCCGTGGAAAGAGCGTCTTTTCAGGTGACCATGCCTGCCAATATGCCTTTGCGGTATTTGGAGCAACTGGTACCGGAAAAAGTGACCATTCAGCAGGTAGGCACGCAGCAAACCTACAAGTGGCAGGTGAAAGACCTGGCGCCGGTAGAAAGGGAGCCGTACGGCCCGTCTTTTTTTGAGTTGGTTCCCCGGGTGCGTACCGCCCCCGCCACTTTTGAGGTGCAAGGCTACGCCGGTACCTCAGAGACCTGGAAAAGCCTGGGTGAGTGGCAGAATAAACTGAACGCCGGCCGTGATGTGATCCCTGAGGCTACCAGACAGCAGATCGCGAACATGGTCAAGGCCTTGCCTACGCAGGAGGAAAAGATAAAGGCCGTGTACGAGTTCATGCAGAACAAGACCCGCTACGTCTCTATCCAGTTGGGTATAGGAGGCTGGCAGCCGTTTGAGGCCACCATGGTAGACAGCAAGGGCTACGGAGACTGCAAGGCGTTAAGCAACTACACCAAATCTTTGCTGGAGGCCGCGGGCATTAAAAGTTATTTCGCCCTCATTGATGCCGGGGACAACAACCGCACCATGCTGCCTGATTTTGCCAACATGCAGTTTAACCACGTGATCCTGTGTGTGCCTACCGCAAAAGACACCGTATGGCTGGAGTGTACCAGCCAGATGGCCGACATGGGCTATACCGGTTCCTCTACAGGCGATAGGTACTCTCTGCTCATTACCCCGGAAGGCGGTAAGCGCGTGTCCACTCCCCGTTTCACGGCCAAGGATAACAGCCAGACTCGCACGGTGCAGGTAAAATTGAATGCCCAGGGCGGCGGCAGCGGGGTTGCAGTGACCAATTATGCCGGTATTCAGCATGAAGACAGAACCGGGGTACTACAGAACTACAAGCCAGAAGAGCAACTCAAATGGCTCTACAAGAACACCCAGATACCAGCCTTTGAGATAAAGAACTTCAAGCTGGATAAAGTGAAAGACCAACCCAAACTGAAAGAGGAACTGCAGCTGGAACTACCCCGGCTGGCCTCCGTGAGCGGGAAACGTCTCTTTATCACGCCCAATCTCATGAACCGCTGGAACAGTGCCCCCACCCTCCAGGAGACCCGCACCCATGAGGTAGTCTGGAACATGTCTTTCCATGACGTAGACAGCGTGGAGTACGAGATACCGGCAGGGTATAGAGCGGAGAGCATGCCGCAACCGGTCAAGATTGCCTCTGTATTTGGGGAGTACCAGGCGCAGGTGCAGATGAAAGGCAACAAACTGGTGTATGTGCGCCAGCTTACCATGCACAAAGGCCGGCATGCCGCGGCCAAATACGCTGAGCTGGTAAACTTTCTTAAGCAGGTATCCAGGGCAGACCAGCAGCAGGTGGTGTTAGCCGCAGAAACCACCTAAGTTTTCAGGAAGGGGCGCTGCGGAAAAAATGCAGTGCCCTTTTCCCTTTCTTTATGGCCGGTGCAAGGCCAATCCTTTCTTTGATTAAATACCCGTTTCTTATGAGTACAACCAGGCTTTTACAGCAAGGTCTTTTGGTGCTGCTGATCCTGTTGGGCGTAAATACCCCGGGCTTCTGTGAGCAGGATCCCTTTAAACTGGGGCAGGTCACGCCAGAAAACGTGAAGATGACCTCGTACGCCCCAGACACCAGTGCCGCCGCCGTGGTGCTATATGACCTGGGGGAGTCTTCTTTTCTCTTCAATGACAACACCCAATTACAATTCAAACGCATTATCAGAATCAAGATCCTCAAGAAGAACGGCCTGGACCAGGCCAACTTTCTTATCCCTTATTTCAGGAAGGGGGATGGCAGAAAAGAGGAAGTGTCAAACGTGAAGGGCTTTACCTATAATCTGGAGAACGGGGAAATGGTGAAACTCAAGCTGGACGACAAAGCCATTTTTGACGAAAAGCAGGATGCCAACTGGTACCTGAAAAAACTCACCATGCCCGGGGTGAAAGTGGGGTCTGTGGTGGAACTGACCTACACCATCAAATCAGACTTTTTCCAGCTCCTGCGGGAGTGGGAGTTCCAGCACACCATACCGGTGCAGTGGAGCGAGTACCGGGTAGGTATGGTGCCTTTCTATGAGTATAGCCAGGCCAGGTATGGGCTTCATCCGTTTCACATAAAAGAAGCCAATGTGGTCAGAAAAACGGTACCCATTTCCTGGAAGACAGGGGTGGGCTTAGCTCAGGTAGATAAAAGTGGCTCTCTCAGCATGTCGGTGGTGAATTACCGGTGGGTTATGAAAGAGGTGCCCGCTTTTACCGCAGAGCCCTATCTGTCCAGCGCTAAAGACTATCTTTCAAAACTGGAGTTTGAGCTTTCCAAGGTGCAGTACCCAGATGAAAAGCCCCAGTACGTGTCCGGTGACTGGGAAAGCTTTACCAAAGAACTGCTCAAGGAAGAGGAATTCGGGGGCCAATTAGCCAACACGGCCTTCCTTAAAAAGACCGCCGAAGGTTTAGTGGCCGGCAAAATAGAGGCGCTGGAGCAGGTAAAGGCTGTGCTGGAACACGTAAAAACCAACATGCACTGGAACGGCAGGCACCGCATCTACACAGAAAACCTGCGCAAGGCCTATGACAGCCGGCAAGGCTCTTCCTCTGAGGTGAACCTGCTGTTGACAGCCCTGCTCCGCGAAGCGGGATTAGACGCCAACCCTATGCTGGTGAGCACCCGGGACCATGGCAAGCCTTTGGTGGGTTCGCCCATGCTCAGCAAGTTTGATTACGTGATCTCCCAAGTAACCGTGGGGGGAAAGAGCTACTTGTTAGACGCCACCGAGAAAGATCTGCCCTTTGGTATGCTGCCTTTGCGGTGCCTTAACGGGCAAGGCTGGGTAGTGCAGGCGCCCGCCGGAAAGTGGGTTCCCCTTCTGGGCACAGAGAAAAACTCACAACTGGTGTCTGGTCAGCTTAAGATCCAGTCTACCGGCGCGGTCACGGGTACCCTTACCGAGGATTACCTGGGCGTGCCCGCCTTACTGGCCCGCTCTTCCATCAGGAGCACAGGGCAGGAAACCTATATCAAAGAGTTCGGTAACGCCGGTCCGGACTGGGTGAGGCAAGGGGTGAAGATCCAGAACCTGGAAAACCTGCAACAACCGCTCAAAAAGGAATACCAACTGAACCGAACCGGAGACACCAGCCCCGCCGCCCTGCTGTACCTTTCCCCCATGGTCACGCATGCCCTGACCGAGAATCCGTTCAAGCTGGCGACCCGGCAGTATCCCATTGACTTCGGTACGCCGGTAGACGAGACCTATCTGTTCAAGTACCAATTACCTGACGGGTATGAACTGGAGGAGATGCCGCAGCCGGCCTCTGTCACGTTGCCCGGCGGTGCCGCCAAATTCACCTATGTGGCCCAAATGGTAGACGGCCAACTGCAGGTATTAAGCAAATTAAACATCAGTAAAACTACTTTCAATGCAGAGGAGTACGGCAACCTTCGGGAGTTCTACAGCCGCATGGTGGCCAAACACGCCGAGAAGATTGTGCTAAAGAAGAAGATATAGGCTGCCAGCCTAATCGTTGCCTAAGCTCCTTTGGCGTTAATGCCGTATATTGCCGCCGGTTACAAAAGAAGCCTTGCTCTGGAGCAAGGCTTCTTTTGTAACCGGCGCACCTAAAAAACGGGGCCAGCGCCTTTGCTAGCAGTT
Source organism: Rufibacter radiotolerans (assembly GCF_001078055.1). Classification (NCBI taxonomy): domain Bacteria; kingdom Pseudomonadati; phylum Bacteroidota; class Cytophagia; order Cytophagales; family Hymenobacteraceae; genus Rufibacter; species Rufibacter radiotolerans. Next base: position 4,205,972 of record NZ_CP010777.1, on the reverse strand, counting down.
TAGTTTGAACCATTATGAGATCCTTTTTCTGCTTTCTGGGTATGTGGGCTGGGTTCCTCCTGGCCCCTGAAACCCAGGGGCAACCCAATAATTTCAACCACTGGCTTCAGTACTCCGGCACCTATTGGGTAAACCCGCAGTGGGGCCTTACGGCCCACCTGCAATACCGGACCTATAAGCCGGTAACCGACCTGCGGGTGGCCTTTACGGGCGCCGAGGTGCAACAAGCCTTCAAGGACCTGCCTGTTCTGGTAGCGGCCGGCTATTCCCATTTGTTTAACCGCAACTACCTTACCCCTGAAGAGACTACTTATACCCATGAGAACCGCCTGTACCAGCAAATCACAGTGAGGGGACAAGTGGGGAGCGTGGGCGTTTCACATAGGTACCAGGTAGAGGAACGGTGGCTACCCCAAGGTTACCATACCCGCCTGCGGTACCTGCTGGGGCTACGCGTGCCCATAAAGCCAGACGCCGAAGGGGAAACACCCTGGTATGGGATTCTGCGCAACGAGGTGCGGGTGATTATCAGAGACCAGCCCTTTGACAGCAACCGGGTCTACGGCGGCCTGGGCTACGTGGTCAACAAGCACCTTACCCTGGAAGGCATGTGGATGTCACAACTGGTAGGCACCGGCAAGCACCAGCACTTCAGCGTGTTTGTTCTCCGGCATGATTTCGGGCAGATGGAATAGGGACGGGCAGCCAGGCGCTCAGGTGGAAACGTAAGCCTTGCGCCTGGCGGCGAAGCACGGAAATGCCACTCTCCTGTTTTGGGGCCGTTTTCCGGGAAACAGGCCTAAAACGCCTAACAGGGTAAAAGCAAAAGCCCGTTGCTCTCAGGAACAACGGGCTTTTGCTTTTTCGTCGGAATGGCAGGATTCGAACCTGCGACCTCCAGCACCCCATGCTGGCGCGATACCAGGCTACGCTACATCCCGATCATTGGTATCTGTTGCAAAGAAAGTGAAAATTCAGTTTAAGCAAAAGGGTAGATATCATTTGTGGGGGTAAAAACTTGGCCTTCTGCCAAAAATCTTTCTTCCAAAGGGGCCAGGCCGCCTGGTTTATCCGCTGGTGACGATAGTTTTGCTCCGTTCACCGGCAGGGAAAGCACGTCAGCTGTTGGTTTGGCGGGACTTCTGCGTTCCCCGGAAGGGGAGAGGTGGCGCTACAGTCTGGTGGTTTTCACTTTCAGGTGATAGGTGCCTGAGACCAGCTTTGGCGCGTTAGGGGCGTTTACCTCCACCATCTGCATTTTATACCGGCCCTTAATCTGGAAAAGCGCATCAGGGCCACTGCGCCCCACATATTTCACGGCCACCACCTCATTGTAAGAATCCGTAGACAGGCCCTCCTTGCTGATCAGGGAGGCTCTGCTGCCTTCCAATACCGGCACCTTCATGGAGAACTGAAAAGGTAGGGTATGGTTGCCTAACTCCTGCACCGGGTACTTTTTGAGGTTGGCCGGGAGCACCATGGCGCTGCTGTCTTTAGGGAAAGACAAGAAGAACGTGTTGTTGCTAGAGACCGAAGTGCCAAAGGTGTAGTAGGTCTGGGTATTCAACCCATAAGACGGCAGATCCAGCTGGGTGCAGTCCATTTTGGTACCCCAGTCCGGGGTTTTGAAACTCAGGTGCAGGTCTTCGTCAATCTTGAGGGGATCTGGCGCAGCAGGATTAATTAGATCGCAGGCGGTGAAAGGCAGGCAAAGCAGCAACAGCGCACAAAACCGGGACAGCGTACAGCTTCTATTCATAAGGGCGTAGCGGTTAGAAAGAGCGGGAGTCTGGGCAAAGTTTACAGCAGAAAACATCAGTAGTATCTGTAAGCTAAATGTAAGCGAATCAAAGGTCTATGGCAATACCTAAACGGAAGGGCAAGAACAAAAAAAAAGGAGCCCCGCCTGCATGGCAAGGGCTCCTTCTCCGGTATTGCGTTTTAAGCCTGTTTTTGAGAAAACGGCCCTGAAACGGCTTATTCCACCTCGTCGGTCTGCAGCTGGCGCTCGTAGAGGGCGCGGTACAGGCCATCAATGTCGGCCATAAGTTCCTCGTGGGAACCGTGCTGCACCACCACACCATCGTCCAGCACCAGAATGCGGTTGGCCAGTTTCACGGAGCTCACGCGGTGCGAGATAATGATAGACGTGCGGTTGGCCATGACGCGCTGCAAACTGTTGAGAATAGCGTTCTCGGTCTTGGTGTCAACCGCCGAAAGCGAGTCATCCAGGATCAGGATTTTGGGCTCGCGGGCCAGGGCGCGGGCAATGGAAACGCGCTGCTTCTGCCCACCCGATAGCGTGATGCCGCGTTCGCCCAACACGGTGTCAAACTGCTGCGGGAAGCGCATAATGTTCTCGTAGACGTCGGCGTCTTTGGCGGCCTGCAGCATCTTCTCCTCAGACAAGTCATCTACCCCAAACCCGATGTTGTTTCTGATGGAGTCTGAGAACAGGAACACGTCTTGCGGCACATAGCCGATCTGGCTGCGCAGGTTGGTGATCTTGTAGTTTCTAATGTCTTCGCCGTCAATGAGAATGCGCCCGCCGGTGGCGTCATACAGGCGGCAGACCAGCGCGGCAATGGTACTCTTGCCCGAGCCCGTGTTGCCAATCACGGCCAGGGTGTCACCGGGGTTGATCTGAAACGACAGCTTTTTGAGCGCATGGATGCCCGTGTCTGGGTACACGAAGTCCACCTCGTCAAAGACGATGGATCCCTTGATGTCTTTCTCCAGGTCTTTCTGGGAGATAATATCGGTCTTGGTGTTCAGGAACTCATTGATGCGCTGCTGTGAGGCGGCCGCGCGCTGCACCAGAGAGGTGGTCCAGCCCAGGGCGGTCACCGGCCAGGTAAGCATGTTCACGTAAATCAGGAACTCGGCAATAACGCCGGGCGTGATACTGCCGTTGATCACCTCCTTGCCGCCCAGCCACACGGTAATAATGGTGCTCAGGCCAATGAGAAACAAAATAAGCGGGAAGAACAATGAGTTCACGAAGTTCAGCTCCAGCGATTTGTCTTTATAGGTGTCACTGGCTTTGGTGAAGTTGGCGTGCGAGTCCTGCTCCCGCACAAAGGATTTCAACACCCTGATGCCCGAGAACGCCTCCTGTACAAACGTGGTGATCCCGCTCAGGCTTTTCTGGATCTCGTCAGACTTCCGCTCAATGATGTTGTTCACGTAGTAGATGCTCACACTCAAAATGGGCAGGGGCAGCAGCGTGTAAATGGTGAGCTTCACGTTCACCGACAGCATGTACGGGATCACCATCAGGAACAAAACCAAAAGGTTAATGCCGTACATGATAGCCGGCCCCAGGTACATGCGCACCCGGCTCACGTCCTCAGAGATGCGGGACATGAGGTCGCCGGTGTTGTTGCGGCGGTAGAAGGAGAGGGGCAGGGTCTGGTAATGGGCGTAGATCTCGTTCTTGAGGTCGTTCTCAATGAGGCGGCTCATCACAATAATAGTCTGCCGCATAAAGAATAGGAAAATACCGCGCAGCAAGGCCATGAGCACAATCACGGCCCCGTAGAACAAGGTACTTCTAGCGAAGGTGTCATAGACCGTCTCCTGCTGCGGGAAGCCCTCATGCAGCTGGTACATGGTTATGCCCTCGCGCACCAGGTCAAAGGCGTGGCGCACCACCTGCGCCGGAATAATGGCGAAGATGTTAGAGACGATCACAAACACAATGCCCCAGAACAGCCGGAACTTGTATTTGAGTAGGTATTTATTCAGGTATTTTAATGATTTCACGGACTTAACGTAAGGGAACAGCGTACTAACACTTGTTAGTTTTTTCTTGCTGTAGTTAAAATATAAACTTATTTTTGCCTCAAAATTACCAATTCGCTTTTCTAATATCTAACAAAAGAAAATTGGTGTTATCCTTTCTACCCAACATGATAGAACTTAAAGAAATACCCGTAACGCAGGAATCTTCTGTTTTTAACCAGATAAGCGAGAACCAGCACGAGCAGGTTGTTTTCTGCCATGACCACGAAACCGGCCTAAAAGCCATTATTGGCGTTCATAACACCGTGTTAGGGCCAGCCCTGGGCGGAACCCGTATGTGGACCTACGCCTCTGAGGCCGAAGCGTTACGTGATGTGTTGCGTCTGTCGCGCGGCATGACCTTTAAATCTGCCATCTCTGGTCTGAACCTGGGCGGCGGAAAGGCCGTGATCATAGGTGACTCCAAGAAAGACAAGACCGAGGCCATGATGCGCAAGTTCGGGCGTTTTGTGAATAACCTCAACGGAAAATACATCACCGCCGAGGACATGGGCATGACCACCCAAGACATGGCCTACATTGGCATGGAAACCAAATACGTGGCGGGTTTGCCCGAGTCACAAGGCGGTAGCGGTGACCCGTCGCCGGTGACGGCCTACGGTACCTACATGGGTATGAAAGCGGCCGCCAAAAGAGCCTGGGGCAATGACAGCCTGGCCGGCAAGAAAATCTCTGTGCAGGGCACCGGCCACGTAGGTGGTTACCTGATAGACTACCTGGTGAAAGAAAATGCCCAGCTGTTCATCACAGATATTGACCAGGACCATTTAAAGCGCATCTCGGCCAATACCGGCGCTACCGTGGTAGGCCTGGACGAGATCTATGACGTTGACGCGGATATCTATTCGCCCTGCGCCATGGGAGCCACTATCAATGATGACACCCTGTCCCGCCTGAAGTGCCAGATCATTGCCGGTTGCGCCAACAACCAACTGCAGGATGAGAACGTGCACGGTCCGGCCCTGGTAGACCGCGGCATTATCTATGCTCCAGACTTCCTGATCAACGCCGGCGGTATCATCAACGTGTACTCAGAGGTGAAAAAGCTGAACCGCGAGTGGGCCATGCAGCAGACTGAGCAGATCTACAACACCACGCTCAATATCTTCAACAAAGCCGAAGCGGATGAGACCCACCCGCAAAGAGCCGCCACCCAGCTGGCTCAGAAGCGCATTGATGATATGGCGAAGATCAAGCAAACCTATTAATTCTCTTTCTTCTCTCTTTTGGGAGGAGGATTTTATAAAGCGTTTTGGAGCTGTTTTTTAGAAAACGGCTTCAAAACGCTTTTTCTTTTTTAAGGAATTGAATGGTTTAAGTTTCTATAATGCTTATTCCGGTTATCGCTAGCGTAGTGTCCTTTCTAGCCTGAGTCCTTATGCTTCTAAGTTTCATAGTTTCCCTCCGAGCGCTCACGGCCGCGGGGCCCCGTCTTTCCCCCTCGCACTGCCCTTGCGGCCTATGCTTGTAATTCTCTCTTAGTCTCTGGTATTGCAAGGCCACAAGCGAGGCGCTCGAGGTAAAGACTGGAATTGAGGGAATGCGTGGTAAAATAGGGAAAGATTTTGATGCTGTGTTTTGAGCACGTTTTCCGCAAAACAGCCTCAAAACGCTGCACCGCCCACTAAACGCAGACTCTCCCCTTGAGGGGGGCGAAGAGGGGTGTCTACACAGGAGGGCACGCATTTCGTCCCCATTTGAAGGGGGTAGGGGAATGGCGCACTCTGGCAGATCTCCTCGGTTTCCAGCCCATTTTTCCCCAGTACCAAAACACCCGCGCTTACCTTCGTCTACATCCCTCTTAACCCGGCAACATAAGTACCAACACAGAATTAAAAGGGAACAAGTTTGGTTCTTCCTCTACAAGTTCGGACCTTTGCGGCAGAATTGGCGGTTATACCGTAAAAGTCCTATAGGCCCCTGCGGCCCCGCCAACTTTTAACGCTTTTTTCACGTTCACCACGTTCTTTCCTTATTATCATGCTCAACCGCAGAATACTCCGTATCAAAGCCATGCAAGCCATTTATGCCTACGTGCAGGCAGAAGGCTCCGATTATTTATTGGCCCTGGACCTAATTGCGGACCGCTTCGCCCCAGACCTGATGGCCATTGAGGCGCAGGACAGAAAGAAACTGGAAGGCCAGAAGCAGATTGCCAGCCTGATGTTCAAAGAGTGGTATAAAACCCGCCAGTTTGACACCGAGGAAAAAGACCGTGAGATCTTAGACGCCGCCCAGGCCGCCGTCAACTTTTACCAGAATTCGCTTCGTAAAGACCTGAAGTACTTCGGGACCCAGATGGTGAACGCCGTAGAGGAAATCTATGACCGTTACCTGCTTACCCTGGCCCTCATGCAGGAGATTGTCTACCTCATTGAAGGCGAAGAGAAGAAAGCTGCCACCCGTTTCACGCAACGCCAGGACGCAGACCTGCACCCGCTCATCAACAACAAGGCAGTGCAGAAACTGCTGCAGAACAAGTTTCTGGAGCAGCGCATTATCAGAAGAAACCTGAGCTGGGCCGGCGAGCAGGAGCTCATCCAGAAAATCTACCGCAACAACTTAAAAAACGACCCAGAGATCCTGGCCTGGCTGGAAACCCCAGAGCCTACCTATGAGCAGGACCATGATCTGCTGAAACATATCTTCAAAAACCTTATCTTTAAAGATGAGAACCTGCAGGCCCTGTTTGAGGAGAAAGACCTTAACTGGGTAGAGAACAAATCTGTGGTGAAAAACCTGGTGAACAAATCCATCAAGATGCTGGAGGAGAACACAGATGAGAACCTGCCGTTGCTGGACCTCTCGCCTAGCTGGGAAGATGACAAGGCCTTCTTTGAGGAGCTCTACCATGAGACCCTCAAGGACGACGAGAAGTACGAGAAGATGATTGCCGACAGCGTGCAGAACTGGGACGTGGAGCGGGTAGCGCTGCTGGACAAGATCATCTTAAAGATGGCGCTCTGCGAAATGCATATTTTCCGGAGCATTCCCGTAAAGGTGACCATCAATGAGTATATTGACATTTCAAAAGTATACAGTACCCCCAAGAGCAAGCAGTTTATCAACGGGGTGCTAGACAAGCTGTCACAGGATCTGATCAGCAGCGGCGCCATCCGTAAATCGGGGCGTGGTCTGTTGGACAACAAATAATCCGGGCGGTTTGCCGTTTACTAGACAACAAGCCTTTTAGGCGTTTTGGGCCTGTTTTGCGTAAAACAGGCCTAAAACGGAAAGGCTCTATCGCTAACCACACATAACACTACCAAAACTATGGGCAAAAAGACCAACGCCATCCTTGCCTTTTCCACCGGTATCGCCACGGGCGCTGTTCTGGGAATCTTGTTTGCGCCGGAGAAAGGCCGCGAAACCCGTGACAAGCTGAGCTTTCAGCTGGAGAAATACCGGGCCAAATTATTGGAGTTAACAGACGAGCTCATCGCCGGCCGTGAAGAGGCAGGCTCTGCCGCCAAAGCTGAAGGCCAGCGCGTGATCAAAGACGCCCGCGACAAAGCTGAGCGCCTGCTGGAAGACGTAGACTCCCTCATCAATCAAATCAACAGTAAAAAAGAAATATAAGCCCCACAATACATGACAACCGTTACCCTAATTCCCGGCGACGGGATAGGTCCTGAGATCACGGAAGCCGTAAAGGCGATCTTTGCAGCCGCACAAGTGCCCATTACCTGGGAAGAAGAAAACGCCGGTCAAACCACGTTTGACGCCATGGGCGAACTCATTCCGCAATCATTGATAGACTCCCTGGAGCGCAACCGTATTGCCCTCAAAGGCCCCATCACTACCCCGGTAGGCAAGGGGTTCAAGAGCGTAAATGTGCAGCTGCGCCAGAAGTTTGACCTGTACGCCAACGTGCGCCCCGCCAAGACCACGCCGGGTATCAAGACCCGTTTTGACAACGTGGACCTGGTATTGTTCCGGGAAAACACCGAAGGCCTGTACGCCGGTTTGGAGACGTTTGATGAGCGGTTGGGTATTGCTGATTCCATTGCCCGCGTAACCGTTGAGGGAAGCCATAAAATTGTGCGCGCCGCGTTCAAGTACGCAGACAAGCACAAGCTAAAGGTGACCGTGGCCCACAAAGCCAACATCTTGAAGGCCGCCGGCCGAATTTTCCTGGAAGCCGCCGCCGATGTTTCCAAAGAATATCCGAATGTGGTGTGGGATGACAAGATCATTGACAACATGTGCATGCAGCTGGTAAGCAAGCCAGAGCAGTTCCAGGTGATTGTGACCACCAACCTGTTTGGCGATATCCTCTCTGACCTGTGTGCCGGTCTGGTAGGTGGTCTGGGCGTGGTGTCTGGCGCTAACATTGGCGATGACATGGCCATTTTTGAGGCCGTGCACGGTTCTGCCCCAGATATTGCCGGCCAAGGCCTGGCTAACCCAACGGCTTTGCTGCGTTCTGGGTTAATGATGCTGCAGTACATGGGCTTGTTTGAGCAGGCTTCCAGAATTGAGAAAGCCCTGGAGAAAACCCTCCTGGATAAAAACAGCTGCACCCGTGATTTGGGCGGTACCGCCTCTACCTCAGAATTTGCGCAGCATATCATTTCTAATTTGTAACTTGTCCTAGCTATAGAGGATTTACTATCATGAAAAAACACTTTGTAATTGCCTTGCTTTTAGCCGGTGGTCTCTGGACAACCAGCTGCGAGAAAAAAACCGAGACCGAAACGACCACCACGGTAGCCCAGGAAAACACCGCGGCCACCACCGTGCCCGCCAACGACCCGGCCACCAACCCCAACGTTTCTGGGCAGGAAGCCGTGAACCCTACCGGCCCGAAACCGGTGATGACGTTCAAAGAAACCGAGCATGACTTCGGGACCATCAAGGCTGATAAAAAGGTGAACCACACGTTCACGTTCACCAACACCGGGCAAGCTCCGCTGGTGATTGAGAGCGCTACCGCTACCTGCGGTTGCACCGTGCCGGAATGGCCTAAGGAACCAGTTGCCCCAGGCAAGACCGGTACTATCAAGGTTGAGTTTGACCCAACCGGAAAGTCTGGACAGCAGTCTAAGCAGATCACCATCACGGCCAACACAGATCCGCAGATCAACCAGTTGACTATCAAGACCAACATAGTTGGTGCAGTGCCACAGGCGGGAGCATCCGGACCTGTTCGCTTATAATCTCAGAACAACCCTATGCTAACCGTATTATTGCAAGCTACCCCAGAAGGGGCCAACCTTTATTCTAATTTCCTGTTCATCGGGTTAATTATCCTGGTGTTTTATTTCTTCATGATCAGGCCGCAGCAGAAAAAGGCCAAAGACCAGAAGAAGTTCCGGGAAGAGCTCAAGCGCGGCATGAACGTGGTCACCGTGGGCGGGCTGCACGGCCGTCTGCTCAGCATTGATGATGACACCGTCTGGATTGAGGTAGATAAAGGCATTAAACTGAAGTTTGACAAAGTAGCCATTGCCGTGGAAGCCACCAGCCGGGTGAACAACGCCACCGCAGAGAGCACTACTAATTCTTAAAGGACACCTTGCCGTTTACAAAAACAAAGAACGCCCTCCTCTGGTTACTGAGGCCATTTTCGCCCAGGCAGAAACAGTACTGGAGGGTGGTGTTGCTTTGTTTTTTAACGGCGGCAACGTTTTGGCTGCTTAACGCCCTCAACAAGAATTACACAACCCAGGTCTCTTACCCCATAGAGTTTAAGTATGACCATAAAGCCCTGGTTCCGGTAAAGCCCTTGCCCGAAGAGGTCATGATCAACGTGACCGGCAAAGGCTGGAAACTGCTGCAGAAAAACCTGCTGTTCAACGTAAAGCCCGCCGAATTATCCATCAGGGGTTTGCCTTACGTGAAACGGCTTCCGGGGACCGCCCTCAGGCCCGCTATCTCCGGGGCCTTAGACGGGTTGAGCCTTAACTTCGTCATCACAGACACGGTCAGCTTTGACTTTGACCGCCTGGTACGGCGCAAGCTCCCCCTCACCCTGGACAGTACCCAACTGAAACTAGAGGCCGGCTACGGCTTTGTAGGGCCCGTGAAAGTGCGCCCAGACTCTGTGACCTTTACCGGCCCAGAGCAAATCCTGAACCTCTTTCCCAGCCCGTACCCTCTTTCTTTACCCACCGATGTCTTGAAGGCGCCCTTTAAAGGCGAATTGCCTCTTACCTATGATTTTACCACCTTGGTGAAAGCAGACGTAAGCGAAGCCGAGGTGCAGTTTGGAGTGGTGCCGCTGGAACGCAAGGAAGTGACGGTACAGCCTGTCCTGCAGAATTTCCCGCCGGGCTTGCTGCTTCGGGTCCTGAACGGACCGATAACGGTGCAGTACTCGTTCTTGCCCAAGAACCAAGAGTTGGTGCAGCCCGAACTGTTTCAGGTGGCCCTTGACTACCTGAAATTCAATGCCACTGACTCTACCATTGCCCCTGTAATGCTGCAGCGGTCCCCCAAGACCAGGAACATTACCGTGTTGCCAGGCCGGGTGAAGATCTCCCTAACACCCCAATAACCCATGCTCAAGATAGGGATTACCGGCGGCATAGGCTCTGGCAAGAGCATTGTTTGCCAATGTTTCCAGTTACTGGGTGTGCCGGTCTATGACTCAGATTCCCGCGCCAAATGGGTCATGCACCATGACCCGGAATTGCGGGAGCAATTGATCGCCGCCTTCGGTCCCGAGACCTTTGACGCCCAACAGAACCTCAACCGCACCTACCTCAGCCAAAAGGTCTTCCACAATGCCACCGAATTGGCCAGATTGAATGGCTTGGTGCACCCGCAGGTACGTAAAGACTTCCATGCCTGGTTAGAAGCGCACCAAGCGGCTCCTTATATCTTAAAAGAGGCGGCCCTCATGTTTGAGTCCAATGCCTACACGCAGGTAGATTACGTGCTCACCGTATCTGCCCCCACGCCCTTACGACTGGCCCGTACCCTCCAGCGCGACCCTCACCGCACCGCTACAGACGTGGAAGCCATCATGGCCAAGCAACTATCAGAGGAGGAAAGAGTACGCCGCGCTCAGTTCGTGCTTTACAATGATGACACGCAACTGGTCCTGCCGCAGGTAGTGAAACTCCATGCGACTTTTTTGGAATTAGCTTCCGGGTAGAGGCTTGCTGTTTTAGGGCTGTTTTGCGAAAAACGGGCTAGAAACACTGATCCCAGTAGAGGCTTTAAATCCTAGTTTACATCAAAGGCATTTCATCTGATACTACCTCACCTGATAATTGGATAGCGGGTAAACGGTTTGGAGGGGTCAAAGATTTTTCGGTAGGTGACGTGGGTTTTGTAGATGCGGGCGCCCAGGCTACGGGTCACCATCATCATCTTTGGGTTGAAATCGCCAACCCAGTTCATCTCAATCTCGCGGGCGCCATACGCATTCAGGGGAGCCTGGGAGTGGCAAATCAGGTAAGAGTCTACGCCTTTGGCCTGAAATTCAGGAATTACCCCAAAAATGACCCCAAATACTTTCTTATCGGTGCGTTTGTTGTAGCGCCAGCGGTGGTAGAGGAATTTGAGTTTGGCGGTCAGATTGAACTTGCCGTTCAGGTGCTTGAAAATCTGGTTCAGCTCCGGCAGCATGATGAAAAAGGCGATAGGCTTGCCCTCAAAATACACGAAGTTGATGAGCTGCTCCACCATTACCGGTTTCATGCTGTGTACTATCTTGCGGGCTTTCTCCAGGGTCATCTCATTGATGCCCGAGTGCCCTGCCCAGGCTTTGTTGTAGACTTCCAGAAAATCCTGCGCCAGTTTCTCCAGGTTGTTTTTAGATGGATGCCCAAAGCTGTAGCCTGGGGTAGCATCCAGTGCTTCTGACCGTTGGTACACCTTGTCCCCGAACCGCGCGTGGGTGTCCATGTAGTAGGTGTATTGCTTGAAATACACCTGAAACCCATAGTTCTCAAACAGCTGCTGGTAATAAGGCGGGTGATAGAACATGCCGAAGTTAGGCTCCGTGAACCCCTGCACCAACAGTCCCCACCACCGGTCGCGCTCCCCGAAATTGATAGGTCCGTCCATGGCTTCCATGCCTTGTGCGGCCAGCCATTCCTGACAGGCGGCAAACAGCGTATTGGCTGCTGCCTGGTCCTCTATGCACTCAAAGAAGCCCATGCCTCCCGTCACATACTCAGAAGCCTCCTTGGTCTTGTTATTCACGAAAGCGGCCACCCGGCCAATGGTCTGCCCCTGAGTGTCCTGCAGAATCCAGCGGATGGCGGTACCGTTCTTGAAGTTGGGGTTCTGCTTCGGGTCAAAGACCTGCTCAATGTCCTTGTCCAGAGGCCGTATCCAATTGGGGTGGTTTTGGTAAATAGTAGAAGGAAGATCCAGGAAGGCCTTGACGGTGGCGGCGTTAGTAACTTCTATTAAGGGCATGGTGCGTGGGGCTAAGGAACGCAAAAATACAGAATAGGCGGCAATTGCCACTTTCAATCTCTAAGACAAAAAACTGACTCTCAATTGCAGTCATCCTATAATTTAAAAATTGGGTATACTCGTTTAAAAAATGCTATGCCTAGAATTAAAGATTGCAATCCGCTCCACTTAAAATAAATTGTACATGAAGGCGAATAACGTGGTGCCTCACCTTCACCTTTAGGTCATATCCTTTTTCTCACTGCGCCCTGTTCCTCTGGCAAACCTATTACAGATGCTGCCCCAAGTAGGGCTGTGGCCCTTAATGCCTGACGTCTGTTTATGCTGTTTTTCAGGGCAGGAAGTGTTGTGAGGTAATATTAATTTCCTGTCTAGCAAGGTTATTAAGTGAGGTCGCAAAGGTTAGAATAGTAATGCCTTGTCTGGCAAGATCTTAAGGTTGTTTTTCTGACAGGTTAATAGAGGAAGCAAGTTGCCTTTAAAAGGAGACACCAAACAAAATAGGGCGTACCAAGTAAAATAGAAAAGTTCAAGTGGAAGGCCTTGGCCTAAGATGCGGCCACTGTAGGTTTTTCCCCTGCATCGCCTTAGAGTTTACAAGTTTCCATCTTCTACTTTACTCCTAGTTTAGATTTTGTCCTATCTGAAAATGTACAGATTTCTTTTTCTTGTGGCGCTTCTCAGTTGCTGGTTTCCTGTAACCGGGCAGCACGAGAATCATGGTACACCACCCGCCAAGCAGCAGACCGTTATTTACACCTGCCCTATGCACCCCGAGGTGCAAAGCCCTTCCCCCGGTAAATGCCCCAAATGCGGCATGACTTTGGTAAAGCAAAAAGTTAAGGCTGCGCCCAAAGTAGCCCCAACCCCTAAACCGGAAGTAAGAAAACAGAAACCGGCTGCCCAACCCAGGAGAAAAGTGCAACCTGCCCCAGCGCAGCCTGCTAAGAAGCAACCAGCCGCTAAAAAACCGGTTGAGCACAAGCATGATACCCCTGTCATGAATCCAGAAGTGAAGGAAGGACCAGTTCACAAGGCGGGGCATAAAGTGGAAGAGCCTGGACCTACACAAACGCCCAGGGTAGTGCGTTATGATCTGTACGTGGAGGATACGGTAGTTTACTTCACCGGGAAGCCTAAAAAGGCCATTGCCATCAATGGCAGCATTCCGGCCCCGGCCTTGACATTCACCGAAGGGGATACCGCGGAGATTTACGTCCATAACAAAATGGATGTGGAAACCTCTATCCACTGGCACGGGGTGTTCCTGCCTAACCGGTTTGACGGGGTGCCTTACCTCACCCAAAAGCCTATCGCCCCGCATACCACCTATCTTTACAAGTTCCCCATTATCCAGAATGGAACCTACTGGTATCATAGCCACAGCGGTTTTCAGGAGCAGAGCGGCATGTACGGGGCGCTTATCTTCCACAAGAAGAACGAGCCGGACATGCCAGCCATTCCTATAGTGCTAAGCGACTGGACCGATCTTAAACCCAAGGAGGTGTACCGTTCCCTACGAAGCGCTAACGACTGGTTCGGGATCCAGAAAGGGGCTACCCAGAGTTACGGAGAGGCTATTAAGCAAGGGTATTTTACCACCAAACTCAAGAATGAATGGAAGCGCATGACCGCCATGGATGTGAGTGATGTGGCGTATGAGAAAGTCCTCACGAACGGGCAGTCCACCCACGAGCAGACCCATTTCCAGGCCGGAGACGTGGTAAAACTGCGGGTGGTGAACGGTGGCGCCTCTACCTATTTCTGGCTGACCTATTCCGGTGGAAAGATTACCGTGGTGGCCAATGACGGAAATGATGTGGAACCCGTGGAAGTAGACCGTCTCATCATGGCCCCCTCAGAAACCTATGACCTGCTGGTCACCATCCCCGAGGACATGCAGTATGAGTTCCTGGCGACTGCCGAGGATAGAACCAACGCCACTTCTTTGTGGCTAGGCAGGGGCATGAAGATGCCTGCAGAGCGCCTGGGGAAACTCAACTACTTTGAGGGGATGAAGATGATGAACGACATGATGAAAATGAACGGCGACATGGAGCCCATGGACATGGTGATGAGTAATCAGCAGATGGACATGAACAGCGTCATGTACCCCGAGGGTGCCGGTGGAGGACACGCCGGACACGGGGAGCAGGCCCCAAAGCCAGCCAGTGAGATGGAAAGTAAGATGCAGCCGCAAAAGGACACCACGCAGAAGGCCCATTCCATGCAAGGGCATGAGATGCATAACATGGACATGGACGAGAGTGCAGGCGACCTGGTCACGCTCAACTACGGCATGCTGCGGGCTACCGAGCAGACCACCCTGAAACCGGGACCAGAGAAGGTCTTGCGGTTTGAGTTGACCGGTAACATGAATCGCTACGTCTGGACCATTGACAACAAAACGGTGTCTGAGTCAGACAAAATCTTGATCAAGAAGGGTGAGAACGTGAAAATCATCATGTTTAATAACTCCATGATGCGGCACCCCATGCACCTGCACGGCCATGACTTCCGGGTCCTGAACAAACAAGGGGAATATGCGCCGCTCAAGAACGTGGTGGACATCCTGCCCATGGAAACGGACACCCTGGAATTCGCGGCCTCAGAAAGCGGGGACTGGTTTTTCCATTGCCATATTCTCTACCACATGATGGCTGGCATGGGCCGGGTGTTCACTTACCAGAACTCTCCGCCCAACCCCGAGTTGCCGGACCCCAAACTGGCCTGGAAAAAACTGAACATGGAAGAGGAAATGTTCCTGCCCTCTGGGCAAATAGGAATAGAAAGCAACGGCAGTGACGGGGAGTTTATGCTCGCCAACGCCCGGTACCAGGTCTCCACCGAATGGCGCATTGGTTTCAAGAAAGAGTTCGGCATTGAGAGTGAAACCTACTTTGGTCGGTATCTGGGCAAGATGCAGTGGCTTTTCCCTTTTGTCGGGTTTGATTACCACCACAACAGCGTGGAGAACGAGCCAGAGGAAACCATGCTGGGGCAATCTAGTAACCAGAATAACAGGAAGGCTTTCGTGGCGGGGGTGCAGTATATCTTACCCATGCTCGTGCAGGCGGAAGCCAGGGTAGACAGCAAAGGCAAGTTGCGTTTCCAACTTCGCCGGGAAGACATTCCGCTGACCAGCCGTCTGCGGATGAACCTGACCGCCAACACAGACAAGGAGTATATGGCTGGCTTCAGGTATGTGCTCACCAAATACATTTCCCTGTCCACGCATTATGACAGCGACATGAAATACGGGGCCGGTTTCACCTTTGTCTATTAAGGCAGGCTTATTCCTCCTTCCCAAGCCCTGTCAGAAAGGGTGGGGCTCATAATTGACACGTGCAGTAGAAGCAACAGTAATGGTAGGTGTCTTTTCAATTTATTAGAATAGTTAAACGTGGGGTATTGCTTCAAAAATTAGTGTAGTTTAGGCTAGATTTACCACATTTAGAGAGCTGGAGTCCTTAATTCATGGATTTTCATGGCATGCTACAAAGCGTCTCCAGAACAGATTCTATGCTCTTACTTGGTAAAATGTTAACCTTGGGCAGCCGACTAAAAATAAAGGGAAGCCATTTTGAAAGTTCATGGAGGGCATTTGCCTAACGTTGGATGGCTTACGTGTCATTGCCTATACCAAGGTTATTTTCGTGCTTATCTTAAAACTACCCATCCTCTTAAAGGACGTTATTTCATGAGAACCCTTCTGCCATTGCTTTTCCTAAGCCTTGCCTTTCTTGCCTGTGAATCAAAGCAATCAGGTGATATCTCCAGTTCAGAAGTTCCTGTCGCTAACGCGCAAACTATTGTTGACAGGGCCATAGAGGTTCATGGTGGGGAAAGGTTTGAGAACCTGGAGATGGCTTTCAGATTCAGGGACCGGGAGTACACCGCCAAAAGGGAGGATGGTCAATATACCTATACCCGTGCTTTCACGGATACGCTGGGCCAGGTAAAAGACGTGCTTACCAACAGCGGGTTCTCCAGGACCATTAACGGCAAAAGACAAAGCCTTCCGGCCGAAAGGGTAAAAGCATTTACCGCCTCCGTGAATTCTGTGATTTACTTTGCTTTACTCCCTTTCGGGCTCAACGACCCGGCGGTCCAAAAGCAGTTACTGGGTACGGTAACCATTAAGGGTATTCCCTATCATAAGATTAAAGTAACCTTCAAGCAGGATGGTGGGGGAGAAGACTTTCAGGATGAGTTCCTTTACTGGATGAACCAGGAGAAAGGAACTATGGATTACCTGGCGTATACGTATGCCACAGAGGGCGGCGGTATCCGTTTCCGGAAGGCCATCAACCCCAAGGTTATCCAGGGCATCAGGTTCCAAGACTACATTAACTATGAACCTGCAGGAAATAATTTTCTAGAGATAGAGAAAGATTTTGAGGCGGGCAACCTGAAAGAACTTTCCAGGATAGAACTACAAGACATTAAGGTTAGAGCACGTTAGAACTTAGTTCTTTTCTTATTGTATGAGATCCTTCATTCACACTCCGGCCAATGCCTTCTTCACCTTGATGCTCAGGACAATTGGCCTATACCGGAGTTATTCTTTTTATATAGTAGTTAGCACAGATTGACACTGTTCTTTGAAAGAGTACGTTACAGAAGTGCTTAAATTCCTAAAACATGGATGATTCAACAAATATCTGTTTGGCTTGTGGGTTCTGCTGTGACGGTACCGTGGTTGGTTTCGTTCAGGTTGGCCGTGAAGAGTTGCCCGCGTTAAAGGAATTTACGGATATCGGGAATGCAAACGGGGAAGGTTTTTTCCTTCAACCCTGTAAAAACTATTGTGATGGGTGTAGTATCTATTCCAAAAGACCGCGGCAATGTGCCAGTTTCGAGTGCGCGCTTTTGGAATCCCTCGGACAAAAGCGATTGGATTACGATTCGGCTATCAAAATAGTGGATGAGGTTAGGCAGAAGAAGATAGCCATAGAGGGAATGCTGGCCCTACTTCCATTTGAACTACAATCTCAGTCATTTTACTTCAAGATGGCTGAATTGAAGAAGTTGCTGCGGAGCAACAAGCCTGAAGTATCATTGGCGCCAGACCACTTGAATTTAATATCAGACCTTGACCAACTTGACAGGATGCTGTCAAAGGAATTTGGTGTCTCACTATTTGACTAATGAAAGATTATTGCCTGAATAAAAAGGAGCATATGAAATCACTTTTGTCATAAATAGATGATAAACTATTGTACCAGTTGCTGCTGACACTGTGTAAAAGCGTTCAAGTAGCATGTTGGCTCAACACCAATGGGTATCGGATGTTGAATTAGCTTCCGTACCACTGAAACGTAGTTTTGCTGCTTGGCGAAGTTGACGGATGGGGAGTAAACGAATTCAGTATTCAAAGAAGCTTTACATGAATAGCTAATATTGAATATAGGCTTATGAGTTGCCTTTTTGCAAGGGAAGAATTGAATGAAGAATCTAATTCTGGAAGTGAAGGAAGGCCGTAGTTAAGCCTGAAATGCAAAATGTTTGCAAATAAAAAAAAGCACTTACAAGTTTTACCTCGTAAGTGCTTTTTTATCAAGTGGGGCGTGCTGGATTCGAACCAGCGACCCTCTGCTTGTAAGGCAGATGCTCTGAACCAGCTGAGCTAACACCCCTTCTTTTTGTTTTGGAGACCTTTTGTCCCCGTTTGATGATGCAAATATGGGGGATGTTTTCTTATCTGCCAAATCTCATCCTGAAAAAAGATTAAAAATTTTCTCATTCTCCCTTAACAATTGGAGGGGTGCCAGAGCCTTTATATATTTAAACCCTGAAAATCAGAAAGTTTGTGGAGCTAAGAAAAAAGGTGGCGCGGTACCTCTTGGGGGCGGTGGCCGGAATTTTTTTGTTGATGTTGTTGGTGGTGGGGGTGCTTTACTTCTATCAGGATAAAATTATCCAGCTTTTTCTGGCCGAGGCCAACCAGCATATCAAAACCAAGGTAGCGGTTGAGAAGATTGAAGTCACGTGGTGGGAGCAGTTTCCGCAGATAGCCATAAGCCTACAGAACGTAGAGATCACAGAGGCAGTGCCGGGCAGCACCCGGCCGCTGGCCAAACTCAAGAAGATCTACAGCACCTTCGCCCTCTGGGACCTTTTGGGCGGCTCTTACCAGATACGCGAGATTCATTTGGAAGACGGAACCGTAGACGTGCGGGTATTGCCTAACGGAGACGTCAATTACCATTTCTTCCAGGCCGCAGACACCACCCAGGGCGGCAAGCTGAGCTTTGACCTACAGCACCTAGGCCTGAAGCGCGTTCATTTAGTCTACGCAGACGAGCACCGCAGCCAGCGGTATGAGGTGCAGGCGCATAACCTGACCGCCGCGCTGGAGGTAGAGGAACCGGTTATCACCATTAAAGCCAAAGGCGATGCCTTTATCCATAGCCTGAACGTGCAGGGCGGCGAGTTCCTGAAACAAAAGGAAATCACGTTGGCCAGTCAGTTGGCCATTCATATCCAGCGCAAGCAGATCTCGGTGCAGCCCTCAGACATACAGATTGGCAAGGCGGTATACCAGGTGGGCGGCGAGATCTCCTTCGGGAAGCAGACCGTGCTCAACATGACGGCCAAGGGCAAAAACACAGATGTGCAGTCTGTGCTGGCCTTGCTGCCGCCGCGGTTCACCAGGCAGCTGGCCCAGTACCGCAGCAACGGCGACATCTATTTTGAGGGGACCGTGAAAGGGGAGGTCTCTTCGAGGCGGAGCCCGTTTATAGACATCTTCTTCGGGGCCAGGGGCGCTTCTTTTTACCATCCAGACTACAAGGAGAAATTGGAAGCGCTGACCCTGGAGGGCCGTTTTACCAATGGAGTGCAGCATAGCAGCCATACCTCTTTGCTGGAGTTGCGCAACATCAAGGGCAAACTGCGGGGCAAGCCTTTCTCAGGGCAGGTGCTGTACAAGAACTTCGCGGACCCCTACCTGCAGGTGCAACTGAAAGCCGATGTGGACGTGGCGCATGTGCTGGGCCTTTTCCCGGTAGCGGAGATCAGGAGCGGAAGCGGGCAGATGCAGGTAGAGCTGGCCTTTGCCGGCAACATACGCGCGTTCAAAAGCAACCCCAGCGGCGCGGCCATCAAAGCCGATGGGGAGGCCGTGTTGCGGCAAGTGAACTTGCAGTTCAGGAAACACCCTACGGCGTTCAGAGGGTTAAACGGCACATTTATTCTCCGGAAAAATGACGTGGCGGTCTCAGACTTCTCGGGCCGCCTGGGCGACTCAGACTTTCTGGTGAACGGGTACTTTAAAAACGTGCTGGCCTGGGCATTTTTGAAAGGGCAGCATTTACGCATAGAGGCAGACGTGACCTCGCGGTCCATGAACCTGGACCAGATCCTGGCGGCCTCAGAGAAAGTAGCAGCCGTAACAGCGCAAGAAGAAGGAAAATCTGCAAAGTCCTCGGCTTATGCCTTTAATATGCCGGCCCGGCTGGAGCTTGACCTGAACGCCTCTATAGGCCGGGTGCAGTTCCGGCGGTTCAGGGGTAAGCAGTTGCACGGGCAGATTAGATTGAAAGATAAAGTGCTCTCTACCCCTAACTTTGCGCTTCAGGCCGCAGGCGGAAGCTTTAAGGTGCGGGGTAGCATGGATGCCAGAAACCCACGCATTAAGGTCAGTTCCACGGCCACCTTAACAGACATAAAAGTAGACACGCTTTTCTACGTGTTTGAGAATTTCGGCCAGACCTTTATCACCCAGCGCCACCTGCACGGCGACCTGTCGGCGCAGATAGACTCAGATATTTACCTGGACCGCCAGCTTACCCCGCTCACCAACCTGGTGCAGGCCGAAATAAAGATGAACCTGCGTAACGGGCAGCTGCTGGACTTCGCGCCTATGCAGAAACTAAGCGCCTTTATTGACCGCCGCGAACTGTCTAACCTGCGTTTCTCAGAGATCAGAAACAATTTCTACATACAGGGCCGTACGGTGTATATTCCAGAGATGGAGATCAAGTCAAGCGCCACCCGTCTCTCTTCCATCTCGGTGTCGGGTACGCACACCTTTGACCAGGAAATGGATTACCGCGTGCGCATTCCGCTAGGCCGGGGCCCCACTAAGCGCGACAAAGACGAACGCTTTGGCGTGGTGGCCGCGTCTACTGCCCCTAACCCCAACCTGTTCCTGACCATTAAAGGCCGCGAAGGAAACTTCAAGGTAGCTTATGACCAGGAGAAAGTGAAAACCAAGGTGGCTGCCGATTTGAAACAGGAAAAGCAGGAACTGAAACAGTTGATTCAGCAGGGCGGCAAGAAGGAAGAGAAGAAAACGGTGAAGCCCTCTACCGAGTATTTTGATTTTTAGGAGCGTTTCGGGCCTGTTTTCTGAGAAACAGACCCAAAATGGAAGTGGCTTTTTGAGGGAGCAGAGTGTAGCATGTGTTTAGCAGGTACGCTTCCGGTTATCCCGTCTATATGGTAGTGCACCGGATGTATTATTGCATATGTTGGGCCGAAAAACGGGATAATGAGATATAAAATAGTTAAGTACAATATTGATATATTTAAAAATGACAATCAAAGAACTAAGGATTCATACAGAACAAACTGTAGTCAATTTGAGAGACCATGGCAAGTTTCCTAAAGAAAATAATCTTTATGATTATAAACTGGAGCTGAATTTTTATGGACTAACAGACCCTTTAGAAATTTTTATAAGAAACTTTGCAAAAGATATTTTATCGTTTTCAAATGGAAATGGAGGTATCATCCTTTTAGGTATAAAAGAAGATAAGGCCTCTGGGATATTAGAAGATATTGGACTAGATATAAATAATTGTGACCTACTTAGTAAAATTGATTTAAGTTATGTGTCACAAAAATTTGAAAAGATTTGCAAGGTTGGATTGGACTTAGATTTACAGGTATTTCAGTTAGGAACTCGAAAGTTTTATTCACTTTTGATAGAAAAGCAAAATAATGTTCTTATTCCTGTCAATGATTTCCCAGATTATAAATTGAAAAAAGGAGATATTACATATCGGGCCTCAGGGAAAAATGAGACGGCAAATCATTCAGCTCAAGAGTTTAATCGATTCCTCCAGATTAAAGCTAATGAGAAAAATAAGGAATTTATGGAGATTTGGTCAAAACTATTGCCTGAAATGTTTGATATAAATCCTAGAGAAGTTTTAATTATAAATCCAAAGCATAATAAGGTTTATGGATTTAATGGGAAAGATAATGTTTTATCAAGCAGTGATATTGAAATCGACAAGTCTGAAAGTGGAGTTTTTAATATTATCTTAAATGCTATTTCAGCGGGGGAAATTGGTAAAATATCTGATGACGAGGGTAAGCCCTTGTATAAAATTGTGGGTGAAGTAAAAAGCCTTGCTCCTCGTGATTTCATTTACCTTATAACATTAGAAAAACAAGCTAAAGAAAAAAGCATATATAAGTTTACGAATCAACAACTAAAAGCTGCTATTTGTCATTTAGGGTGGGTTAATTCTGCTACTTTTAAAGTTGAGAACCCACCTGAAGGAACAGTTATTGAGAGCTTTAGCAACTATATATGGATTGAAACGCTTGATTCTAGAAAAAGAATCGTATTCTCAGAACAATGTATAGATGTGATTCTAGAAGTCATGCATAACTCTGAACTGCATATGCCACTATTTAATAAAATGCTTGATTTGAAAAATAATACAGAACCTACCGGTTAGTATATACCAACGGTTAACTTCATACAATTCCTCAACTTCTCCTCTCTTTTTCTACTACCGGTTTTACTATAAAAACCCAATGAAAAGAACCCTCCACCGCTTCCTGCCTTTCCTGCTAGCAGGATTACTAGCCTGCCAAACCAATTCCGGTACTACTTCCCAAACCGCCACTTCCAATGCCAAAGTCTACTACCCGGGCTCCGGCGATTACTGGGAAACCCGCAAGCCTGAGCAAGTGGGCATGGATGCCGAACTGCTGGCCCAGGCGGTGGCCTACGCCCAGACCCAGGAAACCAAGCGGCCCAAAGACTTCTCTGACCAGGAGCAGATCTTCGGGAAGCTGCTGGGGGCTATCCCGAAGGACCGCGCCAGTACCAACGGCATCATCTTAAAGAACGGCTACATTGTAGCTGAGTGGGGCGACACCAAGGCCGTAGACCCTACCTACAGTATCGCGAAGAGTTTTCTGTCTACCATTCTGGGCATCACCATAGACAAGGGCATGATTAAAGATGTGCATGACCCGGTGGCTAACTACATTAAAGACGGCGGCTATGACGCTGAGCACAACAGGAAAATTACCTGGCACCACCACGCCCAGCAAACCAGCGAGTGGGAGGGAGAGCTGTTCGGCAAGAGCCACACCTTTGTGGACAAAGAGGAATTTGGCAGCGGCGAGCGCAAACCGCGCGAACTGAAAGAACCGGGCACCTTCTATGAATACAATGACGTGCGCATTAACCGGCTGTCGCTTTCGTTACTTCGGCTCTGGAAGAAGCCCCTGCCCGAGGTGCTGCGTGAGCAGATCATGAACCCCATTGGCGCTTCCAACACCTGGAAATACCTGCCCTACAAAAACTCTTATGTAGACGTAGACGGCAAGCAGATGCCCAGCGTGAGCGGCGGTACCCGCTGGGGCGGCGGCCTCTGGATCAATACCCGCGACGAGGCCCGCTTTGGCTACCTGTTCCTGCGCAACGGCCGCTGGAAAGATAAGCAGCTGGTCTCTGAGAAATGGGTGAAACAGGCCACCACGCCCGGCCCCATCGGCCCCGACTACGGCTACCTCTGGTGGCTGAACACCCAGAAAAAACAATGGCCCAGCGCCCCGGCCACCAGTTATGCCGCATTGGGCGCCGGCTCCAACACCATTTGGGTAGACCCCGAACATGACCTGGTAGTAGTGTGGCGCTGGCACCAGACCAACGGCGATGAGTTCTTTAAGCGTATTCTGGCGGCGGTTAAGTAGGTATTGATTCATCTAACCGTTGTAGTGTGAGTATTTAGGATGGGCCAAGCAGGCAATTGCGCTATTTACTAAAAAAGATAAGTCTCCATATTAGCCAGCGTTTCTAGCCTGTTTTCTGAAAAACAGGCTAGAAACGGAGTGTGTGCTCTATTCACAAAAGCTACAGGCAATCCACCTCATCCAATCTCTTTAATTTTTCTGCAGGCTACTGACAGACTGTTGTCACCGGGGGCGGGTAGTTTTGGTCCATCGTTAAACAATTAACCCAAAGACCTATGGAAACTATGACATCCACCACTTCCGTTATTTCCTCCCAAGACTTGCTGGCACACTGGCAAGGACACCGTGCCCTTACACGCAGAGTCATTGAAGCGTTCCCAGAGAAAGAGCTGGTTGAGTTTTCAATTGGCGGCATGCGGCCGTTCGCCCAGATAGTGAAGGAACTATTGGCCTTAGCGGCGCCGGGTGTAAAGCAAATAGCAGATGGCACCGTGCCGCAACTAGACCTGGAGATCGCCGAAGCCATCAACAAAGAAATGATTCTGGCCCTGTGGGACGAAGCCACCACGGCCATCAATCAGTATTGGTCAATGATTCCAGACGAAAGATTCCAGGAGAAGATCATGGCTTTTGGCGCATATGAGGGAACCGTGATCTCAACCGTACTCTATTACATAGACAATGAGATTCACCACCGCGGACAGGGCTACGTGTACCTGCGGGCGCTGGGGGTTACACCACCTGATTTCTATGAAAGATAAGCCAGCCTAGCTGCTATGAGAAATGTACTGGTGTTTAAGACCTCGGTGCGGACGGACTATGGCGTCAACCAAGTTGCGCCTCTGCTAAACCAATTGTTGACGCCTGCAGACCGCTGGAACTTTGACCTGGAGGATTGCGACCACATTCTTCGGGTGGAGGCCCAGGCCGTAACGCCCTCGGTTATTATTGACAGGCTGCAACAGGCGGGTTTTCTGTGTGCCGAACTGGAGGACTAAGCCAAAGCGTGTTCAGGTGTTGCTTGTAAAGTGGTCTGCACCTTGGCAATGATGCCGCTTACCTGCTCCTTCAAACTTTCAGGCTCCAGTATCTGGGCGCAGTCCCCAAACATGAGGTACCACCTGGCAAAGCCCTCGCACTGGGACTCGGTCATAAAGGTCATCTCAATGGAATCGCCGTCTGGTTTTTCAGAGGTAAAGCCGTAATAGGTGCGGCTGGTCTGAATGTACTTGGCAAACTGCTTTTCTACCCGCAAGACTACTTTTACTTTCTCAGAGGGGGCTTTGGGCTTTCTATAATCAGATAACGGACCGTGCTCTCTGCTGAAGGGGCGGTCCGTTAGTTTTATCTGGAGCATGCGGTCCGTCCTGAACTGGCGGTAATCTGCACGCAGGTGACAATAGCCCATGATGTACCAGAAATTGTTTTCGTGGAACAGGCCCACGGGCTCTATGAGGCGCTCGGTGGGTTCTTCAGAACTGAAGGCCTGGTACTGCATGGCTACCTGCTTCTTCTCGGCCATGCTGTCCAGGAGCACGTCCAGGGCGTGGGGCGTGTGCTGGTTGAACAGCTGGGTAGAGGCGTCTACCCAGATCTGGGCCTCTAAAGTAGCTACGCGCTCTTTGGCACTGCCCCGCAATACAGACTTCACCTTGTACATGGCAGACTCAAAATGTGCGCCCAAGGCTTTGTCGCTGAACTTCTGCATCAACTTCTCTGCGGCCACAAAACTGCCGGCTTCTTCATGCGTGAACATGACCGGCGGCAAGCGGTAGCCTTCCAGCAAAGAGTAACCTACGCCCGCCTCGCCGGTGACGGGCACGCCCGAGGCCTCCAACGACCGGATGTCTCGGTATACTGTGCGCAGGCTCACCTGAAAACGGTCGGCGAGTTCCTGGGCTTTGACCGTACGGCCCGACTGCAGATGGTGCAGCATGGCTACAATGCGGTCAAAACGGTTGAGAGATTCACTGTCCATAATCTAGGGGCGTTGGCTTGTTAAACTTACCAAAAAACCGGGAAGCGTGTAGCCTGGAGAGCAGGTGCGGAGAAATTATTATAACGTTGGCGTTTCGGGGCTGTTTTTGTAAAAACAGCCCCGAAACGCCAACCCGTTTTTAGCCGACTCGTTTGTGGTATTCTACACTAACACAATGAAACTATGGCTGAAGAAACCACCACCTTGCTAAAAGACTATACAGATCAGGAAAAAGGCGCGTACCTGGGCGCCCTGGCCACCATTGCCTCAGCAGACGGAAATGTGTCTGAGGAAGAGATCTCCTTTCTGGGCCTTTTAGGCGAAGCCGCCGAGCTTTCCCAGAACCTACAGGAAGAAGTTGTCTCTATTGCCAAGAACCCCTCGCAGATTAGCCTGCAGCGTTGCCTTGACGTGCTCAAGGGCAGTCCGCTCCGGTTTTCCTTTATTACAGATATCATCAGCTTCGCCAAATCAGACGGCGAATACTCGCAGGAAGAGCAAAAACGCATAGCCGAAGTAGGAAACTACCTGGGCATTGATCAAAATCAGTTTAGTATCCTGGACCAGTTTGTAGACACGGCTAACCAGGCCCAGGAGAAAGGCGAAGACCCTACTTCCCAATCGTTCCTCAACAAAAGCGGCTTTGGCGATATGTTCAAGAAAGCCGGCATCTCGCCGGGCATGGTAGCCGGTATGCTGGGCGTTCTAGCGCCCATGGTGATTAGCGGCATGATGAACCGCCGCAGAAGCTCAGGCATGGGTGGCGGCATGATGGGCGGTGGCATGGGTTCCATGGGCGGCGGAATGGGTGGCCTTCTGGGCGGTCTGTTAGGCGGCGCCATGGGCGGAGGCATGATGGGCGGCAGGGGCGGCCTGTTCGGGAACGGACGGTCGGGCGGCCTGGGCTCTATGGCCTCAATTTTAGGCGGTCTTGGCGGCCGGCGCGGCTATGGCGGCGGACTGGGCGGCGGTGGCCTTGGCGGACTGCTAGGTGGCCTTCTGGGTGGTGGCCGAAGAGGCGGCGGTACCGGCTGGTAAAATTTGCCTTATATTTCTTATTCCCGTTTCGGGGCTGTTTTCACCAAAACAGCCCCGAAATGGGAATTTTTATTTACTCCAGGGAGAATCCGCTAAGTGGGAGAGTTAACTTAAAAGGAAGTAACAAGGAAGGCAATAATTGTCCTATTGTTTTTTGTTGTCCTTCTGGAAGGATCTTGGTAGCGAACGGTAATGACGTTGGTTAAACGCTTTTCTAGCTCGCCCACAAGGTCCTTTCAGGATGACAAAACGGGGGGTAAAATAAGTGGAAGCTTATTTTATTGCCTCTTGCACTAAATCTGCCCACTGCTATTGGAATTCCCGGTTTTCCGCTTGCTGGTGAGAACACGCAGCAAGGGCGGGGGCTATTGCTTTCCTTCAACCTATCAAGGTCATCGCCTCATGAAGGGAGATAGCACATCAGCACATTAAAAAATTAGCACATTACTTCCTCTCCAAATCTCCAAATCAACCCTCTTCCCGCTTCATGTACACTGTCTGCGTTGGGAAGGCGAACTCTGCGCCGTGTTTTTCCACGATGTCCACAATGCGGTAGTTGATTTCCTCCTTCACGTCAATGTATTGGTCCCAGTCCAGGGTGTCAATGAAATAGAGCACCATAATGTCTTTTGAGTGTGGGCCCAGGTTAAAAAACCTTACTCGGCCGTCCTGGTTCGTGCGGGGGTACTCGTCAATGAGGTGCTGGATATCTGAGACAATGGCTTTGATCTGCTCAGAGGTGGTGTCATAGGTGAGCGTTATGTCAAACTTGACCCGCCGGAAAGTACGTAGCGTGAGGTTGTCCAGGGGTTTGTCAATCATGCTCTTGTTGGGGAGCGTGACGTAGCTTTTCTCCATGGTCCTGATGCGGGTACTTCTAAAACCGATCTTCTCTACCGTACCCGTGATCTCGCCCACCTGCACCAGGTCGCCTACCACAAAAGGGTGGTCCAGGAAGATGGTGAACGAGGCCAGCAGGTTCTCCAGGCTTTCCTTGGCCGCAAACGCGATGGCCAAACCACCCACCCCCAGACCAGCCACCAGACCCGCCACGTTTACTTTGAATACCGTGCCCAGCACCACAAAGAACCCAATGATAACAATGATCACCTTGGTGAAGTCTACGAAGAACGGCACCAGTTGGTCATCTAGCTTGGAGAGCGTTTTGGCGGCCCGCTTGGAGAAGAACATGCCAAAGAAGTCTACTATCCGCATGGTCACCCATGTGATGGAGACAATCAGGAAAATGCCGTAGATGCGCTGCAGCACCCGTTTCAGGCCCAGCTCGTCTTCCTTGGGTAGGCCCAGTTCCGGGGGGTACGTGAGGTAGTCAAACGCCATGTACAGGAACACCAGAAACGTGAGAAACTCCAGGGGTGTGACCAGCAGGCGCTTGAACTCGTCTTTGGTTACCTCTTTGTTGAACCGCTTGATCACCACCCCAAACAGAATCTCTGATAGAAGCTTGGAAACCAAGGTCTTAAACAGGAAGCCAAACAGCATAATGCCCAGAAAAACCAGGTATTGCTGCACGGTGTTGCCTAGAAAAACAAATCTGAGAATGTCTGAAATCTGATTCTGCATTTGTTAAAGTATTTCCCTCTTGCAACCAATGCGGTGGCACAAGGGTCATGAGGTAAATGGAAGGTTAAATCTATGAAACGAAAAGTTCTATCCCAGCTTTTTGCCCTGCTAATTGTGTTTCCCCTGCCGGGCTGCGACTTCCTGAGCGACTCTCCGGAAGAAGAGAAGCTAGTCATGGGCCAATGGCTTACCTACCAGCAAACCCAATGTGCCGACCCCTGGGAGCCCTGTACCTCGCAAGACGCCAAAGCCTGCGCCGGTGAGTACATCAAGCAACAAGGATTCACGGTACTCAAAATTTCCGTTACCAGAGAGAACGACGGCGCCTCCTGTTTAGCGTGCACTTGTTTGAGCGGCCAGGTGGTGAAAGTGAAGGTAAGTGAAACAGACGTTTCTAAGTTGCTGGCGGTGGGGTTTAAGAAGCAGTAGGCCTAAAAAACTTTATCTCCTGAAGCAGCCTTTTTTTCATAGCCATTTCCAAATCAGCCTTAAAGCGAAAACCTGTTTTTGCCCTGTTTTTTTAAAAACGAAGGCAAAAACAGGTCTGTTCTTTTGTTCTTTGGCCTGAGGCTGGGTTATAATAACTGGCTCAAGGCTATCTCAAAGCAGGTTTTGGCGATTTCGGTTTTCTGCGGATGCCGGGCATGCGCATTCTCCAGCGCCGTTCTGATGGTGCGGGAAATATCAGAAAAAATGGCCTCGTCGGTGATCTCCACGTCCTGCTCCATGAGGTAAGCAAACACGCGGGCCATGCCGCAGTTGGCCACGAAGTCCGGGATCACGGATACCTGCTGGTCGGCGAACTCGCCAGTGGCGCCAAAGAAAATCTCAGGGTCTTTAAAGGGCACGTTGGCGCCGCAGGAAATAACCTCCAAGCCGTGTTGCTGCATGCGCGCCACCTGCTCCTGAGACACCAGCCTGGACGCCGCCGCCGGAATGAACACCTCAAAGCCCAGGTCCCACACGCGGGCGTTCACCTCCTCAAAAGAAAGCAGATTGTCTGCCGTTAAGGCGTTGCCGTGGCGATTCAGGAACAGATTGGAAATGTCCTCAAACGAGAAGCCGTCGGGGTTGATCAAGCCGCCGGCGCGGTCAATAATGCCTACAATCTTTACGCCTTCAGCCGCCAGGTAATAAGCCGCTGCAGCGCCCACGTTGCCCCAGCCCTGGATCACCGCCCGCTTACCTTGCAGCTCGCCACCCCAGAGTTCATAATAGTGACTCACGGCCTTGGCTACGCCGAATCCGGTAATCATGTCGGCCACGGTGTATTTGCGGGCCAGGGAAGGGGAGTAATGCACGTCTTCCAGCACCTTGCTCACACCCTGGCGCAGTTGGCCCAGTTTGTTGATCTTCTGGGGTTCGGTGGCTTTGAAGTGGCCGTTTACAATGCCTTCTTGCGGGTGCCAGAGGCCGTATTCTTCGGTGATGGGAATCACTTCATGTATTTCATCCACGTTCAGGTCGCCGCCGGTGCCGTAGTAGTTTTTCAGCAACGGGAACACTACCCGGTACCAGCGCTCCAGCACACCCTGCTTGCGCGGGTCGGCGGGGTCAAAGTTAATGCCAGATTTAGCTCCTCCAATGGCCGGGCCCGAAACGGTGAACTTCACTTCCATGGTCTTCGCCAGCGACTCTACTTCGCGTTTGTCCAGTCCTTTGCGCATGCGTGTACCGCCGCCGGCCGCTCCGCCGCGCAAGGAATTGATGACTACCCATCCCTCGGCTTCGGTTTCAGCGTCTTTCCACTCAAACACAATCTCGGGACGTTTATTCTCAAATTTGGACAGTAGGTCTTTCATAATAGGAGGAGGTTTTCTGGGGTTATAGGCAAAGGTAAAAAGATAACGGGCGTTTGTTGGTAGTGGTGGGTGGAAAAGAGCTGAGTAGAAGCTCTTTTCCTTTTAAGGATGGTTTTTGCTTTTGGATTTGATTGACAGAAGATGTTTGAGTTCTGTGGTTTTTCTGCTTTAGCTGACGTAGCAATTGAATACTTCAGAAATCCTTTTTCTGTTTTTGGCTGGCGTAGTGGCCGTTGTAGCCTGAGTCCTTATGCTGTATTATTTCATCTGCTCCCTCCGAGCGCTCACGGCCGCGGGGCCCCGTCTTTCTCCCTCGCACTGCCCTTGCGGCCTACTATTTCCTTCTACTCTTAGGTAAAGCTGTTGCAGGGCCACAAGCGAGGCGCTCGAAGTAAAGACTGTAATTGAAGGAATGGACGCTATGGGTCATTAGCTCTTCCGGATTTGCAATCCGGAAGTTCCGAAAGGGGGATTTGTAATCCCCGGCGGTAGCGATTTTGTTCTTGGTTCTTGGCGGATTGCAAATCCGCTTTTCAGAAGTTCGGGATTGCAAATCCCGAACAGCACGGGAGATGCGTGTTTTAAGATTTGCGTTTTAAGGACGTTTTCCTGAAAACAGCCTCAAAACGTAATACTACCTCTTCACCGCAGACTCTCCCCTTGAGGATTGCCCAAACGGGAGTTTGAGGCAGCGAACGTAGCTCTGAAGAGGGGTGTTTACACAGGAGGGTACATCTGCAGGGGTAAACTAAAACTCGAAAGGGACCATTAAGGGGATTACAAATCCCCCTTTCGATACTTCCGGATTGCAAATCCGGAAGAGCGTTCTAAGGTTCTTTGTGCTTCTATCCCTAATACTGTCCGCCGTTGTTGGTATTCTCGCCAACGACCAGAACTGCCACCAAACACTTCTGCCCTCTTCCTCGTCCCCTTGGAAGGGGGTAGGGAGATAACTACTCCGGCCGATCAACTCCGGCCAATCAACTCCGTTTCCGGCACTTTTTCCGCAAAACATTCCCAAAATGCTAATTACGGTATACTTTCCACCCAGCCAATATGGTCACGTCAGTTACGTTTCTGTGGTTGGTAAAATTTGTGTGTGCCAAGGGAGGAAATAGAGTCAGAGAAAAATTTTTCGCGCTGCACAAAATTTTTCTCCCATTGGCTAAATAGCGCTTGTAGAGCCTGTCAGTGGCAATTAGCTCCATGACGCTTACCTCTGTGACGCCCGCCAGACGCTGTTCTTATATATTTAAATATGGAACTGTTTCAGTATTAAGTATTTTATATATCCAATTATCTTCTTTATACGTAAATCTGCAATAAGCCAAGTTAACTCCGGCTACTGATGTGCCAGCCCTGTTGCCTATACTATGGTAAGTTGCCAGACGTTAAAGTAACAGAATGTTGAGCTATTCAGCAGGACGGGTTGTAGGGCGGGTTTAAAGGCGCGGAGGGCGCGTCTATTGTAGTACTGGTTTTAGTATGTGTCATTTATGAAAAGTTTATTATCCAGAGTAGAGTCTAAGAAGATAGATAAGGCGGCGTCTATGCTAAAAGTATTGGCGCACCCTAAAAGGCTGGCCATTGTGGATCTTCTGGGTAAAGAAGATAAAATGACGGTGACGGAGATCTATAATTACCTGGATCTGCCGCAGGCCATTGCGTCACAGCATTTGATCACATTGAAGGACAAGGGCGTGCTCTCGTCTTTCAAGGTAGGCACCAAAATCTATTATTCCCTTTCCATTCCCAAGCTGATTGATGTGATTGACTGCCTGGAGGAATGTTGCGGCGATCTGTAACCTTCCTGTTTGCCTAGTCTCCCCCCCACGTCAAGTAAGTACTTCCCGGAACCGTTTCCAGCCTGTTTTGAAAAAAGTAGGCCAGAAACGGTTTTTATTTTTTAAGGTATTTTTAAAACAGCGTTTGGGAGTTCAGAAGGAAGATTTACCGTAGAACCTACTCTTTATACTTCAGCACCAACACCGCCGGCACCGGCCGTTGCCCTTCTTTGTCTGAGGGTTTAATGGTGTCTTTCCCTTTTACATACAAGGCGCTGGAGCCGCCCCCGTCCAGGTTCAGGGCTTCCTGGCAATCCAGGCTGACCATGAGTTGGGCCAGTTGGTCCAGGCTGGCACCTTCAGCGATGCCTTTGTTTCGGCCTTCTACCATTAAGATAATAAGTTTCTGGTCTGGCGTGTAGCCCATGACGGTACGCGGGTTGGGCCCGGTGAAGCTGGCCCCGCCGCGCATCTCTTCCTCGGCGGTCACGTGCGCCTTTCCATTCTGCACCAGCACTGGTCCACCGCCTACGGCTACGCGGGGTTTCCAGCGTTTCATCCCTTTCACGGTTTTCTTAGACGGCGCCGGGGCCGCCTGGCCATCTTGGTTGACAGCATAAGGCGCGGCCAGTTCCATGGTTTTCTTTTTCTTGCCCACGTTGTAGGCCCAGGCCACATCTATGCTGCGATTCCTAAAGAAGCCAATGGCGCCGGTGGTGGGGTAGAAGGTGAGCGTGTCTGCGCCTTTGGGGTTCTTGCGGCGTACGGCGGCCTGCGGGGCCAGCACTTTGCCGTCATTGATGACTAGGTTCAGGTTGCTGTTGTCTGCGAAGGAGAAAAATGTGGTGTTGACCACCGCTAGCACGTTACCGGGTTCCTGCTCATAGTATTGCTTAGGCGTAAAGCGTTTGCCATTGCCCACCCGGGTGAGAATCTCCAGTTTGGGGTCCTTTAGATCCGCTTCCAGGTAAAAGGCCCTGAACGGTTTGCCGTCCAAGGAATCTGACGTAGTGAAGACCTTTACGGAGGTGGGTAGGCCTTGCTCGTGTTCAGGGCTTGGCACCCAATTCACCTGCGCGAAGCCGGTAAAAGAAACAAAGACAATGGTAACGAGGAGGAGCAGCTTTTTCATGTTGCCAATATAAGCAACCGGTGCTTCTCTTTCTCAATAGATGCTCTTAGCTGACTGCTTTATCACACTATGGCGCGGATTTACTTCCGTGACTTTCTATTTAGTAAGCGCAAGACACGGAAGTAAATCCGCGCCATAGGGATAAGGGACCTTTCCTCTCCCAATTTCCTCCCACTTTTTTGTCTTCCTGAAAGGATCTAGGTAGCCAACGGTAATGGCACTAGAGTAAACGCTTTTCTAGTTCGCTCACAAGGTCCTTTCAGGATGACACAGATGCTTCAAACAGGAATGCGTTGGCGTTTTGAGCCTGTTTTCAGGAAAACAGGCCTAAAACGCCAAGTAGGGCAATCCCTTGTGGTTGCCCAAAAGGCGGTTGCGTCAGCAGTAGCCAAAGAGCCAGCTAATTACAGTCTGCCACGCAAGGGCAACCACAAGGTATTGCCCCAACAAAAAAAACAGGACACCCTACTGAAAGAGTGTCCTGTTGCTATAGTTGATCTAACAAGATCCTGTTTAATGCTGCGCCTCAGATGATTGTTTCTCCAAGTCGAAAAGGTCAGTGAGGACGTCAATGAGGGTTTCGGC
Source organism: Rufibacter radiotolerans (assembly GCF_001078055.1). NCBI lineage: Bacteria > Pseudomonadati > Bacteroidota > Cytophagia > Cytophagales > Hymenobacteraceae > Rufibacter > Rufibacter radiotolerans. The sequence goes on along the minus strand of NZ_CP010777.1, from coordinate 4,172,942 downwards.
CTCGCCGCGTTTGCAGGCGGCCTTCAGTTGCAGTACCGGAAGCTTGATGATCTTCTGCATCATAGACTTGGTGATCTCGTCTATATGCTTGGCCTCACTGGTGGAAAGCTTTTTCATATAGCGGGCCATTTCCTCCTGCCGGATGCTCTCCAGCGCATTCTTCAGTTTCTGGATGGTAGGGGAGACGTTCATCTCCTTGGTCCAGTCTTCAAACGAATCAATAGACTCAGAAATGATCTGCTTTACGTGCGGGATAGACTCTATGCGGCGCTGCAGGGCGGCAGAGGCTTTGTTCTGGATGGCGTCAATGTTGTACACCAATACCCCAGGTATCTGCTCTATCTCTGGCTCTACGCTGCGCGGTACGCTCAGGTCAATAAAGAACTTGTAGGTAAGCACGTTCAGGCGGCTCACCATTTCTTTGGTAAAGAAAGGCTCGTCGCGGGCTACCGAGGAGATAATGACATCGGCGGCTTTCATAGCCTCTACCAGTTCCTCAAACGGAACCACTTCCATGTTACACTCCTCGGCCAGAAGCAGGGCTTTGGCCTGGGTGCGGTTAGAGATTTTTACGTTCTGGAAATCAGAGTCCTTGAGGTGGCGGCATACATCGGCACCAATCTCGCCCAGGCCTACCACTAAGATAGAAGGGTTGAGGATTTCTGAGGTAAGGCTTTCCACCAGCTCCAGGGCGGCGTAAGAGGTAGAGGCGGCCCCGTCTCTGAAAGACGTTTCCTGCACCACGCGCTTGTTGGTAAAGAAGATGGTGTGCAGTAAACGATGCAGGAACGGACCGGCGGCGTCACTGTCTACGCTCCACTGGTAGGCCTGCTTCACCTGGTTAGAGATCTGCATGTCGCCTACCACCTGCGCGTCTAGGCCCATGGCCACGTTGAACAGGTGTTGCACGGCGTCACGGTGCTCGTTTACAATGGTGAAGTAATCTAAGTACTGAGAAATATTGGCAATACCCTTGCTAATGCCTAGCAGCTTCACGATCTCGTGGCTGTAGTCATCATCAGAGGTATAATAAACCTCGGTGCGGTTGCACGTGGAAAGAACTAAAATGTCAGTCGCCTGAATGAAGTCCTTGAGCGTTTGCAGAAACTGGCGGCACGACCCCTCATCCAATGCGATTAGTTCCCTTATGTCTAAGGGAGCCTTTTTATAAGAAAGACTGACGGCTCTAAAATTCTGAAGCATACGGCAGTTTTGAAATAGTGTGCAAAATTACTTCAGTATCTATTAAAAAGGAATTACTTTTCATTCTTTCTTTTATTTATACTCATTCCAAATTGAGGGCAACAGACGCTTCTTCTGCTATCTTCGTTTAGAAAGAACTCTACACCCCTGACGGGCGTATTGGTTCAAGCGTTGCTTTATCCATGATTCCAACCTCCATTTATTCTAAGAAATCACGCCTTAAGCTGCTTATCATGACCGTGGCCCTGGTTATTGGGGCCGCCACCGTGATCTATACCAACCTGCTGGTGGCCAAACTCTCTGAGCGCGAGCAGCAACTCATTGACTTGTACGCCAAAGGCCTGCGGTACATGGGCTCTCCCGAGATTGACAGCGAGAACCTGGTCTTTGTGCAGGAGGAAATCATTGACGCCAACCGCTCAGTGCCGGTTATCCTGACGGACGAAAAAGAAAACACCCTCGCCTATAAGAACCTGGATATCCCCGAAAAGATTTCAGAAAGCCGTAAAAAAGCGCTTCTGAAACGGGAGGTGGCCAAGATGAAGGCCCAGCACAAACCCATTGTGGTTTCTTACCAGGAAGACTTCAAGAACTACATCTTTTACAAGGACTCTGAGCTACTCACCCAGCTGCGCTATTACCCCTATGTGCAGCTCACGGTCATTGCCTGCCTTTCTGTGATTGCCTATTACGCCTTCAGTTACTCGCGCAAAGCCGAGCAGAACCGCGTGTGGGTGGGGCTGGCCAAAGAAACCGCCCACCAGCTGGGCACGCCCCTCTCGTCTTTAATGGCCTGGTATGAGTACCTGAAAGCTAGCCCCCGCTTTGCGGATGAACCTATTGTGGATGAACTGGGCAAGGACGTGCGCCGCCTGGAGATCATCACCGAACGTTTCTCCAACATCGGGTCGGTGCCGGTCTTGAAGGATGAGCCCATCCTGCGGGTGGTGGAAAACGCCCTTGGGTACCTGCGCAACCGCGTGTCGCAGAAAGTGGCTTTTCATATAGAGACCGAATTCCCGGAGGAGACCACCGCCAAAGTCAATATCCCGCTCTTTGAGTGGGTGATTGAGAACATCTGCAAAAACGCGGTAGACGCCATGGACGGCAAAGGCAGCATTACCCTGCGCATTGTGAAAACGGGCGCCAAAGACGCCCTGGCCCTGGATATTCAAGACACCGGCAAGGGCATACCCAAAACCAAGCAGCAGGAAGTGTTTGTGCCCGGCTACACCACCAAGAAACGCGGTTGGGGACTGGGCCTGGCGCTGGCCAAACGCATTATTGAGAACTACCACCAAGGCCGGCTGTTCGTGAAAACTTCTGAGGTAGGTAAAGGCACTACGATCCGGTTGATTTTGAGCCGGTAGGGTGTTTCGTGTAAGACGATCCATGCATATTGGTAGGGGCGTTTCATATACGCCCTATTCTTTTGCCGATCACCCTTGTGTGATAGGACGTATGCGATACGCCCCTAGGGTCTGCTGAACCAATACAAGGAGGTTTCTGCTTTCCGTTTTAGAGCCGTTTTTCAGAAAAGAGGCCCAAAACGGGTTTAGCGGAAGAGGTTAGGAATAGTGTATCCAAAGAAACTGCGCACTGAATAATATAAGCCGCGTGGTGTAAACTGCCGTATCACAACAACTTCGCCCATTATACTTGTACTCATAGAAAGAACCATTTCAGCTTTGGGGTTCTTAAGAAAGTGTTTTACTGGTTTTTCCTGGGAATCGTAGCCAATAAAAGAGAATACCAAAAATGAGTTTTCCAAGTCTAATCCAGTAGGTAAGGAAATCGTAAAGACTCCATCAACACTAGTAGGTGCGGCAATCGTTGTCCCTTTCAACTGCACGGTTACTCCCGGCATCGTTTCCTGAGTAGCTCCATCCACTACTTTTCCCTTAATAATGATGGTGCTGTCTGCTGGCTCTTTCTTAGGTTCCACTTTAAGGCCAGTGGTTGATGTTTGGAAGGTGGCAGTTACTTGTGGTGAAATATCTGCCTTCACAGGTTTAGCGCTAAGCCAGGCGGCAAGCACCAGAGAAGCTGTTTTCCAAATGTGACTTTGTCTATACCCAGAAATTAAGATTAGGGGCTTTTCTATTTGGGTATGGCTGAACCTGCCACAGGTGTTTCCGGTTTCTTTTCCTAGCCACTCTACCACCTCCGCATCAGACATTTGGGTAAAGTCCACCACCGTTTTCTGGCAGTTTTGGCAAAAACGACCCTGAAACTGAGGCGTCATTTCTGCCCATTTTTCGTGGCAAGGTTGGGGCACGGAGACGGTGAGGCGGCGGGTGGTCAAGGGCAGGCGTTTGTCTAAATATAGGCATTCAGAATATTTTCCTTAACTTTTACCCCTGAATTTTATATTAAGCCGAACAAGTGAGCCTAAAAAGTCTTTTCCGTCGCAAGAGTTTAAATGCTGTTTTACACACACCGCCCACCGATGTGGCTGCCCACCCGGGCGCCGTGGAAGAAGGGTTGGAGCGGAACCTGACTGTCAGGGATTTGACCTCCCTGGGGATTGCCGCCATTATTGGGGCCGGTATCTTCAGTACCATTGGTAACGCCAGCTATGAGGGCGGTCCGGCCGTTTCTCTGCTGTTTGTCTTTACCGCCATTGCCTGCGCCTTCTCCGCGCTGTGTTACGCGCAGTTCGCGGCCACTATTCCGGTGAGCGGCTCGGCCTATACCTATGCCTATGCCTCTTTTGGCGAGTTGGCTGCCTGGATCATTGGCTGGGCCCTGATCATGGAATACACCGTGGGGAACATTGTGGTAGCCATCTCCTGGAGCGATTATTTTACCGGGCTCCTGAGTGGGGTAGGGTTGGATATTCCGGCCTGGCTGACCATGGGCACCCAGAGCGCGCACAAAGGCTACTATGAGGTGTTGGCCCTGCTGCAGGCGGGTAAACCGCTTACGGCGGCAGATCCGTCGCAATTGCTGGCCTACAACACCTGGCTGGCCGCCCCAGATTTTCTGGGCGGGAAACTGGTGATAGATTTGCCTGCCTTCGTGATCAATGCGCTCATTACCACGCTGGTGTATATAGGTATCAAAGAGTCAAAGAACGCCTCTAACCTGTTGGTGATCCTGAAGATGATTGTGGTGCTGGTAGTGATCGCCGTGGGCGTTTTTTACGTGAACCCGGCCAACTGGAGTCCGTTTGCACCCAACGGTATAGGAGGGGTGTTGAAAGGCGTGTCTGCCGTATTCTTTGCCTACATCGGGTTTGATGCCATTAGTACCACCGCCGAGGAATGTAAGAACCCCCAGCGGGATTTGCCCCGGGCCATGATCTACGCCCTCATTATCTGTACCGTCCTGTACGTGATTATTACCCTGGTTTTGACCGGTATGGTGCCTTATAAAGAGCTGGCCGTGGGTGACCCCTTGGCGTATGTGTTCACGAAGGTAGGTGTAGACTGGTTGGCCGGAGTAGTGGCCGTGAGTGCCATTTTCGCCATGGCGTCTGTGCTGCTGGTGTTCCAGATCGGGCAGCCCCGCATCTGGATGGCTATGTCTAGAGACGGGCTGTTGCCACCGGTATTCGCCAAAGTGCACCCGCGCTTCAGAACGCCTTCGTTCTCTACGTTGGTGACCGGTTTCTTTGTAGGTGTGCCGGCCTTGCTGCTGAACATGGACTTGGTGATTGACCTGACCAGTATTGGTACGCTGTTCGCTTTCGCGCTGGTGTGCGGCGGAATCTTGATGATTGACCCGCAGGGCACCTCAGATGCCCGCTTCAAGGTGCCTTACCTGAACGGTAAGTTCCTGGTGCCTCTTCTGCTGGCGGTAGCTGGTGGTATGGTGATGGTTTATAACCGCCCTGCCATTGATGAGTTCTGGAGCTCAGTGGCTGGTAACGGAGGCTATGAAGAGTTCAGGCACCAGATTCCTATGCTGGTGTTCCTTATTTCCTGCGTGCTGCTGGCCTGGGTCTCGTTTAGGAAAAATCTTTCTTTATTGCCAGTATTAGGCTTGTTGACCAACCTGTATCTGATGACCCAGTTGGGCGTAAACAACTGGTTGCTTTTCACCGCCTGGCTGTTAATTGGTCTGGCTATTTACTTTGGGTACAGCTACAAACACAGTAAGTTAGCCATCAGGAAGGCAGTTGCTTAGTCATTTATAGGCTTACGAAGCTGTGCGGCTACGGAGGCCAATTAAAAAGGTTGCAATATCTTTAATTTAGTCAATTTCCGGGCGTAACTTGCGGCAAGATTCAGTGGGGCTTCTATTTAAGCTCTGTTGGGTCTTGCCGCAATACGTGTATACCCAGTGATAGAGAGAGATTTACTAGAAAGCCAACTGCAGCTAACCTACCGCAAAGACCTGGACGTCCTGTTTCTGCGCTGGTTTAAAGTCCCCGATTCTGAGGGTCTGCGGCAGGGTTATATGAAGGCCCTGGAACTGGCCGAAGAGGTTGGTGGAAGCTACTGGATGTTTGACTTGAGAAGCCGCGGAAAAGTCTCTGAACAAGACGAGACCTGGCTGCTGGAAGAGTACTTCCCGATGGTGGAAGAGCGGCTGGGCCAGCAAAACTACTTCGCCAACCTGGTGATGCCTTCGCATTACAATTATATTGAAGATAGCTTCGGGTTTGAGTATCTGATCAACCTGGGCAAACTCACGCAGTTGGCCGTGTTCACCTCAGAGCAAGAGGCCGTGGCCTGGCTCCTGAAAAGCCGCGCCGACCGGTAACCTGGCCTTACTTGGCCCTGTTCACCAACAACACCCCCGCCAGAATCACAGCCATTCCCATATAGTGCATCAGGTAAATGCTCTCGCCATCGGCTAAGCCCCATCCTAGCGCCACAATCGGCATTAAATAGGTAGAGGTGCTGGCAAATAGCGTGTTGGTCATGTGAATGAGCTTGTTGTAAAAAACCAACCCAATGGCCGTACTGAAAACCGCCAATAACGTGATATACCCCAGCGCTTCCCAGGCCTGCGGTTGCGTGGCCAGCTTTTCAAAAGCAGGCGTAGTAAGCAGATACCCAAAGGCCAGCGGACCCACTGTGAGTAAAGACAGGCTGGCCATGGTCAGGGGCTTGATACCGGCCAGGCAATGCTTGATAATGTTCAGGCTGCCGCCGTACAGCAGCGTAGCTAACACCACATACAGGCCATAAAAAGAGTTGGAAGAGGTTTCCTGGGCGCTGCCCGAAAAGATCAATACCGCCGTTCCTCCAATCCCTATCAAAATACCCAGCACCCGCAGCAGCGTAATACGCTGTTGGAAGAAAACCGCGCCAATGATTAGCGTGAAAAGGGCCGTCAACGAGTTTAGTACGCCTGCCAGGCCGCTCGCCAACTGGGTCTCGGCGTAAGCGAAGAGAAACGCCGGAATCAGGTTTCCTATCAAACCGCTGATCACCAGAAACTTCCATTGCCCGGCCTTTGGGGCCTTTAACCCTCTCAGGGCGAAGGGCAGCAAAGCCAGCATGGCAATGGTAATCCTGATGGCGCCCAGTTCATCTGAGGAGAAAACCGCCAGCCCTTTCTTGATCAGGATAAAAGAAGTGCCCCAGATCAGGGACAGGCCACCCAGAATAATCCACGCTAATGCCGGCGTAGAGGTAGAGGGGGCAGCAACAGCAGGGGAGGTAGTTTTAATAGACAAAGCGGTGGCGTGAAAAATGGAAGCGCAAAGATAATGGATGTTGGCGCGTTTTAGCGGTGTTTTCCGGAAAACAGGCCCAAAACAGAAAAGGGCAGTTCCTTCTCCCTCAGGGAGAAGGCTAGGATGAGGGGGAAAGCGTTTCAAGCTAGCAAAGCCTAAGCCCAAGAGTCACCGCCGCCTTTCAAACGCCCGCAATAAAAAATGCGTTTTCGGCCTGTTTTTGGTAAAACAAGCCGAAAACGCATGTCAACTTTTGAAACAGGCTAAATCTCAGCGTACTCCATGGAGTTGGCAATCTCATCCAGAATGGCGTAGATCTCCTCGGGGTCCTCGGTCTGCACCAGGCGGGTACGGTAGGTCTTCACGTTGGGCAGGCCCCGGAAGTAGTTGGCGTAGTGGCGGCGCATCTCAAAGATACCCAGGCGCGGACCTTTCCACTCCAGGCTCTTGTCAAAGTGCATCTTGCACATGTCAATGCGCTCCTGCAGGGTAGGCGGGGCCAATAACTCGCCGGTCTCCCGGAAATGCTTGATCTCCCTGAAAATCCAGGGGTAACCGATGGAGGCCCGGCCAATCATGATGCCGTCTACGCCATACAGCTCCTTGTATTCCAGCGCTTTCTGCGGGGTGTCAATGTCACCGTTCCCGAAGATGGGGATCTGAATGCGGGGGTTCTCCTTGATTTTCCGGATGAGGGTCCAGTCAGCTTCGCCTTTGTACATCTGCACGCGGGTACGGCCGTGCACGGTAAGGGCTTTGATACCTATGTCCTGCAGGCGCTCGGCCACTTCCTCCACATTTCTGGTGCTGTCGTCCCAGCCTAGGCGGGTCTTCACGGTTACCGGCAAGCCGAAGGGTTCTACCGCCTGCACAATGGCCGAGGTCATGGCCACCATCTTGGGGATATCACGCAATAGGGCCGCGCCGGCGCCTTTGCAGGCTACGTTCTTCACGGGGCAGCCGTAGTTGATGTCAATCAAATCTGGGCCCACCTGCGCCGAGATCACCGCACTTTCGCGCATAGACTCTATGTCAGACCCAAAGATCTGGATCCCGATGGGGCTCTCATAGTCAAAGATATCCAGCTTCTGGCGGCTCTTGGCGGCATCGCGTATGAGGCCCTCAGAGGAAATGAACTCTGTATACATTAAGTCGGCGCCGTTGGCCTTGCACACTGCCCTGAACGGCGGGTCGCTTACGTCTTCCATGGGTGCTAATAGCAGCGGGAAGTCCGGAAGCTCTATATTGCCGATTTTTACCACGTGATTGAGTTTAAATAATTCGCGTAAATTTACCTCATTAAAACCACACCGCCTATATGAAAGGTTTCATCTCGCCCGCGCTCCACCCTTTTAAGTCGCTTTTGCTCTTCTGTCTGTTTGTGGTGCCGGGCCTGTTCATTGGCAACTTTCTGGCCATGCTGCTCATCAAACTCATATGGGGCTATGGCCTCACGCAGATAAGCGAGATGCTGGCCAACCCCAGCGCCTACCCCGACAGCCGCAGCGCGATGGTCTTTTTTCAGGGGGTGGTGCACCTGATTGGCTTTACATTAGCGTCCCTGGCCTTCCTGAAAGTATACGCGCACAAACCCGCCGCTTTCCTGTCGCCCCGGCCTTCTATCCCGGGCTACCTTCTGCTGGGCAGTGCCGTGCTCATGCTGGTGATCCTGCCGGCCGCCTCGTGGCTGGTATACTGGAACGCCAACGTGGATTTTCCGGCGTTTATGGACGGGTTTGAACAGTGGGCCAAGGCCAAAGAGGAATACCTGCGGCAACTTACCTTGGAGATGACCAAAATCAACACCGTGCCGCAGCTGCTGCTGGGCCTCATGGTCTTTGCGGTGCTGCCGGCCATTGGCGAGGAGCTGGTATTCAGGGGCGTGGTGCAGAACGAGCTGCAGCGCTGGTGGCGAAACCCACACCTGGCCATTTGGGTGGCCGCCATTGTGTTTGGCATCATTCACATGCAGTTCTATGGCGTGGTGCCGCGCATCTTCCTGGGCGTGGTCTTTGGCTACCTGTACTGGTGGTCGGGTAACATCTGGGTGCCCATCATAGGGCATTTCATGAACAATGGCTTTATGGTGCTCATGATGTACCTGCAGCAGCGCGGCCAGGTAGACCTGAACGTGGAGTCTACGGAGGCTTCGCCTTGGCATGTTTCCCTGCTCTCCCTGGCCCTTAGCCTGGGGCTCCTGTATGTGCTTTATAACGGCTTCCGGCGCCTGCCTTTTCCGGCTCACGCCGATGAATAAACCTGTTTTAGCCCCCTTTTCCGGAAAACAGCCTTAAAACAGATCTAAGAAAATCCCCCTTCCCGCCCAGATGCGGCGTATAGCATCCTTTATATGGAGAAACCAAAAAAAGCACTTAACAATCTGCAGCTGAGGCTTCTGGCCGGAGTGCTGGGAGGGGCCCTGTTTATTGGCGCCATCTATTGGAACGAATGGACCTTTTTTATGCTGTTTCTGGCCTTGACCGTGCTGGGACTGCTGGAGTTCTACCGCCTGCTCTCCACCAAAGGCTTTCAGCCCAACCGCGTGATTGGGGTAGGCTTGGGCGTAGAGCTGTACCTGCTGGGCTTTGCCGTGGAAGAAGGCGCCATTGCCTCTGACTGGCTCTTTCTCTTGCCGCCGGTCATGCTCCTGGCTCTGGTGGCCGAGCTGTATCGCAAAAAAGAGCAGCCCTTCACCAATGCGGCCCTTACGCTGGTAGGCGTTTTCTACATTGCGGCCCCATTTACGCTGCTGCACGTACTGGCTTTTCTGCCAGGCAGATACAGCTGGCAGATTATTCTGGGCATCATGTTCCTCATCTGGGCCTCTGATACCGGGGCCTATGCAGCGGGCAAATCCTTTGGGAAAAATAAATTATTTCCGCGTATTTCGCCCGGCAAAACCTGGGAGGGCTGGGTAGGAGGGATGCTTCTTTCTATAGGTGTAGCGTGGCTGCTGGCCCGATACTTTCCTGATTTGGCCCTGGAACATTGGCTGGGGGTAGCCGTACTGGTCTCTGTGTTTGGCGTGCTAGGTGATCTGGTGGAGTCTATGCTCAAGCGAAGCCTGGGCGTGAAAGACTCCGGAACCTTGATTCCGGGCCACGGTGGCATTCTGGATAGGTTTGATAGTCTTATTCTGGTAGTGCCCTTTGTGGTGGCTTTTCTGGAACTGGTTTGGTAAAGAATACCTACGAATAAAGCAGGTAAGGCTAGTTTTGTTTTTGGAATTTGATAATTTTGCGGCCTGAATTTACCCCGATATTGTTAATTTAATAATTATGGCAGCATACAACAGTAAGATGGCCTATAAGGAACCTGCTCCTATCAAGGACAAGGAGAACCCGTTTGAGTCCATGATGTCAAGGTTTAACATTGCGGCAGAGGTGTTGGGCTTAGATGATGATACCTATGAAGTCTTGAAGTCGCCTACCCGCCAGGTGATTGTGAACCTGCCCGTGACCATGGATGACGGCAGCGTGCGCGTGTTTGAAGGTTTCCGGGTGATTCACTCTAACATATTAGGTCCGTCTAAAGGCGGTATCCGGTATGACAAAGGCGTATTCCTGGATGAGGTGAAGGCCCTGGCCGCCTGGATGACCTGGAAATGCGCCGTGGTGGATATCCCCTACGGTGGTGCCAAAGGCGGTATCATCTGCGACCCTACCACCATGTCTGCCGGTGAGTTGGAGCGCCTTACCCGCGCCTATACCGTGGCCTTGATTGATACCTTCGGCCCAGACCAGGATATTCCGGCCCCCGACATGGGTACCGGCCCGCGTGAGATGGCCTGGTTGATGGATGAGTACTCCAAAACCAAAGGCATGACCGTGAACTCGGTGGTAACCGGAAAGCCCCTGGTATTGGGTGGCTCCCTGGGCCGCGTAGAGGCCACCGGACGCGGGGTAATGGTATCGGCCATGGCCGCCATGGAGAAACTGGGCATGGACCCCACCCAGTCTACTGCTGCGGTGCAGGGCTTCGGGAACGTGGGTTCCTGGGCGGCTAAGCTGCTGGCGGAACGCGGCGTGAAGATCCTGGGCGTGAGTGACGTGAGCGGTGCCTATTGGAACGAGAACGGCATTGACATTGAAGCCGCCATTGCCTACAAAAACGCGCACCATGGCCGTCTGGAAGGCTTTGCTGGGGCAGAGACCATCAGCAATGATGACCTCCTGACTTCTAAAGTAGATGTGCTGGTGCCTGCCGCCGTGGAAGACGTGATTACCGCCCGCAACGCAGACCAGATTCAGGCCCGCCTGATTGTGGAAGGCGCCAACGGCCCCACCTCGGCCAACGCCGATAAAATCATCAATGAGAAAGGCATTATGGTAGTGCCAGACATTCTGGCCAATTCTGGCGGGGTAACCGTGTCTTACTTTGAGTGGGTACAGAACCGCCTGGGCTACAAATGGAGCCTGGAAATGGTGACCGAGCGCTCTGACCGGATTATGTCTGAGGCGTTCAACAAGGTGTACGCCACCTCTCAGAAATACAACGTGCCTATGCGTATTGCCGCTTATATTGTGGCCATTGACAAGGTGGCGCAGACCTATAAGTTCCGGGGTGGTTTCTAAGCCCTGCCGGGTCAAAACCTAAAGAAGTACACAAATTTGCCGCCTCCTTGTCTTTTTTTTAGACAGGGGGCGGTTTTTTTTATATTTTTGCTTCATAAGCCCAAGAAGTATCTAATGAAAATTCATAAAGAAGGACGAAAGATTCTGTTTTTTACCCTGTTAGGTATGTTGGTGGTGAACATGGCGCTTTACTACTTCAACAGTACCCACCTCACCTTCAACCGGATCTTCTCTGCCGTTTCCCTCATCGTTTTCCTGCTCATCCTTCAGTTCTTCAGAAGCCCGTACCGCAACCTGCTCCTACACGAGGACCTAATCGTGGCCCCCGCCGACGGCAAGGTGGTGGTGATTGAGAACGTGGAGGAGCCCGAGTATTTCAACGATGTGCGCAAGCAGATTTCCATCTTTATGTCACCTATCAACGTGCACATTACCCGTAACCCGGTGTCTGGCGTAGTGAAATACTTCAAATACCACCCGGGTAATTACTTTGTGGCCTGGCACCCAAAATCCAGTACCAAGAACGAGCGCACCACGGTGGTAGTAGAATCGCTAGCCGGTCCAGAGGTGCTGTTTCGGCAGATTGCCGGCGCCATGGCCCGCCGCATTGTGTGGTACGTGACCGAGGGCGACGAAGTGAACCAGGGCGAGGAGTTCGGTTTCATCAAGTTCGGGTCCAGAGTGGATATCTTCGTGCCTGTGGATACCGAGGTGAAGGTACAGTTGGGTCAGGTGACCAAAGGCGGTCAAACCGTGATTGCCCAGCTGAAAACCCCGGCTTCCGCGTCTTTCTTTGGTTGATCTTTTGGTATCACGTAGCGCGTACCACGTAGCAAGACTTTTTTCTGGAATTCCAGGATTGATATAAAACGAAGAAGCCTCATCTGTGAAAGATGAGGCTTCTTCGTTTTAGAGCTGTTTTCAGGAAAATGGCTTTAAAACGGCATTCCCAGAAAATCGTGATACTTGATACTCACTACGTGATACCAACTTAAAACCAGTTCTCGGCCAGTTTCATGAGTTGCTCCAGGTATTTCTGGTCTACCTCATCAAAGTCGTTGAGGCGGTCGCTGTCCACGTCCAGGACCATTTTCACCTCGCCGTTTTTGATCACCGGCACCACTATCTCAGACTTGGAGTCGCTGCTGCAGGCAATGTGGCCGGGGAAGGCTTCTACGTCGGGTACCAGAATGGTCTCGCGGCGGGTGTAGCAGGCGCCGCACACGCCCCTATGGAATGGGATGCGGGTGCAGGCCACCGGCCCCTGGAACGGTCCCAGCACCAGTTCGCCTTCCTTCACCAGGTACGCGCCCACCCAGAAAAACCCGAATCCTTGTTTCAGGGCAGCCATCACATTGGATAGGTTCGCGATGAGGTCGGTCTCCGGGGCAACTAACGCCTCAATCTGCGGCAGCAGGGCCTTATATTTCTCTTCTTTGGAGAGGGTATCGTCAATAAATAAATTCTCAGCCATAAGGTAATGTGCTAATTTTTTAATGTGCTGATGTGCTAGTGATCTATAGAGCACAGCTTTTCTTTGAAAGGCAAAGGTAACCCCGGGAGCTTCCGGGTGCAACTTGTTGCTGGTATGCTGCGGGAAAGGACGTCTTTAGAAATGCCTGTTTTGGGCCTGTTTTAGAGAAATCAGGCTTAAAACAGGTAAAGGTGTTCCCGCTAGGAATTCCTGTAGATAGTCAGTTCATCTGGGCCAATTTGCCGCCGGGAAGCAAATAGGGAAGAAGGCAGCAGGGGAGCTTTTACGCCTTGGGTTAATGGGTTGGGGCTTTTAAAAACCCGTATTTCATCCCATAGATTACCCTTAATCAACGCCTCCAGCAGAACCGCTCCGCCTTCCACCAGCACGGACTGCACATTTCTCTGGTACAGGTCTTGCAGCATCTGTTCCAGAAACCCAGTCTCTTGTGTAAGGGTCACGAACGTTGTTTGGGTGGTAGCCTCCTTTTCTTTAAGGGAATAAATGAGTGTGGGTTGGGAGTTGTCTAAGAGATGGTGCGTTTGAGGGATCTGCAGCTGTTTGTCTATGGCTATTCTTACAGGGGCTGGTCCGGGCCAGTGGCGCACGTTCAGATGGGGGTTGTCATTGAGGGCAGTGCGGGTGCCCACTAAGATGGCCTGTTCCTGGGTGCGCCATTGGTGGACCAGCAGTTTTGAAAGGGGCCCCGAGATCTGACAAGGCTGGCAGTCTGGCAGACCTATGAACCCATCAGATGACTCCGCCCATTTGAGCACCAGGTAAGGCCGTTTTTGGGTCTGGTTAGTAAAGAAACGTCTATTTACTTCCAGCCCTGCCTCCTCCAATACGCCAATATGCACCTGGCAGCCACCGTCCATCAATTTCTGGATGCCCTGGCCCGCCACCAAGGGGTTAGGGTCGGTGTTGCAGATGACCACGTCACGCACGCCGTGCTGTAGTAGGAAATCGGCGCAGGGTGGGGTTTTGCCGAAGTGGGAGCAGGGTTCCAGGGTGACGTAGAGCCGGCTTTCGGGCAGCAGGCTTTTGTCCTGCACGCTGTTAATGGCATTTACCTCGGCGTGCGGACCGCCGTATTGCTGATGCCAGCCTTCACCAATGATCTTGTCTTCGTGCACCACCACGCACCCCACCAGCGGGTTAGGCCGGGCCGTTCCGGTCCCCAATTCCGCCAGGTCCAGCGCGCGCCGCATGTATTTCTTGTCGGTCTTCATGATGTGTATTTACGCGGCCCTCTTGATTTCCATGCCCGAATATCGGGTGTTTTTTCAGAAATTGCCCAAAACTGTGTCTATGCCTACCATTGAGGAGACTTTAAAGCACCTGACCCAACAGCTACAAACGCTGTATGAAGAACCCGAGGCCCGTACCATGGCCGAGTGGGTGTTGCAGTACCTTCTGGAAACGGGAAGGATGGGCCTACTTCAACGCCGGCAGGAACCGGTACCCACTGGTCTGGGCGACCAGGTGCAGCAGTGCCTGGAGCGCCTGTTGCAGCATGAGCCGTTGCAATATGTATTAGGAGAGGCCTCTTTTTACGGTCGTGACTTCAAGGTGACCCCGGCAGTTCTGATTCCGCGTCCAGAGACCGAGGAACTGGTGCAACGGATTATCAAAACCTACCAGCACCAGCACCAGCACCAGGTCCGGTTGCTGGACATTGGCACCGGGAGCGGCTGCATTCCCATTACCTTGGCAGCTGAATTGCCCACGGCCCAAGTCTGGGGCCTGGATGTGTCTGAAGAAGCTTTGGCGGTAGCGCGCTCCAACGCAGAGGCGATTAACCAGCAAGTAACCTGGCTCCACCAGGACATTCTGCAAGAAGTGCCAGCGCTTGAGGCAAATAGCTTAGACGCCGTGATCAGCAATCCTCCGTATGTCTTGGAGGAAGAGAAAAACCTGATGCGGGAAAACGTGCTGGCCTTTGAGCCGCACCTGGCTCTGTTCGTGCCCAATGAAGACCCACTGCTTTTTTATAGGCGCATCGCCCAGGTGGCGCAGACGTTACTGAAGCCGGGCGGGCGGCTCTTCTTTGAGATTAATGAACGGTACGCCGGACAGACAGAAAGCTTGCTGCAAGAGCTGGGTTACCAGGGAATTCGCCTCTACCAGGACCTCCGTGGCAAGGACCGCATGGCAGAGGCTTTATGGCCCGGAAAATTGGGATAGGGATATGATAACAAATGGGTTACCCTAAATAATGAAAAACTCGTACCTTTGCCCTGAAAAATAATATCTAAAGTACCTGTTTCTTCGTAAGGAGTCTGATTCTTTTGCTTCACTTTGTCCATGAGCCAACCTGCCCCCTCGTATTCTGCCCATGAAACCGCTGTCATAGACGAAGGTTGCCAGATTGGGGAGGGGACTAAAATATGGCATTTCTCACATATTATGCCCGGCTGCCAGATAGGCAAGCGCTGCAACATCGGGCAGAACGTGGTCATCTCTCCGGGCGTGGTTTTAGGCGAAAACGTCAAGATCCAGAACAACGTCTCTGTTTACACGGGCGTGATTTGTGAAGATGATGTTTTTTTGGGGCCTTCCATGGTCTTTACCAATGTGCTCAATCCAAGGAGTGCCATCAATCGGCAGGGCGAATACAAGCAGACCTTAGTGCAGAAAGGGTCCAGCATTGGGGCTAATGCCACTATTGTTTGCGGCCATACCATCGGGGCCTATGCCTTGGTTGGGGCTGGTGCTGTGGTGACCAAAGATGTAGCTCCCTACGCCTTGGTGTATGGGAATCCCTCGCAACAACATGGCTGGGTAAGCGAAGCCGGGCATAAGCTAAGCTTTGATGCCCAACAGGAAGCCATTTGCCCTGAAACAGGCGAGAAGTATATTTTGAGTAATAATTCAGTAACTAAATCATCCATTTAAATAGATTAACTGTGTACCAGCAACTCCTCAATAAAGAAGCCAAACTGGCAGTCATCGGCCTAGGATATGTAGGACTCCCCATTGCCCTGGAGTTCGCGAAGAAGATAAGTGTGATTGGCTTTGATATCAATGAAAAGCGGGTTGATCTGATGAAGAACAACGTTGACCCTAGCGGCGAGTTGGAGGCATCAGCGTTTGAAGGCTGTGATATTACCTTTACCCATGACCTGGAGGTGCTGCGCGAAGCCCGGTTTTTTATTGTAGCTGTTCCTACCCCAATTGATGCGTATGCCTTACCCGACCTGAAACCCCTGTTAGGCGCCTCTGCCACCGTAGGTAAAGTTCTGAAGAAAGGCGACTATGTGGTATTTGAGTCCACTGTATACCCTGGCTGTACCGAAGAAGACTGTATTCCAGTGCTGGAGCGCGAGTCTGGCCTGAAATTCCCTACTGACTTTAAAGTAGGTTACTCCCCAGAGCGTATCAACCCAGGTGACAAAGAGCACACCCTTACCAAAATCGTGAAAGTGGTTTCCGGCTGTGATGCAGAGTCTCTGGACGTAGTGGCAAAGGTATATGAACTGGTGATTGAGGCGGGCGTGCACCGTGCGTCTTCTATCAAGGTAGCCGAAGCGGCCAAAATCATTGAAAACACCCAGCGTGATGTAAACATTGCGCTTATGAACGAGCTTTCCATCATCTTTGACCGGATGAACATCAATACCTATGAGGTGTTGGAGGCTTCCGGTACCAAGTGGAACTTCCTGAAATTCTTCCCGGGTCTGGTAGGCGGCCACTGTATTGGCGTGGATCCTTACTATTTGACCTATAAAGCCAAAGCGCTAGGGTATGACTCTAAAATCATCTTGAGCGGCCGTACTATCAATGACGGCATGGGCGCTTACGTGGCCAGCAAAGCTATCAAGATGATGATCAAGGAAGGAAAGGCCATCTCCAAAGCCAAAGTCTTGGTAATGGGTGCCACCTTCAAAGAGAACGTGGAAGATATCCGTAATTCTAAGGTAGCTGATGTCATCAATGAGCTGAAAAGCTTTGGGGTGCAGGTAGACGTGGTAGATCCATATGCCTCTTCAGAAGAGTTGAAGCATGAGTACGGTTTTGGTTTAGTGGAAAACCCTACCAATGATTATGACGCCGTGGTGGTAGCGGTGAACCACAAAGACTACCTGGGCTTTGACGAAGAATATTTCAGGACCATATCCAGCGACAGCCCTATTGTGATTGACCTGAAAGGTATTTACAGAGGCAAAATCAATACCCTCCCTTACTGGAGTTTATAAACAGCATACAATGAGTAAGATTCTTGTAACAGGCGGAGCGGGCTATATTGGGTCGCATACCGTAGTGGAACTGGCGCAGGCTGGTTATACACCAATCATAGTTGATAATTTCAGCAATTCTGAGGAAAGTGTGCTGGAGGGGCTTGCGCAAATATTGGGTAAAGAGGTAGTCTGCTATAAAGTAGACTGCACTGACGCCTCTGCGTTACAAGAGGTTTTCTCAAAAGAAGGTGATATCACAGGCGTGATTCATTTCGCTGCCTTTAAGGCGGTAGGTGAGTCTGTAAAGGAGCCTTTGAAGTATTACCATAACAATGTGACGGGTTTAGTGACCCTACTGCAGGCTATGGAAAAGAATAACCTGACCCAACTGGTATTCTCTTCTTCCTGTACGGTTTATGGTATTCCGGAGAAGCTGCCTGTTACGGAGGAAACGCCTACCCAAAAAGCAAACTCGCCATACGGCAATACCAAGAAGATTGACGAGGAAATTTTGCAGGATGTGGCCAACAGCGGAAGCTATTCAGTAAAATCCATTGCCCTCCGGTACTTCAACCCAGTAGGGGCCCATGAATCTGCCCTCATTGGAGAATTGCCGTTGGGAGTTCCAAGTAACCTGGTTCCTTTCATTACCCAAACTGCTGCTGGAATCCGGGAGAGTCTCACCGTCTTTGGTACCGATTATGATACTCCGGATGGAAGTAATATCCGGGATTACGTGCATGTGGTAGATTTAGCGAAAGCCCACGTGGCCGCCATTAAACGCTTGGAGAAAGCAGAAGCCGTGCCGTATGAGGTATTCAACATTGGGACCGGGAAAGGCAGCAGCGTGCTGGAGGTAATCAAAGCTTTTGAAAACGCCACCGGCCAGAAGTTCAACTATAAAATTGGGCCGCGCCGTGCGGGTGACGTGCCTGCCATCTATGCTGATGTGACCAAAGCCACCCAAGAACTAGGGTTTCAAACTTCTCTGTCTTTAGAAGACAGCTTAGGAAGCTCCTGGGCCTGGCAAAAGCAATTGATGAAGAAATAGAAGTTAATATTTAATAGAATGAAAATACTGTTAACAGGAGGCGCCGGTTTTATAGGATCACATGTGGTGCGGTTGTTTGTCAATAAGTACCCGCATTACCAGATCTTCAACCTGGACAAACTTACCTATGCCGGCAACCTGCAGAACCTGAAAGATGTAGAAGATGCCCCCAACTACACGTTCCTGAAAGGCGATATCACCGACCAGGAGTTTATCAACAACCTCTTTCAAGAGCATCAGTTTGACGCCGTAATGCATCTGGCGGCAGAGTCGCACGTGGACCGTTCCATCACCGATCCTATGGCTTTTGTTAGGACCAATGTGAACGGAACCTGCAACCTGCTGCATGCGGCCAAAGAACTCTGGAAATCTGATTTCACAGGTAAAACCTTCTACCATATCTCCACGGATGAGGTGTATGGCTCCTTAGGTGAAACCGGCTTGTTCACGGAAGAGACGGCTTATGATCCCCGGTCACCGTATTCTGCTTCCAAGGCTAGTTCAGATCACTTTGTGCGGGCTTATTACCATACCTATGGCTTGCCGGTAAAAGTGTCAAACTGCTCCAATAACTATGGACCTAACCATTTTCCGGAGAAGCTCATTCCGCTGGCGCTCAACAATATCAAGAACAACAAGTCGGTGCCGGTATATGGCAAAGGCGAGAATATCCGGGATTGGTTATATGTGATTGACCATGCCCGCGCGATTGATGACGTATTCCACAAAGGCAAAGTAGGGGAAACCTATAATATTGGCGGTGTCAACGAATGGCGCAATATTGACCTGATCCATTTGCTGTGTGACATCATGGATGAGAAGCTAGGCCGGGAGCAAGGAACCTCCAGAAAGCTGATCACCTTTGTAACTGATAGAGCCGGGCATGACCTGCGTTACGCCATTGACTCTTCCAAAATCATGAAGGAACTGGGCTGGGCCCCGTCTGTTACTTTTGAGGAAGGCTTGGAGAAGACGGTGGAGTGGTACCTTGACAATGAGGAGTGGCTCAACAATGTTACCTCTGGTAGTTACCAGGAATATTACAAAGGGCAATACACGCGCTAGTGATAATTTAAAAGCAATGCGGTTTTGAGGCTGTTTTCCCAAAAACAGCCTCAAAACCTTTTTTATGAACCTTATTTCATTTCTATGTATTCATCACCCTTCCATACCGGTTCCTTAGAAAATACCTCATTTTTGGTGACAGGCGGCGCTGGCTTTATTGGCTCTAACCTGGTAGAATATCTGCTTAAGTACAACGCCAAGAAAGTCAGAGTGCTGGATAACTTTTCCAACGGATTCCACAAGAACCTGAAAGCCTTCCAGGGCAATGACAGGCTGGAAGTTATGGATGGCGATATCCGGGATATGGAGGCGTGCATGAAGGCCTGCGAAGGCATGGATGTGGTGTTGCATCAGGCAGCTTTAGGTTCAGTACCCAGAAGCGTGAAAGACCCGGTTACTTCCAATGAGGTCAACGTGGGTGGTTTCGTGAACATGCTCATGGCCACTAAGGAGCAGAAGGTGAAGCGTTTTGTGTACGCTGCTTCTTCGTCTACCTACGGCGATAGTAAATCCCTTCCTAAGGTGGAAGATAAGATTGGTAAGCCGCTGTCTCCTTATGCGGTGACCAAATATGCCAATGAGTTGTATGCCGATGTGTTCGGGAAAACCTATGGCATGGAGATCATCGGGCTGCGGTACTTCAATATCTTCGGGCCCCGACAGGATCCTAACGGGGCGTACGCGGCTGTAATTCCATTGTTTATTGATGCGGTTCTGAATGGAAAGTCTCCTAGAATGAACGGAGACGGCGGCCAAACCCGTGACTTTACTTTTGTGGAAAACTGCGTGGAAGCGAACATCCGGGCGGCAATGGTGACGAACCCTGATGCCATCAACCAGGTGTATAACATTGCGGTAGGCGACAGAACTTCCTTAAACGATCTGTTCAACATCCTGAAAGAAGAGGCCGGAGTGGACATCACCCCGGAGTACGGACCAGAACGGGCCGGAGACATCAGAGACAGTTTAGCCGATATCACCAAGGCGCGGACCTTGCTGGGCTACAATCCGCAGATCAGGATCCAGGAAGGCTTGCAGAAAACCCTTGCTTGGTTTAAGGAAAACCAGGACTTTATCTACAACCAAAAATAACCCCCATGAAAGGAATCGTTTTAGCCGGAGGTTCAGGTACCAGATTACACCCCCTTACTTTAGCAGTAAGTAAGCAGTTAATGCCGGTGTATGATAAGCCTATGATTTATTACCCGCTGTCTACGTTGATGTTGGCGGGTATCAGAGATATCCTGATCATCTCCACGCCACACGACCTGCCCAACTTTGAGCGGTTACTGGGTGACGGTAGCCAGATAGGCTGTAACTTCAGTTACCAGGTGCAGGAAGTGCCCAACGGCCTTGCCCAGGCATTCGTCTTAGGCGCCGATTTTGTGGGTAGAGACAAGGCTGCTTTGATCCTGGGAGATAACATCTTCTATGGTTCTGGCATGGGGCAATTGCTACAGTCTAACAGTGACCCAGACGGCGGGGTGGTGTATGCGTACCATGTGCAGGACCCAGAGCGTTACGGCGTAGTGGAGTTTGATGAGAACATGAAAGCCATCTCCATTGAAGAAAAACCCAAGCAGCCAAAATCGCACTATGCGGTACCAGGTCTTTACTTCTATGACAACCAAGTGATTGACATCGCTAAAAACCTGGCGCCAAGCCCACGCGGTGAGTATGAAATCACCGATGTAAACAAAGAATACCTGCGCCAAGGCAAGCTTAAAGTGGGCATCTTGGATAGAGGCACGGCCTGGCTGGACACGGGCACTATTCAATCGTTGATGCAGGCTGCTACGTTCGTACAAGTGATTGAAGACCGCCAAGGCCTGAAGATTGGTTCTATTGAAGAGGTGGCCTACCGGATGGGTTTTATCAATGCCGAGCAACTACAACGCATTGCCGAACCCTTACGCAAAAGCGGGTACGGTGATTATTTACTGGGCTTGCTGAAATAAGCATTCTTTAACATAAACAGAATAGCCGGGAGGCAGGAGCAGATCCTGTTTTCCGGCTATTTTTATGAAAACACCCCCAAAATGGAAACTAGCCCGGGAACAGGAGTCCAGCTGCCAGACCGGTGAGAATGAGTGCCGGGGCGGGTATCTTGGTCCATAGCAATAGAGAGAAGGTGAGCACCACCAGCCCGAAATTATAGGGTGTGTTCTCTATAGGGTGGTACAGCATGATAGCGGCCGCGCAGACCATACCGGAGCCTACCGCGTTGATTCCTTCTAGAGAGGCCTGGATAACCCGATACTTACGCAGCTCTTCCCAAAACCGGATTACAAAGAAGATAAGGAAAGTGCCCGGCAGGAAGATAGCGATGGTAGAAACCACGCCTCCCAGAATCTGGCCGCCCCAACCGTAGGGGCGCATGGCCAGGGTGCCAATATAAGAGCAGAAAGAGAAAACCGGACCAGGCAAGGCCTGCACCAAGGCAAAGCCGGACATGAACTCTTTGAAGTTAAGGTATTTCTTAAACTCCACAAACTCGGTGTACATCACGGGCACCAGTACCTGGCCGCCGCCAAAGATAAGGCTACCGTTCCGGTAGAAGTTCTCAAACAACAGAACCGCCCGTAACTGGGTGTACCTACCCAGCAAAGCCGCCGCAATCAAGACCCCCAGAAACAGCAGGAAATTCGCCCACTCAACTTTCATGGGTTTCTTCTCAAGCACCGGCTGTTTCTGGAACCGGAGGGCGGTGAGGCTTCCACCGGCCAGCAGCAGCAGTGGGAACACCCACGGCGACCGGAAGAAGAAAGCCAGAATAGCCGACACCACCATGATGACAATGCCGCCTTTGGTATAGACTACCTTAGAGCTGATCCGCCAGGCGGCGAAAGCCACAAAGCCCACTGCCATGGGTTGGATGAAGCGGGTAAAGCCCAGTGGGGCGCCCTTTCCTTCCAGGAAAGACATGATGAGCCCGGCGGCAATCATGATGATGGCGGCCGGCGCAATCCAGACCAGAAGTGTAAGATAGGCCAGGTTAGGTCCGCCCACCTTAAAGCCAATGGCAGTGATAGTTTGCGTGGAAGAAGGGCCGGGCAGAATCTGGCAAAGGGCGTTCAATTCCATCAGTTCCTTCTCACTGATGTAGTTCCGCTTCTCCACCATCAGGCGCAGCATCATGGCAATATGCGCCTGCGGCCCGCCAAACGCCGTTAGCGAGAGCGAGGCAACATCCTTCAGGAAAATAATGTTACGAGGGCGCAAATGTCTGAATTTGAGTTTCGTTTTTATGCCATTTTCTAAAAATAGGCATAAAAACGAAAGGAGCCGTAAAGGCTCCTTTCTAAATGATATAAATCATATTATTTTTTTAACCCCAGCTCTACCAGACGCTCATTGAGGAAGTCGCCGGCGGTAATGTCTGGGAACTGCTTGGGGTTTTGGGCATCAATGCAGCTTTCCAGGCAGGTAAGGTCCATTTCTGACCTTGGGTGCATGAAGAACGGAATAGAGAAGCGGGATGTGTTCATCAACTCGCGCGGCGGGTTCACTACGCGGTGGATGGTAGACTTCAATTTGTTGTTGGTGTGGCGGGAGAGCATGTCGCCCACGTTCACAATCACCTGCTCCGGCAGGGCGGTGATCGGGATCCACTTACCATCGCGGCGAAGCACCTGCAGGCCGTCGGCGGAGGCGCCCATCAGGAGGGTGATGAGGTTGATGTCACCGTGCTCGGCGGCGCGTACGGCATCGGCGGGTACGGCGTCTGGGTTCTCAATAGGGAAGTAGTGGATAGGGCGCAGAATGCTGTTGCCGTTGTGCACCTTGGCGTCAAAGTAATCCTCGGAAAGACCCAGGTAGATGGCCAGGGCTTTCAGCACCTGCTTGCCGGCAGACTCAAGGCGGCGGTAGGCTTCTAAAGCCACTTCCTGGAACTCAGGTACTTCTTCAGGCCAGATATTGTCTGGGTATTCTGCTTTGATGGGGTCATTGTCGGTTACTTCCTGGCCCACGTGGTAGAACTCCTTCAGGTCACCGGTATTACGGCCTTTGGCGTGCTCTTTTCCTTTGCCCACGTATCCGCGCTGGCCGGCCAGTTCAGGAACCTCGTATTTTTGTTTCACGTCATCTGGCAACGCGAAAAACTTCTTGATGGCGGCATACAGGCGCTCGGTTAGGTCATCGCTCAGGCCGTGGTTTTTCAGGGCCACAAACCCAATGTTCTGGTGGGCGTCACCCATTGCCTGCACGAAGGCAGCTTTGCGCTGCGGGTCACCAGACATGAAGTCGGCTAGGTCTAAAGAAGGGATTTCTTCTAATAATTTATCGTTCATAAACCTGAATTGACGTATTCTTAAAAAAGAGTTTAGAAATGAGACGCAAGTTACAAAATTTCTAACTTTGAAACATTCGCCTTACTATCCACAATACCTAATTACTATGAAAAAGAAACACTTGTCTTTTATGGCAATTGCGGCCCTTCTGGTTGCATCTGCCTGTGATGGAAACCGTTCCACCACTACCACCACAGAAACCAGCACCTCTACCGCCACCGAGCATGAGATGGACCATGACACGGCCGGGGTGCAGCACAACGGCACCATGGGCACGCCCATGGAAAAAGGAGGCCTCAAGGTCTACTCCTACAGCAACTCCGTTGATTTCCCAGATGCCAAGCTTACGCTGAACAAACCGGAGAACAACGCCAAGGTGACCGGTGACTCCGTGCGGTTTGAGTATGCCGTGGAGAACTTCCAGCTGAGCCAGCAGACGCCGGACGCCGCCAAGCATGAACACGCCAACTCCAAAGAAGGGCAGCACATCCATAACATTGTGGACAATGAGCCTTACACCGCGCACTACAAGCCTATGTTCAACAAGGCTATCAAGCCGAGCCAGCACGTGGTGCTGTCGTTCCTGTCACGGTCTTACCATGAGAGTATCAAGCACAAAGGTGCCTATGACCTTAGAATGATCAATGTGGGCAACGCCACCGCCAGCGCCAATAAGTTTGATGAGAACGGCCAGCATTTGTTCTACAGCCGCCCTAAAGGCGAGTACAAAGGCGCTGACGCCAAGAAAGTGATGCTGGACTTCTACCTGGTGAACACTACCCTGGCCAAAGACGGCAACAAGGTGCGGGCCACTATCAACGGGAATGAGTTTATCCTGGACCAATGGCTGCCGTACCTGGTGGAGGGCTTGCCTATGGGCGAAAACACCTTCAAGCTGGAACTGATAGACAGCCAGGGGAAAGTAGTACCAGGCCCCTACAACACCGTAGAACGCAAAATCACCCTCAAAGCTTCGTAAGCATAAGGGTTTTATAAAAAGAAAGCCATCCCGTGCGGGGTGGCTTTTTTTGTGTCCATGCCTTTACTAAGTTTTAAGTATTTGATTAGTATAGGTTTTCTAGAATATTTATGGAAAGTTATATAGGTATGCGTGGCTAAAATTTGTCTTAAAGGAGTTGTAATAAAAAGGGAGCACAGGCTACCAATAGAGGACAAAACCAATAGAACTCTGTTTTGGGCCTGTTTTAAGAAAAACGGCCTATATACGCTGCTTTCTTTTGTCCAGGGAAAGCAACCATTTCACCCCTTGCGGGATCTAATATAAAATAAGGGCTGATACCGCCAGTAAGTCTGCCTGCCTTGAAATTGAAGAGCCATGATACATCTCCGGGACGTTCATAAATACTATGCCGTGGCGCAAAAAAAGCTGCACGTATTAAAAGGCATAGACCTGCAGATTCAGGAAGGAGAAATGGTTTCCATCATGGGGGACACTGGCTCCGGCAAATCCACGCTGCTCAACATTCTGGGTATTTTAGATGACTATGATCAGGGTGAGTATACCCTAGCCGGTACGTCTATCAAACACCTGTCCCAAGCCCAGGCTGCTTATTTTAGAGAGAAGTTTCTGGGGTTTGTTTTCCAGAGCTTTGACCTGCTCAGCTTCCAGAACGTGCTTGAGAATGTGACTATGCCGCTGATCCACCAGCAGGTAGGCCACAAAGAGCTTGACAAACTGGCCCTGGAGTGCCTGGACCGCATGGGCCTGAAAGAGTATGCCCACCATACACCTGATGAATTGTCTGCGGGGCAGCGCCAACGGGTAGCCATTGCCCGTGCCCTTATCAGCAAACCAAAACTGATCCTGGCAGATGAACCCACGCGTGGCCTAGAGGCCCAAGCCGGCAGCGAGGTGATGGAGATTTTCAAGGAAGTAAACCGCCAAGGCATGACCGTGGTGATGGTGACCCAGGAAACTCATATCGCGGAGCAAACCAACCGCGTGATCCGGCTCAAAGACGGCCGCATTCTGGACGATGGCCTGGGAAACGTGGCTGAAGATTTCCTGACACCCGTTACCTTTACTAAAGCCTGATTCTCTTGGTTAGTATTTTCGTTCAAGCCGATGACTCTGCCAAAGGGAGGTTGCTCTGGGCCAGCCGTTGCTGAAAAGATTAAATCCAGCCCTTCTGCATAGCGCATAAAGAAGAAACCAGAACGCGGCAACTCCAGAGCGGGTTGCCGCGTTCTGGTTTTACAGCCCTTACTAAGGAAACAGCCAGTCAGGATACCCGTTTAAGACCATTGTCCGCTTGTTATACCTTTGCCAGACCCACCTATGAAAAACCAGCCTACCCACGTTGAGCTCCATTTTGACCCCAAGAAAAGTTTCACCACCACGGGCAAGCACGTGCGGGACGGTCTGTCTACCGTTTTGCGGACCGGCGACTACCTCTGGCTGAGCTGTGATGAGCAGATCTCACTGGAGAGACTCAGGAAAGTGGGGGACAATACCTTCGCGGAACACACCCGTTTTGACCTGAGCCAGTTTCTTGATTTACCGGACGGCAAAAAGTCTGAGATTGACATTGAGGGCATGGGCGAGTCTGGGGGCTATCTATGGCTGGTGGGGTCACATGGCCTTAAGCGCAAGAAACCCCGCAAGGAAGACTCCCTCCAGAAGCAGATCAAACGCCTCACCAAGGTCACCTCAGACGCCAACCGGTACCTGCTGGCCCGCATTCCGTTAGTGCAGGACGCCGCCACCGGCGAGTACACACTCTGCAAGGAATGCACCAACTCTGAAGACGCCTCCAAAACCCTGAGGGCCGGCCAGCTGATGGGCTCAGAAAAAAGCAACCAGCTAATGGACGCCATTGCCAAAGACCCGCACCTGGAAGATTTCCTGCGCATACCGGGCAAAGACAATGGCTTTGACATTGAAGGCCTGGCTATGCATGAAGACCGCATTTTTGTGGGCCTGCGCGGGCCGGTATTGCGGGGCTGGGCCATTATTCTGGAGCTTCAGGTAGAGAATGGTGAGGAGGAAGGAACCCTGCAACTGAAGGCTGGCGCCGATGGGGCACTCTACAAAAAGCATTTCCTGCACATGAACGGGAAAGGGATCAGGGAACTCAGAATCAAAGGCAAGGACCTCTACATTCTGGCGGGCCCCACCATGGACCTGGACGGCATCATTGCGGTCTACCGCTGGCCCAACGCCATGTACCAAACCCTAGAAGAGGAGCAGATGGTGCACCGCAAAGACCTGGAGCGCCTGTTTGACGTGCCCCACGGCAGCGGCGACACCTCCGGCAAAGACAAAGCCGAAGGCCTGGCCATCTATGATGAAGGCCACCTGCTGGTAGTCTTTGACAGCCCCACCGATGACCGTAAACCCAAAGACGATGTAGTGGTGGCAGATGTCTACCCCATGGAAAAATAGTCTAATCTTAAAAGCAAATCGGGCGAAGCCCTTATAATGATTCAAGATGAAACGGCCGTGCTCCCCTTTAAGGAGCACGGCCGTTTTGATAAGTTTAATCTGAAATCCAAGACCAAAAGTTTGCGTCCTGGAATTTGCCGGTTCTTTCTTCCTGGATCGGCAATGGATGCCTCTCTTTCGGCGTTGTACCAAAGCTTTTCCCTATATTCCGTTTTGGGGCCGTTTTCAAGAAACCAGGCTTAAAACGGAACTTGTGGGGGCAAAGTGGTAAATTGGCCGTATCTCATGAAACACGTCTTCTTCCTGTGGGGCTTCTGCCTGCTTCTTTCTTTTTCAGCGTTTAGCCAGACCAAAGGCACCGTAACCGACAAAGCCACGGGCAGGCCGGTGGCGTTCGCCAATATCTGGGTAGAGAATGAGAACCTGGGCACTACTTCTAATGAGCAGGGCGAATTCAAGTTGGGGCAAACGAGTCTGGAAGGAAAGACGCTCGTGATCAGTTGCCTGGGCTATGAAAGAACCCGCGTGCCGGTGACCGGGCCAACCCTGCCGGTCGTGCTGGTGCCTTCGGCGGTAGCCTTGTCTGAGGTGACCGTGAGAAAAAGCGCCAAACGCACCAAGCGGGTCTTAAACGCCATAGACAACAATACCCAATACAGCTTTGGCAGTAACGGCACCCCCTGGATTGTGGCCCAGCACATCCCTTACATCGCCAGCTTTGCCGCCACGCCGTTCCTGGATGAGGTGGCGCTGGTGACCATGAACAACCTCAAGAAAGCCGCTTTTAGAATTCACCTGCTGCGGGTAGGCGAAAAAGGCGAACCCACCACCCCTCTGCTGCAAACACCGCTGCTGGTGCAGGCTCCCCAGGGCATAAAAACGGTGAGGCTAGACCTGAGCCAGTATGACCTTCAGATGCCTGCGCAGGGACTGTTCATTGCCTTTGAATGGCTTATCATAAAGCAGAACCGCTATGAGCCCACAGACCCCGAGACCGGTGAAAGGCTGGGCCCCGCCCGAATCTCCTATGAACCCAGCATCAGGACCTACGCTCCCAACAGCACCGGACACAGCAGCTGGATTTACCACCAAGGCCAATGGGTAAGCACCAGCCAGCGCGAAGGCGACGCCATTTCTTTTGCCACGCCCCATTTCCAACTGACCTTAAGCAACTAATTCAAGACTGCTATTTTAGGGCCGTTTTCAGGAAAACAGTCCTAAAACAGGAAGGCCCGCATCAACTGAATGAGGCGGGCCTTCCTGTTTTATAACCTTCTGTGAGTATTATCTAACTGAGCTGGCAGAAGTAGTGTCCGTGGTTTTTGAACCGTTTTTAGACTTCGCCATGGCGTCATATACCACCTGCATTACTTTGGTGCGGGTGTTAAGTTTGCTCAAGGTAGAGCTCTCACGGGTAGGGTGCACACGGTTAGAGAGGAACACGTAAACCAGTTGGTTCACGGGATCTACCCAGCTGTAGATGCCGGTGAAGCCAGTGTGCCCGAAGCTCTCCGCCGGGGCGCTCTCCGGGGCATTCCCGTTCACGGTGCCTGGTTTAGATGGACGGTCAAAGCCGAGGGCGCGGTAGTTGTCTGGGCAGAACTGGCATTTGCTGAACGTGCTCACCACATTAGGAGCAATGTAGCGCTTGCCGGCATAGATACCGTTGTTGAGGTATAGCTGCATCACCTTGGCCAAGTCATTGGCGGTGCCAAACAAGCCAGCGTGGCCACTTACCCCGCCCAGCATGGCAGCGCCTTCATCATGCACGGTGCCGTGCAGCAGTTGCTTCCGGAACAGCGTGTCTACCTCTGTAGGCACAATGCGGGACAGCGGGTAGTACTTGTAGGGGTTGAACGTAAGGGTAGTGGCGCCCAGCGGCTCATAGATGTTCTTCTTCAGGTAGGTCTCAAAGTCCTGGCCGGTAATATTCTTTACTACCAGCGGCGCCAGAATGAAGGACAGGTCACTGTACACGTATCCTGGCTTTTCGTTCAACGGAGATTCCTTGATCTGCTCATAGATTTCCTCAGCGTAGTCTTTGTGCATATACAGGTTCTGCGCCACTTTGTAAGGGTACTTAGCGGAAGAATCGGTCTCGAAGGTTTTGTGCTTGAACTTGCCGTTGTCCTTCACGGTCTCTTTCCAGAACGGAATCCAGGATTTCAGGCGGGCCTGGTGGGTAAGAATGTCGCGGTACTTGAGGTTTTCTTTGTTGGAGCCCTTCATCATAGGCAGATAATCGCCCAGCGTCTTGTCCACATCAAACCTGCCTTCGCCGTTCAACTTCATGTAAGCCGCCAGCGAGGTAGTGATTTTGGTCACGGAGGCCAGGTCATACAAGTCAGTGTTCTGCACCGGCACCTTGTTGTCATAGGTATGTGCCCCGAAAGACTTGTAGTAAATCACCTTGCCGTTTTTAGCGACCAGCACCTGGGCACCCGGGGTGGCCTTGGCCTTGATAGCCTGGTTTACCAAAGTGTCAATCTGCGCCAGGTCCTGAGATTTCAAACCTACCGCTTCGGGCACGGTGTAGGCCAAACGCAAACCGCCATCGGTCTTAAGGCCGTCATTGATCCTGAAATAGTTGGACACGTTTACCGGCAGTTTGCCTTTGGCGCCAATCCCGCCAAAAATGAGTTGGGCGGCGGCATCCTGGGTCAGTTCGTTTTCCTGGTACGTGGCAATCACGCCGGCTGCTTTCTCAATGTCCTCAAAGCGGTTCATGCTGTACACGTTGCCAAACACGCTCACAATGGTAGGCTTGGAACGGATAAGGTCTTTCAGGAACAGGTTCATCTCGGCGGTGATGCCAAACGTGTTGTTTCCCGAGGCCTTCAACTGCAGTTTGTGCACGCCCACTAGAATGGTGTTGTAACCTTTGAGTTGCTCTTTGAGGGCCTGCAGCTCGGCAATGGAGCTGGTTGGCGCCAGGAAGAAGTTGTCTACCTTGGTGTACTTGGCCAGGTTACGCTGGAAATCGGTCTCTACGCTGGTTCCCAGAGCTAAGGCGGCAATCTTGAGCGTGTCCAGGGTTTTGATAGGTAAGACATTGTTCTTGTTGCGCAACAGCGTCAAAGAAGCCTCGGTCAACTGACGGTTAATGTAGTCGGCGGTAGGGTTGTTGAGGTCTTTGATCAGGTTCTTGGTTTCAATGGGCTGCCACTTGTCCAGGCCGGCCCACTGCTTAGCGGCCAGCACTTTCTTGCAGCGCTCATCAATCTCGGCTTGTGTGATCTCCTTATTGGCGATGGCTTTCTTTACCTCCTCAATGGTGGTTTTCACGTCCATGGTGTTCAAAAGCACGTCATTGCCGGCCAGCAGCGCTTTCACGTCTACAATGCCGGGGGCGTAGAACTTAGCCACACCCTGCATGTTCAAGGCATCGGTAAACACCAGGCCTCTGAACTTCATTTCATCCTTTAACAGGTCCTGTACAATGTTCTTGGAAAGGGTAGAGGCCAGGTCTTTGGTATTGTCCAGCACGGGAATGTTCATGTGGGCGACCATCAAACTACCCAGGCCGTTTTTCATCAGTTCCCGGAACGGATACAGTTCCGTGGAGTCCAGGCGAAGTTTGGAGAAGTGGATGACCGGCAGCCCGTAGTGGGAGTCTACGTTGGTGTCGCCGTGGCCGGGGAAGTGCTTGGCGTTGGCCAGGATCTTGTTGTCCTGCATGCCCTTCACATAGGCCAGGGCCTTGCGGGTCACGTTCAGTTTGTCTTCGCCAAAAGAGCGGAAACCGATTACCGGGTTGCTGGCGTTGTTGTTCACGTCTACCACTGGCGCGAAGTTCACGTGAATGCCCAGGCGCTGGCACTGGCGAGCAATCTCGGCGCCCATGTCATAAATCAGTTTCTCGTTCTCTATACCGCCCAGGGCCATTTGGTACGGGAACCGCGTGGTGCTGTCCAGGCGCATGGCCAGGCCCCACTCGCCGTCAATAGAAATCATAAGGGGCACCTTGCTTTCGCGCTGGTACCGGTTAGTCATGTGCGCCTGACGTACCGGTCCCCCCTGGAAAAATATCAAGCCGCCAATCTTGTAAGTGGTGATTAACCGACTAATAGAGTCTACGTGTGCCTGGTTTTTGTTGGAGTACACCGGAATCATGATGAGCTGGGCAATGCGCTCCTCAGGCGTGAGCGACATAAACACCGAATCTACCCATTTCTGGTTAGCGCCATAGAAAGGCGGATCGGTTTTGGCGTTGAACGCTGGCACCACCGGTTTCTTGGCTACCGGCTTCTTAGCCGAGGTTTTTCTGGAAGACGCTTTTTTAGCGGCTACCGTCTTTTTAGGGGAAGATTTGCCTGATTTAGAGCCACGGGTCTGGCCATGCAGGGCAACGGCTCCTACAAAAAAGAGCAAAATAACGAAGAGGGAGAGAAGACGATGTTTTTTCAAGGCAAAGGCAAATAAAACGGGTACGGAGTAGGGTAAACGCCTGCAAATTACAGTAATTATATCAAAAACAGGGCCAGAGAGGGGCAAAGTTCCAAATCAGGCCACAGCACTGTTTAATAGCTTTATAGTACCAGCGGTGGCATCAATCTCGGCCTCGGCCCCTACGGGCACCGTGAACTTGTGCGTAATGTGCCCAATCATGGCGCCCGAGTAGACCGGTATTTTAAGGGGTTGTAGGTGTTGCTCCAGCACTTCCTCCAGGGTAAGGGAGCCGTAACTGCCTTTGCCCGGCTCACAGTCTGAGCACTTGCCAAACACCACACCTTTCACCTGGTCCAGTACACCTGCCAGCTTTAGTTGGGTAAGCATGCGGTCTATGCGGTACACGGCCTCATTGGTGTCTTCTAAGAACAGGATGGCGTCTTTCCAGTGGGGTAAATAGTCTGAGCCAACAATGGCGGTGAGTACGGTCAGGTTACCGCCTATCAGTTTGCCGCGGGCCGTGCCGGGCGTGATGGTGGTGATGCGGTCTTTGGTGACGGTAAGGTTATCGCCTATCTCTTTGGGGTTCTCAAACAAAGTGGGCGCACCGTCAAAAAGGACCTGCCTGAAAGAGTCCACGGAAAACTTGTTCCAGGTGGCGGAGCCTACCGGGCCATGGAACGTCACCAGCCCGGTCTTGGCATTGATGGCCAGCAGCAGCGCCGTGATGTCTGAGTAGCCAATCAGTGGCTTAGGGTTTTTCTGGATGGTCTTGTAGTCCAGCAGAGGTAGCAATCGGGCGCAGCCCCAACCCCCGTGAATAGCCAGAATGCCTTGCACGCTTTTATCCGCGAACATCGTGTTCACGTCCTCGGCCCGGGCCTGGTCGGTGCCGGCCAGATACCCGAAGCGGTCATACACGTGTTTCCCCAGTTTCACTTTGAGGCCCAGCGCCTCCAGAGATTCAATGGTAATCTGCACCGTCTCCTTGCTGAACGCAGCCCCAGCTGGACAGATTAGCCCTACGGTATCACCAGCCTTTAGGCGGGGCGGCAGAATAGTTTTGGGTGCTTTTTCTGCCAAGGCAGTGGAGGGCGTGAAACCCAGCAAGGGAAGAGCTGCGGCGGCCACAGAAAGCGAGGCCAGCACCTCACGGCGGGAACGAAGTGTCATTTGTCTGGGGATTAAAAGATACGTTAGGCTTTGGGTCCGTTAAAATAAAGAGATTGAAGTAGTTTCGCGCGTTTTTCTGCCGTTTTCGTGAAAACAGGCTCAAAACGTTTTCGCAGCCCGCGGCATCATCCTGACAACATGCGGTTTGGTTACCCTAAATGACTGGCTAAACTTTAAGAGAAACAGTGATTTTCTAACGAAATTTTTGATGCTGTCAGAATCTTAGGCTAATTACGGGTTGTAAACCTGTACTCTATGCAAACCAGTCTTTTGGGCGGCCGCTGGCTTTCGCTCCCCTGCCTTTTCCTTCTTTTTTTATTAGGCTGTAAAACCGCCAAAGAAGCGCCGGTGGCCACCGTACCGGCCCCGCCGCCCTATGGTCCCGAAGTGATCAAACAACAGATTCTCTCCTCTGAAATAGGCAAGAACCGGTTTGTGGGCTTCGCGCTGTATGACCCCGCGCTGGGTAAGATGGTGGTGGAGCATAACGCCGATAAATACTTCGTGCCCGCTTCCAACACCAAGCTGTTCACCTTCTACGCCAGCCTTAAAATGCTGGGCGATTCTATTCCGGCGCTCAAGTACGTGGTGCGCGGCGATTCCCTTATCTTCTGGGGCACCGGTGACCCCACCTTCACGCACATGGACGTGAAAAACTCCGTGGCCTATGATTTTCTGAAGAACCGCAAAGAGAAACTTTATTACCTGGAGGCACCCTTCACCAGCACACCCTTCGCCGTTAACTGGGGCTGGGATGACTACAACTATTACTACCAGCCTGAACGCAGCGTTTTCCCCATCCATGGCAACATTGTGAAGTTCACCCGCAAGGGAGGCCCCACCCAGAAGTACACCACTACCCCCGCCATTTTCAAGCCCACCATTAAAACAGACACCGCCCGGTACGCCCACGGCGATGCTTTTGTAAGAGCCTGGCGCACCAATGACCTGACCTATTTCCCAAAGCACGCTTCCGCTGATTTCTCTGTGGAGGTGCCCTTTATCCCGTCGCCGGACATGACCGTGCGCCTGCTCACGGATACCCTTAAACGGAAAGTGACGCTGCTCAAGAACCGACCGCTGCCCCAGGGCGCGCAGACCTTCTACGGCCTTCCGACCGATACTGTAAATAAGCGCATGCTGCAGGTGAGCGACAACCTGTTTGCCGAGCAGTTGATGGCCCTCTGTTCCGGTACCCTGTCAGATACCCTGAGTGTGGAGCGCGCCATCAAGCACGTGATGAAAACCTACCTGGCCGACCTGCCTGATGCCCCGGTGTGGGTAGACGGTTCAGGCCTTTCTTCCATGAACCTGTTCACGCCCCGCAGCATCATTGCGTTGCTACAGAAAATCCAGCAGGAGCGCCCCGAGGAACGACTGCTGCCCCTCATGGCGGCGGGTGGCCAGCCCGGCACCTTCCGGAGTATCTATAAAGCCGAGGTACCCTACGTCTTCGGGAAATCCGGGACCCTGGCGCACGTACACAACCAAAGCGGCTACATCAAAACCAAAAGCGGAAAACTGCTGCTCTTCAGCTTCATGAACAACAACTTCAAAACGTCCTCCAGTGAGATCCGCAACGAGATGGTGCGCATTATGACCGAGGTGCATGAGAAGTATTAGCAAGGTGAAAGGTTCTCTTTCTTGAATTATCTTTCCAGCTGCTTACACCATCATCTGTCAGCACCTGTATGTTCTGTCATTTTTCCACCACCTCTCTGTCATCCTGGAAGGATCTTGGTAGCGAACGGTAATAACGTTTACTACAACGCTCCACTAGTTCGCCCACAAGGTCCTTTCAGGAGGACAAAAGAGGAAGGGTAAATGACTTCCATTTTAAGCCTACTTTCCGGAAAACAGCCTCAAAACGGGAAACAATACCCCACAAAAAACCGGCCCTTCGTCTCCACTGAAAATGGAAACGAAGGGCCGATTGCTTTTACACAAAAACTGTCTAGTCTGCCACCACTATGCGGTAGGTGGCGCTGGCTTTAGGACTACTTACGGTCAGGAAATAAAGGCCGGGGGCTAAGGCAGACGTGTCAAAAGAACCATCGGCCGCCAGGGCCACTTTATTAGTTCTGCCTACCGCATCCTGCAAAGAAACAGAGACGGCCGTACCCGGGGCCGAAGCTTTCACAAATACCTTCTGGCCACGGGCTACGGGGTTGGGGTAGGCCAGGTTTTTGTCTTTAGTAGAGATTTCCTCACCGGCAGAAAGTACGTTAGGCGGAAATTTGGTGCGCAGCAGGTTGTTGAGTTCTGGGTTCACGGCGGGGTTATCATAGCCCAGCGCCCAGATGCCAATTCCGGCCAGTCCTTTGGTATTCACCAGGTCATACTTCAGGCCCAGGCTTTCGGCGTCATCATAAAAGGTCTGGAACCACTGCCCGTTCTCCTGGTACACATAGTAAGGCACCGAGCCCTGGCTGTTCCATTGGCGGGTGTAGCCATTGGCCGCTATCTCGGCTTTGGCGGCGGCGTAGGTGCGGGAAACAGAAGCTACTTTGCTGTTTTGAGTGGTAGCCGTAGATCCAATGGCATCGGTAGAGGTGGCCCAGCGCCGGCCGTAATAGGGCAGTGCCAACAATAGTTTGGAAGCCGGAAGTGCTGTTAAATACCCGTCTACCGACTTGGTGAGGTTGAGGGTAGGGCCCCAGTATGACCAGCTGCTGGGGGCCAAAGGCGCTACCGGGCCGGCGGTAGAAGAGCCGGCGTACCAATAGTCATAGCCCATGATCAGGAAATCGTCTACCTGGGTCATGGCGGCCACATCAAAGGCGTTGGTGGCACTGTACAGGCCAGGCAGCGCAATAGAAACCCGGGAACCCGGAATCTCAGTGTGGAACCGGTCAGACAGGGTGTTCATGAAACTGGTGAGAGCCGCTCTCTCCGCCGAACCCACGGTTTCAAAGTCAATGTTCACGCCATCGCCGTTGCGGGCTTTTACTACCGAAATAAGGGTAGAGATCAGGGTTTCGCGGCGGGTGGCGTCGTTTAAGATAGACGCGTTATTGGCGCTCCCGAAGTTAGTGACGGTCAGGACTACCTTGGTGCCCGCGGCGTGCGCGGCCTCAATCAGGCCGGTTGTTTCCCAACTCCGGAGGTTGCTGTAGCCGCCGGTGCTGGGGTTCACCTCATAAGAGAAGTAGGCCACGGTGCTGAGGTTGCTGAAGTCATAGGTGTTCCAGGTTTCGCCCTGCCAGTACGGGTGCCAGCCGAAAACCTTTTTGCCCAGGCGTTCGCCGGTACGCTGGGTACTTGCCTTGGTGCCAGTCCTGCGGGTAGCCCGTAATGCTTCGGTGTCGCGGCCTAAGGCGCGGTCGTACTCAGCATCGGTCTTGAAATTATATTTGTGGTAACGGGTCATTTCTTCGGCATGAATGGACTGGCTTTGGGCCTTTGCCAAGGGGCTGGCAAAGAGTAGAAGAGAAAAAAGGAGTACGTAGAGTTGTTTCATGGAGAAGGGGGCAGGGTTAACGTAAAGAGCTACTGCTTGTTAAATTAATCAAATAATTTAACAAGCAGTAGCTCTTAGGGTCAATTCTTAAAAAACTTAGTAGAGGGCGGCGGTGCGTAAATCCATTAAGGACGCCTGCGGCGAGACACGTTTGGCCCGCAGGAAACGCTTGAGCTCGTTGGCGTCATGGTTGGCGGCGGCGGGGTCCATGCTGTTAATGCGCACCCGACCCGCCGAGTGGATGAACTCATTGTTGCCAATCCACATGCCCACGTGCACCACGCGCTCGGGCCTGCCGTCTTTGGCAGGTGAACCGAAAAACAGCAGATCGCCGGGCTTGAGGTTCTGGAACCCGCTTTGGGTATCAATCAACTCACCAATGGTCACTTGCTGCGAGGCATCACGGGGTAAGATTAGACCGTTCATGAAATACACGGTTTTGGTAAAGCCGCTGCAGTCTACTCCTTTGAAAGAGGTGCCGCCCCATAGGTACGGCAGGCCCAGCAGCTTTTTAGAGGTCTCTACCAGGTTCTGCTCAGAAGGCTTGCGGGTAGCGGCCCAGGTGCTGTATTTCTCGGTTTCAGCGGTAGGCACAAACGCGAGGCGACCATCCGGGAACTCTACTTCATAGAAATCTTTGGTCTTGTTCTTTAGCACCATCACATCACCATACACCAAATCTGAGACCGTGGCGCCCTGCTTGTTGGGTTGGGCAAAGGCGAAGCCATACGGGTTCAGGTACAATAATTTCTCACCCTTCTGCCAGGCCGCAAACGCGGATTCATTCATGAGCTTGATGGCGCTGGCGTCTACCCACGCTAAATACTGGTCTGGGGTCTGCACCAGAAACCAGCCGCCTTTGTGCTTGAACACCTTGAGCGGCGTTCCCATGGTGGCCTGCGTGGCGAGCTCTGCCGGGTGTTTGGGCTCTGACCGGAGGTTGGCTACTGAAAGCGTGACCACTGCTTGGTGGTTGCCTTCCAGGTCGGCGCCGGGTAGTACTTGTATGCTATCCTGGAAAGAGAGCCCGGCCTTCTGCAGCCGTTCCACCAGTGCGGCCTTGGCAGCGGGTACATTGGTTTCGCCGGTGAGTACGTTGCCGTTGGCTTTCACGTCAAAAAGCACCACCCGCTTGTCTGGGGCAAACTGCTGGCGGGTAGCGTCTACGTGCGCAGTCAACGCAGAAACAGGCGCGGCCGAAGGAACGGTAGCGGCTGTGTCTGGCGCCGGTTTGGTGCTGGTGCAGGAAGCCAAAAAGGCGATTAGCAGGAGAAAGGGGGCAGTGTTTTTCATAATTGCGAGGTCTGGTAGGCGAAATATAAGGCTTTTGTGCTTCATCCTGAACAGGAAGGGCGGGTAACTCGTTCCTGTTGCTTAATTTAGGCCATGCATTGTTCTTTTGCCCCCCGCGTTTTAAGGCCATTTCCCAGAAAACAGCTCCAAAACGGGTTAATCTTTTTTTGCCTGGCTTTCCTGTTTTGGCAGTGCGGCCGTCCGCCCCAGAAGTCTACCCGGTTATCTGGTACACAGGTAGTGCAGGCGGCTGCGCGGCTTTCCCCAGCAGAGCGCGAGAAGTATCTGTCGTCTAGGCTGGCCAAAGACAGTCTGCCCACCTTCCTGCGCACCTTCAGGCCTGTTACGTTGACCGCCACCGCTCCTAACGGCCAACTGCTACAGGGCATGTGCTTTGTTATGCCAGACTACCTGGCCGTGGGCTCTGACAAAGATTTTGTGCGCATGCCTCTGCAGCCCAAAACCGCCCAGAAGGTAGCCGAAGCCCTGGGCTGCACCCTGCCTACCCGCAAGATTGTAGACGCCATCTACGCCGCCGCTAAAATAAAACTGGAACCCATTCCGCTTACCAAAGACCGAGACAGCGTACGCACGTTTCTGCAGCACAACCAACTCATAGAGAACCAGCGCAAAAGATATAAACTGGGTCTGCTCACGGCCGGCCACAAAAAAGACGTGGTGCTAACGCCCCGGCTTCGGCGCCAGCCAAGGGCTAACCGGGTGGCCATTTATGGCTGGCACCAATTGGACGGAAGCCCCATTCAGCCGCTGTACCTGGGCCACATAGACACTTATACAGATTACAGCCAGGGTATTAGGCTGGTGCTGGACCGGTTTGAGGTGGCCGGCTCGGTCTACACCCTGCAGCAACTGCTGGCCCACCCGCTGTTTAAGCATCTGGTCTGCGACGAGGAAATCTGTGAACCGGTGCGCTATTAACCACGGGCTGTTTTGGGCCTGTTTTCTGAAAAACAGGCCCAAAACGCTTTTGCCATTCCGTATCTTTGTAAACCACACAAGTAACGTTTAAGAATGAATTCATCTGTTGCATCGGTTTCCATTATAGACTACACGCCTGCCCACGCCATCCTCTTCCGGGAGCTGAACCAGGCCTGGATTGAGCGCTATTTTGAAATGGAGGAACTGGACCATAAATCTCTGGGCAATCCAGACGGCTACATCATTGCCAAGGGCGGTCATATTCTAATGGCCGAGCACAATGGCGAGATAGTAGGCACCTGCGCCCTCATTAAAGTAGACGACCAGACCTATGAATTGGCCAAAATGGCTGTGACTGATAAGGCGCAGGGCCTCAAGATAGGCAAGCGCCTGGGCGAGGCCGCCATCCAGAAAGCCCGGGAATTGGGCTGCACCAGCTTGTTCCTGCTCTCTAACCGCAAACTGGAAACAGCCATTCACCTGTACCGCAAGCTGGGCTTTATAGAGGTGCCAGATGATTTCAAGGAGTACAAGCGCGCCGATATCAAGATGGAGCTCTCGCTCTAGCAAGAATCAAGCTGCCCCGTTTTTTGTAAGATTTACCCCAGGTAGGCGTCTGGTGCGCTTACCTCTAAAAACTGAATTCCATCACCTTTTACATTTTTCTATGAAAGTTTATTTGTCTCTGTTGCTGTTTGCGTTGCCCGTGGTGACCTGGGCGCAGAGTGCCACCGTACAGGACCGGGCCAACCTTCAGCCGTTGGCGGGAGTGCGGGTAACTCCCGTGCAGGGGGGCGGCGCGGTCTTAACAGATGCCAAAGGAAGGTTCAGCACCCAAGAGTTCAGGGACACCGACAGCCTGCGGTTTGAGCGGCCAGATTACCAGGCCCGCACCGTGGCCGTGAGCCAGCTCAGGACCCTGCATTACCGCGTGTTGCTTTCTGAGCGCAGTTATTCTCTGGAGGAAGTGGTGGTCTCTGCCAGCAAGTTTGAAGAGAAGCGCGCCGATGTGCCGCAACAGATTCAGGTGCTCAAAGCGAAGGACCTGGCCTTCCAGAATAACCAAACCACCGCCGATGTGCTGCAGCAAAGCGGCCAGGTGCTGGTGCAGAAAAGCCAGGCCGGCGGCGGAAGCCCCATCTTACGGGGTTTTGAGGCCAACAAGGTTTTGATGGTGCTGGACGGCGTGCGCCTGAACAACGCCATTTACCGGGGCGGCCACCTGCAGAACGTGATCACGGTAGACAACACCGCGCTGCAGAAGGTAGAAGTAGTGTTTGGGCCGGGCTCAGTGGTCTATGGGTCAGACGCGCTGGGCGGGGTAGTGCATTTCTACACCAAGAACCCTGTGTTAGGTGATAGCGCCGGTACCCACGTGACAGGCAGCGCCTTTACCCGCTACGCCACCGCCAACCAGGAGAAAACCGGCCACGTAGATGTGTCGGTGGGCGGAAAACGCTGGGGGAGCTTCACTAGCCTTACCTATTCAGATTTTGATGACCTGCGGCAAGGCAAAAGACGCAACCCGTTCTACGGCAACTGGGGCCTGCGCCCCTTCTACGCTGACCGCGTGAATGGGAAAGACGTGATGGTGCCCAATGAGAACGTGAACGTGCAGAAACAAAGCGGCTACCAGCAGTATGACGTGCTGCAGAAAGTGCTGTTCCAGGCCAGTCCTACCACCTCGCACGTGCTTAACCTGCAGTACTCCACCTCTTCAGATATTCCGCGCTATGATAGGTTGACCGAGGTAGACAGCAAAGGCGTGCTCAAGAGTGCGCAATGGTACTACGGTCCGCAGGAGCGTTTGCTGGCCGCCTACACATTTGCTACGCAAGGCAAGGGCTGGCTGGAGAACCTTCGGCTGACGGCCGCCTACCAAAGCGTAGCCGAGAGCCGCAACAACCGAAGCTTTGGCAAAACCCTGCTTCAGCATCGCAAAGAGCACGTAGACATCTTCACGCTCAACGCAGACGCCAGCCGCCTGCTAGGCGACCATGAACTGCGCTACGGCCTGGAAGCAAGCTACAATGACGTGCAGTCCAGAGCCTACGGCGAAAACATAGACACCGGCGCCCGCTCCGCCCTGGACACCCGCTACCCCAGCGGTGGGTCAGACATGCGCACTGCCGCCGCCTATTTCACCCACACCTGGGAAATCACGCCCCACTGGATTCTCTCTGACGGACTGCGCGTGAGCCGGGTAGAACTGAACGCCGATTTCACAGACAAGCGCTTCTTTAATTTTCCTTTTGATGAAGTAAGCCAGAAGAACACCGCCGTGAACGGTAACCTGGGTCTGGTCTTCCAACCCGGCCATGACTGGCGGCTGGCGGCCGTGGCTTCCTCGGGGTTCCGGGCGCCCAACGTAGATGACCTAGGCAAGGTGTTTGAGTCGGTGGCCGGGCAGTTGATTGTGCCTAACCCCAGTTTAAAGCCCGAGTACACCTACAACGCCGAACTGTCTGTTGGCAAAACCATTCTGCAGAACGTGCGGGTAGAGGGCACCGGTTTCTACACCTGGTACCGTGACGCCATCACCACCCAGCCGTTCCAGTTCCAGGGGCAGTCGGTGGTGGACTACAACGGCCAGCCCAGCCGCGTCACCGCGAACGTGAACGCCAACAAAGCCTACATCTACGGTGCCAGCGGCTCTCTGAGCGCGGACATTACCCAGGCCTTCCGGTTGGCCTCCACGCTTACCTACACCTACGGCCGTATCAAGGCAGAGCCACAAGATATTCCGCTGGACCATATTGCGCCCGTGTTCGGGAAAACCAGTCTGTTTCTCACGCTGCCTAAATTCCGGTCTGAGTTTTTTGTGCAGTACAACGGCTGGAAACGCCTGGAAGATTACAACCCCGTAGGCGAGGATAACCTGCAATATGCCACCCCGCAGGGCGAGCCGGCCTGGTATACCCTCAACCTGCGCACCGCCTACCAGTTCCACCCAAGGGTACAGGTGCAGGCGGCCCTGGAGAATATCCTGGACCAATTCTACCGCGTATACGCCTCCGGGGTGAGCGCTCCCGGCCGCAATTTAGTGTTGACGGTTAGGGGGAATTTTTAAGGGAATCTGCGTGTAGAAAGCGCATAGATTCTGAAACAACATCGGCTCCCGTTTCGGGCCTGTTTTTAAGAAAACAGGCCCGAAACGGGAGCCGATATATTAGCCCTCACAGGTTCTGGAAATCTATGAGGGCTTTTTGTTTTTAGTGAGACACTCGTAGGAGCTTCGCACACTACGAGGTCATAGATGTCTGCTTCTCTTTCTGGTTTCCTCTTTGTTCAGCTTCTCTTCCATTATGTCATCTTTTCCTGCTGTCATCCTGAAAGGACCTTGTAGGCGAACTAGAAAAGCGTTTACTCTGGCGTCATTACCGTTCGCTACCAAGATTCTTCCAGGATGACAGAAGGGGAGAGGTGCAAACTGGAAAAGAAAGATGCTCTTCTCCCCTGCCTTCTTGGAAAGCTCTTGTGAACAATGAGTAGTAACGCTAATCAATTGCCTTTCAAGTTCGCCCACAAGGTCCTTTCAGGATGACAAAAGAGGGAAGGCAGCAGACTGCTTAGCTTAATGTAGGTAGGCAATTTTGAAAAGAAGAAGCTTCCGCTTTGGGCCTGTTTTCAGGAAAATAGACCCAAAGCGGAAGCTTGAGAAATATGAGAATGAGATGTGACTTCGGATCTAAAGTCTAACAACTAATCACGAACAACTAATCACGAACAACTAATCACGAAAAGCTTACTGCACCTGTGTCTTATC
This sequence comes from Rufibacter radiotolerans, assembly GCF_001078055.1. Lineage (NCBI taxonomy): Bacteria > Pseudomonadati > Bacteroidota > Cytophagia > Cytophagales > Hymenobacteraceae > Rufibacter > Rufibacter radiotolerans. The sequence goes on along the minus strand of NZ_CP010777.1, from coordinate 4,131,044 downwards.
CACGCGTTTAGGGGTCTTTTTACCCTGCACGAAATCCTTGGCGCCCAGGGCCACGGCTTTAATCATGTTGGTCATGTGGGCCATGTCCAGGCTGCTTACTTCGTCATCCACGGAGTGGTAGAGCTTGTCTTTGTCAATCTGCACGGAGGAGATGGTATGGGCCGGAACGCCCAGGCGGGCCAGGGTGGCGTTGTCTGAACGGTAGAACAGGTTCTGGCCGGGGTACGGGTCTGGGTGGAAACTGTAGGGCGTGCCTTTTACGGCCTGCTGCAACAGCAACCCGAAGTCTGATTTATCAAAGCCGGTAATGTAGGCACTGTTAGGACCGAACTTAGAGCCTTTGCCTATCATCTCAATGTTGAACATGGCCACAATCTCATCGGGGTTCAGCTGTTTGGAGAAATGCTGGGAGCCGTAGCCGCCAATCTCCTCGGCCGTAAAGGCCACAAAGAGAAGCGTGCGCTCTGGTTTAGGCTGTTTCTTGAAGTGGTTGGCCAGCGTAATGACGGCGGTAATACCAGAGGCGTCATCGTCGGCGCCGTTGGCTATGGAGTCACCATCTACCGCTTTCTGGAAACCAATGTGGTCATAGTGACCCGAGAAGACAATGTACTCATTGGCGCGCTTGCCCGGGATCATGCCCGCCACGTTGGCCAGGTCCATTTCCTTTACCTCGTTCTTGATCTCCACGTCAAAAGAAGTCACCTCAGTGAGCGGCGACAGCACATAGATGAGCGTAGAGCCTTTGCCAAGTTCGGTGACCGGGCTAGACTGCTTAAAGTATTCCGCGTAGCGGCTGAACATCTCCTGGTGTTTAGGGTGCACCATTACCAGTAAATCTTTCTTCTGCTGGCGGGCCTTGTTTATGCCCTGTCTGAAATCATCGTTCTCGCCAATGAAAACGGGCTTGGGCGCTTTGTCTTCCCACTCCACCTTGCGGTGCACGGTGCTGTAAAAGAACTCTTCGGGCTTTACCCGTTTGCCATTGATCTCAATATCGGCTTTGTCTGAAGTAAGGCTGTACATCTTAAACTCCTGCTTGAAGTCTGTGTCGCCGGCCAGGGGTTGCAGCCCGGCTTTCTTGAATTCATCAGAAATGAAATTGGCGGCTTTGTCAATGCCCGGGGTAAAGGTTTTGCGGCCCATCATCTCATCGGCGGCAAGGGTGTTTATAATGCGGGCAACATCTTTTTGCTTGATGTCTTTCTGCGCGAAGGCACCGGACAGCGGCAAAAGCGCTAGGCCAAGGGCAAGGGTTTTTCTGAACGTCATAGGTGTTTTAAATGAGTTGCGTGAGACAAGTGGCGTACGGGTGGGGTGGCCTGGTACGTATTAGTCACTTAAATGAAAGGTTTCTTACGGCTTTACCGGATGAAGATATCTGTTTTAAGCCTGATTTTCATAAAACAGCCCTAAAACATAGCAGAATCCAAGGCATCCGGCTCCCGCCGATGTCTTTACCTGGCAACTTGGGCCACAACGTTACGGAGTCTCTTCTTCCTGGGGTGTAGGCGAGTTTTCTTCCTGGGCAATGGCTTCTTCCTCGCCTTTCACCTCCACGGCGTAGTCGCCCAGGTAGTCTTCAATGTACAGCATCTTTACCAGCACCATGATCACGGCCACCAGCGGCACCGCCAGAAATAGCCCCCAGGCGCCGGCCAGCAGGCCTAAGACCAACTGGCCCATAATGGTAAGCACCGGCGGTAAGTCAATGATGCGTTTCTGCACCAGCGGGGTGAGAATATACCCTTCCAGGCTCTGAAGCCCAATGAAGAACAGCACCACGGTCAGGGCCTTGCTGGGGTCCTGCACCAGCGCCAGCACCGCCGCCGGAAAACCGGCAATGAACGGCCCAATGTTAGGAATGAATTCCAGGAGACCGGCAAAAACCCCCAGCAGCAACGGAATAGGCACGCCAATAATATAGAGGCCCAAGGTAGTGAGCGAGCCTATGATGGCCATGGCCAGCACGGTGCCCTTGAGCCAGCCCCAGAGCGTGAACCGGAGCACATGGATCACTTCGCGGGCCCGGGGCCGGTGTTTCTTGGGCACCAGCCGCACCAGCCCGCTGGCGGTTTCCTGGGGCGAGATGGCCAGATAGATACCCACTACCACAATGATCAGGATATTGGCCAGCACCCCAAAGGTGGAGGAGAAAAGCGAGAAAGCGTTTTTCATGATGAAGCTCTCCCCCTTGAGAAGCTCCTCTGGGGTGGGGATCTGCTTGAGCAACTGGTCTCCGTAGGGAAGGGAGGCCACCTGGGCCCGCAGTTTCTCCAGCACAGTGGGCAGGTCTTCCCGTAGCTCCTCCGTCTGCCGGGAAAGGCTGGGCCCCAGATACATGAATGCCCCCGTAATCACGCCTGCCAACAGCAGGCAGACCAGGGCCAGGGCCCATTTGTGTGGCAATCTCAGGTGCCGGTGCAGAAAGTTGCTGAGCCCGTGCAGCAGAACGCCAAACAGAACGGCGGCAAAGAACACCAGCAGCGTAACAAAGGCCATTTTGATGACTGTATACAGCAGAAACAGCACAACAAACACAAAAGCCACTATTAAAACTTTTCTGATAAAGTGCTGCGAGGGGCCCGGGGTGTGCGGGCCAGACTTGATGGGAACAGGCATAAGCGCAGATCAGGAGTAAAAACGGTTTCTACAGCCTTTTACGTAAATAAGCAACAAAACGCTATATATTGCACTCTGTATATTTGGAAGGCGCTAATTTGGAAGTAATCGCAACCTTGATCTGTAAAAAATAGTAGAAAAGATAGAAATTGGCGCAACCATTTGCGCCCGTTTTCGATAAAATGGATTCGTCTGCTTATGAGCACAAGTAGATAGACCCAGAGATTTTTCCCTGGAATTTATAGGCATCTATACATCTTAAATTTTACAACTATGGAAAACAAAACCAATCAGCCGGGCCGTCAGCCAAACGCTTCTGCCCAGGATGCAACTTCTTACGAACAAGATTCAGCCAGAAACCAACGTTCAACTAACCAGAGCCAGTCTTCAGTGAATGCTTCCAGCAGACAGCAAGACCAGTCTTCCAGCCGCCAGCAGCAGCCACAAGGCTCTTCACAGCAACAGCCGCAGGGTTCAGCGCAAAGTATGTTGAATAACTTCACCAGCAGCTTAAGCAACGTGCAAGTGCCACAGGCCGTGAAAGACATGGGTTCTAACGTAGCCCGTTCTTTCAACAGCTTAACCACTACCCAGAAAGTAATTGGTGGTGCTGCCATTGCCTTGGGCGCCTCTTACTGGGCCGCTTCTTCACAAGGCTGGATAGGCCAGGGCAAAACAGGTAGAAAATCAAAATCCTCTACCCGCGGAACCCAGCATTCATAAGGACAATAGAAGAGTTTAGAAGCTATTTGAAACGCAGTATTTGCAGAGGTGATGGCTAGAGTAAGGTACTGCCAGAAAGGGCAGGTCTCCCCTAGAAACGGAAAACCTCATTGCCCCGGAAGCAACCACCAGAAACAGCGGTCAGAATACGCAAAGCCTGATACTTGAGTAGCACCTAAAACAGAAAAGCCGAACGCGTTATGTGTTCGGCTTTTCTGTTTATATAAACTAGCGGTTAGCGGTTAGCGGTTGCCGCCCCGGCTACCGCCGGAAGGACGTCTGCTTCCGCCGCTGCTGCTACCCTGGCTGGCGCCCTGGGTAGAGTTAGGTCTTCTGTTTCCGCCACCCTGGCCTCTTCTGCTGCGGCCAGCTTCGCCGCTGCGGTTGCTGCTTCCGCCACCGCTGGAGGCGGAGCGGGCTTTGTCAGTGGTTCTTCCGCCGGCCAACGGAAGTTTGGAATAGTTGGCGTGGAACGGTTGGCCTTCTTCTACCGGTATCTCCTGCTTGGTCAGTCTCTCAATGTCGCGCAGGTACGGAAGCTCCGTGTCATCGCAGAAAGAAAGGGCCATGCCGTCGGCGCCGGCGCGGCCCGTACGGCCAATGCGGTGCACGTAGGTTTCTGGCTCGTTGGGCAGGTCAATGTTGATCACGTGCGTAAGGTCATCCACGTCAATACCGCGGGCGGCGATGTCAGTAGCCACCAGAGCCTGCAGCTCATTGTTCTTGAACTGGGTAAGGGCTTTTACGCGGCTGCTCTGGGCTTTGTCGCCGTGAATGGACTGCGCCGTGATGCCCGCCTTGGAAAGCTCCTTAGCAATGCGGTCTGCGCCGTGTTTGGTGCGGGAGAAAACCAGTGCGCGGGTAATGCCTTCCTCCTGAAACAGGTGTCTCAGCAAAGCACGTTTCTCCAGTTTTTCCACAAAGTATACTTTCTGGGAAATTTTCTCAACGGTGCTGGAAACGGGCGTTACCTCTACATACACCGGGTCTCTCAAGATGCTGGCAGACAGCTTCTGAATCTCCTGGGGCATGGTGGCGGAGAATAACAGCGTCTGGCGTTTGGCCGGAATCTGAGCAATCACCTTGCGTACATCATGAATAAAGCCCATGTCTAGCATGCGGTCTGCCTCATCCAGGATAAAGGTCTCAATGTGTTTCAAGGACAACAGGCCTTGGTTCATCAAATCCAGCAGTCTACCGGGGGTAGCCACCAGAATGTCAACGCCGTTTCTTATCTGCTGTACCTGGGGTACCTGACCCACGCCGCCAAAAATAACGCTATGCTTGATGTTGGTATGACGGCCATACGACTTGATGCTGTCCCCAATCTGCAGGGCCAGTTCACGGGTAGGGGTTAAGATCAACGCCCTGATGGCTTTGGCCGGGTGTGCCGGACCTGCTTCATGCAGGCGCTGTAAAAGCGGTAAGCTGAACGCGGCTGTTTTGCCGGTTCCGGTCTGGGCGCAACCCAGCATGTCATCGCCGTTTAACACCGGCGGAATAGCTTGTTCCTGGATGGGAGTGGGAGTGGTGTATCCTTCTTCCTGCAGGGCCTGCAGAAGAGGTTCAATTAAATTTAGTTCTGAAAATGTCATGTTGATTGATAAAGGCCGTCAGTGATTTGGCCATGCAAGAAAAGGCGAGTGCATCAGCCCCGCTGGATATAAGACACAAAGATAGGTAAAAAGATTCAGTGTGCGTTTTGGGCCCGTTTTCAGGAAAACAGGCTTAAAACGTAATTCCCTTTCCTCTCTTCTCAGGCAACCTTCGCCCATAAAACAGGTTAAAAGGAGAGAAGATAAAACCAATATGTTATGGCAAAGAAATTGACTTTAAGAAGCGTTCAGGCAGAAACAACAGCGCCTGGCCAACAGAAAAATAAGCGCAAAAGAACCACCAGAAAAGCAGGCAAAAAACGCCTGAACAAATGGCTGCGGTCCGGCATCAGCGGCTTGGCGGGCGCCCTGGCTGTAACGGCGGTGCATGAGACCGTACGGCGTTTTTACCCAGATGCCCCGCGTATGGATATTCTGGGCATGCGCGCCATTACCAAAGGCTTGCGCTATGCTGGTCAAACCCCGCCCAATGATGACAAATTACATACCTGGTCCTTGGTAGGCGATATTATTTCTAATGGCCTGTACTATAGCCTCACCGGCGGCGGCAAAAAAGCCTGGTGGCGCGGCTCTATTCTGGGCACGGCCGCCGGTATTGGCGGCGTGGTATTGCCCGGACCCATGGGCCTTGGCGCAGCCCCCAGCAACCGTACCCGCCAGACCCAAGCCCTCACCGTGGGGTATTATCTCCTGGGCGGGTTAGTAGCCGGCGGCGTGGCCAAATGGCTGCGGAGTGTGAAGGTGTAAGGAAAAGGCCTTTACAGCCGAAGTCCGTTTTGGGGCTGTTTTCAGAAAAACAGCCCCAAAACGGACTTCGGCCATTTCAAAGGTATTGGGTGGTTAGCTTTTTTTGCCAGAGCCGCTTTTCTTGCCGCCGCCGTCATGTTTGTTTACGGTGGCCCAGGCGCGTTTTTCGGCTTCTTCATGGCCTACGCCTTTCTTCTCGTAGCTGTCTTCTATGTGTTCGGCCTGCCGTTTCTGTTTGTCTGTGTAGGCAGATTTATCTCCTTGTGGCATACTATCCTCCTTTCAGGTTTAAGTGAAATTCTACTTCTTTTATACGAGGCTGAACCAGAAGGAATTGCACCTAAGAAGGAAACTCATGGACTACCAAAAACCTTAACAAATGAGTGAGGCCTGTTGCTTCTAAGCTTTCCATAAACTGGCTTGTTTCCTGTAATTCATTATGGTTTGCAGTGGCAGAGCAACTCCCGCTTAATGGGCGCAGTTTTATAGTTGGGCAAGGTGAACTCCTTCATGTAGATGACGGTGAGTTCCTTGATCTGCTGCGGGCGGGGGTGGGCTTCGTTCCAACGGCGAAGCAGGTAAAAGCAGTAGTAGGGCCGCATGTAGGCGTTAGGAACAAACAGGTAGTTCTCTGAGTATTTCCGCCAGCGGTCATTCTTGAACAGGCTTACCACCGAGGCCGGTTTAATGGTGTCTGGCTCTTTGCCCTGCTGGTTCAGGTCTACCTTTTTGTTCTGGTTATTGATGCCTTCCAGCACGTACCAGCCATCGTCTTTAAAGACGTTGGGGGCAAACATGCTCCAGTTCTGGTCCAGCCGCGGTACCAGCGCCGCCCATTGCACGCTACCCGGAATCTGAAAATAAGGCTTGCCCAAGGTACTCAGGTTCCACCAAAGGGCCAGGGCCAGGGCCACCAACACCACCGTTTCACGCAGGTATTTTAAGGGAAGGTCTCCGGCCCAGGCGGGCTTGTTCCAGGTAAGGCGTACCTGCAGGTCTACCGGAGAGCGCCAGGTGCGGGCATGCCGAATCCAAGTTTTATGTACCTGGTGGTAGCCAGAGTGCAGGTGGTGATTTATAGTGTCCATGACCGGGGTAGGCAATAAACCTATGACCGCCGAGATGCTGATAAGGTAGAACAAACCCACAAACAGAGAAAGACTGATGCCAATGTGCAGCCCTACAATAGCAATGAAAAACAGCATCCTGAACCAGGCGTTCCGCCAGGGAATAAGCAATACAAAAGGTAGCCACAGCTCCACATAATATGTGGCGTGGGTCAGGAACTTCATGAGTTCAGGGTACTGGTACAAGATGCGGCCGCCGGGCATCAGGATCTGGTCCAGGCTGAGGGCGTAATACAGGGCGGTGCCATCGGTGGTCCATTCGGCGCCGCTTTTGAGCAGCGCGGTGAACACATACACCCAGGCTACCTGCAGAATATAAGCCACCGTGGCCGCGCTGAAGTAGCGGGCAGAAAGGGCAGAGGAAGGGGTGCGGCGGGCATCCAGGGAATAATGCCGGTGCCAGGGCAGAAACATGCCCCAGAACAGCAGCATCCGGAGCAGGCTGTCGCCGGACTGCGTAATGAGCGGATTGCGGTTATGCAGGGAGAGCAGCAGAATCCAGGACACAAAGGTAGCCCAGCGGGTCTGGTAACCCAGCAGCAGGCAAATAGCGGCTATGCCGGCAATGGCAAAGAGAATCACCTCAAACTGCCACAATCCGCTTAGCGCATGGAAAGAAAAGAAATAGGGGTTCCAGGCATTGGCATGCAACACATGCAGCGGCAAAACGCCCATGTTGGAGTAATGTGCCTCCAGGTCTGAGGCCCGTATGCCAATATCCAGCAGCAAGACACTGGCCACCCATATCCGCATGAGGGAAAGGGCCCGGGTATCTGCGTAGAAGACAGAATGCAGGTACTGCCTAAGTAGATGCATGGTCTGGGTTGGCGGCTAGAAAGGAAAACAGAAAAGGCAAAACCCAGGGGCTTTGCCTTTCTGCCTATATTACTTATTCTACGGAACGCAGAGACTAGTTGCCAGTAGTAGTGGTACCGGTGGTAGTGCCTGTTGTTGTTCCGGTTGTTGTTCCTGTAGTAGTACCGGTGGTGCCAGTAGTTGTACCAGTTGTGGTTCCTGTGGTAGTTCCGGTTGTGGTACCAGTAGTTCCGGTGGTTGTACCGGTAGTAGTGCCTGTGGTACCCGTGGTAGTGCCCGTAGTGGTTCCGGTAGTGGTGCCAGTAGTAGTACCGGTGGTACCGTATGTAGTGCTGGTTTCTGACTCAGTGGTTCTGTCAGTATTAGTAGTGTCTGTGGTGGTTTCAGTGCTGCCAGAGCAAGAAGTCAAAGCCGAAGTTGCTACCAGGGCGGCAATCGCGAAAATGTTTACAAAAGTCTTTTTCATAGTTTTGACAAGTTAATGAATGATAGAAATGGGGTTTCATTTCAGGTTCCTCTTTTACGGTGTTGTTCTTAGAAAGGTGCTAAAAATTTCATAGAAATTATTCAATACCCGTATTGCTTCGGTCTTTAGGCATGGGTTATCCGTAGAAATACTGTCATTTTATTGTTAGGTAAAATGGCAATCTTTGCCAAATATTAAAGACTATGCTTCCCTCTTCCGCTACTATTCTATTTGACGGCGTCTGCAACCTGTGCAATGGGTTTGTGCAGTTCGTCATCACCCATGACCCCAAGGGGCACTTCAAATTCGCGTCTCTGCAGTCTGAGGTAGGGCAGGAGGTATTAAAAGCGTATGGTCTGCCCACTACTCACTTCCAAAGCGTGCTGTTGCTGGAGAACGGGCAACTGTACTCCCGCTCCACCGCGGCCTTGCGGGTAGTACGGCATCTTAGCGGCGCGTGGTCCTTGCTGTACGGTTTTACGCTGGTGCCCCGGTTCCTGCGCGACCCTGCCTATGACTTTGTGTCTAGGAACCGTTACCGGTGGTTTGGCCAGCGCGAAAGCTGTATGCTTCCCACCCCAGACCTGAAAGCGCGTTTTCTGTAGTTGCTCCAGGGTAAGCGCTATCCTCTTGTTTACTTTTTCAAGCAATTTTCCTGTTATCCTATAGAGTATATGCGTTTTAAGGCCGTTTTTGCTGAAACTCCCCCAAACCGCCGTTCCTTTTCCCACTTTCCTGCCGTAAGTTTGTCTCTTGTAGCTTAACTATTTCTCTGTGGAAAGATTAGAATCGTTTCTTGCTGAGGCCAGCAGCCTGGCTTGGGGCATGCCTTTATTGATTTTACTGATGGGCGGTGGCCTGTTCCTGATGTTGTATTGCCGTTTTGTTCCCTTCCGGCATTTGAGCCACTCCATAGAGATCCTGAGCGGAAAATACGTGGACCCCAACGCCCCCGGACAGATAAGCCCGTTCCAGGCCATGTCCAGCGCGCTGGCCTCTACCATTGGCATGGGTAACATCAGTGGGGTGGCCGTGGGTATTGCCATGGGCGGACCCGGCGTGCTGTTCTGGATGTGGATGAGCGCCATTGTGGGCATGGCCACCAAGTTCTTTACCTGCACCCTTTCTGTGATGTACCGCGGCCGCAACGAGCGCGGCGAAGTGGAGGGCGGCCCTATGTATATGGTCACCGAAGGACTGGGCCAGAAATGGAAGCCTTTGTCTATCCTGTTTGCGGCAGCCGGCCTTATTGGTACGCTGCCCCTTTTCCAGTCTAACCAATTAACCCAGATTGTGCGGGACGTGGTACTTCGGCCCAGCGGACTGGTAGGTGATGACGTGTTTTTGCCCAATCTTTTCATGGGCATTGCCCTGGCGTTTCCGGTGGCCATTATCATGTTTGGCGGCCTGAAGCGCATTGCCAACGTAGCCACCAAACTGGTGCCGTTAATGGTTATCCTTTACACGGGTTCGGTGCTTTATATTATTGGCGTGAATGTGTCTGCGGTGCCGCATATGTTTGCTTTGATCTTTGAAGATGCTTTTACCGGTAATGCCATGATGGGCGGTGCCGTGATGCAGGTGATTATCATGGGCGCCCGCCGGGCCTCGTTCTCCAATGAGGCGGGCATAGGTACGGCCGCCATGATGCACGGCGAGAGCCAGACCAACGAACCCGTTCGCGAGGGCCTGGTAGCCATGCTGGAGCCCTTCATTGACACCATCATTGTCTGCACCATGACCGGTCTGGCCATTCTGGTGACGGGCGTCTGGGAAACCCACAGCGACAACGGCGTGAGCATGACCGCCCAGGCCTTTGACGCCGCCATGCCCGTCATGGGCAAATACCTGCTGGTGATCTGCGTGTTCATCTTCGCGTTCACCTCCCTTTTCTCTTACTGCTACTACGGGTCTAAGTGCTTCACGTACCTGTTCGGGTTCAAGTACCGCCGCCTGTATGACTACTTCTATATTTTAACCGTGATCATAGGCGCCGTGGCTACCATCACCTCCGTCATCAACCTCATAGACACCGCCTTCGCGCTCATGGCCATTCCTACCATGACCTGCGCCCTAGTCATGTCCCCACGGGTAATGGCCGCCGCCAAAGATTACTTTGCCAGAATGAAGGAAGAGAAGAAAGTGGCCGTGGTGAAATAGCGGTATCAGGTTGTGCGTATCATGTAGCAAGATTTTGGAATCCCGTTTTGGGCCTGTTTTCAGCAAAACAGGCCCAAAACGCAAAAAGGCCGTTCCTGCAGGAACGGCCTTTCTATTTTACTAATGTCGCACTACGTGATACGCACTACTAAAATCTATTTACTCAAGTACAGGTTGCGCTCTGAGTAGATCTTGGTGAAGTACTCGTCTTCCAGGTTGTCAATGAAATAGATGGCCTCGCCGGTAGATTTCATCTCTGGACCTAGCTCCTTGTTCACCTCGGGGAACTTGTTGTGGGAGAAGACCGGCACCTTGATAGCGTAGCCTTCCAACTGAGGATTGAACGTGAAGTCCGTCACCTTTTTCTCGCCCAGCATCACTTTGGCGGCATAGTTCACATAAGGCTCTTTGTAGGCCTTGGCAATGAACGGCACCGTGCGGCTGGCGCGGGGGTTGGCTTCAATGATGTACACAATCTCGTTCTTAATGGCGAACTGGATGTTGATCAAGCCAACGGTGTTCAGCGCCAACGCGATTTTCTTGGTGTACTCGTCAATCTGGTTGAGCACGTTCTGGCTCAGGTCAAACGGAGGCAGCACCGCGTAGGAGTCACCGGAGTGGATACCAGCCGGTTCAATGTGCTCCATCACGCCCAGAATGTGCACGTTCTCGCCGTCGCAGATGGCATCGGCCTCGGCCTCAATGGCGCGGTCCAGGAAGTGGTCCAGAAGCACCTTGTTGCCGGGGCTGTCCTTTAAAATATCTAGTACCTGCGCTTCCAGTTCTTTCTCGTTGATCACGATTTTCATGTTCTGACCGCCCAATACGTAGCTAGGGCGCACCAGCAGCGGGAACTTGAGGTCTTTGCACACCTCCAGGGCTTCCTCCGCAGAGGTCACGCTGGCGAAGGGCGGATACGGGATGTTGTTTTCCTTGAGCAGGGTAGAGAACGCGCCGCGGTCCTCGGCTAAGTCCAGGGCCTCATAGGTGGTACCCAGGATCTTGATCCCGAAGCGGGTCAGTTTCTCGGCCAGTTTCAGGGCCGTCTGTCCGCCTAGCTGTACAATCACGCCTACGGGGTTCTCATGCAGGATGATGTCATAGATGTGCTCCCAGAATACCGGCTCAAAGTACAGTTTGTCAGAGATGTCAAAATCAGTGGAAACCGTCTCTGGGTTACAGTTGATCATAATGGTTTCGTATCCACACTCACGGGCGGCCAATACGCCATGCACGCAGGAGTAATCAAACTCAATGCCCTGGCCAATGCGGTTGGGACCCGAGCCCAGCACCACTACTTTCTTGCGGTCAGAGACCACGCTTTCGTTCTCGCCGTCAAAGGTGCTGTAGTAGTAAGGCGTTTTAGCCTCAAACTCAGCGGCGCAGGTATCTACCATTTTGAACACGCGCTTAATGCCCATGCTCAGGCGCTTGTCATGCACTTCGCTTTCTTTGCAGCGCATGAGGTAGGCCAGCTGGCGGTCGGCGTAGCCTTTCACCTTGGCGGTGCGCATCAGATCAGCCGGGATGGTGTCAATGGTGTATTTCAGGATCTCGCGCTCAGTGAGCTCCAGCTCTTCAATCTGCTGCAGGAACCAGGGGTCAATCTTGGTCACTTTCTGAATGGTGCTGGTAGCTACCCCAAACTTCATGGCGTCTTTGATGGTGAACAGGCGGTCCCAGCTAGGGTTGGCCAGGCTGTACATCAATTGGTCATAGTTGGTTTTCTCTTTGCCATCGGCGCCCAGGCCGTTGCGCTTGATCTCCAGGCTCTGGCAGGCTTTCTGCAGGGCTTCCTGGAAGGTACGGCCAATGCCCATTACCTCGCCCACAGATTTCATCTGCAGCCCCAGCAATTTGTTGGCACCCTTGAACTTGTCAAAGTTCCAGCGCGGTATTTTCACAATCACGTAGTCCAGGGCAGGCTCAAAGAACGCCGAGGTAGTCTTGGTGATAGAGTTTTTCAGTTCATCCAGGTTATACCCAATGGCCAGCTTGGCGGCCACTTTGGCAATAGGGTAGCCGGTGGCTTTAGAGGCCAGGGCCGAAGAGCGGCTCACGCGGGGATTGATCTCAATAGCGATGATGGTGTCATCATCTGGGTTCACTGAGAACTGCACGTTACAGCCGCCGGCGAACTGGCCAATGCCGTTCATCATCTTAATGGCCAAATCGCGCATGCGCTGGTACACGGTGTCTGGCAGGGTCATGGCCGGGGCTACGGTAATGGAGTCGCCGGTATGGATGCCCATGGGGTCAAAGTTCTCAATGGAGCAGATGATGATCACGTTGCCAATGTTGTCGCGCAGCAGCTCCAGCTCATACTCTTTCCAACCCATGATGCTTTGCTCCACCAGTACCTCGTGGGTAGGGCTGGCGTGCAGGCCGCGGGTCAAGGCGGCGTCAAACTCCTCTGGGGTGTTCACAAAACCGCCTCCGGTACCACCCAGGGTAAACGACGGGCGTATTACCAGCGGGAAGCCAATCTCCTGGGCTATCTCTTTGCCTTCCAGGAAAGAGGTAGCCGTGTAGCCTTTGCAGACGTTCACGCCCAGCTCAATCATGAGCAGACGGAATTTCTCGCGGTCCTCGGTGGTCTCAATGGCGCCAATGTCCACGCCAATCATTTTCACGCCGTACTTTTTCCAGATACCGGCTTTCTCGCAGTCAATGGCCAAATTCAGGGCAGTCTGGCCCCCCATGGTAGGCAGTACCGCATCAATCTTGTGCTTCTCCAGAATCTGGATGATAGACTTCTTCTCCAGCGGCAACAGATAGATGTTATCTGCCGTGATAGAGTCTGTCATGATGGTGGCGGGGTTGGAGTTGATGAGGGTAACCTCAATTCCCTCCTCGCGCAAGGAGCGGGCGGCCTGGGTGCCGGAGTAATCAAACTCACAGGCTTGTCCAATGACAATAGGACCAGAACCGATGATTAAGACTGACTTGATGGATTGATCTTTAGGCATTGGTAAATGAGTATGTATAAATTGCCCAAAGTTAAGGGAGAAAGTTGAGAGTTGCGGGAAAAATGGCCGTGAGGTTGAAAAAAAAATAATAGCTGTCCTGTATTCCTTCCGCTTAGGAAATTTTTATATTCTTTACTTGCTAAAAGAAGATTGTTTTGCTGATTCTTTTGTGAGATTACTAAAATCAAATAGGCAAAACGTGCCTGCCAGGTTGGTAATTACTAAAATAATGTAAATATTAGCCTGCGGAAGGCAAAGCAGGGGAACTTGCCCTGCTGCCCATCCGTATTAAAAAGATTATATTGAATCCTTGGGAAAGAAATGCGGTCACTGCCGGTGGCTTTTTTCCCTGACGGATAAGGATTCAGGAGGAACTCTTTCCCTGGGGTGGCTTATTTCGCCAGACCAATTCCAGAAGAAAGGCTCAGGTATAACAATGTTGCCCCTATTGTTATGAATTCAGAACCAGAAACGTTGCCAATCATCCATCTTGGCACCCAATCAGCAGATAGTTACCGTTTACTTGTAGAAAACGTCACAGACTACGCCATCTTCATGTTAAACCCCACCGGGCATGTCTCTACCTGGAACCTGGGGGCCAGAAAGATCAAGCAATATGAGCCAAATGAAATCATTGGCAAGCATTTCTCTGTCTTCTATACCTCAGAGGCCAAGAACCGGGAGTACCCCGCCTATGAACTGAGGGAAGCCCAGGCCCGCGGCCGCTTTGAAGACGAAGGCTGGCGGGTACGCAAAGACGGGTCGGTTTTCTGGGCCAATGTCATTATCACCCCACTTTATAACGAGGAGAAAACCCTGATAGGCTTCTCTAAGATTACCCGTGACCTTTCTGAGCGCAAAAAAGCCGAGGATGATCTGTTCAAGGCCTATGAGTGGCTCAAGGAAAGCGAGGAGCGGTACCGGCTGCTGGTAGACGGCGTCACGGACTATGCTATTTTCATGCTGGACCCGGCCGGCAACGTGGCCACCTGGAACCAGGGCGCCCAGAAGATAAAAGGCTATGAGGCCAAGGAAGTGATAGGCAAGTATTTCTCCAAATTCTACGGGCAGGACGCCATCCGGCAGGGGTACCCCGAGCATGAGCTGAAAGAGGCCAAAGCCCATGGCCGGTTTGAGGACGAAGGGTGGCGCATTAGAAAGGACGGATCATCGTTTTGGGCCAACGTGATCATTACGGCCATCTATAACAGCAAGAATGAACTGATAGGCTACTCAAAGATCACCCGCGACCTTACAGACAAAAAACAGCTGGAGGAGAAGCTGTTCCGCACCCACGTAGAACTGAAGGAAAGCGAGGAGAAGACCCGCCTGCTTATAGACAGCGTAAAAGACTACGCCATTATCATGCTCAACCCAGACGGCCTGGTAGTGACCTGGAACGCAGGCGCGGAACGCATTAAAGGGTACAAGCAGCAGGAGATTGTGGGCAAGCACTTCTCGTCTTTCTACGGCCGTGAGGCCATTGAACAGAACTTTCCGCAGTATGAACTCACCAAGGCCATTGAGAACGGCCGGTTTGAGGACGAAGGCTGGCGCATTAGAAAAGACGGCACCGCCTTCTGGGCCAACGTAGTGCTGTCGCCTATATACAATGAGGAGAACCGCTTGCTGGGTTTTGCCAAAATTACCCGTGACCTTACCGAGCGTCGTCGCAATGAAGACCTCATGAAGAAAAACCAGGAGTTGGTGCGCATCAACAATGACCTGGACAACTTTGTCTACACCGCCTCCCATGACCTCAAGACGCCCATCACCAATCTGGAAGGACTGCTTTTGGCGCTTATGGAAGACCTGGGGCCGGATGTGGAGAAGCACGAAAATATCCTGTCTATGATGCGCGGTTCCATCAAGACCTTCAAGAACGTGATCTCTGACTTGACGGAGATCACGCAGCTGCAGCAGGAAACCCATACCTCAGAAAAAGTCTACCTCTCAGAAATGCTGGCAGATGTGAACGAGCACCTGAAAGGGCTTATTAACGCAAGCAAAGCTCGCGTAGAACTTGAAACCGAAAGCTTTGAGTTTCTCCAGTATTCGCGCAAGAACCTACGCAGCATTCTGTTTAACCTGGTTTCCAACGCCATTAAATACGCCCACCCAGAACGCGCGCCGCTGGTCAGGATCACTACGCAGATGTTAGACACCGGCACCCACGTGCTGTCTGTCTCTGATAACGGCCTGGGCATTTCACACCACCAGACGGCCAAGATCTTTGACATGTACAAGCGCGCGCATGACCACGTAGAGGGCACAGGGATTGGCCTTTACCTGGTCAAGAAAATCCTGGACAATTCCGGTGACAGAATAGAGGTGAGCAGCAAAGAAGGGGAGGGTTCCGTTTTTAGCGTGTTTTTCAAATAATGGCCCCAAAACGGCAAAACAGCATTATTCCTGGTGACAGGGCGGTAGGCCTTTGGGCAGGCTAAAGAATAAAATAAGGAGCAGGCAAGAACTGTAGTAGCGGGAGTTTATCTTTTTTCTAGCCCGGCTAGAGAGAACAGGTAGTTATACGCCAACCAACTTGCGCAAGAATTGAGTACCTTGGTGGTCTTTTGTTATCTTTCTTAGTTAATAGGCTCCCTGGTCCTGGTTTATGCAGCTTTACAGTAGTTTATCACGCATTGGTTTTCTTAAGTCTTACTCTGTCAAATTCCTGTTTGTCGCTTTCCTGGGCATTCATATCCCCTTGATCGGGATTATCTTTTTCATAGTCCTGAACAAAGACCACCACCTCACCGCTTTTAGCATTATTACCTATACCCTCATTCTTACCCTGGTAGCCACGGGGCTCACCCTGGTCATTCTTAACCAGCTCATCAAACCCATACAACGTGCCAAAAAGGCCCTGCGTAGCTACCTTGACCAGAACGAACTGCCCAAGCTGCCCACGTACTTCACAGATGAGGTAGGCATTCTCCTGCAAGACATCCAGTTGACGGTCACTTCCGTGGATAATCTCCTGAATGAGAAAAAAGACCTGGTCTCCATGCTGTCCCATGACCTGCGCACACCCACCATCACCATGCTAGACACGGTGCGGCTGCTGCAGGAAAGCCCTTCTGAACGCATGAACCTGGCGCCTTACCTGGCCAACCTGCAGCAGGTAGGGCAGAAGCAACTAGACCTCATGGACTCTGTGCTGAGCCTGCTCCGGCAAGACGAGTGGACCGGCCAGACCCTGAAAAAGACCCCGGTAATGCTGGGCCCCATGATCCGAAGCGCCATTCTTTCTATGCAGATGACTCTGGTAGCCAAGCGCCTGCAGATAGTGCAGGAGATACCCCCTAAGCTACAGGTGAACGTAGAGGCCGCTTCGTTTGAGCAGGTGCTCAATAACCTGCTAGTGAACGCCGTCAAGTTTTCGCACCCCGGGCAAACCATCTCCATTCAGGCCGAAGAGAAAGAGGGCAACATCTACATCCGGTTCCGGGACCAGGGCATGGGGTTTGCCCCAGAAACCGGCGAACGTTTATTTGACCGCTTTACCAAATACCAGAAAGTGGGCACCGCCGGTGAGCCCAGCAACGGCATAGGCCTGTTCTTGTGCCAGAAAACCATGCAGAAGCACGGCGGTAGCCTTTCGGCGCAAAGTGCTGGTATGGGTCAAGGCGCCACCTTCACCATAGAACTTCCTAAGAAATAAGCCTTGCTTTTTTGGCGTGGCACAATAAGCTGTTTTACGCCTGTTTTGACGAAAACACCCTTAAAACGGGAAGAGGCCGCACTAGTAATGCGGCCTCTTCCCGTTTTAAGTAATAGTGTGGTCCTTTATTTCCTCTACCTGTAACCAGCCTCTAACCAATGACCAGAGTTTATGTTTTATTTGTCTGGGGTATTGATAAAATGAGGTACTCTAACCTGCCTAAGGATACGCGGGGAAATGAGAAGGCGAAGTTGCCCCTTGGGCAGAGCATAAAAAAAGCACGCACCTGGTGTTGGCCAGATACGTGCTTTTTAAATTGATTACCAGAGTAGGGTCAGGCCCCTTGCTTTCAGAAAGACGAGGCCTGACTCTTGGTTCTGTTACTGCCGTACCACCCTTACGGTTTGCACGCCATTAGTCGTTACCAGTTTGATGAAGTAAACCCCCACATTGTAAGAGTTATCTCCCCAGGTTACCTGCACCGGAGTATTGGCCCGTGCTTTGCCAGATTTCAGGTTTTTCACCAAAGCACCATTGGCGCTGTAGACCACCAAGTTGTAATCCTCGTCTTTGTCAAAGGTAAACTCAATAGTAGTCTGGTCTGTGAACGGATTAGGATAGCTGGTGAGCTTGGCCTGCGGTTTGGCTGATAGTTCTGGAGCGGCAACACTTACAGATTGGGTGGTGGTGGTACTGGTAGTTTCTCCGCCGCCATTTCCAGATACGCTAAGCGCGCCACTGAATAGATCGCTCAAATCAGCCTTAACTCCATTCCAATTGTTAGAGTACCAAATTCCTCCCTTACTTTTGAAGATGGTTACTGCTACTTGATCCATTGTTCCAAGGCTAGCGTTTGCACCAGGAGCTTGAGCATCGTAAACTTTAAGTTGGAACGTCAAATTGCCTTCGATGCTTTGCTCTACACCATCAACTACCTCAGAGATATTTCCCTTGCTGGTGAACTCAGCTGTTGGGCTGGTAACGGCTAGAACAGAAATAGCTGTGCTTTTGATTTTATATGTCCTAAGCACATCCCCCGCAATTCCATTACGGTCATTGTAGCTCCTAATGATCAACTCCACATTTCCTTGTGGGTTTTTCATGCTCTTGTTATACTGCACATAGAAGCTAACATCAGATTTCCTATTAGTAGCACCTTGTACAAAACCTGCAGAATTTGCTTGGGTCATTTTGGCTCCACCTGCAATAATCCCACCTGGGGTAGGTACTGCAATGGTCACTAACGCATCATGCTCTGCATTTGTCAAGGCATTGTAGTTGCCAGATATGCGCACTGCAATGGTTAACGTAGCTGCTGAAGCTGAGCCTAAGTTGTATTGTACAGTAGCAGCTGCAGAGCCTACCGAAGTGTTAGTTGGGTCTACTAATCCTACAGGCAGATTCTGTGCGCCAGTGATAGGCGTAAGAGTGGTGCCATTTTTAATAAAGAATGAAACCTTGGCTGTGGTAATGTCACCGGTAAAGTTTAGGTTATTCTTAATCGTTGTAGCCAAGGTAAGCGTTGCAGATTTGTTTGTGGAACTAGTAGTCCAATAGAAATCTGAGCCGGTATAGTACGCATCTGCTACTGGGTTTGCAGTCTGTGGCGTAATGGTTACTGTAGCGTTGCCAGAAGCATTGTTGTAGTTATTACCACCAGCAAATGACCATGCAGTTGTACCACCAGGAACATTCGTGAAGCTAGATGCAAAACTCAAATTAGCGGTTAGAATCTCACCATTAACACCCGTAGCTGTACCACTTGCTGTGTGACTATTGCCGTCATAGATGCCGGAGTATGGCGTTACCACAACCACAGCATTGGCTTTGGTGATATTGGCAACCGTGGCAACTGTAGGGCTACTTAAAATATAGTTTCCAGCATCGGCTCCACCAGTTATGGATATGCCCATTACGCTTACAGTTATACCATTTCCGG